>NZ_JACSKV010000002.1:0-294130 GCF_018617775.1 Exiguobacterium sp. ERU653
GCGCTCGACTTGCATGTATTAGGCACGCCGCCAGCGTTCGTCCTGAGCCAGGATCAAACTCTCCAAAGAATTTGATATAGCTCTTAAATTGACGAAGCTTGCGCTTCATTCAAAAATTGTAAAACTTTTTTTGCCTCATCGTTCAGTTTTCAAAGTTCGTCAGTTTAAATGGTGGGCCTAAGTGGACTCGAACCACCGACCTCACGCTTATCAGGCGTGCGCTCTAACCGGCTGAGCTATAGGCCCATAAAAAAGAATGGTGCACCCTGAGAGATTCGAACTCCCGGCCTTTAGATTCGTAGTCTAACGCTCTATCCAGCTGAGCTAAGGGTGCGTATGGTGCGGTCGAGAGGACTTGAACCTCCACGGTGTTAACCACCACTAGGCCCTCAACCTAGCGCGTCTACCGATTCCGCCACGACCGCAGCGTATAAAGTTAAAAGAAAAATGGTGAGTCATGCAGGGCTCGAACCTGCGACCCTCTGATTAAAAGTCAGATGCTCTACCAACTGAGCTAATGACTCAAATAAAAGCTGGGCTGGAAGGGATCGAACCTTCGCATGTCGGAATCAAAATCCGATGCCTTACCACTTGGCTACAGCCCAACGTAAATGGCGGTCTTGACGGGATTCGAACCCGCGATCTCCTGCGTGACAGGCAGGCATGTTAACCCCTACACCACAAGACCAGATTACGTTTTTATTTGAAATGGTGGAGGATGACGGGATCGAACCGCCGACCCCCTGCTTGTAAGGCAGGTGCTCTCCCAGCTGAGCTAATCCTCCATATATGGTGACCCGTACGGGATTCGAACCCGTGTTACCGCCGTGAAAGGGCGGTGTCTTAACCGCTTGACCAACGGGCCGATATTATGTGTCTTCTAAGTAATTTTAAGTGGCGGAGACGGAGGGATTCGAACCCTCGCACCGGTTTCCCAGCCTACTCCCTTAGCAGGGGAGCCCCTTATAGCCTCTTGGGTACGTCTCCAAAATAAAATGGCTCCGCAAGTAGGATTTGAACCTACGACCTACCGGTTAACAGCCGGTTGCTCTACCACTGAGCTATTGCGGAACGTTGCTTGAACTTATCGAAGTAACGATTTATATTGTAACCGCAAACCAGAAACCTGTCAATCATTTTCTTAGAAAAACGTTTATTTCGCATGTCGTCTCTCGGCGACTTCTATAAGATATCACGGCATAAAAAGACCGTCAACACTTTTTCTGAAAAAAAAGCAGGCAAAATGAAAAACATTTTACCTGCTCCGAGTTTCTTCTTATTAACTGTTCGGCGTAAGCATCGTCTTAACTGTTCGGCGTAAGCATCGTCAAACTAATTCGTCCACGATTCACATCGACTTGTTCAATCCATACAGTTACGATGTCACCGACCGAAACGACATCAAGCGGATGCTTCACGTAACGATTCGACAATTTCGAAATGTGGACTAGTCCATCCTGCTTCACGCCGATATCGACAAATGCACCGAAATCAATGACGTTTCGGACAGTTCCTTGGAATTCCATCCCTACTTTAAGATCTTCAAGGCTCATAACATCTGTTCGTAGTAACGGCTTTTGAATATCTTCACGCGGGTCACGACCCGGTTTGGCTAATGATTTTAAAATGTCCTCTACTGTCGGAAGACCCGCATCTAATCGCTCACTCAATGCACGTGCGTCGACTTGCTGTAGACGTTCTCGAAGCTCGGCTGTTCCAACCTCTGATTTAGAGGAGCCGATTTCTTTTAGAATCGATAACGCGAGCGGGTAACTTTCCGGATGAATCTCAGTTTGGTCAAGAACATCCTTCCCGTTCATGATTCGCAAGAACCCAGCCGCTTGTTCGAACGCCTTTGCTCCGAGACGTGGCACCTTCTTAATATCCTTTCTCGTTTCAAAGCGTCCATTCTCTTCACGGTATGACACAATATTTTTTGCCGTCGTCTTGTTAAGTCCCGATACGTATGTCAATAAAGACTCGGAGGCACGGTTGACGTCAATTCCGACCATGTTGACCACGCTTTCGACGACAAATTCTAAGGATGCCTTCAGTTTATTCTGGCTCACGTCATGCTGATATTGTCCGACACCGACTGATTGCGGGTCGACTTTGACAAGTTCCGCCATCGCATCCTGGATTCGGCGTGCGATCGAGACGGCTGACCGTTCCTCGACTTTTAAGTCCGGAAATTCGCTTCGTGCGACTTCCGATGCCGAATACACACTCGCCCCTGCTTCGTTCACAATCGCATAAGCGATGTCACGCTCTGCTTTCTTCAACCAGTCGGCGACGAATTGTTCTGTCTCGCGTGACGCAGTCCCGTTCCCGACGACGATGACCGAGATCGGATATTCCTTCGCGAGTCTCGTCAACACTCTCTCGGCTCCAGCGATATCATGTTTCGGTGCCGTCGGATAAAAGACACCGACTTCTTCGACTTTTCCGATTTCGTTAACGACTGCCCACTTACAACCCGTCCGATATGCCGGATCAATCCCTAAGACGACTACTTCGCGAAGAGGTGGCTGCATATAGAGCTGCTTTAAGTTTTTCGAGAAGACATCGATTGCTTGTTCTTCTGCCTTCTCTGTCAACTCACCACGAATCTCCCGTTCAATTGCCGGGAAGACAGATTTTTTATAAGCCTCTATCACAGCCGCTTCGACAATTTCACGCTTCTCTTTCGGCAGTCGTTCATATGTACGGAGGGTCTGATCCATGAAGCGCGTCTCGTCAAATATCACTTTTACTTGAAGAACGTCGGTACGTTCTCCACGGTTCAAGGCGAGTACACGGTGTGGGACGATGCCAGCGATTTTTTCTTCATATTCATAGTACTGTGCAAAAATCTCTTTCTCGTCCTCCGCTTGTTTTTTCTTCTTCGAGCGCAAGAGCCCTTCTTTGCGTACGCGGTCACGGAGCATCTGTCTCAGTTTCGCTTCCTCGCCCCATTCCTCCCCGATGATGGCACGAACGAGTGGCAACGCTTCTTCTACTTCGACGTCTTGAGCGCGTTCTTTTAACGCCTCTGATGAATAAAGTGACTTGTCACGGAACCAGTCTGCGAGTGGTTGCAACCCTTTCTCGCGACCTTGTTCCGCTTTCGTGCGTCGTTTCGGACGATACGGTAAGTAGATGTCTTCAACTTGTTGAAGTGTCGTCGCCACCTCTAATGCTTTCGTTAATTCAGGCGTGTTCTTTTCCAACTCTTCTAATTTGGCAAGGACATCCGCTTTACGTTTTTGTAGACTCTCTTCATATTGAAGGGCGTCTAAAATCCCTTTGATTTCGACTTCATCCAGATTTCCCGTCATTTCTTTCCGGTAACGGGCCATGAACGGAATGGTCGCCCCTTCAGACGCAAGCTGTTGTACCGTCTCAACTTGGTTCCCTTTCAAGTTTAACGCTTTAGCCACTTTCGCAATCACTTGAATCACTTCCTTTTTTGATCTCTTCCAAAGTGTAGCAAACATTCAAACAAAAAAGCGACGACTCGATTAGTCATCGCTTGAGAATACTTCATTGAGTGGGACTTTGATGGCTTCACGCAGCTTTTCGAGTGCTCGCCGCTGCAAACGGGAGACGTGCATCTGCGAGATGCCGAGAAGTTCTCCAGTCTCTTTTTGGCTCATGTTCTTATAGTAGGCACATTCTAAGATAGCACGTTCCCGCTCATTTAAGACGTTGAACGCTTTTTCTAAAATGAGACGTTGATCGACTGATTCATACCCACGTTCTTGGCTACCGACTAAATCGAGTAGTGTGACCGTACTGCCTTCGTTATCCGCTTCAATTGAACTATCGACTGACAAAGCCTGATAGCTCTTGCCCATCTCAAGCGTTTCGAGAATTTCTTCATCTGATACGCCAAGATGATCGGCAATCTCATCGATTCGCGGAGAACGTTGCAATTCAGTCGTCAACTCTTCGACTGTCTTCTTAATTTTCGGTCCGAGCTCTTTAATCCGACGTGGCACATGGACACTCCATGTTTTATCGCGGATGAATCGCTTGATTTCTCCGATGATGGTCGGGACGGCAAACGATTCGAAGCTACGACCAAACTCTGGGTCAAATCGACGAAGTGCCGCTAGTAATCCAATCATCCCAACCTGTACGAGATCGTCGTGAATCGCCCGTCCTCGCGAGAATTTGCGAGCGAGCGCTTCGACGAGGTCTGAATAGCGATTGATGAGTAGCATTTGCACTTCTTCGTTTTGGTCATCTTGTTGGTAGCGTTCAATCCACTCTAGTACCTCATCATCACTGTGATGGCGTTGTTGAGATTTTGCTGGCACTCTGATCCACCTCGTCCCTGTTAAGGAGTTTTGTCATCGTCACTTTGACACCGTTGTCTTTATTGATCGAGACATCATCCATTAACGCTTCGATAAGGAAGAGACCAAGTCCTCCCTCGCGGAGCGATTCAATTTCCGTCGTCTCTTCGACCGGAGTCGCTTGACGCTTCACATCATCCGCGAACGTCTTGCCTGAATCTTCAATCGTGATTTCAAGACGATCTGCATACACGCCACACGAGAGTTTGACTTCTCCATCCTGATGTTCTTCATAAGCATGTTGCACGGCATTGCCACATGCTTCCGAGACCGCGATTTTAATATCCTCGATCTCGTCGTACGTATATCCCATACGGTTAGCGATTCCTGAAACGACTAATCGAACCACACCGACATATTCTGGTTTGGCCGGGAACGTCATGACCGTCTGTTCAACATTGTTCATTGCGTGCCACCTCTTACATTCGAATTAATAGAAAGAAGTTTGTGAAGACCCGTCAATTCGAATAGACGATTGACTCGATCCGTGACCCCGACAAGTGACAACTCTTTTTCGTTACGCGTGGCAATCTTCAATGCCCCAACGAATACACCAAGACCTGTCGAGTCCATATACTCCACTTCGTCTAAATGAACGACCACATCTTGTTCACTGATGGCCGGATGCAATACTTCTTTCAATTTTGGTGCAGTATATGTATCCACTTCCCCGGATACGTAAAGGTGTAATTGTTCTCCAATGACTTGCTCGCGAATCGCTAAATCCATTGTCTATTCCCTCCTAAATGTCCGTACAGATAAATTGAGTACGATTAATTTTAATTCCCCTCTGACGAAATTTTAAACCATTTTCTTAAAAAATATTTTAAAAAAAGACCGATACCTATGTACCAGTCTTGATCTATGTAAGGCTAGAGCGGGATCAATCCCATACTAATCTCTAGCGCTCGGTCAACTTTATGCATCGTCTCATCATCGAGATGAGTGACTTTATCCGTCAGACGACGCTTATCAATCGTTCGAATCTGTTCAAGTAAAATCACAGAGTCTCGTTCGAGTCCGTGCTTCTCTTGATATACTTCCACATGAGTCGGCAGTTTTGCTTTTTGAATCTGAGCTGTAATCGCAGCGACAATGACGGTCGGGCTAAAGCGATTGCCGATGTCGTTCTGTACGATGAGAACGGGTCGAACGCCACCTTGCTCTGAGCCGACTACGGGCGACAGATTCGCATAAAATACGTCACCACGCTTTACGATCACTCTGCTCACACCCCACTTACTTGACGTAAGAGAGCATGTTCGGCTTCGGCTTCAATCGTTAGCATCTCTTCTGCCATATTCAAGTTAAACGCGGCCATCTCTTGATAGCCTTTCGCCAATTCTTCACGCAGTGTTTGTTGTCGATCAGCAATTTCTTTAGACAAGTATGTCACTACATCGTTCAAGGACAGTGTTTCACGGTCTTTCATCGAAATCGGACCCCCTTGTTGCGAGAACCGATCTGGGACGGATGCTAGCGCACCCGCAGTTCGCTGCTTCAACATCTTACACCTCCAGAATCGTTTCATGGACTGGCGGAAAATCTCCCGCGTTCTTTATCAATATAACACGCAGGAATGGGAAAATATAGAGAATTCGAGAAAGAATTCAGATAATTTCACACGATTTTTGATTCACACATAGCGACGCGGCAATCGGCTCGTAAATTGACAGACAATCTCATAGTTGATGGTTCCTAGATGTG
Source organism: Exiguobacterium sp. ERU653 (assembly GCF_018617775.1). NCBI lineage: Bacteria > Bacillati > Bacillota > Bacilli > Caryophanales > Exiguobacterium > Exiguobacterium sp. ERU653. The sequence continues at coordinate 6,048 of NZ_JACSKV010000002.1, forward strand.
ACGCGAGTTCATCAATGGCGACATTTCCACCGATGAGTGTCACATCCGTACCGACTGGGAACTCTTTTGGGAGACGAATCATGAAACGGTCCATGCAGACGCGCCCTACGATTGGACAACGAACGCCATCCACCTCGACCTCAAATCCGCTCGCCTTCCGTAACCAACCGTCCGCATAACCGACCGGGACCGTACCGATCCATTCATCGGCCGACGTCGTATAGGTCGCGCCGTAACTGATTGTTTGACCTGCCTCAAGTTGTTTCACCTGCATGAGCTGACTTTTCAAAGTGAAAGCTGGGCGCAGAAATGAATAGAACGTCTCCATCTCACCTGACGGATATAATCCATAAAGCGCGATACCGACACGAACCAAGTTGTAAGGAACATCTTGAGCCGCCATTCGGATGGCTCCGGCTGAGTTAGACGTATGAATATAACGGAATCGCTCGTGTAGACCCGCCATCAACCGTTCGAATCGCTCTTGTTGCGTATAGTACAAGTCGCTATCTAGTTCATCGGCTGTCGCGAAATGGGTGTAAATCCCTTCCACCCTAATCGAGTCAGTCGCTTCTTCTAGTAAGGCATCCAACTGTTCACGGGTGCGCAGACCGAGACGTCCCATCCCTGTATCGACTTTGATGTGAACCTTCAAGGGCTTTTCTTCTATATAAGGAGTTGCCTCTTTTAACCATTCGGCTGAAAAGACGGACAACGTGATGCCCCGTTCTGCCGCAGCTCCGGCATATTCAGGGAATTGCGCCTCCATAACGAGAATGGGTGCCGTGATTCCAGCATCGCGAAGCTCAATCGCTTCCTCAAGTAAAGCGACCCCAAGCATCGTTGCCCCATTCTCAAGTGCAATCTCCGCTACTTCAACCGCCCCGTGACCGTAGGCGTTCGCTTTGACAACCGCCATGATGTCTTGTGGGATACGTGTTGATAATTCTTTTATATTATGGGCGATGGCCGCCCGATCAATCTCGATTCGACTAGGACGAAACATGTTGCCCCTCCTCTTCTAAGATGACTTGCGCGACCGCATACGCTTGACTATGACTGATGCTGACATGAATCCGACCTGAAAACGGTGCGGTCATGACAGGCCGTCCTGTCTCATCTGGTAAAATTTCAATATGACGCCACGATAAACCGTGTGCAATGCCGGTGCCAACCGCCTTGGCATAAGCCTCTTTTGCGGCGAAACGACCTGAGACAAACTCGATTTGACGCGGTAGCGGGTACTGTTGAATAAACTCATATTCCGCTTCGGTGAGCAGGCGCTTTAAAAAACGCGGTTGTTTCATCGAGCGAGCCATCCGATCAAGCTCGACGATATCGATTCCGATTCCTACAATCACAGGACACTCGCTCCTTTCCTTTTTTCCTCGTTTCCTTATACAATTGAGGAAAGAGGTGATGTTATGTTTAGTCGTACTGAAAATGTACAAACGTTTGTACGGGCATATCCACTCGTAACGCTGTTCATTGTAATCCAACTCCTTGTGTTTGTCATCGATTCTTTCGCTCCTGGTTTACGAATCGTGGCGACGGGTGGGTCGTTCCATTTGGCACTCGCGGACGGACAATGGTACCGCTTGGTCACGGCCAACTTTATTCATTTAAGTCTCGGCCATTTATTGTTCAACTCGTTCGCGCTGATCATCTTTGGGCCAGCGATGGAAAGAATGGTCGGTCATGTGAAATTTGCCCTGTTTTATGTATTGGCCGGAGCTCTTGCCAACTTGCTCACCTACTTCACCGTCAGCAATTTATTTTATCTACAAGCTGGTGCGTCAGGTGCAATCTTGGCCATTCTCGGATTTTACGTGTTCATCGGCCGCTTCCGTCGCACGTTGATGTATAGCCAGGATGCCCGCTTGGTTTATATCTTCGTTGCTATCAGCGCTGTCTTCACATTAATCGGTTCAAATGTGTCGCTTTGGGGGCATGTGTATGGTTTCCTCTCAGGATTTTTACTTGCCCTACCACTCTCACGGTTTGCCGTTCCGTATACACGGCCCGCTCGCTATGGAAAGTATAAGCAACGCTCGTACGCACCCCCTGTTATTCATTCTGGGGATGGAAAGTGGTTTTTCTACATTATTATCGGACTAGCCATCTTCGGATTATTGGCACAATTCCTATGACAAAGATACAAAAAACGGCCAAGCGAAATCGCTTGGCCGTTTGCTTAAATTTGATTTTTATGACGAGCCTCTTGAAGCACGTCGACTAAATCCTTCACGTCTTCGACAAGGTTTTGAATCGTATCTTGGTTTTCTTCGTAGAGCGATTTCCATTCCATGACACGATCTTTCAAGTTCCCTTTCGATGAGGCTTGAAGACCGACTGCATGGGCTTCTGTCGATGTATTCGATGACTTCAACTTCGACTTAATGCCTTTTAATTGTCTTACTTGTTGATCGCGCGTTTCGCTATGGAGAAGTGATGCTGCTGCGCCGATTACTGCACCCGCAGCCATCCCCAACCAGAAATAATTCTTGTTCATAAAAATCCTCCCCTAACATGACGTTATCTTTTATTATAGATTATCTGACTCGGTGACGACATAGTGTTTTATGACAGGACCTGACCCACGTTGTTCCACGGTCCGTTTCAACCGGTCTTCGAAGACTGCGTAATCCGCCGTATCTCGGAAGTGTTTTCCACCAGACGTGAACTGAATGAAGACGACAGCATGGTGGTCGTCCGGGTCGACCCCGAGACGGTAAGCCGAAAAACCTTCATGCCCGACACCGAGGGGCGCCTTTTCAGTCAATAGTTGATGAAATAACAGAGAACGGGCATTCTCATCTGCCGGGATGTTCGCATACAAGATGTTTCCTTTTTTCACGAATTCCCCTGATGCCTCTTCAATTTCAAACACTTTGCCACTTTTGAACGGGGATTTGTCTCCCTCCGCGAGTAAAATCGTCTCATGTCCATTCGCCGCGATGACACCCGGTTCTTTCCGAAGGCGCTCCGCCACGCTACCTGACGCGAACGTCATATAAAGTTTAGACAAGTCCTTCACACCCTTTCGCGAGTGTAATGTCTTTCTCCGTGATACCACCTTCGTCATGAGTCGATACGGTCAAAGTTACATCCCGATACTCGATTAAGATGTTTGGATGATGATCGAGTGACTCAGCCAAATCCGCTACTAGATGTACGAATTGGATGGCTTCCGGGAACGTTTCAAGGCGGTAAGTCTTTTGAATCTCCCCATTCACTTCTTGCCAACCTCTTAAGCGTGACAGTTCGTCTGTCAATTCACTTTGTGATAATACCATCGTCACAATCCCCTTTCCCTATACGGTCTACTTGTCTTATTCTACCCAAACCGAAGAAAAATAATCTTCCGCGCATGATGTATAATGATTTAGAATGAGATGGATAGCCATCATTTTGATTATGAGAGGAGCATCTCCTATGCGCGCATTGATTGTTATTGATTATACATTTGATTTTATCGCAGACAGTGGTCGTTTGACTTGCGGGAAACCTGGGCAAGAGATTGAAGAACGGATTGTCACGTTGATTGAAACGTTCTCGACAGAGGATTATGTCGTCATCGCAAACGATGTCCATGATGCAGGCGACACCTTCCATCCGGAAACGACGTTGTTCCCACCTCACAATATCCGTGGGACAGAAGGTCGTGAATTGTACGGAGCTGTGAAAGAAGCATCCAAAACGGCAGACCACTGGATTGATAAGACACGGTATAGCGCGTTTGCCGGAACGGACCTTGACTTGCGTCTTCGGGAACGCGGCATCACAGAAGTTCATCTTGTCGGTGTCTGTACGGACATCTGCGTGCTCCACACAGCCGTAGATGCCTACAATCTTGGTTATCAAATCGTCGTCCACGCCGACGCCGTCCAAAGTTTTAATCCGGTCGGTCACGAATGGGCGCTCGAACATTTCGTCACGACACTCGGTGCGACCGTCGTCGGAAAGTGACGTAAAACAGAAAGGAAAATATATGTTACATCGCAATTTAGCACTTCATACGGACCTTTACCTTCCACGTTGGATGTATATCTACTGGAAGCAAGGTCGTCATAACGAAAAAGTCGTCTTCGACCTTTACTACCGCTCGAATCCATTTAGTGGAGGATATGTTGTTTTTGCTGGACTCGAGAACATCGTCCATTATTTAGAGAACGTATCGTTTACCGAAGAAGATATCGCCTACTTGAAAAAACAACTTGGATTCGAAGACGAGTTTGAGAATGTGTTACGGAATTTCAAGTTCACTGGTTCACTATATAGTGTCCGCGAAGGAGAAATCATCTTCCCCCACGAACAAGTCGTCCGGATTGAGTCGACCATCTTTGAGGCAAAGTTGTTCCAGACGGCACTCCTCAATATCGCCAACCATGAATCACTTATCGCTACGAAATATGCACGGATTCGCCAAGCTGCACCGAACGAAACACTCCTTGAAGGCGGCGCACGTCGCGCGCAAGGGGTCGATGCCGCCTATTACGGCACACGTGCCGCTTACATCGCAGGTTTCGATGTGACAAGCCTCGTCTCTGCCGGACGTGATTTCGATGTACCGACAGGAGGGACGATGGAACATGCGGACATTCAGTTCCATGATGATGAATTGAGCGCATTCCGTTCATTCGCTGAGATGTACCCAGACAACACGAGCCTTCTCATCGACACATACGATACTCTTAAATCCGGTCTTCCGAACGCAATCACGGTCGCGAAAGAACTTGAGGCAAACGGACACCGCCTCAAGTCTGTACGACTCGACTCCGGAGACCTCGCCTATCTGTCGAAACGTGCCCGGAAAGCATTGAATGAAGCCGGTCTCGACTATGTTAAAATCGTCGTCTCTGGTGATTTAGATGAGTACGTCATCCAAGACTTACGAATGCAGGGCGCCGAAGCCGATACGTTCCTCGTTGGGACGCGTGGGATCACAGCTTATGAACAGCCGGCACTTGGTATGGTATATAAACTCGTCGCACGAGAAGATGAGACCGGAGAGTTGAAACCGGTCATCAAAGTATCTTCTTCCAAAGTGAAGACGACGACGCCTCATAAAAAAGAATTGTACCGGATCATCGACAAGGAAACGAAAATGTTCAAAGGCGATTACATCGCCCTTTCTGACGAACCGGTTGATTCATACACAGAAATCGACTTAATCGATGTCCGTGACCCAGCCTTTAAAATCAAGACACGTAACTTCAACGTCAAACGCTTGTTGCAGCCAGTTTTCCTCGATGGGAAACGAGTATATGACCTACCGAGCACGACCGAGATTCGTACTTACCACCATGAGCAGATGAACGGTCTTTGGGAAGAGTATAAACGCCTTCGCCTGCCGGAAGTTTACTCGGTGACGTTCAGTAAACCACTTTGGGATCTAAAACTTGATATGATTCGCAAAACGCGAGTTCCAAAATAAAAAAGGTTGTGGGTGCATTCCCACAACCTTTTTTATACCATCGTCATCTCGCCCGCTTGGCTTTGATCTTCTTTTCTCCGAAAGTAAAGCGCCATCGACAAAGAGAGCAATATCAAGACAAAATAGACAGTCCGTTGCCAAAACGTAGCTTCGGTGTCCCCTTGGAACAGTGCAATGATATAATCACTCCCACTGACTAAAAACAGTCCGGCAAGCAAAAGAAAGATTCGATAGCCGGCCCGACTCCGCTCCCCTTTCACTTTGAAGAAAAGGACACCATAGTAGACAATCGCCAGAATCGTCACATAACCGATTACGCCAACAACCCAACTCATCTTGATGCCTCCCTCACTCTCTATTTTTCTGTTTCTTCCCCGTTATCTTAACATATTCTATTCATCATACTATGTTAAGATGGTCTAAAGAAAACGCGGAAAGGAACGATCCTATGAAAACGTTTCGCCTCGTCCAAGTCCGTCTCGTTCAAGACGAATACGGCAATGAACTGAACTTACCAATCGATTTGCTCGACGGATTGATCATCTCCAAAGAACACGACTCTGAGTGGCTACTCGAGATGCTCGTACCGACCGAGTCCGCGGTCACGCTCCATCACTACTTAAACAAACGAATTCTTATCCTCGCCGAGGCAATCATCACGTCCCGGACGAATGCCCCGGCTGCGCTCGCCTTGACGTTCACGAGCGAACGCGCTTTGAACGATCATCATACGTTCGTCGCCGAGGGACTTATGTTGATCCCGAAACAGGATGCTACGAAACAAGTGCTTGATTCCTTGATTCAAGATGGGGTTGCCACATCGAATTTGAAACCAGCTTTCTTCGAGAAGAAAGTCGAGCTGCAGCAAACGTTCAGCCGTTTCGCCTTTAATCAATTAGTCAAAACTGGGTCATTCGAATAATCGAATGACCTTATTTTTATTTCCCCACAACCTTGGACCCTTCAAACAAAAAAAGACGGAGAAATAACCTCCGCCTCACACGTAGATAAAGAACAAGATGACCATCATCGTCATTCCGATAACTTTTAACAACGTGCTGCCGAGAAAGGCGAGAACCGTCCCGACGCCGATACTCCATGCCTCGCGTGTCGTCTTCCCGAGCGTCAATTCTGCCAAAAATGCGAAGATGAACGGGAAAATAAGGACTCCGACGAGCGGGAATATGAAAGGTCCGGCAATCAAGCCGATCGTCGCGCCCCATTTCGCTCGTTCCGAGCCACCTCGTTTGTCCACCGTTGCCCGGGTAACGACATAGTCAACCCCAAACAAAAAGATGAGGAAGACGGATTGCCATACCCAGAACGTCCAAGTCAGTGGCTCAAATGAGAAACCAAACCCATAAATCATGTAACCGATAAACAAGAATAGGACACTCGGAATGACTGGGTAAATGAGTCCGGCAAAAGCGACTACAAATGATGCGATAATAAATACCCATAATAAGGTCGTCATGACATTCTCCTCATTTCATAATGGCCGGATCGGTGATATGGTCAGCTACATTGACTGCCTTCACCTCAAACTGACCATGTTGATGGATGATATAGTTCGAGCAGGCGTTCCGCATCGCATGACGGAACGTGTATGTGTCATCAATCGCTGAAAGCGCTGCTTTGATTGCATGTGAATGGCAGACGACAATGATGCGCTTGCCTGGATATGTGTCGACCAAATGTTTCATTCCTTCTAAAACACGGGCACGCATCTCACCTTCCGACTCGAGGCCAGGAAGGCGCTCCTGATCATCAGCTTGAACAGCCTCATAAATGCCTTTTACCGGCTGTCCCGATGCCGCTCCAAATTCACGTTCAATAAACCGTTCATCTAAACGAATCGCCCCATGCTCAATACCACATGACGTCGCAATCGCTTCTGCCGTATGAACCGCACGCGATAAGGGACTAGATACGACGATGTCCCACTGTTCTTGACTTAAAAAAGCTGCACTCTCTTCGGCCTGTTGACGTCCGAGTGCATTCAAAGGATTATCTTCGCGCCCTTGAATAATTTCTAAACGATTCCAATCGGTCTGACCGTGCCTGACTAAACATAACTCTGTCACTACTTCCACTCCTTATACTTTCAATCATCACTCATCGTACCATCTTCCCTAAAAATCGCAACGTCATACCATGCATTCATCAATAAAACGGTTGATGCGTGCCATAAGTTGCTTTTCGTTGATTGGATTGTCCGATTGCAGGAAACTTGCAAGTGAGTGCGTTCCATTAGGAAATGAAATGAGTTGGACGTTCGCACCGACATCACTCGCATGTTCGACGAAGTGAAGCGCCTGGCCAAATGGCACAATCGGATCTTTCTTCCCATGTAACAATAAGATTGGCGGTGCATCAGCGTATAAATGGGAAACGGGTGAACATTTCACCATCAGTTCACGCCACTCCTCACGGCTTCCTTCATAGAATTTCAAATGAGCCAACCACGTCTGAATGAACTTGAATAATAAAAAGTTTGTTGGTGGATACAAGGCGATAACCCCTTTGATTTCTGGGAGGTCATCCCCGAGTTCACCTACAAATTGTTTGTGACGATCGAGTGCTGTCGCGAGCAACAAAGCCGCTCCCGCAGAATCGCCCCACACGAGTAATTGCTGTGTATCAAGCATCAACAACGACTCGTGTTTCTTCAAATAGCAAAGTGCATCTGAAGCATCGGAGATATTATCAGGGAAATACACCCCATCTTCAAATAAGCGATAATCGATACTGACGACAGCGATTCCTTTCCCTAAAAAGTGATCGAGTAACGGATGAAACAACGTCACCATGCTCCGGTCCCCTCTGACAAATGCTCCCCCGTGTGCATAGACCGCTACCGGGAATGGACCTTCACCTGGAGGGAGATATAAATCAAATTGGAGCGGACGATCGTTGACAATTTTATACGTGTACGTGTGACGCCGGCGTGTTGTCGGTCGAATCGGCAATTCGGGTTCTTGCCATCTGACAAGTGACCCATACTGACTCCACACGCTAGCCCCGGCTGCAGTCGCGGCAGCAATCGCCGCACCACCTACAAACCAGGCAGTCTCCTTTCTCATACAATCCACTCCTCGTCCCTTTTTTTAATCATATTCCCGTTTTTTTCAAAAATCTATCCATCAGAAGTCGGACTTGACGTGCTTCGAAAGGCACACTATAATATTAATCGCAGTCATAAAACGTAATTGTTACGATTTAATATTCAGATAATTTTTGAAAGGTGGACGATGAAAGATGAAAAAGACATGGCTAGGTGCCGTCGCTGCCGGGACGCTTCTACTTGGAGCTTGCGGTAATACCGAAGGAGATAACACAACGGAATCAACGGGCGACAAATTGACGGTGTATGCCTCGACCTTCGCTTTAAAGTCAATAGCTGAAGAAATTGGCGGAGATCAAGTCAACGTCGAAATGGTCATCCCACCCGGAGCAGACCCGCACACATTTGAACCCACTTCTAAGCAGATGACTCAAATTGCTGAAGCCGATCTCTTTTTGACGATTGGTCACGATTTAGAGCCATATGTCGAATCAATGGAGAAGAGTTTAGATGGACAGAACGTCACCTTCGTTAAAACAGCGGAGAACGTGGCGTTGCTCGATGCAACTGATACCGTTCATGTTCATGAAGAAGATGGACACTCGGAAGACGGGCATGCCCATCACGACCACGGACAATACGACCCTCACGTTTGGCTCGACCCAATGAACGCCTTTACAATGGCGGAAGCCGTTGAAGCAGCTCTCAGTGAAGAGGCCCCGGACTATAAAGACGAGTTTGCGGATCGCTTAAGTGCATTCAAAGAAGAAACGGACTCCCTAGATAGTGAATTGGCAGCAGCGGTCGAAAACGGGACGAAATCAGAACTTCTTGTAACGCATGCCGCTTATGGCTATTTAGCTGAACGCTATGGATTCGAACAATTACCAATCGCCGGACTCACACCTTCTGAAGAACCATCACAACAAGCCCTCAAACGAATCATTGAAGAGGCTCGTCTCCACGACTTGAACTATATTGCCTTTGAAGACACGGTCACACCAAAAGTTGCTGAGGTCGTGAAGCAAGAAATCGGCGCAGAAAGCGTGACGATTTACAACTTGGAATCGGTCACAAAAGAACAGATGGATAAGAGCTATTTCGACTTGATGCGTGAAAACGTCAAGGCACTCGAGACAGCTTTGAAATAATTAAAATCCCGAAACGAGATGGCTCGTTTCGGGATTTTTTCATGCTTCTATTCGACGGTCTAACGTCTTCATCGTGACGAGAAGCAGGATCAGGAGCGATACTATGACGCTCATCATCCAGAAATCCCCGTCCATGAAGAATGATCGCGTCCACTCCCCTGTACTCATTCCCAACCACGCTTGACTGACACCAAATCCAATCAGTGCGATCACACCAAAACGAATCCATGTCATCTTCGGAACAAACCGTTTGCTGACGAGATAGCTATTCAACACCAATAGACCAATATAAGCGGCGAGTAGAACGTTCCAAGCCGTGTCAAATAGGACAGGCACCAGCCCGCCCGTCACAGCATACCCCCATGTCACCAAGAAGACGGTGAATGAGATAAGCGTGATGCGATAAAGTGATTTGACTCCCGTTTGATACGCAAGAAACGGGTTAATCAGAATGCCGATCCAGATGAGTGTGCCAATCACGTCCATGAGCGAATCCCCTTTATACCATTTTTTTACATGGTATCACATCAGGTCCATCCTTACTCATAATAAATTAAGACAAACTCTTCTCGGGACACGGCCGTCTCACAGAACTGTTGCAACCGGGTCCAGTCTTCCCAAATCGTCTCGAACTCATCTTTTGCCACGAGCGCCATGTCTTTCACGTCATCTCGTCCGAACGCATGCAACGTGTCTTTGACGATGTGAAGCAATTGAGGAGTCAGTATACCGACAACGACCGCCTGCGCTTCATTCACAATCAACTCCTCGCCAACGAGTGCCATTTCCATATTGTATGTGTCCGCCCCATCGATATACACTTCGATTTGACTGAGCACGCGTTGAAACGGTTCCACATTCGGAAGCGTCAGCGTGTCGTCCCGATCCCGATATTGCTCATGCATATGAATCAACCAGTCTAAAATCATCTCCGGTTCTTGGTTGAACGATACCCATACTTCTGGGGAAACACGTACATAATGCGTCGTCTCCATACATGAACGCCCCCTTTTTTATGACATTACCCGTCTTGTATATGTAAAAAAACCGCCTACTTAAATTCGTAGACGGTTTCCTACATCAAAAACGATTTGTTCCTGTTTGTTGTTCTTCTGGTTCGCTCTCCCAAGCTTCGATATATTCACGGCCAGGAAGGTTCTCAACCGAGTCGACATAGAAGACCGGGTCTTCTCCTGCTCGACGTTGTAACAAGTAGTCATCGAGAACGGCGCGAGCCACCTTCGCCAAGCGGAAGATCGCATACAAGTTCACGAGTGCCATGAGACCCATGAACACGTCCGCAATCGACCAGACGAGACCTGCAGAACGGACCGCACCAAACAAGACCATTCCGACGACACCGATGCGATAGAGCGTGACGTAGATTTTTTTATCTGAGATGAACTGAATGTTCGTCTCTCCGTAATAATAGTTTCCAAGAATCGAACTGAAAGCGAATAAGAAGATTGCAATCGTCAAGAACGATGTCGCTACCGGACCGACTTCTGCTGTCAATGCAGCTTGTGTCAGTTCGACACCTGCAAACGATTCTGAACCTGCTACTCCTGAAATCAAGATGATCATCGCTGTCGATGTACAGACGAGTAATGTATCCACGAAGACACTAAACGATTGAATCAATCCTTGTTTGACAGGGTGTGACACTTCCGCTGTTGCAGCGGCGTTCGGCGCAGAACCCATACCTGCTTCGTTCGAGAAGAGACCACGACGAATCCCTTGAAGCACCATCGCACCGATCGCACCACCGAAGAGTTGCTCGATTCCGAGGACTCCCTCTGAGAAGATGAGGCTGAAGACGTCTGGTAGGAGATTGACATTTGTCACCATGATCCAAATCGCGAGTAGGATATAGCCACCTGCCATGACTGGAACGATGATACTCGACAAGAGTGCGATAGATTGAATCCCACCGAAGACGACAACGGCCGTCACAATCGCAAGGACAATCCCAACGACTGTTGTACTGATCCCAAATTGATTACTCACAGAGAGTGAAATCGTATTCGACTGTACCGAGTTGAATGCAAATCCAAATGCGAACGTAATCAAAATTGCGAATAAAACACCGAGCCAACGTTGACCAAGCGCACGTTCCATATAATAAGCCGGTCCCCCGCGCCATGTGCGTCCGTCACGAATCTTATACACTTGTGCCAATGTACTTTCGACGAATGCAGATGCTGCTCCAATCAAGGCAATGAGCCACATCCAAAAGACCGCCCCTGGACCACCGAGCGCAATCGCTGTCGCCACACCGGCAATGTTACCTGTTCCGACACGTGCCGCCGTTCCGATTGCGAACGCTTGGAAAGAAGATACTTGTCCTTTCTCACGCGCCGCCCCTTCTTTAAACAAAAGACGGAACATTTCAGGAATCATACGGAACTGGACGAACCCCATACGAACCGTAAAATAAAGACCTAATGCGACAAGTACAACGATGAGCACTTGCGACCACAACAAATCGTTCGCCTGCGAAACAAGCTTCTCTACCAATTTCTCCATACTAATCCTCCATCATTCTAAAACTCTTAACAAAAAAGTCATGTCAACTTTTTTAACATGAGTAGAATTATAGGTAAATTATACGAAAATTGCAATATTAATTCACTTTCTTGCATGATGGACTATTTGACCAAATCGAATCTTGCAAAAAAAAAAAAAAACGAATCAGATTGCTCATCGCAACCCGATTCGTTAAATATTTCATATTTAGATAAAGAGGTTCAAGTTGCCGTCTTCTGCTGCGCCAAGATATGCCGCAACACCACCAAGGTCGACTCCCTCAATCAACTCTTCTTCTTTGATTCCCATGACGTCCATCGACATCGTGCAAGCTACCATTTTTACGCCCGCCTCTTGCGCCGACTTGATCATTTCTTCGACAGAAGGAACATTCTTGTCACTCATGACTTTTTTCATCATTTTTTGACCGACACCACCGAAGTTCATGTTCGAGAGCGGAAGTTCGCCGGCATGTCCTGGCATCATCATACCGAACATTTTTTCAAGGCCTTGTTTCTTCACTTCCGGTGCGTCCGGTTTGCGAATGACATTGAGTCCCCAGAATGTGAAGAACATCGTCACGTCTTTACCCATCGCTGCAGCACCTTGCGCAATGATGAGGGATGCGAGCGCACGGTCAAGGTCTCCACTGAAGACGACCATTGACGCACCGTCTTTTGTTGGAGCGCCCGCCTGCGGAGCAGCCGGACCTTGTCCTTTTTGAAGGATGGCTTCGACTCGTCCGTTAACAAATTGTTTCGAGACGAGCTTATTGCCTGTCTTCTTCGCCCACGCTTCGATATCAGCGAAGAATCCTGGATCACTTGCGAGTACGCGGAGCGTTTCGCCTTCTCCGAGGTCTGCGACTTTCTTATTCACTTCCAGAATTGGTCCCGGGCATTGTAGACCACACGTGTCTAAAATAACCGCTTCACCAATTGGTGCATTCGTCATCTGTGCTGACTCCTCCTCTACAACGGTTGCTGCAGTTTCATTTGATGTGTTCTCCTCTTCAAGCGCCTCGAAATCACGATTGATTTGTGACCACGTTTTGTAGCCACCGCTCAAGTTCTTCACTTTGAATCCGTTTTGACGCAAGATTCGTGATGCGAGATATCCACGAAGACCGACTTGGCACGTTACATAAATTGTTTCATTCCGGTCATAGTTGTCTAAGTTTTCACGTAATGAATTCAACGGAACGTTGATTGATCCTGGAATCTTCCCAAGTTCATGTTCTGATTCGTCACGCACGTCAAGCAATGTCGCTCCATTTTTCACGAGCTCATCGATTTCATCCCAATGTACGACTTCGTTGTCGCCGAGCACGACGTTCGAAGCGACATAGCCGATCATATTGACCGGATCTTTCGCTGAACTGAATGGTGGAGCGTAACTGAGTTCGAGATCCGGAAGGTCAAGAACTGTCAAACCACCTTTCATCGCTGTGGCAAGGACATCGATACGTTTGTCGACTCCATTGATGCCGACACCTTGCGCACCGTAAATCTCACCCGTTGTCGGGTGGAACAAGAGTTTGAGCGAAACTGGTGTCGATCCTGGATAGTACCCTGCGTGCGAACCCGGGTGCACGTGGACGGCTTCATAAGTCTTACCAGCCGCTTTCAAACGTTTTTCGTTCCATCCTGTCGATGCGACCGTCATATCAAACACTTTGGCAATTCCTGTTCCCATCGTTCCGTTGTATTTAACGTCACGACCATTAATGATATCCGCCACAAGACGTCCTTGACGGTTCGCTGGCCATGCGAGTGGTACAACGGTTGGTTCTTGGAAGACATAGTCGAGTACTTCGACGGCATCTCCGATTGCATAAATATTTTGATCTGATGTGAGCATTTTTTCGTTGACACGAATCGCGCCGCGCGTACCTGTCTCAAGGCCCGCTTCCCGTGCAATCGTCGATTCAGGGATGACACCGATTGACATGATGACCATATCCGTATCGATGACGCGACCGCTTGTCAAATGTACTTTCTTCCCTTTTTCAGAGAATGAAGAAACACCGTCTGATAATTGAAGTTCGACACCGTGAAGGCGCATATGTTCATGAATTGGAGCGACCATCTCGCGGTCAAGTGGCGTCATGACTTGGTCTGCCATCTCGACGAGTGTGACGTCAACGCCGCGCTCACGTAAGTTTTCCGCCATCTCAATCCCGATGAAGCCCCCACCGATTACTGTCGCGTGTTTCGGTGCTTTGTCATCAACATAGCTACGAATTTTATCCGTGTCCGGGATGTTACGTAGTGTGAAAATATCTTCTGCTTCATCGATTCCAGGAATGTTCGGACGAATCGGTTTCGCCCCCGGTGATAAAATGAGTACATCATATGACTCATCATACGTTTCACCGGTTTGGACGTGTTTCACCGTCACCGTTTTTTCGTCACGGTTGATTTTTGTCACTTCCGTCAAGTTGCGGATATCGAGTTGGAAACGTTTGTTCATTCCTTCAACTGTTTGAACGAGCAATTTTTGACGATCTTGAATGACGTCTCCGATGTAGTATGGAAGACCACAGTTCGCGAATGAAATATACTCCCCACGGTCGAACATGACAATTTGGTTTTCTTCATTTAAACGACGGAGACGTGCTGCTGCAGATGCACCACCTGCTACTCCACCAACGATTACGATTTTTTTACTCATTGTCCATTTCCTCCTCTGACGACTTCTCCTGGCCAACTCATCAAGCCATCTTCTATATTGACCACTTTATAGCCTTTTGCCTCCATTTGCCAAGTTGCTTGCGTGCTACGTGCACCAGAGCGGCAAAGAACGACATATTCTTCAGCAGGATCGAGTGTATCAATCCAAGTGGTGATTTCTGATAACGGATAGTTTTTTGCACCTTCGATATGACCTTCTTCAAACTCGTCACGTTCACGTACGTCGACGATGTTTACAGGCACTTCAAAGTCCATCTGACGTTTTAAAGCGGATGCTTTCATAACTGATCTACCTTTCCTTTTCGATTCAATCTATACCATTCGGCTTGGTAGCTGGCGTCCAACAAGTTTGTGATTTGTTGAACATTTCGCTTCCACGTCATTAATATACCCCCTTAGGTATTCAAATGCAAGAAATAAGTTTGACGAAATGTAGAATTTTTCATCACACCTTCATAAAGTAGTTGGTGCTCGACACATACTCCCCCATGTATTAAGATGAGCCTACACAATAAATAGTTGGGTAACTGAACAATTTTTCCTATAGAGGTGAATGATATGGAACCGTATGTATACGATGCAAAAGTATTGAATCGCATGAAACGCGTGGAAGGACAAATTCGCGCCATCATCCGTATGATGGAAGAAGGGAAAGAGTGTCGCGATGTCGTGACGCAATTAAGTGCCGCCCGATCCGCGCTCGATCGCGCTTCGACAATCATCGTGGCTAAGAATTTAGAGCAGTGCATCATCACAGCTCAGGAAGATGGTGAAGATACGTCAGAAACGGTAGAAGAAGCCATTAAAATGTTGATGAAACGCTAGTTCCCCTTGCTTTCCCTGTTCAAATGGGGGAAAGTTAGAGTAACGACTTACTAAGGGGGATTTCCTTGTGAACTTCGAAGAAAAAGTAGAATCATTTAAAGCGCTCGCCGCTGAACGCAATATGACGTTCAAAGAGAGCGACACTGAAACGCACGTCACGTTTTTGACGCGTGAAACAACAAAATCCGGGGCTCAGCCCGTTATGATTATCGCTTTTAACAAAAAGACGACAGACGCTGAGTTGTACGCTGCGACCGTCACGCACGTCCCAGACTATGTAGAAGATTTACCGATTCTCAATGCCTTGAACGAGTTCAACCAGGAGTTCAAATACTTCCGCTGCGTACTCGACAGCGATCGTGATGTCACACTCGCATCTACACTCGACCTCGACCTCGGTTTCTCACCAGAGATCATCTTGCAACATTCATTCATGATGTTCCAAGCGGCCGATGAAGTGAACGAGTACATGCAAAAATTGTATACACAAGTACAATAATGAAAAGCCGCCCGGATTTTTTCCGTGGCGGCTTTTTTGAAACATCTTTCTACTCCATCTCGTATGGTTGACCAAGGAGGCGATTCGACATGACACGTTATGAACGATATGTAGAGGCACTAGATGCCATCAAAGAAGCGACGAAATGGGAACTGACAGATGACTTCCGGCGCTTAATGGCCATTCATTACGCGATTCACGATACCCCGTTCGATGCATCACGATTTTCAGACGCACGTGATACATTGAAACAAAAAACAAAGATATTCTCAAAGTTCAGAGGTAGCCAAAACCTCGTGTGGCTTTCGTTTCTCGACGCTAAGTACGAAGACATCGGAACTGCGATCGATGAGGCGCTCCGACTTGATACATTGCTCGACCGTAAACACTTCCGCTTCAGTTCATTGCGTCCTTTTTTAGCGAATCAACTGATCAATGTAGATCACCCTGAGCAAAGACTCGATGAGGCGACGGACCTGTACCAAACGTTTAAGCAACATCATCCCTGGTTGACGAGTGAGGAAGATTTGTTATCAGCACTCGTACTCGTTCAAGCGTTTGACGACATCATCGATTTAAATGAACGTATCGAGCAGCACTATACATTATTGAAAGACCGACTTCCGAAGTCAAACGAACTGCAACTCGTCTCTCATTTACTGACATTCAGCGACTCTTCTCCAGAAGAAGCGGTGTCACGATTGCTCACTTGGAAGTCGCACTTAGAGGAAGTAGAAGTATCCATCCGTCGTGAACACTTGCCTGCGCTCGCCCTACTTAGCATCGTGACAGAGCCGAACATGGATTCCATACACGCCGTAAAAGAAATTGTGGATGTGGAAAAAGACAAGCAGCGCTGGTTCAATACACATAGCGTGCTCGTCGCGCTTCAACTTGTGGCAGCCGACCACATCACTACTGGAGAAGCGAACGATTTATTGCTTCACGGCACATTCGCTCACCTGCTCGCGATGCAACAAGCGGCGACCGCTGCTACGACTGCTGCCGTCCTCGCGAGTACTTCGTCATCTACAAACTAAATCAGGAGATATGTCGCGAGCCACGTTAATACAAAAATCGAGTTAGCGATTTCCACAATCCCAATCTTCATGATTGGGATCTTTTTGCCGTGGAACCAAACAGCGCGTACCAGGCTTGGTGCATAAGCCAATGCGAGTAGAGGATAACCTAGTGTAATGAAAACGATGATTAGTAACATATGATATCCCCACGAAAGGTTTCGATACGTGAGGCTCTGCTTTTCACGGATCATCGTCTTGACGAAAAAGATGCTTCCGAGGAAATAGAGGTATGGTAAAACGAATACCCATATAATCGTTTCATCAAAGACGTGTGTTCCGTGGTAATAACTCGCCATTCCTCCGATACAGAATGACGTGACGGCACTGACGTCGTTCCACACGTTTCGCTCATCTTTGATTTTGGCAAAGTAAGCGTTCACGAGACCGAATGGAATCATCGCAAAAGCGAACCAGATGAGACTCCATTGCATCCATAGGACTGGAATGATGGATAATGTAGCAATCATCAGATAGATCATCACTGTGCGTAAAAGCTCACGCGATTTCTTACGTTGTTTGATGTATTGGAACAAGAAGAATGTTCCCATATAAACAAATAGCCATGCAATGGCAAAAGGCATATGTGTCCACGTCCATCCTCCGACCGTTCCTCCAAGAACAAACGGTAAAATGAGCATCGACCATGCCCCATGTTGTGTTGGAATCATCCATTTCATCACCTATCACTCCTTCATCCACTAGTGTAATGGATGGTGATAGCATGCGCTGTGAGGTTTAGCACAAATAACGAAAAAGAAAAATAGGTAGCCTCAGCCACCTATCTCATCACATTGCCTGTTTCTTATTTTTAGCATAGTTTGTCACGTATACAACTCCGATGACAGATAACGTCAAGATTGCAAGACCGTTCACCAACGTCTTGAGCGTGTGTAGCCCATCAACGTTGTTCACGACCATCACTGCCATGAGTAATACGAGGATACTAAAGTTGACAATATTTCGATTTTTCATAAGATGCACCTCTCATTTCTAGTCATCCTCCATGATATCATCATCAGTGAATAAAAAGTTATTTTTTGTATGTTTTAAACAAATACCTCATTTATACTAAATGAAAATGTATAAATTGTTCAGTGAGGTGAAATTCGATCATGTTTTTACTGCCACAAGATCGAAAAGGCCGTTTTATCTTCAAGTGTATTCTCGGCATGAGTCTTTTTCTACTTTTTATCGGACGAAGCGAAGTCCCTCTACCCATTCACGCAACGACTTCTTTCGTCCCATTCGAGATTCAAAGCCCCACGCAGCTTCCTTTTGTCACCGATAGTGAATATGCTCATCTCGTCAGCTTAAGTCGGGTCGAACTCGTTTATCAAAATGATGAGCAGTCTATTACCGTATGGGCAACTACTGAACTAGGATGGCACCATACTGAAACGTGGGAAGCATATGCTCAAACCATTCAAGGTTCTCCTGTATACCTCAATGAGACCGATGAACTCACCGTGCTCAGTTGGCAACAAGATGGCGTCGAATATGCAATCGACTACAAAGGAGATCAACTTTCGAAACAAGACTTGTTTGACATCGCAGTTTCGATGAACTAAAAAAAACGATCTCACGCGAGATCGTTTTTTGGTGTCCAATTTGGTACGACAGGTGTCACTTTCGGCTCATCGACGACGAGCATTTTTGTGACGACTCGTCCGGCGATTGACACCGCAAGAAGTGTATAGAGCGCATTCGATAATGGTAAATAAATGAGTGAAATCCCAAGGACGATCACATCAAAGATAATCAAAATCGTGCCGACCGACACACCTGTCCATTTCGATAAGCCAATGGCGAATAAATCGTCGCCTCCGGTAGCTCCACCTGACTTCAAGACGAGACCGAGACCATATCCGGTCAAAATCCCACTCGCGATGGCAGCGAATAACGTCGCCGGCCATACTTGAATATCAAACGTGAGCAAATCGAGACGGTCCCACATCGCATAACTGAGCGATAAGGACGAAGCGGCTAATACCGCCTGCCCGACAAAACGCCATCCTTTCCACCATAACGCGATGATAAAAAATGGAATGTCGAGCACGATCATCGAAATCGCCGGGTCGATATCAAATAAATAACGACCGAGTAGCGATAATCCGACGAACCCACCTTCCGCCAAACCAAACTGTTCATTCAAATAATAATAACCGAACGCCATGATTAGCGTTCCGAGCACTATGGTAGCAACTCGTTTCATTCCGATTGTCCTCCCCGTTCTTGACGGAGAGGAGGATCCTCAGTCGTAGCCGCGGTTCCATCTGTTCCATCTCCGATCTTCCGTTTGTTGATTGATACACGTGATTGTGATCCTTCAACGCTAGAAGTCCGGAAGTTGGAACAGAGGCCATGTCCTCTCGGTATCCATAAAGACCTTCCTTTCTCAAATTGCGCGTAATCTTGTACACAGTTTACCACACATTTTGATTTAGTTGCTGAATGTTACCTTTAGTGCATGTTACGTTTCGGTAAATCTTTCTTCCCGAACCACCACCAGTTCCAATCCCCGAACAGTTTCATGAGGGACGGAACGAGCAGGATCCGGATGATGGTCGCATCAATGAAGATGGCGAGCGCAATCCCGACTCCGAGCTGTTTGATCGGACTGACGCCTGTGAAGGCGAACGCACCTGTGACAACAATCATAATGATGGCTGCCGAGGTAATGATTTTACTCGTTTTCGCCAGTCCCATCTCCGTCGCGTAGTCATTGTCACCCGTCTCCCGGTAATATTCTTCGATTCGTGAAACGAGAAACACCTCGTAGTCCATCGACAACCCAAAGACGAGCGAGAAGATAAAGACCGGAGTCAAAATACTGATTGTCTCGGCGTCATACACATAGCCCGACTCAAATATGATGACGAGCAGTCCGAACGTCGCCCCTAGACCGAGCACGTTCATGAGAATCGCTTTGATCGGAATCAAGATAGAACGGAACGCCCACATGAGGATGAAGAATGTCGCCAAGATGACAGTGATGACCGCATAGGGGATACTGTCATAAATTTCGTCGTAAATCTCTTCATTGAAGGCTGCCGGTCCACCGACTTCGAACCCTTGATTTCGCCAATCGCGTACGAATGCTTGCGCTTCTTTGTCGCTCGGAGGTACATCAAAGCTCACGTTGACGAGTGCCAAATCCGTATTCCCGTCAAGTGTGACGAGGCGTTCAAGCGGAGCGAGTTGTTCAGGTGCCGCCAGGGCGAGTTGCGTAAACGTCTCCGGTGTTAACCCCGATGTCGTCAGGAAAGTCGAGACGTTATCGACGATGTCGACTTCATTCAACTCATCCGTGAGACTCGTCAATTCCTCTAAAATCATCGGATCGGTCAAATCGTTCGCTTCGAACAGAATGACCGCATCGGTCGAATTATCCCCAAACACATCATCCCATCGCTCGAGCGCAGCTCGTGATTCGTATGAGGTCGGGAGCGCGTCGGCATCTGGTATGTTCAACTCTAAATCGCGAACGAACCAAAGGCTCGGTAGTAATAACAACAATGCAACGAGTGTCATCGTCACGGGACGCTTCATCACGAAGCGGGCAAGCTTTTGCCAACGCTTTTCAGAACGGGTCTCATCAGACTTGATGATCCGTCCTTTATTCAAGGCCTCACCGACTAAGTAAAGAGATGACGGCAAGAGTGTCAGTGCCGATAACACCGCCCCTGCAACCGCAATGAGTGCACCGAGTGCGATTGCCTGAAAAACGTCGACCTGGATGAACAATAGGCCGGCCAATCCGACAAATACACAAAGTCCCGAGAAGAGAATCGACCGCCCGGCCGTCGCAACGGTTCGTATGATGGCCTCTTCTCTCGATTGTTCACGCGCCAATTCTTCACGATACCGATTGACGAGTAACAGGGAGAAATCAATCCCGAGCGCGATGGCAATCATCGCTACAGCATTCAGGACAAAGATGGATAATTCCATGTTTTGTGCAAAAAAGAATAGTGATCCCGCCGCCACAATGAATGTAATCAACCCGACGAGTAACGGCATGAGCGCGGCGAGTGGTGTGCCAAAAACGAGCAACAACACAACAAGCGCAACCGGAATCCCGATTAACTCTGCCCGAATTAAGTCATTTTTTGAAGCCTCATTCAAATCGTCCGCAAATACGGGTTCTCCCGTCAAGCGGACTTCGGTATCCGTGTCCACGATGAGCGCGTCTCGGACGGCATCAATCGAGGATTCCGCCGCATCGTAATCTTCGAATTCCAGCACGAAATAGGATACGTCTCCTGACCGGGCGTCTGGGTTCTCTGCCGGTGTGATCACCCCGTCAATCTTTGGAATCGCTTCAAAGCGTTCCTGTTGTTCGTCCATAATCGCATCTAGGTCTCCACCTTCGAATAAGACGATCATGGATGCCCCTGCCCGATCAAATCGTTCATTCAATGTATCTTCCACTTGTTGGAACCGTCCGTCTTGAATCGCAAAACCGTTTCCTTTTAATTCACTCGGAAGCTGCAATCCAAAATAAACTGACCCCGCAATTAAAATTGCCCAAACGAGTAGCACCCCATATCGAAAGCGAATTAACTGCCTACCCAACCATTCCATCCTTGTCACTCCTCCCTCTCTAACCATTTACTTCCCGTTTCTCTCTCCATTCATCATCACTTCACAAAAAAATCCTGAACCCGTGCTCGGTTCAGGAGCTTTGTCGTTCAAAAACTTGAAGCCAACTATGACAAAATCTTGGTGGTGCAGATAAGACGACGAGACGATCGCCTCGGTCATCTAATAGCATAACTTTCAATAATTGATTGTCTGCACATATGCTTGAACAAAATAACTCTTTATCCCGGTGAAATAGCTGAAACGACTCCGTCGATGTGATGGCCGTCGTTTCTCCGACTTGATCGAGAATGACCGTGTCACGGTCTCCTTGGTAGGGAATGCGCCAGTTTTCATTCGTTATCACATTCTCTACTAAAAAATGATGTGCTTTTTCATCGAACAGGGTCACACATGTTTCAGGTGTGAATCGTTCGAAATCATACGTCCCTTGATAGGCCAGCTCGATGATGTCCCCGAACATCGGGACTTCTTCGTAACGACTATACCGAAACGTATGATCGTCAAGGTTCAAAGCCACGACATCCGATTCGGCTGAATATAAGAAGATGTCATTACCTTGCCAATGGTGCAGATTGCTAAACCAATCTCCGTTGAATCTTTGTGGAATCGCATGTGTCTCCATCGTTCCTCGTTGTAAATCAATGACTCCGTAAAATCCTCTTTCTTGAAACCAAGCTACGGCACGCGTCGTGTTCGGCTCCACATATAGGGCGCACGGTGTCCATATCCAGTCAATCTCCCAGCGAATTTGAGACGACTCGTCAAAGAACAAAAAGCCGGTTTGCGCCAAGTACAACATCCAACCTTCACCGACACGTTCTAACCATTCGATCGTTTGATGAAATTGAAAGTCTGCTGTTTGTTTGTACATTTGATCACTTCCTAATTTCAGCTTAGCAACGACCGAAACGAAATTCGATTTTGAATGTGTTCGTTCAACACATTTCTTATTTTCCTGTATACTGACGGTATAGAATTATGGTTTAGAAAGGAGAATTCCAATGCGTCCATTACAATTATCGCCAGAGACCGCTGTTGAGCTTGCGAAAAAATTAAACGTCCCGCTCGAAGAACTGATGCATATGCCGAAGCACATCCTCGTCCAAAAAATGATGCAACTCGAAGCATCTCAATCAGAGGGAGACACACCAAAGGAGACGGATTAACGTCTCCTTTTTGATTACTGCTCTTTACGTTTCCGCTTCTTCGATACATACCAGAGACCGCCGATCACGGCGAGTGCAGCACCACCGGCCACAGCGTATTTGCTGTAATCCGGGCGACGCTCGGTCACAACAAGTGTCGAAAGGGGTGCCACCGTCATGTGGCGTTCTTCGACTTGGCGCGGTGCCGTCAGATTGACGGTATGGTCTTCTACGTTCACCTCAAACTTACCAGACGGGAGTTTGACCTCGACCGCCTCTTCAAGCCCGTTATGATACACGATGTGTCTTTCTACGTAACCCTCTACATGGCGACTCAATTCAAACGCAATCACGCCTTCTTCTTCATCGAAGAAACGTAAATGTTTTCGAATCTGTTCCGTGTTCTCGAGGCGGAAGAGCGGATATTGCTTCCGCAAACGCAAGAGGCCTTTGACATATTCTACACTTGGTGCTTCTTGTTCCGCTCGTGTCCAGTCCACACGGTTGACGACTTCACCTGAGTTAAAGCTGTTCTCATCCCCGTCTTTTGTCCGGAAGAACTCCTGGCCACTATGGAGGAACGGAATCCCTTGTCCAAGAAGCACAATCGATGTCGCTAAGCGGTGACGGCGACGACGTGTCGTCTCATCATCTTCTGGATTCGTCACAGACAGCTTGTCCCAAAGTGTCAAATTATCATGACATTCCACATAGTTGACGACCTGGTTCGGCTCATCGGCGAAACTTTGGCTCGTGATTCCACCAGCAATCCCTCGTTTCACGTCTGCTGTCATGTCCGTGTTTCCACTCACCCAGCCCGGCAAGTCTTCGATGAAGACGTCTCCTCGGACACCGTCTCGAATCCCGTCATTGAACTGGGCAATCCGCGGCATTTTGTGCGCATTATGTTGGTTCGCTTTTTTACGGACTGGAAGGGGCGTATCCAAATCCCAACCTTCCCCGATGACAAGGATTGATGGGTCGACGCGGTCGAGCGCCTTTCGAATCTGATTCATCGTCTTGACGTCATGTAGTCCCATCAAATCAAAACGGAACCCGTCAATCATGAATTCTTTGGCCCAGTACGTGACACACTCGACCATGAGCTTACGCATCATCGCGCGCTCGGATGCCGTATCGTTCCCGCATGCCGAACCATCTGCTAGTGTCCCGTCTTCGTTTAATCGGTAGTAGTAGTCAGGGACGAATTGACCGAGCGGCGTCGTCAACGCATCGTACGTATGGTTAAATACGACATCCATGATGACACGAATACCCCGGTCATGGAGAGATTGAATCAACGCTTTCAGTTCAACGATTCGCGTTGCCGGATCGTCTGCCGTTGAAGCATAGGAGCCTTCGACCGCGAAATAATGTACCGGGTCATATCCCCAGTTGTAGTTATTTTCGCTTTCACGTGATTCATTCACTGACCCATAGTCAAAGAATGGCATCAATTGGAGATGCGTGATCCCTAGCGATGTGATGTAATCGAGACCGGTCGGATAACCGCTCGTTGTCGTCGTACCCGTCTCGGTCATGCCTAAAAATTTCCCGCGATGCGTAGCCCCACTCTCCGGGTGACTCGTCAAATCACGTACGTGTGCTTCGTAAATGACCGCTTCTTGTGAAGAATTGAATAGCGGACGTTCTTTGATCCAATGATCCGGGTTCAAGGATGTCGGATCGAGCAGACATCCACGTTTCCCATTCACTCCGACGACTTTCGCATAAGGATCGAGCGATTCAACTTTCTTTCCATCAATCATTGCTTCAAATACATAAAATTGACCTTCGCATAAGGCACGATCGAGTTCAATGACCCACGTCCCTTTCTCGGCCGGTTCTAGTTCAAGTCGTTCAAACTTTCGGGCACGTGCTGTACGGTATAGCTTGACCGACATCTGTTCCGCGACCGGAGACCAGACACGTAGTCGAATCTGTTCTCCTTTGAACGTCACCCCTAGGTCTTTCCCGTGATAGGCAACGTGATCTAAGTCTACATGTGTATGTTGATCCATTGTACGTTCCATCTCTTCACTCCTTCACTGCTTCAAATCTGCTATCATTATAACAAAACCACACAAAGGATGGATGAAACATGGCAAAAGACAATTCTTTCGATATCGTGTCAGAAATGAATCTTGAAGAAGTAAAGAACGCAATCCAAATTGCGGAAAAGGAAATTTTAAACCGTTATGACTTCAAAGGGTCAAAGAGTGAGATGTCCCTCGACAATGGCGACCTCGTCCTCATCTCGGATGACGACTATAAACTCGAGCAATTAAAAGACGTTTTGATCACGAAATTGATCAAACGCGGTGTTCCGACAAAAAACCTCGACTATCAAAAAGTAGAGCACGCACTTGGCGGCACGGTGCGTCAACGCGTGAAATTGAAGAGCGGTATCGATAAAGATGACGCAAAAAAAATCAACAACGCCATCAAAGAATCAAAATTAAAAGTAAAATCACAAATTCAAGACGACCAAATTCGTGTCACGGGTAAATCACGTGATGACCTCCAGGCCGTCATGCAACTCGTGCGTGAGCTCGAGTTGTCCGTCGATGCCCAATTCACGAACTTCCGATGAAACTCGCTATCATCAGTGATCCGCACGGTTCGTTTGATGATTTAAAGGCTGTTCTCGAGCATGTTCATCGCGAAACGGAGCACATCCTCTGTCTCGGCGACCTATATGAGTGCCATATCGGAAAAAAGCGACGCCATGAGCGGTTTCATCATGTCGAAGACGTTGTGACGTACGACCCAAATTATGAAGCGTTACTGACCTTCCCAAGTCTACGGGGCAATCAGGAGGAGCGAATCGACGAGGTACTCGTCATCGACCATCCTGTGAAAACACGAATTTCCTTGTTACCCGAACAGACGACTCTTGGAGAGGCACGCTTTTTACATGGGCATCAAGTCAAATGGAACGAGGACTGGGAACCGATCGTCGAGAAAGGGACATACCCGCTCGTCTTCATCGGACACAGTCACATTCCGGGTATTTATCGAAAAGGTAAATCTCTTCCATGGGAAATCGGGACACCGTTTCACTTGAAGAAAAAACGATATATTATCAACGTCGGCGCCGTCATCTTTGACCGGGAATGGTGTCTATATGACACGGAAGCCCGAACGGTGACACGGATGAAAGTGTGAGCATAGGAAAAGGACCTCAATTTTTTGAGGTCCTTTCGTCTGTCTTACATTTCTCCTGGAGCTTCGACACCGAGTAAACGGAGTCCTTCCGTCAATACGAGCGTCACTGCCTTGACGAGAGCGAGACGTGACTGTTTGCCCGCATCGTCTTCTAGGACGCGGACATGGCCGTAATACTTGTTGAACGCTTGCGCGAGGTCAAGTACGTAACGGCTGATGATGGATGGTTCGCGGCGTTCATGAGCACGAGTGATGACGTGCGGGAACGCGTTGAGCATCGTGACGACATTCCATGAGTGGTCATCGTCTGCACCGGCGAACGGTGAGCCATCATAGTTTCCTTTACGAAGGAGTGAGTTGGCACGGGCATTCGTATATTGAACGTAAGGTCCTGTCTCGCCTTCAAATTTAAGCATGCTGTCGAGGTCGAATTCAATGTTGTTGATGCGTTCATTCTTTAAGTCGTGGAAGACGACTGCACCAACACCGACCATACGGGCAACGTCTTGTGCGTTCGCAAGGTCTGGGTTCTTCTGTTCGATGTTCCCTTGTGCCTTTTCAATCGCTTCTTTCAAGACTTCTTCAAGAAGAACGATGCGTCCTTTACGTGTCGACATCTTCTTCCCTTCCTGCAAAATCAAGCCAAACGGTACGTGATGCATTCCGTCTACGAAGTCGTATCCAAGCTTACGAAGGACAGAGAAAAGTTGTTTGAAATGGAGCGCCTGTTCGCCACCAACGACATAATTCGCTTGAACGAAGTTGTACGTCTCGTAGCGATAAATGGCCGCTGCCAAGTCACGAGTCGCGTACAATGTTGCGCCATCTTTCTTCTTAATCAAGCATGGTGGCAAGTTCTCGTCTTCGAGTGAGACGACCATTGCGCCTTCACTTTCGACCAATAGATTTTTCGCTTCGAGCATCTCGACGACGCGTCCCATCTTATCGTTATAGAACGCTTCACCGTTGAAGCTCTCGAACTTCACACCGAGGAGGTCGTATACTTTTTGGAATTCTTTGAGTGACTCGTCACGGAACCATTGCCAAAGTTCTGTCGCTTCCGCATTGCCATCTTCGAGTTTTTTGAACCAGGCACGACCCTCATCTTCGAGTTCCGGCTGTGTCTTCACCTCTTCATGGAAATGGACGTATAACTTCAAGAGTTCTGCAATCGGGTTGGCACGAACCGCTTCTTCATCGCCCCATTTCTTGTATGCGACCATCAGTTTTCCGAACTGTGTACCCCAGTCTCCAAGATGGTTGACACCGACGACGTCATATCCGTTTTTACGTGCGATTTGGTTGATCGCATTCCCGATTACTGTCGAACGTAAATGCCCCATCGAGAACGGTTTCGCAATATTCGGTGATGAAAAGTCTGTCACAATCGTTTCATTGCGCGTCGCATGTGTTGCATAATCCGACTTCTCATCGAGCACCGTATTAATAATTTCTTTTGAAACGACATCACGGCTTAAGAAGACGTTGACGTAAGGTCCCGCCGCCTCGACTTTCGTGAACAATTCATCGTTTAATTCATTCGCGATATCTGTCGCAATCATGACAGGTGCTTTCCGGTAAGCTTTCGCCAATTGAAAACATGGGAAGGCGAGGTCACCGTGCGCCTCGTGTTTTGGCTTTTCAATCAGTGCTTCAATTTGGTCAATCGTAAGTTCTTCTCCGATGACACGTGATAACGCTTCTGCGTACTTGCGTTCATAACTCATTTGTATGTCCTCCTTCTTTTATTGCAGCTCATAAAAAAAACGCCCTTTGCAATAGATGCAAAGAGACGGGAATTCCCGCGGTACCACTCTTCTTGCCTGCATGATGCAGACCGCTTTATGGTGATAACGGTTCCCTCCGGCTACGCCTACTCTCATTTCGGATAGCATCTCAAAAGTGCGTTTCGCGACGTTTGTCAGCCCGGGCTCTCACCAATCCCCGAATCGCTTTGTTGACCAAATCGTCGTTACTCTCTTTTTCATCGACATTCGTCTATGCGGTTGAAAAGCAACTTCATTATAGAGGATATTCCCTGTATACTCAATGCTAGAATTCAATCATGATAGAAGAGAAGCAGGACTCTCACGAAATCCTGACGAATCTTTACTATTATATCTTGAAATTTCCCAAGCTAGGAGGGAACATATGAACCACTTTCGCAAGATGTCCGTGCTCGGCTGGAGTATATGGAGCGTTTTATTCCTCTTCACCATCGGATTATTTGCATTGGATATCCTGCACGCCCCGACCATCGATCCGTTGTCGTTTATTTTAATCTCATTACTCGTCATCATTTTTCAACTCGACTCAATCGAAGTCAAAGGTGTGTACTTCACTTTTTCTGAGAGTATCGTCTTAATCTTATTTTTATTTTTTGGATTTGAAACGGCACTCATCGTCAACCAAATCGGATTGTTTATTTTTCAATTTGCCAATCTGAAACCAAAAGTCGCCATCCGTCGATTCCGTTTCACTTATCCTTGGAACGCCATTACAGCTTATTTAGAAATTGTTATTCCGGCAGCTGTCTATCTCGCCATTGGTGGCGAGACCGGACTTGACTTTTATTCACAGGAATCTTTTGTTCCACTCGCCGGACTGTTTCTTGCAATTTTCTTAAACACCGTGTTCCAAAAATATCAGGTGAAATGGTGGTTCCGTGTCGACATCGCCTTGAGCGACTTTATGAAGATTGCATTTTATACGTACGTCGTCAGTTTGATCTTCATTTTAGCGGCGGCGTTGTTCCGAGAGACCAATCTACTTGTCGTCAGTAGCATCGCGGCTGCATTAACATTTTTTATTAAGCGGCTCCTCATTCAAAAAGAGCGGCAAGATGCATTCAAATCGTTGATCGAACAATACGATGAAGCAAAAGAAGCCGTCTCCTTGTCACAGAGTGAGGCGCAAGCCATCGAAGTTTTTTTAAGTCAGTGTGAACAATTGAATCACTACGATGAAGGATATGTCGAGTTCAGATTGTTCGATCGTATACTCTACTTTGATTTGAAGACACGTCAACCAATCGATCGACCAGTCGTATACGCACTACTCGACATCAGTCAACCGAATGACCCCGTCCTCGACTATGAGATGCGATTTGAATGGGATGCCTCACTTTCCGATGCTTTCCATAATGACTATCATAGCTTCGTCTCTGTCCGCTCGGAAGAAATAGAAGGAATTCGTACATGGATTGTCATGACCGGCGAGCCGGTTTATGGATATCCAAAAATCATTCAGCAGGAAATCATCAAACTCTTAAAGTCGTTCAATCGGACCATCAGTCGGTGTCATGAACGAGACCGTCTCTATACCGAGAGCCGGACGGATAGTTTGACGCTTCTCGCAAATGCACGCGCATTTTATGAATATGGGATTCAACAAATATCCGATATCTCGATGTATCCGATTTCGGTCGCCATGCTCGATATTGATTTCTTCAAAAAAATCAATGATACGTATGGACATCAAGTCGGTGACCACGTGTTACAAGAATTCGGGCGACGAATTCGACAAGTACTTCGTACAGATGATTTTGCCGCACGATATGGCGGGGAAGAATTCATTTTACTCCTCAACCAGTGTGATATGACCCAAGCGATTGAAGTCGCAGAGCGCATTCGTCACCAAATCGAAGCAAAACCATTTTGTGTCGACCAACACGAAATTTCTGTGACCACGTCGATTGGAGTCGATACGATTGAAGCGTTTGGAAATAAGCGTCTAGATGATACGATTCGAAACGCAGACCGCGCGCTGTATGTCGGTGGGAAATATGCAGGACGTAACCGCGTGGCACACTTCAACAATTTAACGACGTAAACTCCCCTTTCTCACATCGAATTGGGGAGTTTTTAAGTTGACAACTAGATTCGAAACAGGTACGTTAAGGAACGTGTTTGATAATGGAATAGACTAACTTTTTATCGAGAGAGACGGAGGGACTGGCCCTGTGAAGTCTCGGCAGCGGGGAACCTGTGCCAAATCCAGCGGGCGTATTGCTCGAAAGATGAAAAGGGTATTTCGCACGAAGGACCTTTTTCTCAGAAAAGGGTCCTTTTTATTTTTAATGAGGTGATTATTTTGGAACAACCAACAGCAAACAAATGGGCACTCTTGCCGTTGCTCGTCTTCTTACTCTTCTTCATCGGAGCGGGTGTCTATTACGGGGACTTTTATAAGTTTCCAGTCCTCGTTGCGGCCATCATCGCCTTGATGGTTGCAGCATTCATGACAAAAGGAAATGCTACCCAAACCGTCGAGCGCATCGCTCAAGGAGCCGGCAATCCGGGAATCATCATTATGATTTTTATCTTCTTACTGGCCGGCGCATTTTCAACCGTCGCTGAATCAATCGGCGCCATCGATGCAACGGTCAACGCTGCGTTGACTCTCTTACCACCATCGCTTCTTTTGAGCGGGCTCTTCGTCATTGCCGCCTTCATCTCCATGGCGATGGGAACGTCGACCGGGACGATTGCTGCACTTGCACCAATCGCACTCGGTATACATGAAGAGAGTGGTGTCAACGTCGCCATCGCTGCGGCAGCGGTCGTCGGGGGTGCGATGTTCGGGGATAACCTCTCGTTTATCTCAGATACGACCATCGCTGCTGTGCGGACACAACGGACGAATATGCGTGATAAGTTCCGAACGAACTTCTGGATTGTGTTACCGGCCGCAATCATCACAACCATTTTACTCGCCGTCTTATCGAACGGTGAATCGACTGTCGATGTCGCTGCATTTGAGTGGTATAAACTGATTCCGTATCTCGCGGTGATCGGACTAGCGTTAACAGGACTGAACGTCATTCTCGTTTTGTTAGGTGGGATTACGCTCACGGGTATCATTGGTCTACTTGACGGAAGCTTATCTGTGACAGCGTTTGTGACAGCCATTGCGGACGGGATGATCGGCATGGCCGAAATCTCGTTCTTGACGTTACTCATGGGCGGACTTGTCGGACTCATTTCACATAACGGCGGTCTCGCATATTTACGTGATGCCTTGACGTCACGCATCCAAAAACGGGCCGGTGCTGAATGGAGTATCGCCGGTCTTGTCAGTGCGACAAACGTGGCGACGGCGAACAACACGATTTCCATTCTCGTAGCCGGACCGCTTGCAGCGAACATTGCAGACGAATATGACATCGAACGGAAAAAGTCTGCTAGCGTGCTCGACATCTTCTCGTGCGGCGTACAAGGGATTCTCCCATACGGAGCACAACTCCTCATTGCCGCAGAGTTGACGGAGACGGCATCGCCTGACCTCGTCCCGTTCATGTTCTATCCGTTCCTCCTCTTTATTTGCGGAGGGATTGCCATTGCTTTCAACTTCCCGCGCTTTAAAAAACAGTCATAAGCGAAAACACCCCTTTCTCAAAGGGGTGTTTGTCGTTTGGTCACCATCTCTTGTTTCAATTGCTCGTTCCGTTTCTTGAACGCCCGTCGCTTGAGCACTTCCTCAAGCCCTCGACTGATGGCCCATAGTATGACTAAGAGCAGACCGAGCATCGACAAGCGAAACGGGCTTTGAATAAATTCTTCCCACTGGTCTCCGATGACAGAGAAAATGACGACGACGAGCAGTTTACCAAATCCCGCTGCTAATATGAACGTACGGAGCTTCATTTGGATGAGCGCCAGTAAATAGGTAATCAAACTGACCGGGATGAACGGGAGTGAATATAAGAACCCGAGCGAAATCGGGCTCATGTGATTAATTCGTTCTAACCAATATATCGCCGTCTTATGCTTCTCAAGCCATCGTGTCATCGGTTTTCGGAAGATGTACCGGACGGCCGCGAAGACGACAATCGTTCCGAGAAGACTCCCGATCCACGACAAGAGAACACCTAACAAAAAGCCATATGTCGCCGCATTCGCAGAAATGATTAAGACGAGTGGCAGAAAAGGGAAGATTGCTTCTAAAAATGGAGCACCAAGACCAGCCCAAGGACCACCAGGCAAACTCTGAAGCCACTCAATCAATTGGATAATGTACTGTTGGAGAGAAGTGAGCATAGTCGTTCCACCTTCAACTTTCGTTACTACTCTATTACCCGAATTCGATTTAGAAGACGCATCTCCCTGCATTCATCAAAAAAAATTAAAAACCATTTGCGAAAATCCGTCGTGATATTTATCATATAATAATGGACTTGTGGTTGCAGGCAAGTCTATTCGTCGAACGACACAACCCAACGTTCGTTTTCCTGCAAAAAACTGAACACAGGGGAGCAACATAACATGGAAACAAAACCAATGCGGGTCTTGCTGTACTATAAGTACGTCAATATCGAAGACCCAGAAACACTCACGCAAGAACATTTGAAGTATTGTAAAGATCTCGGTATCAAAGGGCGTATCCTGATTTCTTCTGAAGGAATCAACGGAACGTGCTCCGGTACATGGGAACAAACCGAGCAATACATGAATGATTTGAAAGCAAGCCCACTCTTCAGCGATATTGAGTTTAAAATCGATGAAGTCGAAGAGCATGCCTTCAAGAAAATTTTTGTTCGTCACAAGAAAGAGCTCGTGACGTGGCGCTTTGATGGTGAGTTTGATGTGCCGAAACAACACGGAGCATACCTAGAACCAGCAGAATGGAAAGAGATGATGAACCGTGATGATGTCGTCATCCTCGATGTTCGTAACAACTACGAGTACGAACTTGGTCGCTTTAAAAATGCGATCAAAATTGATGTAGAGGCTTCACGTTACATGCCGGAATGGCTTGAAGAGAACAAGGACCTCTACGAAGGGAAAACTCTTCTCACATACTGTACCGGCGGCGTCCGTTGCGAGAAATTTACAGCATATATGCGTGACCAAGGTCACGATAACATTTTCCACTTAAAAGGTGGTGTCGCGATGTATGGAAAAGACGAAGCGACAAAAGGAGAGAACTGGGACGGTGAGCTTTATGTCTTCGATGAGCGCATCAACGTCCCTGTCAACTCGGTGAACCCATCTGTCGTCTCACATTGCATGCATTGCGGGACAGAAACGGTTCGTTACGTTAATTGTGCCAACCCGGAGTGCAACGTTCAACATTTCTGTTGTGAAGAGTGTGAACCGAAACAAATGCGTTCATGCTCAAAAGAGTGTCAAGAACACCCACGCAACCGTTATATCATCGACAATATTGCAGAGAAACTTCAGGAAACTGAAGGAGTAGTCGGGTAACAAAAATCGACCAAAAGGTGTCACGGATGACTCATCCGCGGCACCTTTTTTGACGAAATCTTAACGTATAATCTGAGACGCTTTCGGGTATAGTGAAGGTACTATGTCAGACAGGAAGTGAATACTTGCATGTTTAACGAACCTTTACTCGCTGCGATTCTTGCTTGGTTTATCGCCCAAGCGGCCAAACTCGTAACTGAACTCATTAAAACACGGGATTTTGAAATTGAAATCATGTTCGCTTCAGGCGGCATGCCGAGTTCACACTCATCTACTGTCGTTGCTCTCGCTACGGCAATCGGTCGTGCAGAAGGGATTGACTCGAGTATGTTCGCACTCGCCGTCGTCTTTGCGACAATCGTCATGTATGATGCTACCGGAGTTCGCCAGGCGGTCGGGTTTCAAGCTCGTCTCTTGAATGACTACTTTAAGGGGATCAAACATGAAACCCCGCTCTTGAATGAGCTTGTCGGACATACGCCGTTCCAAGTCATCATTGGGGCTTTACTCGGCCTTGTCGTTGGATTGTTTTTTCCCATTTAATCGTTAAAGGTATGTCATTTCTCACACTCTCGATTCTTTTTGTGAAGTTTCACAAAGAAGACGGTATACTCAGAGTGAGGAGGAATCGATATGCCTTTTTTGCAGAAATCATATGAATCACTCGATACACTCGCCGAAGCGATTGGCCAAGCGATTCGAGCACCTATTACGATTGAAAATCGCTATCACCAATTACTCGCCTATAGTACCCATCCCGACTCGACCGACCCGGCCAGAATCGCGACCATTATCGGTCGTCGCGTACCTGAAGCCGTGATCGAAGATTTATGGGAGAGTGGTATTTTAAGAGAAGTCACCGTCCAAGATGAACCCGTTGTCATCCCAGCGCGGCTCTCCATCGGTCTCGGGGAACGCGCGGCAATCGTCATCAAACAACATGATGAAGTACTCGGCTATATTTGGAGTTTAGCCCGCACAAATCCGTTCACCAATCAAGAGTTGGCAATTCTACAAGAAGGAGCGACAATCGCCAAGAAACTACTCATGACAATTGCGATGCACGAACGTCGTATCAGTGCCGAGCTTGAACGTTTTTTATTAGATGTCCTTGCTTCTTCGTCGCTCTCCGATTCTAATCGCGAAAGATTGAATGAACTCGCACCTATCGCGGTCGCGAGTCGTCTAACAATCATCGAATGTACCCAACCGATCACCCCTCAACTCGCTGAGCGTCTTCATTATGTGCTCGCAACTCAAGAGGCAATCGAAGTCGTTTTACATGCCATCGATGGTCAGCAGTTACTCGTCTGGCACTATATGAAGTCTGAACTGTCCGATGAAGAGACGGAATTATTAGCTTGGGCGGAACGGTTCGAACAGTTACTTCAAGACAAATTTATCGAATCCGAACCACGACTCGGAATCAGTCGACGCTTTTTTGAGAGTGACATGTTATACGACGCAGCCGAGGAAGCAAGACGCGTCACGACATTGCGTCGCAAGTTCCCTCTCGAACTCTCGACTTCCCGTGCTTTCGAACAGATTGGAATTTATCAACTTGTCCCAGAGCTCGCACGGCGCATCGGGCTCCGACTTGAAACCCATCCGACCATCGAACGGTTGCAACATTACGATTCGTCCCATCAGACCGAACTCGTGACGACACTCGAATGGTATTTTTATTTCGAAGGCAATGTTAAGCGAGTCGCATCCCACCTACACATCCATCCGAATACCGTCCTATACCGGATTCGACGCATCGAAGAGTTGACGAATATCACTCAAGTGTCATTACCGGAACGAGCTATGATTTATTTGGCCATCAAAGCTGGTCAATATCGATTAGAAGACTAGACGTTCGCTTTGTGTTTTTTCACAAAGCGAACGTCTTCGTTTTTAGAATCCATGATAAAGACAGCGCTTTCAATTGGATTTATACTAGGGGTGTGAACAATTTGTGTCAACGGAATGAAAGGGGAATGTTCCATGAAAATCGGGGTATTAAAAGAAATTAAAAACAACGAAAATCGGGTGGCATTAACACCGATGGGTTCATTTATGCTAACAGAGCTTGGTCATGACGTAGTCGTCGAAACGAACGCCGGACTCGGTAGTGGATTCACGAATATGGAGTATATCGATGCAGGTGCAACAATCGTCGAAACAGCGAAAGAAGTATGGGAAGGCGTCGAACTCGCACTTAAAGTAAAAGAGCCACAGCCGTCGGAATATCAATATTTCCGTTCTGATTTGACGCTCTTCACGTATTTACACCTCGCGGCGGAGCCAGAGTTAACGAAAGCGCTCGTCGATTCAGGTATAACAGCAATTGCGTATGAGACAGTAGAGGTCGATCGGACGTTACCACTTCTCACACCAATGAGTGAAGTGGCAGGTCGGATGGCTGCCCAAATCGGAGCACAAATCCTTGAAAAACCTCACGGTGGGAAAGGAATTTTAATGTCAGGATTACCAGGCGTGCCTCGTGCGAATGTTACCGTCATCGGGGGCGGTGTCGTCGGAACGAACGCGGCCCGCATCGCAATCGGTCTCGGCGCAAGCGTTACGCTGATGGACATTAGCCCTGCTCGTCTTCGTCAAATCGATGACTTGTTTGGAAATACCATCAACACGTTAATCTCAAATAAATATAATATCGCCAAACGAGTGGCCGAGAGTGACCTCGTCATCGGGGCTGTCCTCATTCCAGGAGCGAAAGCACCTAAGCTTGTCACAGAAGAAATGGTACAACGAATGTCACCAGGCTCTGTCATCGTAGACGTCGCGATCGACCAAGGAGGCATTTGTGAGACAATCGACCACATCACCACGCATGATGCACCGACGTATGAACGTTATGGTGTACAGCATTATGCCGTTGCTAACATGCCGGGAGCAGTACCACGCACATCAACAATGGGTCTGACGAACGCGACGATGCCATATATCATTGAATGTGCACAAAAAGGCGTATTCCAAGCACTTCTTGAAAATGGTTCACTTCTCAAAGGCTTAAACGTCATCAAAGGGACTGTCACATATGAAGCGGTCGCTCGTGATCTGGAATATCCGTTCGTTCCTGCTCATGAAGCGGTCGCAAAACAAACACAAGCATAAATCTAAGGCAACGAGATGCCCGTTCTCGTTGCTTTTTTGTTATAAATGAAAGAAGGAATCGAACGAAGTCGTCCGATTCCTTCTTTCATTATGCATTCTCAACGGTGATGTCTTCCCCGATAATTTTCACTTCCGGTTCTAACTCCACTTCGAACTTTTCTTTGACGGTCGTTTGGACGTGACGAATGAGCGAGATGTACTCTGTCGCTGTCGCCTCGTCAATATTGACGATAAATCCGGCGTGCTTGAGCGATACTTCTGCTCCTCCGATTCGCTTACCCTGTAGACCTGATTCCTGAATCAACTTGCCGGCAAAATAGCCAGGTGGGCGTTTAAATACACTTCCGCATGAAGGATACTCCAGCGGTTGCTTCGATTCACGTTTATATGTCAAATCGTCCATCACTTCTTTGATCACTTCGTAGTTCTTCGGTTCGAGTTCGAACGTCGCTTCTAATACGATCAATCCCTCTTTAGATACACGACTCGTCCGGTAATCAAGTTCCAGTTCGTTTTTTGACAAATGAAGTACTTGGCCTTCCGGTGTCAATACCGTCGCAGACGTAATGACGTCTTTCGTCTCTCCTCCGTATGCACCAGCATTCATATAGACCGCACCACCGACCGTTCCAGGAATACCACAAGCAAACTCAAGACCAGACAAGCTCTCTGCAAGCGCTTGACGAGAAACATCGATAATCGCTGCTCCAGCTTGTGCAATCATTTGATCGCCATCACGACGAATCGTGTTTAATTCATTCAAATTTAAAACGATTCCGCGGATTCCCCCATCCCGCACAATCAAGTTTGAACCGAACCCAAGAACCATAAATGGCATCGCTTCCTGATGGGCTAGTTCTAAAACGGCCTGTACTTCTTCGTACGTATGTGGTGCTACGAAGTAATCTGCCTTTCCACCTAGTTTTGTATACGTGTGCGCCGACAATGGCTCGTCTTTAAGGACGCGCTCGGTCGGAATGATACTTTGAAGTTGCTGTAAAAAGCTCATGCGTTCACTCAATCCTTTACGTTCTATTTAATCAGTGTTCGGTCCCATTTCATTCATCCCGAGCACGTCCCTGAATGGTTTCAGTACGAAACACAGTATACAAATGATTACCGGGCGTGACAAGCAACGTTTTTCTTACAAATTAGCAATTAGTTTATAACAATAGTGATGTGGCCATAGCAACTACAATGGGGATTGTAAAGTTATCCCAATCTCGATACGATATCGCTTCTGTCAGCGTTGCAATGATGGAAATAATAAACCCATAAGTTACCACTTGCCACATCACGATATCATTCCACAAAAACAATAAAAATAAGACCGCATATGAACTAAGGAACATCGCGACACTTCCTTGGAAGGAACGCTTTTGGCCGTATAAGTCATAAGTGATTGTGCCGTATTTCCGTCCGATGAGTGCAGCCATCCCGTCTCCCCATGCGAGAACGAGTGAACCGGCTAAAAAAGCAATCGGCTCTGACTCAAAGAAAAAATAGAGGATAACGAGTAACGCGATTGGATAATAAACTGTCCCGAGCGACTTTCTTTCCGTTTGATGTACCGGCGATGGACTTTTGTATAACAAGATCGCGTTCGCAAAGGTAAAAAAGATAAGCGGGACTGCCGCAACGTACCATGACTCTAATAACCAAATCGCTAAAAGAGACCAGTGCCCGACTGCGATATGTACACTTTTTCGAATTGTTTCATCTGTCCATCCAAGACGTTTCCCAACTTGTTCGAGTCCTACGAGAAATACGAGGACGACCACGATCGAAAGAATTGAACTAATCCATTCATTCATTGCTTGACCACCTTTATGTACAGAGTGTATATGATACCGTCATTATACCTTAATCGGTGCCCATCCTAGCTTACTTTTCAAACATTTGGTAGAATGAGGTCAAATGACTGTATAGCCAACGTACGATGTTGGCGATAGAAAGGGTGGCCGTATGCGCGACGCAACTTCAATTCAAACTTTGGCAGATTGCCTTCATTTTATGCAGGTCGGAGAAATCGAGCGAGCCATCGCCCTCTTCCCCGAGGACGTACGTGAGCACTTTCCAAAAGAGCTTCGAAAAATCCACTTGTTTCATATTGAAAAGAACGGCTTATCAATCAACCAAATCGTCGCACTTGCGAACGCATTGACCGGAGAACATCTCTCTGCGACGACAATTCAAAACTGGACGAAGCGTGAAGTCCGGAAAATCATCGGTGTCCCACGAATCGGTAAAAAGTATTCCTTGCATCAAGCGGCAATCATTTATCTCCTTGATGACTTGAAACACCTTTTTTCACTGGAAGAGACGAGTTCCTTGTTGGCGCTCATCTTCAACAACCCTGACCGGGACGAAGACGACTTCATCACCCCGATTGATTTCTATCGTCTGTATGCGGAATATGCGAAGTCCACAAGCCCGATCGATCTTCTCGATACGCGGGCAAAACGTTCACTTGAAAAGACGAAATATACCCATCCGAATATCGTCCACGTTTTGAAGCTCTGTCTGTACGCACATCGGGTGACGACACTCGAACTCGAGGCGAAGCACTATTTAAACCGCTTCATTTGATGAAGCGGTTTTGTCGTGGCATCAAAAAAGCACCGGTCCCCTCGACCGGTGCTCGTCATTTTTATGAGACAGATACTGCAAGCGGCATCCGCGATTTAACCGTTAACGTCTTTAAAACAGAAAGAAGTTCGAACATGGATAGTTGGTCTGCTTCTTTCGTTAGGCAGAACGTATCATTTTCTTGTTTCCGTAGTTCGGCGACAAGCTTACCTGCTTTGTCTCGGACACTGAACTTATGACGTTCCACATCGTATTGAATCGTGAAGAGTCCGCGTTCATAGACATTGTACTCACACTTTTTCCCGAATAACGAGAACTTATCTTTCAATTGACCGATCGCCTGCCCGTCATGGTTCATCACGACCCATTTTTGGCAGTTCGGAATATACTTCCCGTGAGCGATCTGTCGTCCAGACAAATTGTGTACTTGGACGCTGCCTTCCGCGTCGCGGTGAACAGATCCGATCGCATCATTTGTCTCATCATAAATGGTCGCCTCACCTTGCGTAAAGACACAACCTTTTACATAAATTAATTTGCGCACCGCTTTTTCCTCCTAGCACGTTCCAACCGTGTTTTTTTTATGTGTACGGTCGGGTATTTCTTAAAACCCCAATCGTTTCTCTGTGTAGTTTTTATCTCGTTTCAACTACTACATATTTCATATGACGAAGATGATTATTGCATCGTTTAACGAAAAAGACAACCCCTTTTTTTCGACATTATTCCGGATTCTGTCGAACTTGTGAACAGGCCTATTCTTATCGCTTATATCCCGCTTCTTTTAAGAGTTCTTCAAGTTCCATTCTTGCAATCAAACGAACTTGATTTGGTGACGCTAATTCATACGCACCGTCCGTATAAGTCGAGTTCGTCACGACCCATCCTTCATGAGCTTGATAGTACGGGACTGCCGCCGCAATTTGTTGAACCGCTTCAAGTCCGACCACCTTTTCATATCGTTTCGCTTGTATCGCGATCGTCCATCCATCAGGTGTCTTCAGTAACAAGTCAGCTCCAAAGTCTCGGGATGCAGGTGTCACGGTGACCGTGTAACCGAGTGCTGTGAACACTTCTTCTAAAAATAGTTCAAACTCTCGACCGTCCATGCGATCGATTCGATCAATCGTCGACAACCGAATCTTCCAAACAAACCACCCGATTCCAAGCAGGAGAAGCAAAATACTGCTCCAAAGTGGTGCCTCGAACCACCATAAACTAATGGCACCGATGATACTAATGAGTAATCCAATCATCCCCATCTTTCCTTTCTGAGTCTTCTCTCTCACTTTACCGTTTCGAGGGCAGGAAATGAAAGGGGGATATGTCGAATGATATAAAAGATATGCTCGTCTGACACCGACGAAGGAGGGATGATCGTTCATGGAGAATCACGCCAATCTCCAAAGTAAGTTACTACATGCACTACCTTATGGGGTTGCTTTAATACAGAAAGATGGAACAATCGTCCAAGCAAACCGCCCATTTCTAGAGCAATTTCCAGAGAATCTGCAGACTCGTGCTAACCTTTTCCATATGGTCAACCAGTCGCCGATTACGATGGAATTGTCTCGTCGCATGGAACAAGGGCTTCCTTGGATGTATGAACTACCGACGATGCGTGTGCACGCTAACCCTTGGGAAGATAATTACATCCTCTCCATCGAACCCCTCCCTCACGATACACGCGTGACGATTCAGCATAACGCCTTTGAGGCAATGATGCACACAGAGCTCGATATGGCGATGATTATGACGGATGCGAATCTGTTAATCACTCGATTTAATCAAGGGGCAACAGAACTGTTCGGCTATGCACCCCATGAAGTGCTCTATGAAATGACTCCGTTCGCTCTATTTGAATCGAGAGAGTTGAGCGAAAAGCGCTCCGCGTATCAGGACGAAATGGAACAGCTGCTTTCTTTTGAACAAATGCTGCGCCTTGCTCTCGACAAAGGAGACCGGGAGTGGAAGTTTCAATGTAAGGACCGGACACATTTCATCGGAAAACTATTCATGCATCCGGTGTACGAGCAAGAGCAACTCATCGGCTTTTTTTTCTTTGTATTCGATGTGAGCCCGGAGATTGAATTAAAACGAGAGCTGCGTTATAAAGAACAACGCTATCGTATGTTTGCCGAATCCGTCATCGAAGCCGTCCTGTTTCATGAGGATGGGATGATTCTCGATGCGAACAAGGCAGCTGAATCTATATTCAAAATCCCTGCCGAACAGATGGTCGGCCGCCAAACCATCGAGTTCATCGCAGAAGGATACCGGGCTGACGTACTGAGACGCATTCGGAACCATATTCAAACCCCTTATGAAGTGATTGGACGGCGAGAAGATGGGACATTCTTAGAAATGGAAGTATATCCGAAAGAAGTGACGTATCAAGGTCAAACGTTACGGGTAGCCGTCATGCGTGACATCAGTGACCGTAAAAAAGTAGAGCGTATGCTCGAACGTGAAAAAAATGCAATCGCCCGTCAACGGGATGTCATTCAATCCATTTTGCAAGCGTCGAATGAAGCATTCGTCTTAACCGAATCGAACGGGAGTGTCTTGTTCATGAACGTCCACGCGCGACGACTCATGGATTTACCTGGAATCGCTCCGAATAAAATTCAAGAACGTATCCCGCTCCTCTCTACGTTCCGTCCACGTGATCGAAGCGAAATGTTACGCAAGATGGACCAACTTCTCGACGGAACGGCTCAAGAGGTGTCGATGCGCTTCTCCATCCCACAGCCGAGCGACCGGGATGAAGAATATTACGAGATGTACGGGACAATTATGGATACGAAGCGGCAATTCGGTATGGATAGTGGCTTCTTATTCGTGTTCCGGAACCGGACTGAAGAAGAACGAATGGATCAGATTAAAAATGAATTAGTGAGTACGGTCTCACATGAACTCAGAACACCACTCTCCTCGTTGTCAGGGTACATCGAATTGATGCTCGCACGTGATTTGACACCTGAAAAACGAGAACGGTTCTTGAAGACGATGGCGAAGGAGGCCAAACGGCTGACTGCTTTACTAAACGATTTTTTGGACATTCAACGCATGGAGGATGGGCATCAGGAATATAAACAAGATCATTTTTCTTTGAATAAACTCGTCTTAGAAGTGATTGAACGCTTCCGTGAAACGAATGACCACGCTATCCATTTCGACAATGCCGATAATGACATGCTGTTGATTGCTGACCGAAACCGGATTGAACAGGTACTTGTCAACTTGATTTCAAATGCCATCAAGTATTCGCCGAACGAACAAGAAATCGAAGTACGAATCCGACAAGACCACAACCAGGCTCATGTATCCATTCGGGACTTCGGAATCGGTATTCCTGAGCACGCTTTCGAGAAATTATTTACAAAGTTCTACCGGGTCGACAATTCGGATACACGTAAAATCGGCGGGACCGGTCTCGGTCTTTCCATTTGTAAAGAAATTATCGAATCACACGGCGGAAGCATTGAAGTAGAATCGAGTATCGGAAAAGGATCAACTTTTACATTCACATTAGACTTAGCGGAGGAAACGTCATGAAC
The DNA here is from genome assembly GCF_018617775.1 of Exiguobacterium sp. ERU653. NCBI lineage: Bacteria > Bacillati > Bacillota > Bacilli > Caryophanales > Exiguobacterium > Exiguobacterium sp. ERU653. The sequence goes on from NZ_JACSKV010000002.1 coordinate 48,717, forward strand.
AATTATGCCTTTACCGGATTCCCTGGATTTTTAGCAGGAAAATTAATTGAACACCTCGCTTCGTTACCTCACCAAATCGGAACGATCTATGCGCTACACCTTCCGAACCAACAGCGTGAAGCGGAAGAACTACGGGATACGTTGCTGTCCATGACATCCCTCGAGCCTCGTCAGCTCGTCTTAGTGGAGGCGGATATCACGTTGCCTGAAGTGATTCTTGATCCGATTATGCGGTCCGTCATCGAGCGAGACGTGCATTACGTCTTTCACCTTGCTGCTGCCTACGACCTAAGCATTCCTTATGATACCGGTTATCGTGTCAATATCCTCGGAACGAAACATGTAACGGCGTTCGCCAAGCGCTCGAAACAATTAAAGCGTTACGTATACTTCAGTACAGCCTATATCGCTGGACATCGTCGGGGAACGGTCTATGAAAACGAGTTATGGCATCGGGCACAGTTTAAAAATCATTATGAAGCGACTAAATACGAAGCAGAAGCGCTCGTCTCACGTGAGATGGGAATCATGCCAATCACCATCATTCGGCCTGGTATCGTGATTGGCCATAGTCGAACAGGAGAAACGAAAAAGTTTGACGGTGTCTATTTCGTACTGAAGTTGATGGCTCAACTCCAGCAGATGCGACCATTGCCTTATATCGGTCGAGCAAACGTCGAGGTGAATCTCGTTCCTTATGATTACGTAGTGGAAGCGACCGCCTTCTTGGCACACTCGCCAGAAGGAATGAAACGAACGTTCCATCTGACAGACCCCTTCCCACACGGGGCGCGAGAAGTGTATCGTATGTTGCATGAGACGATGTTCCAACGTCCGCCTCGAGGAACGGTCCCTCACGCTGTTGCGGACGTCGCATTCACGACCTGGAAGAATGCCGCACAACTCGATGTCCCTCATGAACTATTGGAGTACTTCAAGCATCCCGTTCATTTTGACACGACACAAACGATCCGTGCGCTCGACGGGACCGGCATCGTCTGTCCAGATTTACAAGATTATCTACCGGAGATCGTCCGTTATTTCATGACACACAAAAAGCCCTGAGGTGTCAGGGCTTCAACTATGACTGGAACCAAAAGAACAAGTGTACACTGTGAACGAGCGTACACTTGTTTAGTTCTCATCCGCGTGGTTACGAGACACTGCTTGATCATGTAGCAGACGTTCGAGGACGAGGATATACACCAACGAAACGAGGAGCCCCACGATGCCAGGGAGAACCGCAACGATGGCATCTTCCAAATACGCTGTGGGAATCAGGTAGATCAATAGCGACTTCACACCGTACATCAACATCAATGAGGAGAACAACACAAGCGTCACCGCTCGTTTCGACACACCCCCGAAAAATGATCGTCCTGTCTCCTCTCCTTTTGTCATACCGAGCCAAGATAACAGGCCATAACCCTCCTTTGTCAATCTAAATCGATTTTGCATTCACGAGCCCATTATATACCAATGATTTAATCGGATGAAGGCTGTCAAAAAACGTTGTCACCTCCTGACTATTCTAAATCTAAAAAAAGTTGCAACCCCATTCACAAGGATTGCAACCTACTCTTATATACGGACCATCGTTCACCCAATCAAAATCTTCTCTTTCGGATAGCGAATCTTCCGGTCGGCTTGACGTGCGACGGTAAAGAGAATCGTCAGCGATCCGACACGTCCGAGAAGCATCATGAACATAATCAGACCTTTTCCAGCATCGTTCAATTCCGCGGTGATTCCTAGCGATAATCCCACCGTCCCGAATGCCGAGACTGTCTCAAATAAAATGGCACTCGCTGGAATGTGACCGTTCGTCAAAATAACAAGTGTCGTGATTATAAGAATAAAAAAGAAACTCGAAATTGCAACGACGTATGCTTTTTTTATTTGAAACGCATCAATCGTCCGTTCCATAATAACCGTTTCTTTTTTTCCTGCGATGAACGCCCACATATCCGCGAAGATGACTGCAAGTGTCGTCACTTTAATCCCAGACCCAGTCGACGCTGCACCAGCCCCGATATACATGAGAATCAAAATTAAGCCGATTGATACAGGCGCCATCGTGGCGATATCGATTGTATTGAAACCGGCTGTTCGCGTCGTCACGGCTTGAAAGAATGTCACATGTAGCGCCTCACCGAACGATCGTCCATACAAAGCACCTTCGTTCGATACCCATTCAAACATCATTAGCATGAACCAAGCGATCCCATTGATGACAAGCAGAGATAGAATCATGATTTTCGAATGAAGTGCGAGGCGTTTCCACCCTCTTACTTCTGTCGCGTCGGCAATGGTCGTAAAGCCGAGACCACCAACCATGATCATGAGTGCAATCGTTACAACAATCGCCGTGTTCTGTTCAAACGACATCAGGCTATCCGGAAATAATGCGAACCCTGCATTGTTAAAGGCAGAAACAGCATGGAAAAAACCGTAGTGTAGCGCTGAGATGAAAGAATAATTTTCTGTACTATAAAGTTCAAACGTTAAAAATAACATCCCGATGAATTGCACAATTACAGTCGTAAAAATAATGTTTCTTACAAGTCGTACCGTTCCACCCGGTCCTGCTAAGTTTAATGATTCCTGTAAAATTATTCGTTGTTTCAATCCGATTTTCTTACCCAATACGCTCAAGAGCATTAATGCGATTGTCATAAAGCCGAGACCACCGATTTGAATAAGAGCAACAATGACTAATTCCCCGAATGTATTGAAAGATGTTCCAATATCAACCGTAGATAACCCCGTCACAGTTCCCGCAGAAGTCGCGATGAATAGGCAATCAATCCAAGAAACAGGCTCATCTTGGGCAAATGGCATATATAAAAGAGTTGCCCCAATAAAAATCGCAAGTAAGAAGCCACCCGCAATGAAACGAGCAGGTTTTTCAAATACGATTCGATAGAGTGACTCGACTCGCTTTAAGCGCAACTCACGCGCTGACAATCTATGCCGCATCACGACATCTCCTTCTCTTCTATTATTCTAAGCCCCATGTTACTCCTCGCCTCAATAAATGCCAACAAGAAAATGTATCTCTAACGCTCCTCACGATTTTTTGGTATTATGAGAGATAGACTTTAAGATTGTTGAGGAGGTTGAATGAAACCGTGGACCCTAGTACGGTAGATCATTCGATAGAGGATGTCTCACGAAGGTTGGAGCGCCAATCACAATGTATGCCCGCCCACCTTTATTTTCAGCTAGAAGAGTTACTCAATTGGTCACTCGAGCAAGAAGTCGTGAATCAATTGTACGCATTGTTAAAAAAATACGACGTATTAACCGATATAGAGCGTGAAGAACGAAATATCAGCATTCAAATGCTGATAGATGAAAACGGCGCTTAATCATCGGGAACGCATGTTGCGGGAGACGAGTAGCGTCTCTCGCTTTTTTTGTCCTGATTTATTTCGGAAAGGTGGAAAACAAAGACATGGATGTCGTCACGTTAGTCGGACTCATACTCGGGTTCCTCACCCTCGTCGGTGGAATGATATTAAAAGGAGCAGGTGTTGCGCCGCTGATCAACCCAGCCGCACTGGTTATCATTTTTGTCGGTACAGCCGCAGCGGTCAGTATTGCCGTATCGAAAGAGCAGCTGCAGAACGTCCCCAAACTGTTTAAAATCTTGTTCAAAAAACAAGAACTCCCAAGTAAATCCGGATTGCTCACGCAATTCGTCGACTTGTCGACGCAAGCTCGGAAAGAGGGCCTCTTATCACTCGAAACGGCGCTCGAACAAGTCGAAGAACCGTTTTTACGTCAAGGCATGATGATGGTCATCGACGGTCAGCCTTCTGAATATATTGCGGAAGTCATGTCACGTGACATCGAAAACATGGAACAACGCCATAAAGCGAACTCCGACATTTTTACCCAAGCCGGGACATACGCCCCGACACTCGGGGTACTCGGAGCCGTTATCGGATTGATTGCAGCTTTAAAAGATTTATCGGATATTGAAAAGCTCGGCCATGCCATTTCAGCAGCATTCGTGGCAACATTATTCGGAATTTTCACCGGATACGTGCTCTGGTTCCCATTTGCGAATAAACTCAAGCAGTATTCAAAGAGTGAAGTCATCATCAAGGAAATGATGATTGAAGGGATTTTATCGATTCAAAGCGGTGAATCTCCAAAAACGTTAGAAGATAAACTGTCTGTGTATTTGTCTCCAAAGGAGCGAGCTGACTATGAAGCGCAAAAAGAAGCATGATCATGAAGAACACATTCCGGAAGGATGGCTGATTCCTTACGCCGATTTGTTGACCCTCCTGCTTGCGCTTTTCATCGTGTTATTTGCATCGAGCAATGTCGACCAGACAAAGCTTGAGAAAATGTCACAGTCTTTCAACCAAGTATTCTCAGGAGGCGTCAGCGTCTTTCAGGCTTCGACCGCCTCAAACAGTGATATCAGTCGGACGGATAAAACCGATACGACCGCCAACCCACGCACATACGAGCTAGCTCAGCTTGATGAGTTGAAAGAAGATGTGAATCAATACATTAAAAAGAATGGGCTTGAAAGCCAAATCAAAGCGACCATCAACTCGAGTGGTCTGGTCTTGACGATTCAAGATCGTGCCCTCTTCAACTTAGGAGAGGCGACACTCGATACGGATGCTCGGAACGTTGCTCAAAACATCAGTCAGATTTTAGAGAAAGCTGGAAAACGAGAAATTGTCGTTTCCGGCCATACTGATAACATCCCAATCAACACAGCACGTTTCCCGTCAAACTGGGAACTCAGTTCGGCTCGTGCGACAGCGTTCATGCGTGGCCTTTTAGCAAATGACGCCTTGAACCCGGCTCAGTTCACACTGGCAAGTTACGGTGAATTTAAACCAATCGCGACGAACGACACAGAAGAAGGTCGCTCGAAAAATCGACGCGTCGAAGTGCTAATTAAACCACTCGTCGACCTTTCCGAAGGCGAACCAAAGATGATTGAAACCATCACCCTACCTGACTAAAAATCACCCACTCGTTTGAGTGGGTGATTTGTGTTATTGCATCAATTTAAAGTAGCGTCTTGCAAGTTCTGTGAGCGGACTTTCAAACAAGCGTTTCCGCCAATAAAGATCCGTGACTTTCTTCACCGCCTCACTTCGCGACGGATATGGATAAATCATCCTAGACAACTTCCCGATCTTATCGCCACGTTGCATCGCATAGACGACGATTTGCATCCAATCGCCTGCCGATTCACCGACCGCATGCGCACCGATAATCTTTCCATTTTTCTTCGTAATGACTTTGACAAAACCAGCCTCTTGACGCTCAGCGATAAAGCGATCAACTTCGGACAGTTTCGCTTCATACGTTTCGATGTCATTGCCGTAATGCTCGCGCGCCTCCTGCTCTGTCATGCCAACATGAAACACTTCAGGGTCTGTGAACGTAATCCACGGTAGCTTACTATAGTCGACCTTGTTCCATAACCCAAACAGTGCGTTCGCGACAACCGCCTTCCCTTCTTCGCCGGCCGCATGTGTGAACGGCAGCGTCTTGATTGTATCCCCAATCGCAAAGATATGTGATTGTGACGTTCGATACGAAGATGAGACGTCGATATACCCTTTCGTCACTTGAACGTTTGCCCGGTCGAGACGAAGCGCATCAATCCGTGGAACGCGACCTGTCGCCATGAGCAATTTGTCCGCCTCATATTCAATCGTTTCACCATCTACTTCTGTCGTGACACGGACTCGTCCATCGATTTCATCGACTCGTTTCACCTTCACGCCGATTTTTAAGCACATCGCCATCTCAAGTTGGGATTTTAAATACGTTGAGACGTCTTTGTCTTCTTTCGGAAGGAAGTCTTCCTGCGCCTCGAGCACCGTGACTTGAGAGCCGAGTCGAACGAATGATTGAGCCAGCTCGAGTCCGACCGTTCCGGCACCGATGACAATCAAACTCTCTGGAAGCGTCTCTTCTTCAAAGACGGTTTCATTTGTTAAGTATGGGACTTGATCTAGTCCATCGATGGGAGGGACTGTTGGTTTCGACCCCGTCGAGATAACAAATTTTTTCCCGATCAATAAATCGTTCCCCACCTTTAGTTCATGCGGACTTTGGAACGAGGCTTCTCCAATATAGACGTCCACGCCAATCTTTTCAAAGCGTTCTGTCCCGTCATGGTCTTGAATGATAGCACGTGCCTTGTCGACTCGTGCCTTAGACATTTGGTAATGCTCTCTTCCATTGAACTCTGTTCCGAGGACACGCGCCGCCCGCATCATCGCATTTGCTTCTTTTGATGCGGCAATCAGCGCCTTAGATGGTACACATCCAACATGTAGACAGTCTCCACCTAAGTGTTTGTTCTTTTCAACAAGCGCTACTTTCACACCTAAATTTGCAGCACCCGCGGCCACCGTCATTCCAGCGGCACCACCACCGATGACTATCAACTGATAATCCTTCATCGAATCAACCTCCGATATTGTTCACTCACATTTTCCATCCGTTTTCGATTCACGCCGAGGTCTGAATAGCCGACACGGGATGCGGACCTAAACTCGATTTGTTGAGTCGCATCATCAAATAGAAAATCGACATCATCTTTAAATCGCATCACTTTCGAAGTCACCACATAATGAAGACTATCGTCTGTTTCTTTCACCAGTTCGGCCCGAGACAATTGATTCATTGCCATCTTGATTGCTTCAACCGATTGCTCGCGACTGCCCGCATATGGCAATGGAGACATACGCAATTCCTCAATCGAGGTTTGTGTCGAAACGGCGTTCGGACTTCCTTTTAACGGCTTCAAGGATTGATTTGCCATCATAAAAACCTCCCTCATTCTACATACATCTATATGTAGCCTGAATTCGGGAGGTTTAACCCTTTTAATGTAGTTCGCTCGGATCGAGCGGTAATAAAACGGTCACGGTCGTCCCGTGTCCAATCTCACTCTCGATGACCAGTTTTCCTTCGTGTGCCTCGATCAATTCCTTCGAAATCGCAAGTCCGAGACCGCTACTGCCTTCCGTCACTTGAGCTTGATAAAACATTTCTGTGATGCGCTGTAAGTGCTCACGAGAAATACCAGGACCTTCATCGATGATCGAGATGAAGGCGACGCGTTCTGATTGAACGAAACGAATCGTCAATGTCCCACCGTCTGGTGAGAAGCGAATCGCGTTCTCGAGAATGTTTAAAAACACTTGCTTCAATCGGTTCTCATCAAAAAGTCCGATCGACTTTTGAGGATACCGTTCAACGAGCGTGATGTCTTTGTCTTCGAGTGACTGCTTTAACTGCAACGTCACTTTTCGCAACAAGGAAACTAAATCCAGTTCCTGACGATACAAGACCAATCGACTCTCTTCGATTTTTGTATAATCAAGTAACTGTTCCACAAGACCAATCATACGCTCCGTTTCGGAATGGATGATGCTCAAACCAAGCTCTGTTTCTTCAGACAGTTTCTCATCGCCTCCCCGAATCGTCTCGGTCCATCCTTTGATCGATGTGAGAGGTGTTCGAAGCTCATGTGAGACACTCGAGAGAAATTCGTTCCGTGTCGATTGATGTTGTTGCACTTTCGCACCCAAATACGTGAGGGTTCGAGCCAATGCCCCTAGCTCATGTTTCTCATTCGATTCAACCGATACATCGAAGTCGCCCTGAGCCATCTCATCAGCGGTTTCAATAATTTGACGAATCGGTCTGACGAAGCGATCGGCAATCCGAATGACGGTGTACAGAGCAAGTAACCAGATCAAGACACCAATTATGGCGACCGTCATCCAAATTTCGCGAATGAGCGTATCCAAATCTTCAAGTGGGCGCGTGAAACTAATGGCAAACTCTGACGTATCATTTGTCACAATTGGGCTCGTGACAGACAGATAGTGCTCTTCACCGACATCATAGTCTTGTACGACCGATTCACCTCGTGCAAGCTCTTGTAATTGTTCTTGAGAAAAAGAGGCCTGTCTAGTCCGTTGACCGGTCGTTTTGACAATCGAACCGCTCCGGTCGACAATCGTCAAATCGGTTCCTGGATATCCGAATGTTCGGACGAGGACAGAGAACGCACTAGGCGTCTCAAACCCGACTTGGGCTTGAGGATATAGATATGCACTTGTTGTCGCATGACTCAGTAACGCTTCTGACTCATACTCGTAATAGTATCGATATGTCCCGTAAGACAAGACGCTGACGAGCAGAAGTAAGACGATCGTCACGACAATCATCATGCGAATGACTAACTGTTGTTTCATGCCTCATGTCTCCGCCATTTATATCCGTGACCCCATAACGTCTCAATATAGATCGGATGACTCGGATCGTCTTCGATTTTTTGACGCAGGCGTCGAATATTGACATCGACCGTTTTTCGATCGCCGAAGTAATTGACCCCCCATACCGCGTCGAGTAACGCATCGCGTGACAAGACGATCTCTTCATTTTGAACGAGATGACAAATCAAGTCGTACTCTGTTGGTGTTAAATCAATAGATTGTCCGTACTTTGTCACTTGCTTCGCTGCAAGGTCGATTGCGAACGGTCCCGACTTCAAGCGTTTCGAGTCTTTTCGTTTCACTTTCTCGACTCGGCGCAATAATGCTTGAATGCGCGCGACCAACTCACCTGGACTAAACGGTTTAGCGATGTAATCGTCTGCTCCTTTTCCGAGTCCTTCAATTTTATCTTCTTCGAGCGTTCGTGCCGTCAACATGATGATTCCGACGTTTTCATCAATATCCCGAATAGCGGCACATGCTTCGAATCCATCCATTTCTGGCATCATGACATCTAACAAAACAACGTCAAACGGTTCACGATCAAACGCGGTAACCGCTTCACGACCGTTTGTTGCCTCGAACACATCGAATCCAGCTCGTTTTAAGTTGACAATAATGAAGCTGCGAATCGCATGTTCATCCTCAGCTACTAAAATTCGATTCATATTTCCACCTCTTCTAGAGTTCACTTCTCTACATTATAGTTACGTTTTTGCGACAAGGTTGTCAATTGACCTTAAAAAGGTTTAGGATTGTATCATTAGATTCTGAAGGAGGACCCCCTACTACTATGAGTTACAAGATGATTGTATTAGATATGGATGATACGCTCTTCACGAGCGACCATACGATTTCCCCGAAGACAAAAGAAGCACTTCTCGATGCGCAGGCACGCGGCTATAAAGTCGTACTGGCGAGCGGACGACCTACGTTTGCGATGTGGGAGGCAGCCCGCGAATTGGAGCTCGCGAAATACGGAAGCTTCATCTTATCGTTCAACGGTGCCTCGGTCATTAATTGTGCGACAAATGAAGAGATTTTCTCAAGTACGCTCCAACCGGACACGGTCGCCCATCTCCATGATATCAGTGAACGGGAAGGAATCGCGATTCATACGTACGTCGGTAACGAAATCGTAACCGATCGTCCGAACTCTTATACGGATATCGAAGGTGAATTGACGGGCATGCCTGTCGTACATGTCGACAACTTTAAAGAAGCTGTGACGGCTCCGGTCGTCAAATGTTTGATGCTCGCGGATGGTGACACGCTCGCTCCGATTGAAACGAAGCTACAAGAAGAGTTGGCCGGAAAACTAGCCGTCGCTCGTTCAAAACCATTCTTCTTAGAGTTCACAGAAGCCGGTGTCACAAAAGGCACAAGCCTCGCCTTACTAGCCAATCAACTCGGTATCGCACAAGACGAAGTGATCGCTTGCGGTGACGGAAACAATGATTTGACGATGATTGAATGGGCAGGTCTAGGCGTTGCGATGGGTAACGCTAACACGACAGTCAAAGGGAAAGCGGACTTCATTACGAAGTCAAACAATGAAGACGGCATCGCTCATGTCATCGAGACATATATGACGGACGTATTCGTCACGCAATAAGCTTCTGATTGTAGAAAGGGAGGAAGTAAGATGAATAAAGGGTTGAAACGTGCTGGAGTCGGATTGATTGGAACAGCAGTCGCAGGAGCGGCTTATGTGTTACTTTCTCCTAAACCAGCGACACGTTTAATCAAAACTTCGTTCGCAGGGGGGAACGAAGTGGAGATGAAAGAATTTGAGGAAGTCGTTCAAAAAACGTCTGTCCGAAAAGACATCGACTACTTGTCTTCTTATGACAATGGAATGTTTGATTTGATTCGTTATGAAGGAAACGGACGAACTGTGCCGACGATTTTTTGGGTGCATGGTGGATCATTCGTCGGCGGAGATAAATCGGATGTGTTAAAATACGCCACTTCGATTGCGAGTAACGGCTACAACGTCGTCAGTATCAATTACGCACTCGCACCTGACGTGATGTACCCGACCCCGCTCAAACAAATCGAAGAAGCGTACTCGTTCATTGCTGAGAACAATGACCGCTTCCGTCTCGATTTAGACCGCGTCTTCTTTGCGGGTGATTCGAATGGTGGACAGCTCGCCGCACAGTTTGTCGGAATCCAGTTGAATGACGACTATTCGCCTTCTGCTGAAGTGGGACAAGTCGTACCAAAATCCTCAATCCTCGGTGCCATCCTCTTGTCTGCACCGCTCGACTTGAAGCGCACATGGCTCGAATCATCGAAATCTGTGAACCGCTTCTTGTTCAAACGAATCGGATGGGCATACTTCGGCACATACAATTGGGAAACTCTCCCGGTCGTTGCTGAAGCGTCGCCACTCGTCAATGTACCGGCCACATTCGTCCCAACGTTTATCGCGGACGGAAATGACCATTCCTTTGAGGATCAGGCCAAGGAATTTGCAACGATTCTTTCAGGACGTACGGATGTCACGACTGTCTTTTATGATCGGAATGAGCACGAGCTCGGTCATAACTATTACTTCGAAATGGACCGCCCAGCGGCTAACTCTACGTATCGCCGTTTGATTACGTTCTTACGCGAAGCGACAAATCAATCTGTATAATGCACAAGAGGCAACGTTCTCCTACTATGGAAAACGTCGCCTCTTTTCGTTAGCGCAATAGTTCGAACGCACGACCAATCAATTCATTACGGGATGAAGAGGTATGACGCAATGCTTCAAGACGTTCAATCAATGTCTGTTTCAGTCCTTCGTCATTCACCAGTTCCAGACACTCAATGTGTAATAACCAGGCGTCAGGGTGGTTCGTTAAAATCTCTGGGATGAGACCATCAATCGATTCTCCCCGCTCACGCATGAGATGAATTCGATTGAACATCGGGTCATCGTTCGTCCATACACGTTCATCTCGCTCGATGATCACGGGTTTTTCGATGATCATCAGCTCGTCTACCGTCGTTCCTGGGAAGATCGATGGAAGCGAGTCGACACGTACCTCGAGTGAGTCGAGAGGAATCGTCCGTCCTTCTAACTGAACGTTCACGTCTTGGAGCAGATCAGATGCACAGGCTTGACGAACGGTCGTCCCGTCCTCGAGGAGGTCATCGCGGTCTAGCGCAGATTCCGTATCATGGACAATGAGGAGTCCATGACGCTCTCGTTTCGTTAACTGACCACTTTTTACAATGGTGCATTCATCCCATTGAATGAGCGTATGCTCTTTCGACTCCGTCATGTGGCGAACGATGCCGACACGTTCTGATCCGTCTTCGAGTCGAATCGTCGACTGACTTCCCGACGCCAACGCTTTCGCCACGGATTCAATTCCACCTTTTCGAATCGCCATTCTTCCTTCTAGTTCATCTAAGACAGAAGAGAGTGTCTCAAAGTTTGGAATAACGAACAGCTCTTTTTGCATGTTTGTCACGTCCTGCTTCGTCTGTAGCGCGTGCTCTAAGTCGAATGGATGTTTGACGACCGCATCCGTCAGACAGTGACGGCTCTCTCCGACAGAGGACAAGAGACCTGCCCCGTAAATCATCGGACGCTCGAGGTCACCAATCAATCCAAATTCAACAGTCCACCAAAAGATTCGTGCGACTTGTTGTGCCTCTGAGAAGCCAGTCACTTGCGCTTTCGCCTCATGGACGGCTTTTTCCGCCGCCTCGATGTCTTGTTCGGTCGAATTGGCATTTTCCTTCACAATCGTCAAGCGTTTCAATGCTGCGAATGAGGCATGCTCTTCTCGGTTCATGAACGCCTTGGCCCCTAATTGACCGAAGCGTTTAACGATTTCCGAAAACGTCGGGTCCATCAACATCGGCGCATGTCCTGCCGCCTCATGAATGATATCAGGCGCTGGACTGTATAAAATATTCTCGACTTTCCGAATGTCTGTCGCGACCGGCAGCATCCCATTTCCTTGGAAGTCAAAAAAGGCAACACCGGGGATGAGTCCATCCACTGCGACCGTCGACCATCCTGCCGTCTGCATCTCATCCGTCATCAGTTCGACGTTCGGCAATCGGTCCGGTCCCATTCCCGTCCGTTTCAATCCTTCGATGTAAAACGGATTCGCCTTCCCTTCTAACGTATGCAAGTTCAACCGCAACACGAAACGCCAAACGGCGTGATCCGTTGGTGTGTATTCATTGTAGAACTGCGGTGAAATATGTGGGGCTAGGTGTTTTGAAATCGATTGTGTCAACATGTGAAGTCCTCCTTTGAAATCAAAAAATCCCTATCGATTGAATCGATAGGGACGACAAAGCCGCGGTACCACCCTAGTTACTAGAGAATATCTAGTCACTTGATCCGATAACGGGGGACCGCTCAATCACGAGAGCTCGGGAACTGTAATTCGATTCATCTTTTGGGCGTGTTCGCAGCACCACACGCTCTCTGGGCCATGGAAGATGTCTCTACTTCGGTTCTTTCTTCGCTTTTCTTACATATTCAATTCTTTATCTTTTATACAGTTATGCTGTTATGCATATATGCTTTTAAGTGCTAAAGTGACGTCTTGTTAGTTACTGTACCAAAGCTAAACAAAGGCGTCAACAAAAAACAGCCTACGAATTTTCGCAGACTGTCAGAGACACCACTCAATCGGGGGTTTTCCCCACTCATTCAATGCATCGTTTACTTGGGAGAATGGCTTAGAGCCGAAGAATCCACGATGGGATGACAACGGACTTGGATGTACCGACGTGAGCACTTTATGTTGGTCTCCAATCCATTTCATTTTCTTCTTCGCATCATTTCCCCACAAAATGAATACGATTGGTTCCTCACGACTCCCGAGCCGCTCAATGATGGAGTCAGTGAACTGTTCCCACCCTTTTCCACGGTGAGAGCCCGCCTTCCCCGCTTCAACCGTCAGTGCCGTATTTAAGAGAAGGACCCCTTGTTTCGCCCATTTCTCAAGATTGCCACTCTTCGGGAGGTCACATCCAACGTCATCTTTTAGTTCTTGAAAGATGTTTCGTAGAGACGGTGGGAAACGTACCCCGTCCTGCACCGAAAAACTGAGTCCATGCGCTTGATTCGGTCCGTGGTACGGATCTTGCCCTAAAATGACGCACTTCACCTCACTGAATTTCGTGTAAATAAATGCGTTCCAAATGTCTTCTCGGGTCGGGTAAACGATCGTTTCTTCATAAGCTTGGTCGACGAATTGCCTCAACTGTTGAAAATAGGGCTGTTTCATTTCCTCTTGGATGATATCCGTCCAATCTCCAAGCAGTCGACTCGATAACTGATCTGCCATTGCATACTCCCCTTTCCCTTTGTATCATACCCAAAATAATTGCATACAAAAAGACGAGTCGATCGACTCGTCCTTCAAGGTTATACCGTTACTGCGCCTGCTACTTCTTTTGCAAGTGCTTCTGCTTTCGCTTTCGCGTCCGCCACGATCTCTTCGATTTTGTCTGGGTATTGGTTCATCCCTTCAACCGCTACCGTTGTGACTTCAGATACACCGACAAACGCGAGCGCTTGACGGAGGTACGCGTCCGCAAAGTTGAGGTCCGTTCCTGTGTAGATTCCACCCGTTCCTTGGATGTGAATCGCTTGTTTGTTTTCAAGCAAGCCGACAGGTCCTTGCTCTGTGTAACGGAACGTTTTGCCCGCCATAAGGACGCTATCGAGGAACATTTTCATACGCGCTGGGAAGAAGAAGTTCCACATTGGTGTCGCGAATACGTAGAGATCCGCTTCCATGAATGTCTCGAGCATGCTACTCATCGTTCCTACTTTTTTCGCTTCCACGTCAGTAAGTGCTTCACCTGACGCGAATTTGCCCCATGCGCTAAGCACATCTCCATCGATTTCTTGTACATCGACATCGTAGAGTTCAATTGCTTCTACTTCGATTGATTCGTTTTCAGCCTTAAGTGTCGATACGAATGTTTCTGCAACTTGCTTGCTGTATGAAAGTTCAGCTGGTTTCGGGTTAGCCGATACATATAATACTTTAGTCATCGTGTAATCCTCCATTTGTGTAATCTATACTTTTTCAATAACAGTTAGAACTATATCATCTGTATATCTCATCGTCAATTATTTTAATTTCAAGATATTATGTAAAAAAGCAACGGGCTTTATTTGCCCGCTGCGTTATAACCGACTCGTTTTAATAACGTAATCAATTGTTCCGTCTCTTCATCACTTAACGGTCCATATATATCTTTGAAGATTTCAATATGTTGCGGATAGACGACGTCCATGAGCGTCTGTCCATCGTCTGTCAACGAGGCGTACGTGACGCGACGGTCAGACGGACAGGCGATTCGTTCAATCAGCCCTCGCTTCTCCAACTTGTCGATGACGTATGTCACACTACCGCTCGTAATCAAAATCTGATCCCCAATTTGTTGTAGCGGGGTGTCTCCTCGTTTATACAGTACGGATAAAACACCGAACTCTGTTGAATTTAACTGGTGGCGTCGTAAATCTTCTTTCACACGATCACTGATGGCATCCATCGTCCGCGCAAGAACGACCCACGCCTTCAATTCAAGGGATTCAATCATGTCGGTTTCACCTCAATTCGTTCATCATATATCACTAGTATAGCAGGACTTATGAAGTATAAGCCGGGAAAAATTCTTCGTCAAGGAACTTCTTCATTGTCGCCTATGTCGGAAACGTTTAGAATGGTAGTATTGTGATTTTAAGAAGGGGTGGACCGTATGCGTGAGTATTACGAAATTTCATTGACGATTAAACGGGAGTTTTTGCATGCTGTCATCGATTTGTTGAATCGGGAAGGCATCGCACCGGACTATGCGCTCGAAAAAGAAGGTGCGGTCTTTTTGTTATTCAATCATTTACCTTGGCCAAACGTGACCCGTGAACCGCATGCCGTGGAACGTTTCTTGTTGACGTTGAAACGATCGGACTATTTATTCGTCAAAACGAAACGTAAATCACCGGTCCCCGATCATGAACCGGTCGCGTGTATGGGTGCCCTCGTCTCTCCGTTCAATGAACATTTGCGGATTGAGCTCGCGGTCGATGAGTCTGAAGCGAGTCATTTAGATATGTCCGCATTTCGTCATTACTAAACAAAATGATAATCCCCCATGACGGTTAGACCGAAACAACTAGCCGAAATGGGGATTTTTTTAGGAGTAGCTGTTTTCTTTGACGGGAATAAAGGACAGTATTCGAATGAAAAAGGAGACATGTCGGAATGGACACAGTCATGTTAATCGTCAATCCATCCTCAGGAAAAGAGTTAGGGGAACAACATGCGACACATGCCGAAGAGGTGTTGCGCGAACGATATGGACACGTCGATGTCCGATTCACTGAAAAGGAACAGGATGCGACGGACTTCGCACGTGAAGCAGCAGAAAAGCACTACCAGGCCGTCATTGCGATGGGTGGGGACGGAACCTTGAACGAAGCGGTAACCGGCCTGGCCGAAGCCACTCATCGACCTGACTTCGGCATCATCCCACTCGGTACGGTCAACGACCTCGCCCGTGCACTCGGTGTCCCAAGCAATCCTAAAAAAGCGATCGAGGCACTTCGTGATGCCAAACCGACGCCGATGGATATCGGAAAATATGAGAACGGTTATTTCATGAACATCATCGCCATCGGCCTCATTGCCGAAGCGGTCGACGAAGTAAGTGTGGAAGAAAAAACAAAATGGGGACCGTTCGCCTACTTGATTGAAGGAATTAAAGCCTTCAGAGAACATAGCCCATATGAACTGATGGTTGAGAGTGAGGACGGACAATTTGATAATAAGGCATATCTCGCCGTCATCGCTTTGACGAACTCAGTCGGAGGTTTTGAAAATTTCGAACCGGATGCGCGACTCAACGATGGGCTTCTTCATGTCTATATTTTTGAAGAACTTCGTCTAAAAGATGCCCTTCAATTAACACCCGCCCTATTCACAGGAAAACTGAAGGAGACCGACAGCGTCACATCATTTTGTACGAAATGTGTGAAAGTAAGCTCGCCTGATGCCCTTCCGGTAAACGCAGATGGAGACACAGGCGGTGCGTTGCCGCTAACATTTGAGATTTTACCGAGCCATTTAAACGTATTGAAGCCGGTCTAAGAGCAGGACTTTTATCAATGGAACCGAATGTTTTTAAGCGAGAAAGGAGAATGACCTATTAATATCTCGCTCGTTCCACTTACAACAGCAACCGACGACATCGTCAATACGTTCAATCGTTGGAATAACGACCCACAAATCGTACATCTCATTCGACCGAGCCGCTCTGAAGAAGATTTGACCGCCCATTATGAGATGACAGTTGATGATTTAGAAGAACGGCTCTTAACGCATGACATTTTTCTCATCTATGCAGATGACCATCTCGTTGGAGAAATGAACGTTATGTATGACCCGCCTCACTTGTATCGTCAACAACCCGGTACGGCATGGCTCGGTTTCGTCATCGGTGAATCCATCGGTCGAGGGAAAGGCGTTGGTACGGAAGCTCTTCGTTTGTTAGAAGAGATATTGCGAGCCAAACAAACGCCTCGTATGGAACTCGGCGTATTTGCCTTCAACCATGCGGCCCATCGTCTCTATTCAAAATGTGGCTATCAAGAAATTGGACGGATCGAGCATTTCACCTATTGGGATGATCAATTTTGGGCCGATATTCGTATGGAGAAACGCTTTGACTAAAAAAATCCTCCCACTTGATGTGGAAGGATTTTTTACTTAATTATTCAAATTTTCGACTTCGACGATGCGGAAGCCTTTTTGTTCGAGCTTAGAGACTACTTTGTTCTTCTTATCTTCATCGCAATCAGGTGGCAGCGTCACGAGCACCCGACGCACTACCTTACTTTTCGCATCGAGTGTCATCAGGCTCGCAATCGATGTGTACTTGTTCACGACTTTCGTGATTTTTTCGAGCGCCCCCGCTTGTTCACTCAAGGCAATCGTCAAGACGTAGCTTCCTGTGTCACGACTCCACGCCTCTTCGAGCATGCCGAGCATCTTACCGTGTGGCAAAATTCCATAAAACTCGTTGCTTTCATCTTTTAATACCGCAATGTACGGCAATTCTTTGATGGAGAAGAATACTTCGAAGAACCCATCGGATTCATGAACGTATTTTTGCGTATTTTTAATAAGTGTCATCACATTATCATCCATGTTTTCCCCGTTCATTCCATGACGATAAATATGCATTTTATAAATGTTACCGCGGAAAAATGTTCCCGTCTCGTCTAAAACAGGTACACAGCGATACCCTGTTTCTTCAAGCGTATGAAGCGCTTCCCGCAATGTTGCCTTTTCACTGATGGTGACAACATCTTTCTTTGGGATACATAAGCTATGCACTAACATGCGTTTTCCTCCTAGCCAATAATAAAGTGGTCTACACCCTATTCATTATTATTCCCCAAATATGATGAATATCCTGCATGTTTTTTCTGAAAAGTTATGAACACTTCTTTTAATCCTTGAATTTGTCGGAATTCGAAAAAGTCGTTATAGTGAAACTATCCAAACAGACAAAGGGGATGAACGATTATGACGATGAAAAAAGCATTGACGATCGCCGGTTCTGATACGAGTGGCGGCGCGGGTATCCAAGCCGATCTCAAAACGATGGAAGAACTCGGTGTGTATGGCATGACAGCCTTGACTGTCATTGTGGCACAAGATCCACATAACGCATGGAACCATGAAGTCTTTCCAATCGATACGACATTGATTGAAAAGCAAATCGATACGGTTCTCGCTGGAATCGGAGTCGACGCGGTGAAGACAGGTATGCTCCCGACACCTGAAATCATTGAACTCGCTGCGCGTAAAATTAAAGAGTATGGCATCAAGAATGCGGTCGTCGACCCAGTCATGGCATGTAAAGGTGCCGATGAAATTCTTGATCCGAACGTTGCGGTCGCAATGCGGAAACACCTCGTGCCGGTCGCAAAAATCATCACACCGAACTTATTCGAGGCGCGTATGCTCGCTGGCCTCGACAAAACACCATCGACGATGGACGAAATCAAAGAAGCAGCTCGTTTAATCCATGAGCTCGGCGCGGAAATCGTCATCGTTAAAGTCGGCGGCAAACTCGGATTCGACACAGCGTTTGACGTCTTATACGACGGAAATGAATTCCGTCTACTTGAAAGTGAAAAAATTAAGCCTGCATTCACACATGGTGGCGGGTGTACGTTCTCTTCTGCCATCGCAGCTTCTCTCGCAAACGGTCATACGGTCGATGAAGCAATCGAAATCGGCAAAGAGTTTATCACAGAAGCAGTTCGTCACTCATTCCGTCTAAACCAATACGTTGGACCGACGAACCATACAGGGTACCGCAAAAAAGTAGCTGCACAATCGTAAAAAGATGACCCGGAACCGCGTGTTTCGGGTCATCCTTTCCATTGGAGGGACAGACGTGAAAGCAATTCAACCTAATCACATTCAACAATATTTGGACAGTCACGTCGCAACACCGCTTTTCGTACATGTTGAGACAACAAACGGTGCCTATGCGACACATAACGACCCCGACTTTCATAATGCCGGGATGTTTATTCGTAACGCTAAAATCGAATATAGCATCGGTCAAATTAAAGGAAACGGACCTTATCGAGTCGGATTAAAACTTGATCATGGCTGGCTCTATGTGGAAGGTTTGACCGATTTTGAAGTGCATGGCGAGCAGCTGTTACTCGCTGGTCACGATCGTCTCGGTCGCCTGGCATGTGCGCTGCATATCGATGTAAAACCGCTCCCTCAAGGAGCTTCGGAGGTGGAAAATCAATGAATGGACCATTACTCGTCATCTTCCCACATCCAGACGATGAGGCGTTCAGCTCAGCCGGAACGATCATTCAACATCGTCAAAAAGGGCTTCCGGTCACGTATGTCTGTTTAACACTCGGTGAGATGGGGCGCAACATGGGCTCCCCAATTTTTACGACACGTGAAGAACTCCCTAAAATTCGAAAACGTGAATTAGAAGAGGCTTGTCGGATAATGGAAATCGAAGACCTGCGCATGTGGGGTCTTCGTGATAAAACCGTCGAGTTCGAAGACGAAGCCGCACTCGCTGCTCGTTTCCGCGCCTTGATTGACGAAGTGAAGCCGGAAACCGTCATCTCATTCTATCCAGAATATGCCGTTCACCCGGACCATGAAGCGACAGCTCGTGCCGTCGTACGAGCACTTCAGGAGATGGGAGAAGCGCGCCCTGAGTTTTTAGGTGTCGCATTCGATCGCCGCACAGAAGAAGAGCTCGGACAACCTCACGTGATCGTCGATGTGACGGAAGAAAGTGAACAGAAGAAAGACTCCCTCTTTGCCCATCGTTCTCAGACGGAAGGTCTTCTACGCGCCATTGACAATGCAGAAAACGCCCACGTTATGGAGTTACTCCAACGTGAGCGCTTCTATCATTATCCGTTCTCATGATTCATAGGCTAGGCGGGTCATATACAGCAAGGCCCCGACGGTCCCAAGACCAATCAACGTTCCGAATACTACAACGATTTGTCCCATGTTTTCACCTCTTCTAGACTTTACGAACGTTTCAATTGATTGGTTTCAAACAGGGCACCCACTTATTAGGGTGTGCTGTTTTTTTATGTACAAAATTTGATTATTTTCATCATACACCCAATATCCTGTCATTTCGTCCGTCTTAAGACGTAAAAACAGACATGGCTTATGGCCCATGCCTGTCATGATTAAGAGTGAGTCGCATGAACGAACCAAACGACAAGTCCGATTAGTATGAACGCAAGAAATAGCGACGATGTCGTTCCCCCAATAAAGACAATCCCTATTATGAGGATACCGAGATGCCATAGCATCGAGACAGACGATTCCGTCGTCGCTCGAATAGATGAAGGAACTTGATGGTGCAAAAGTCCATAATAGAGCGGCTCCATCGCCCCATATAGAAGTCCCAACAATCCCATCACACCAATTCCGATTGGACTCGGAAATAAGCCGATGAAGAGAAACCCGCCACCCATCACCCAACCGAACCCGTTTAACCAACGCTCAGATGACGCAAATCGTATAAGCGTCCCCGCAAAAAGTTGACCAGGTAACTGAATCAAAAGCAGGACGCTTGAAATGGCACCGAACCAATAGATCGGAACGGACACATCGCGAGCGTACAGTTGCCAAAATTCATCGATGAAATTAAAAGCGGATACCGTTGCCAAAAAACCGATTGTGACATAGCGAAGTTGTTGTTTTGACCAAATGAATTGAAACCCTTTGAACACATGACGCCACGTCAAACGCTCCTCCCGCTCTCGATGAGTCGGTTCAACGAGAAATACGCTACACAGTGTCGCCATCAATAGACTCCCGATGGAAAGCTGATAGTTCCACTCCAAGGAAAGGTACTGAGCCAACATACTACCACTCAATGCCGCTGTAACAGCGGACAAGATGCCAATCGCATTCAACCTTCCAAGAACTCGTTCAAATGACGAAGCATCATGGCTTTCTTGTAACGATTCATACAGCAACGCATTCTCTGCCCCGCTTCGAATGACCGACCCAATGGCCGAACAGCTGATCGCGACAAAGAAACCGATGAACGTGAACGAATGCAAGATGACGACAAACGACAGCCACTCCAACCAGATACCGATTTGGACGAGTCGACGCCGTGCCGTATGGTCCGCCCAGACGCCAGTCGGTACTTCTAGCAGGACGATGATGAGCGCATACACCATCTCTAGATAGACGACTTCCTGAATGGAGATGCCCCGTGACTCCCAGAACAGCCGTTCAATCACGTAGGCAGGAATCAGCCCTTCAAACCAACGAACCCACCCTAGTCGGACAACGTTTCGACGAACTTAACTCGGTGAACGTGCTCGTTTTCTCACTTGAATCTCCTCCTTACTTGTCTATTCCCGAAAACACAAAAAAACCACGAGACGAATCTCGTGGTCGACGTGTTATTTTAATAAGTTGAGAATCTCACGGTTGAACGCCGGAATGTCATCCGGCTGACGGCTCGTCACGAGCTGGTTTTGGCAGACAACGACTTCTTTGTCCGCATATTTCGCTCCAGCATACTCCATGTCGACTTTAATCGATTTATATCCGGTTGCATCACGACCTTCAAGCGTCTTCGCCGTAATCAATAGCTGTGGTCCGTGACAGATGGCAAACACAGGCTTCTTCGCGTCCATGAAGGCTTTGGCGAACGAAACGAACCGCTCGTCTTCACGTAACAAGTCAGGAGAGAATCCGCCTGGTAAGAGAAGGGCGTCAAAATCTTCTGGCGATACATCGTCAATCGATTGATCGATGTTCACTTTCGCCTCTCCTTGTTTTCCTTCTACCGTATTGCCTGCTTTCTTCTCGATTGTCACGACGTCATGTCCCGCATCCACCAATGCGTCACGGGGACCCGTGAATTCTACATCTTCAAACATATCTGTAATGAGCGTTGCTACTTTTGCCATGTTCTAAACACTCCCTCTGTTTGTTTTATGCACATAGGGACTGTTCCACAGGCATGAATCACTTAAACATCACTGCATGCATTCAACGGAACTTCGAGACGTACGGATTGTCGCGTTCAAAGAAGCGATACGGGTAGTCACGGGCCTCGCCCGTATTCGGAATCCCGATACGTGGACCCGCCTCGATCACCATTTCAGTCTCACCTTCCGCAATATAGAGCGGGTCTTGTTGGAACGAGTGTCCGTATAAATCCATCGTGATTCCGAGTGCTTTTGTCAACTTCCCCGGTCCGTTCGTTTGGTCATATCGCTTCACCCCGGGACGATTCGCCGCAACCCATTCATGACCTTGAATCGGTTCGACGGCTCGAATCAACACGGCTTCCGGTGTGCCGACTGGTCCACTGACCACGTTCAAGAGCGTATGCGTATGCATTTGATACGTGTATACATGTCCCGGTTTTCCGAACATGACTTCCGTTCGCTTCGTCCGACGTCCCCCGAAACTGTGTGCCGCTCGGTCGATGGCACCGAGATAAGCTTCTGTCTCGACAATCTTTGCGATGATGTCGCCTTCCGGGTGTCGTCTCACCAAATATTGACCGAGTAAGGAGCGGGCCAAATCGAGTGTCGGTTGTTCATAAAATGCCAAATCGAGTCGCTTCATAGTTCCACCTCCGTTTGTTCCATTTTCTCAAAAGTCGTATCCTCCATACAAAAAAGATGCCCTGCACGGCAGGACATCACTCATTTACGATGCGATTTTTAGTGATTCATGCTGCTTCCCCAACCGAACGTATCCCAAAATGATGGTGAAGACCGGGCTGAGCCAAAGGAAGAACGCAAATGGTGCATATTCCAATACAGGTACACCGAGCGTCGCTGCGAAGAACGCTCCGGAGACACCCCACGGAATGAGTGGGTTAATCACAGTCCCACCATCCTCAAGCGCACGTGACAAGTAGCGTGGGTCAATCCCGCGATCGATGAACCCTTGTTTGAACGCCTGTCCTGGCAAGAGAATCGATAAGTACTGCTCTCCCGCGAGCAAGTTGACACCGATTGAACTGAGGACGACCGAGAGGACCGAACTTCCTGGTGATTTCAACCGCTCGAGCAACGATTCAACGATGGCTTGGAAGACACCGAGTTCGCGCAATAAGCCGCCGAATGCAAGGGCAATCAAGACGAGACTGACCGACCAAAGCATCGATTCAAGACCACCACGATCGAGTACCGTCGCAATCGTCTCGTTCTCGACACCTGACTTGAATCCAGACTGCATGACGCCGAGCCAGTTCGAGATGCTCCAGTTTCCTTGAACGAATCCAGCCGTCAACACACCAGCGAACATCCCGACGAGCATCGTCGGCAAGACCGGCATGCGGCGAAATGCAAGCACTGCGACAAGAACAGGGGCAATCAACGTGAGCCAAGAAAGATCAAATCGTCCGCCGAGCGCTGTCTGTGCTTCCGCGATTTGTGTCGTATCGGCAGTTTGACCACTGCGTCCAAGGAATGTGAATAAAATCAATGTGATGATAAACGCTGGAATCGTCGTCCCCATCATAAAACGAATGTGGTCGAACAGTTTGACACCTGCCACTGCCGGAGCAAAGTTGGTCGTATCCGACAACGGGCTCATCTTGTCTCCGAAGAGCGCACCCGACACGATCGCACCTGCGGCGAGAGCCGGCGAGATGCCTAGCGCCGTCCCGATTCCGAACAAGGCGACACCGACCGTACCGACTGTCGTAAATGCGCTTCCTGTGAATGTTGAGACAATCATCGTAATTAATAAGACACTTGGTAAGAACCATTCAGCAGAGATTGTATTTAATCCGATGGAGAGGATCGTCGCGACCGTTCCGGACATTTGCCATACCCCGATGAGCATCCCAATCAACAACAGAATCAACACCGGCATAATCGCTTCACGAATCCCGTTGATCATTGCTGTTTCAATCTGTTTGAAGTCGCGTGAACGATAATACGCGTATCCACCTACTATTACCATTGTGCCAAAAATCGCCATGTGTGGCGTCGCTTTGGCCAAAAACATCAGTGCGAGCAAGGTGATCCCGCTCATTAACACGACGAATACAGCTTCTTTTCCTTTCATCTGCATCGACGTCCCCTCCTTTCGTTATATCCTGATTATTTATTATTCCACCTAACCGCTTAAACGCTTTTATGCACAAAAGCGTATTAGTGATGTTTTTTACTATACTCGCTTCCTTTCTCCCTGTCAAACGACTTTTTATGATAAATTAAATGCTTGAGGGTGACCTCCGGAGTTCGTAACCTCCTCCGACATCAAAACTAGCGAAAAGGAAGTGTGCTTCATGCAACACGAAAAAGCATTGGTCGTCTTTAGTGGTGGCCAAGATTCAACCACTTGCCTGTTTTGGGCAAAACAACAATTCTCTCATGTGGAGGCGGTGACGTTCGCATATGGTCAACGCCATGATGCGGAAATCGAGGTCGCAAAAGAAATTGCGACAGAACTCGATGTCCCACACCACATCCTCGATTTGTCCCTACTCGGACAACTCACATCGAATGCGCTCACGAGACACGATCTCGACATCGACAATGCGGACGTCCCAAACACGTTCGTTGATGGACGCAACCATCTATTTTTATCATTCGCGGCCGTCATGGCCAAACAACTCGGTATGCACCACATCGTGACCGGTGTATGTGAAACGGACTTTTCAGGCTACCCGGATTGCCGAGACCAATTCATCAAATCACTCAACGTGACACTCAATTTAGCGATGGATTATCCATTCGTCATCGACACACCACTCATGTGGCTCGATAAAAAAGAAACGTGGGCACTCGCCGACAAGCTCGGTGCGTTCGACTATGTCAAAGAACGCACGCTCACTTGCTACAACGGTGTCATCGGTTCAGGTTGTGGAGAATGTCCGGCGTGTATCCTTCGCCAAAACGGACTCACAGCTTATGAGGAGGTGCGCGTATGAAGCATGCTCCGTTCCTCGCTCCGACAAGTGTCGAATCAAAACAAGAAGGATCGCTCATCTACTGTCCGCATCGCGTTCAAATCGTCAAAGAAGTGACGTTCGACGCGGCGCACCATCTATTTGATTATGACGGCAAATGTCGTGCCCTTCATGGTCATACGTACAAACTCCAGATGGGTGTCAGCGGCTTTCTCGACAATCGTGGGATGACACTCGACTTTGGTGACTTGAAGACCATCTTTAAAGAAGAGCTTGAGCCTTATCTCGATCATCGCTATTTGAACGAGTCACTCCCTTATATGAATACAACTGCAGAAAACATGTGCTATTGGATTTTTGAACAGTTGGCGACACACTTGCCGAATGAACGCGACGTCCGCGTCGAATTCGTCCGTTTGTATGAAACGCCGACGTCGTACGCTGAGTTCCGCCGTGAATGGTTGGTGGAATCGTGAAAATCCCTGTTCTTGAAGTGTTTGGACCGACCTTCCAAGGAGAAGGCCGCGCCATCGGACAAAAGACGATGTTCGTCCGGACCGCCGGTTGCGATTACCGCTGTTCGTGGTGCGATTCCGCCTTCACGTGGGACGGTTCAGAAAAACCGGATATGCTGACAGCAGACGAGGTGATCGCACGCCTTGACGCACTCGGTATGTATGATTACGTCACCATCTCGGGGGGCAACCCGCTCCTCATCGCAGCCATGGAAGACCTCGTCGTGAAGTTGAAAGAACGTGGCATCACATTAGCTGTCGAGACACAAGGTAGCCGCTATCAAGACTGGATCACACAAATCGACGACGTGACCCTCAGTCCGAAGCCCCCGTCGTCTGGTATGAAGACAAACTGGGAACAACTCGACGCGATCGTCGAACGGTTGCGTCCGGAGCAAACGACATTTAAAGTCGCCGTGTTTGATGAAGTGGATCTTGCCTACGCAAAAGAAGTGCAACAGCGCTACTCACCGGACGTCATGTATTTATCTGCCGGTAACCCAGATCCGGGTGCTGATGGTGATATCACCGATGCCCAGCTTCGTCGCTTGAAACAGCTGTGGGAAGACGTCGCACGCGACCCGTCTTGGCAAAGCGTCCGCGTCCTACCGCAACTACACACATTACTGTACGCCAACGAACGTGGCGTGTAAGGAGAATGAACATGAGATCAGAAGACTTACAAGACCTCTCGCTCCTCGGACAGAAGAGCGTCCCTTATATTTTTGAATACACACCGGACGTACTTGAGGCGTTCCCGAACCGTCACCCGGAGAATGATTACTTCGTCAAATTCAACGCACCGGAATTCACTTCCTTGTGCCCGATTACGAATCAACCGGACTTTGCGACAATCTACATCTCGTACATCCCGGATGAGAAGCTCGTCGAGTCGAAGTCGTTGAAACTGTACTTGTTCAGCTTCCGTAACCATGGCGACTTCCACGAGAACTGCATCAACGTCATCGGGAAAGACCTCGTCAAGTTGATGGAGCCGCGCTATCTCGAAGTGTGGGGGAAATTCACACCGCGTGGCGGCATCTCGATCGACCCATACTACAACTACGGAAAACCGGACACGAAATACGAAAAAATGGCAGAACATCGTCTGTTCAACCATGACCTCTACCCTGAGACGATCGACAATCGTTAATTGAAAAGTAGGCGCTCCATGTGGAGTCGCCTACTTTTTTTGATAGCGATGAATCTGTCGTTTAATCGGTTCACGAAACACCGTCGCGATGAGCGTCAATACGAGCATGATTCCGAATGCCAAGGCGATGAGCGTCCAATCACCGCTAGCGATACTACTTCCGAGAAAATTGTTTGCGAACGCCCCCGGAATCATGCCGACGACGGTCGCAAACAGATACGCCGGCACCTTTACTTTCGCCAAACCTGAAGCGTAGCTGACCAAATCGAAATTGACGAGTGGAATGAGGCGTAAGATGAGGACATAAAAGAATCCGTCTTCTTCGATTTTTTGTTGAATCGCTTCATAGTTCGTCGATTCAAAATGATGCAGGAAACGATCGCCGAAATAGATAGCCACATAATAAGCGACGAGAGCACTTAGCGTCGCTCCGATGACAGTATAGATGACGCCAGGTATGATCCCGAATGCCAAACCGCCGGCGACCGACAGGACCGATGTCGGAAACAGGATGAGCGGTCGAATGGTGAATAAAATGATATAGATCAAGGGAGCCAACCATCCGAATTGGATGATGTAGTCCCGAATGTCGCCTGGACTTACGTCAATCCACTGATACAGGAACGTCGCTGTTCCGAACAAGAGTAGGACGAATGCAATCATCCACTGTGTTTTCCATTTTTTCATCGCCCTTCCTCCTTCCTATTTGTTTTTATTCCCCTAATCCAGGATGTCATCCACCTTTTTTCAGCCATCTCGATGTGGTACGGTTAGAAAAAGCAGAAGGAGGAAATCGATATGAACCTTGCAGATGCCCTAATATTAAAACAGTTGCTCCATGAGCAAATCGATACATTGACCGAAGAGATTGAGAACGTAGCGTTCATCTCAATCGAAGCGACTGAATCCATTCCGACGATTCAGTCCCGTTCTCTTCAAGACATCGAGATGGAACTGGAACATATCCGTCTTGACTTACGCCAACTCGACCGCTTGATTCAAGAAGAGAACGTCCGATCCGTCGTCGAAACACACGACGGTCCACTCCCACTCGTCGAAGCGATTGAGCTTGCCATTCAGTTACGTGTTCAGGCACGGCTTTATGAAAAGTTGTCACTTCGTCCGAAAAAAGAATATGTACACGGGGTCGCCGTAATCAAACATGCCTTGTACGACCCAGAACTATATCGTTTGAAGGCACGTGACATTAAGAAACGGGCCATCCGAATCGAAAGTGCCATCCAAGCTATCCGTCATCAAGCAGACATTGAATTTGATGCATCACGATACATGTAAAAAGCGAAGGAACCCCTTCGCTTTTTACATGTGATCATGGTGATTGTGATGGATGTCGTGGTGACTCGACGAGGAACGGCTACGCGGGGGTGCTTCATCGGCAAATTTCTCCCCGTCCAAAATCCCGAGACGTTTATATTGTCGGTCGACCCGCTCTTTCGTCTCCTCACGAATGGAATTAGACTCCATAATCAGTTGATAGCACCCGAGCGCGACACGGAACGGCTCCATGCGTGTACGCTCAATGGAAAAGGAATCGATTCCTCGTAAATAGTCTGCCAATCGTTCGGCCGTATCGTCGTCTGGGTCATCGGCGAGCTGAGAGGCGAAGCGCTGTAAGTCTTTCAACGTACTTGATGTTTTAGAATAGTTCATTCCTGATTTGATAAACGCAAAAATAATCAGACCGAACACAACCATGAAAATGATTGGAAACACGCCAAATAACCCATTAAAGAATGAATCCCCTATCGAGTTACTAAATGGATCTCCACTAAATCCAAACACTTTCATTCCAAATTCCCCCTTTTTCTTTATGTACGTTCATTCAATCGAATTGGTTTCATCAAAAAACCGCGATCAAACGACCGCGGCATTTATTCAACTATTCAATTGTTTCTCCATCATGATGCGTGGCTCTCCATCTTCTGTGTAGGCGCCCATGATGTCATATCCACAAAGGAGGTTCAAGATGATGACTCCTTTGTTCGTATTGCGTGCTTTCGTCCGAATCGAATGGAACCCTTGCGCTTCGACCCACTCGAGTTGCGTGTCCATCAGCTTGCGACCGATACCATGCTTTTGAAAGTCCGGGTGTACGCCGCCCGCCCAGCTATAAAATCGATAAGGCTCTGCCTCATAGCCAATCTTAAAGCCGATTAGCTGATCTTCTGAGAATGCTAAGAGCACTAACGGATTAGCGTGTCGATACAGGCGCTCTTTAAATCGTAACTGATCGAGATCGCCATATAACGTACGATACAGTCGGAAGAAATCCTCTTCAAAATCTTTAAAGTTGTTTGTCACATCTTTTACGATAAATGAACTCGTCGTACTCATCGTTCCATCCCCTTTCAGTTTCTGGACAAAGATTCCGTACGTCTTTTCCTTTCGCCGTTCATTCCGAATTTCCTGTCTCCCGTTCGAAAGCCGTGACGCCTTTTTGTTTATATAGTCCGAGCGAACGTTTCGGTAGACTCTTGACCATCCAGTCTTTAAAGATGCGTGCTTGATCCTCGACAGGCAGTTCATAGCCATCCGTCACGATATGACGAGACCGTGTCGTGACATCATACAAGGAGATCGCAGCCGCCACGGAGATGTTCAAGCTTTGTACGTACCCTTGCATCGGAATGACAAAGTTCCCGTCCGCCTGCTTCAGTGCCGCTTCCGACACACCACTATGTTCATTCCCGAATAGAAGAACGGTTGGCTTCGACACATCGACTTCATCGAGTGGGATTGCTTCCTCACTTAATGCCGTCGCATACACTTGATAGCCGCCTTCTTTTAAGGAGTCAATCGCTTCTTCAATGGAGCCATGCTCTACGACGTCCACCCAGCGATCTGCGCTCTTGGCGATGATCGAGTTCGGTTTAAACTTCGCTCGCCCTTCGACCACGTGTAATGTCTGTACCCCGAACGCATCGGCCGAACGTAAGACGGCAGATTGGTTGTGTGGATCGTCCACACCTTCCGTTAAAATCGTGATATGGTTCGTTCGTATATTTAATACTTCATACATCCGTTTGATTCGGTCCGGCATGAGCATCTCATAGAGAGGAAGATCCTCTTTCAATAAGACACCTTTCTGTAGCAACTCTTCTTTTAATTCAATCTGCTCCTCTTTCGTCAAAGCAGATGTAGTCTGTCTCCATCCCATCTTTCTCGCTCCCTTCAACCTATCATATTGTAGCTAGATTCGATTCGACTGACAAGTTTGCCCCTATGTACCCAAATCTGTTTAAAGAATGAAAAAAATGAAAATAGCGAAAACGGTTGCACGAATTTATGCAATCGATTACAATTATTCATGCAAGCGATTGCACTATTGGCAAACATAAAAATATACAAAACTCCCTCACAGGAAGGAAGCGTATAGTATGAAAAAAATGATCTCATTCGATTTCTGGCAGAAACTTGGCAAGGCCTTAATGGTCGTCATCGCCGTTATGCCGGCTGCCGGTTTGATGATTTCGATTGGAAAACTGATTGGAATGTCAGCCGGAGATGTCGGTATTTTATTAACGACGGCTCGCATCATTGAAGATTTAGGTTGGGGAATCATCGTCAACTTACATATCCTCTTCGCAGTCGCGATTGGTGGTTCGTGGGCAAAAGATCGTGCAGGTGGTGCGTTCGCAGCACTCCTCGCCTTCATTTTGATTAACCGTGTCACGGGAGCCATCTTCGGTGTCAACGGCGCCATGCTTCAAGACCCTGAAGCGACAATCGATTCACTATTCGGTGCAAACCTTGTCGTCGCGGACTACTTCACATCTGTACTCGGTTCACCTGCCCTCAACATGGGTGTGTTCGTCGGGATCATCGCCGGTTTCCTCGGTGGTGCACTTTATAACCGTTTCTACAACTTCAACAAGTTGCCGAACGCCCTCTCGTTCTTTAACGGGAAGCGCTTCGTACCATTTGTCGTCATCCTTGGTTCAGTCGTTGCTGCCATCGTTCTATCGATTGTATGGCCAACAATTCAAGGGGCGCTCAACAGCTTTGGTGAGTGGATTGCCACATCTCGTAACACGGCTCCAGTACTCGCCCCATTCATTTACGGGGCACTCGAACGTCTACTCTTGCCGTTTGGCTTACACCATATGCTCACAGTACCAATGAACTACACGGAACTCGGTGGAACGTATACGATTTTAACAGGTGCGACAGCTGGATCGGTCGTTGCCGGGCAAGACCCGCTCTGGTTGGCATGGGTGACGGACCTCGTCAACTTGCGTGCTGCTGGTGATACTGCCGCATACAACGCGCTTCTCGCCGATGTCGTTCCGGCCCGCTTCAAAGTCGGTCAAGTCATCTTGTCATTCGCTGCGTTGATTGGTGCCGCATATGCGATGTATCGTAACGTCGATGCAGAGAAAAAAGAACAGTACAAGCCGATGTTCTTGTCAGCCGCACTCGCTGTCTTCTTGACAGGTGTCACAGAACCAATCGAGTTCATGTTCATGTTCGTCGCACCAGTTCTTTACGTCGTCTACGCACTCATGGCGGGTGCTGCCTTCGCCTTGGCAGATATCATCGACCTACGTGTTCACGCTTTCGGTGCGATCGAACTTTTGACGCGCATCCCGATGATCGTCAAAGCAGGACTTCTTCAAGACTTGATCAACTTCGTTCTCGTTTCTGTCGTATTCTTCTTCCTCAACTTCGGTGTATTCAACTTCTTCATCAAGAAGATGAACTTGCCAACGCCAGGACGTAACGGGAACTACATGGAAGAGACGACAGAGAAGTCGTCTGTGACAGGTAACGAACAAGTCATGGGGATTATCACGCTTCTCGGCGGGGAAGAAAACATTGAGGATGTCGACGCATGTATGACTCGTCTTCGCGTGACCGTTAAAGACGTCTCACTCGTCTCTGACGAACAAGAATGGAAGAAAAATGGCGCTATGGGTCTGATTGTGAAAGACCGTGGGGTCCAAGCCATCTACGGCCCGAAAGCCGACGTATTGAAATCAGACATTCAAGACGTCATCGGTGCATAATCTATCGGCCAACTCGCTCGAGAGTTGGCCTTTTTCTAAAGGAGGACTATCGTGAACATTTTAACGCTCAATTGTCATGCCTGATTAGAAGACCGCCAACAAGAGAAAATTGATGCCATCATCGAACGCATTGCGAGCGAAGAGTACGATCTCATTGCGCTTCAAGAAGTCAATCAACATAAAGAGGCTCCAATCCTCTACGGGAACATCCGTGAGAACAACTTCGCACACGTCCTCGTCGAGCGCCTGAAAGAGTTAGATCTTCCCTATCACATGACATGGGACTTTGCTCATTACGGATATGACATTTATGAGGAAGGCGTCGCCATCTTGTCACGCACGCCGTTTCTATCGACCGATTCATTCTTCGTATCGAAGACGACGGACCCTGACAATTACAAGTCCCGTAAGATTGTCAAAGCTGTCATCGAAGGAGCAGATGCTCCGACGACCGTCTACTCGTGTCACCTCGGATGGTGGCATGACGAAGAAGAACCGGTGAAGCATCAACTCGATGAACTGCTGCGTCGCGTCGAGCATGACGATCATGCTCTTCTACTCGGTGATTTCAACAACGATGCCTTCATTCGAGGCGAAGGATACGATTATTTGATGGAGAAAGGGCTCCAAGACTTGTTCCATCTCGCAACGGAACGCGAAGGCGATGCGACCGTCCAAGGGAAAATCGCTGGATGGGATGAAAACAAGAAATCGCTCCGCATCGACTTGATGTTGACGAATGCACCGATTCACGTCTCCCGTCATGCCGTCGTTTTCGATGGCGAGAACGGGCCCGTCGTCTCCGACCACGCCGGTGTCGAAGCGACCGTGTTTTGGCGCTGATTCACCTTTTTCTTCCGACTTGGGAGAAAAGGGTTTTTCTTTTGGGGAAAATCTTGTAACGTGATAAAAGACTGATGTCTAACTACTAATGAATGAAATAGAAAGAAGTGTTTGAACATGAAGACAAGCTCGCTCAATCGAAGCGACTGGACCCTAGTCCTATCCCTCTCCTTATTAACCTTCGTTCTCGGAACGAGTGAATTTGTCATCGTCGGCATTTTGCCTGATATCGCAAGCGGTCTATCCATTTCCATCGCGACGGCAGGAAGTCTCGTATCGGCATTCGCCATCAGCTTTGCCGTCGGCACACCCATCACGATGTCCTTGACGAGCCATCTTCCAAAACGTAAATTGATGCTCGGCCTAACCATCCTCTTCACGGTCCTGAACTTGTTGAGCAGCCTTGCTCCCATGTATGAGTGGTTACTCGTCTTGCGTATGCTGACGGCCGTCGTCACAGGCGTCTTGATTTCGCTTGCCATGCTCGTCGCCAGCGAGAGCGTCCCTCCAACAAAACGGGGTGTGGCCGTGTCCTTTATTTTCGGTGGATTCACGATGGCGAACGTGTTCGGTGTTCCGATTGGGACCCTCATCGGACAACAGGCAGGCTGGGAATCGACGTTTTGGTTGACGACTCTGCTCGGTGCAGTAGCCTGGATCGCCATTTATCGTGTCTTGCCGAATCAATTGTCTCAAGAAAAAGCATCACTCCGTGAACAAATGGCACTCCTGACGAATCCGCGCATCTTGATCGCCTTCTTGATTCCGGCATTCGGTTTCGGGGCAACGTATGTCGTGTATACGTATCTCGTGCCGATTTTAAAAGATGTACTCGGTGTACCGGTCGCTTGGGTCAGTCCGATTTTATTCGCATACGGATTCATTTCGATTTTCAGTAATATCGCTGCCGGAAAAATCGCTAGTCACAATCCAATCGGACGCCTACGGTTCGTCTTTCTCGTCCAGGCGTTCGTCCTGGCCGCGCTATTTGTGACGACGTCGAATGTGACGCTCGGTCTTCTCAATATCGCACTCATGTCGTTCATGGCAATTTTATTGACGACATCGACTCAGATTTATTTGATTGATTTGGCAGAGAAGTTCAATCCGAACGCCAAAGGTCTCGCCTCGTCACTCATGCCAGTGGCAAGTAACGTCGGAATTGGACTCGGTTCCGCTCTCGGTGGTGTCGTCTATGCGACGAGTCCGATCATGACGCTCGCGCTCGTCGGCGGATTGGTCGCCCTCGTCACAACCGGGTTGACTGCAATCAGTTATTCGCTCGACCAACGATAAAACGTGCGCACCTCGATGCAGGTGCGCACGTTTTTTTATAACCATTCGAGAATCGCCGAAAGGACTTCGTCCAATTGTTCTTTCGATGTAAGCGGACTTTCCTGATCTCCTTTTTGTGGACCATACATCCCGAAGTTCGCATGATTCCCGTCTTCAATTTGCACGAATTGACTATCGTCAGGAAGATCGTTTCGACTCGCATCGATGTCTTCCGGGACAGCCAGCCCATCCAATTCACCTGAAATCGATAACACGCGTAAATCACTATCGACCATCGAACTGATCGGATACGAGGCGAGGAAAATCACACCGTCCACCAACTCTTGATGCTCGAGCGCGTAACCCGATGCCGCCGAACCTCCGAGCGAATGACCGGCCACGATCCAGCGTTCAATCTCCGGATGTGCCTCGATGATTGAATCGGCTGCGTCGATATCTAAAATGCCTAAGTTGAGACGAAGCGACGGAATGGCGACGAAAACACCTTCCTCGGCTAATCGTGTTCCATAATACGCATACGCCTCTTTCTCGACTTTTGCCCCTGGGTAGAGAATGACCCCGACCTCGCTCGCCGTGTCTCCGAACTCGAGACGATTGTCAACCAAGGTCCCTTCTTCCGCATACTGCGTCGCTTCATCGGTCGGTCCATACGTGAACTGTGTCCAAATGAAAAAGCCAGCGACCGCGATGACAAGCAGTCCTAAGACTACCAGTCCTGCCCATTTAAAGAATTTCTTCATTATATAGCCTCCATTTGCATCCACTTCATCATAACGTTACACTAATAAGAAAAAGTATGATCAGGGGGACACCATGACCAGAAGTAATGTAACCACGACGATTCAGTGGTTTATTTTTATTTTAGCTACAAATATTGTACCACCACTCTCCATCGCCGCCTTGTTTGAACTGTCACCAGATGAGACGATGACCTTCATATCCCGCTCACTCTTCATCTTCGCACTCTTTAGCATCGTCCAGACGATGCTCGGGCATCGCCTCCCGATTCTCGAAGGGCCCGCCGGCATTTGGTGGGGTGTCTTCACCCTATACGCATCAATCGGTCCCGCCCTATACGGAAGTCAGCAAGAAACACTGCAGGCACTCGGTTTTATGTTGTTCTTGAGCGGGATCATCGGCGTATTGTTGACCGTCACCGGCATCTTGAGACGCATGCTTTCCCTGTTTACACCGCAAGTGCTCGGCGTCTATATGATTTTGCTCGTCCTCCAATTATCAGGGGCTGTCATTAAAGGTGGCTTCGGGGTGACGGAAGACGGGATCAACATCGTCCAAGCCGTCGCGACGGCAGGGCTCGTCTTGTTCGCACTCACGCTCGAGCAAAGTCGCTTCAAGCAATATGGACTCGTCATGACACTATTCGTCGGATTCGGTTTGTTTCACTTACTTAACCTCGGGAATCCAATCGTTCGTTCGGAATCCTTCTTCCTCGTACCGGAATTGCTTCCGTTCGGAAATTGGGTGTGGGATTGGAACTTGTTGCCGACGGCTTTCGTCATCACCTTGCTTCTCATGACGAACGTACTCGCGAATATCAAGTTGATCGAGCGCATCGTCAGTTCTCGTGAAAAACGAGAAATCAAAGGGAACGTTCCCGCGTCGGGTGTCGCCAGTGGTGTCAGTCAAATCGTGGCCGGTCTCTTCGGTACACCGGGTCCTGTCGCTATTTCAGGGACGGCCGGATTCCTCTCTTCGACGGAGAGCGTCCAACGCGCCCCTCATCTGATTGCTCACGCCCTCATGATGGGGTTAGCACTCATCGGTCCATTCGTCTCGTTGATTGCGAGTATCCCGGCCGCTGTCGGCTATGCGATTGTGACTCCGCTCATCGCGACGATGATCATCATCGGAATCAATGAGGCAGCCTTTGAATTAAAACAATCAACGGCTTCTCTCACGGTCGGTCTCCCGCTCGTCATCGGTGCCGGAGCAATGCTTCTGCCACCTGGTTCGATGAATGATTTGCCACCGCTCCTTGCGACCGTCTTCTCTAACGGACTCGTCCTTGGAACAATTGTTGCCTTAACGACGGCCATCTTAAGTAAAATCAAGGATTAAAAAAAGAACTGGCCTATGGTCAGTTCTTTTCACGTACATGCATATGGTAACGGGCATCGTGCGGTAATACGGCGCCTTCTTCTTGTTCGAAATGCGCACGGTCTTTCCAATAACGAACTGCTGACGAGGTGTCACGATATAGGGCGCGCTGTAACGCCTGCTTCGCCGTGACAGCCGTGCCGTCATCATTTTTCAACTCGAGTCCCATCAGTTTATAGCCGATTGTTTGTCCTCCTCGACTCATTTGGCAAGCTTCCATCACATACGTTAATAGCGTCGGTGTCACGACCGCATGTACGAACTCGCTCTTCACTTTCTTTCGAACAAGTTGTTCTACGCCATAACTGACGAACCCTGCGATGACACTGTCAATCAAGACCGCTTTCGTTCGTTTCTTCGTCAATGGATTCATCGGCTCATCCTCTGCATCATCCCCGACGTCAACACTTCGATTCCTTCACCTTCTTCAGACGCCATGATCAAGGCACGTGCAACGTGCAGCGCTTGAATCGGTGCGACTTCCGGTGTCTTCTCAAGCAAAAGTGACTGGAACGGTCGACTGATGACCTCGGCCGCTTTCTCCCCAAGTCGGAAAGAATCACGCTCTCCGAGTAATAGAGAAGGACGTGCGATAATCAAATGACGGAAGTTGAAGACGCGTAACGCGTTCTCGAGTTCCCCTTTCACACGGTTGTAAAAGAAAGATGAACGCAACGATGCACCTTGTGCCGATACAACTGCATAGCGCGTCGCACCATGTGCCTTGGCGACACGAGCAACTTCAAGTGGTAATTCTAAATCAACTTGTTTGAACGCTTCCTGCGAGCCTGCTACCGCAATCGTCGTGCCGAGTGCACAGTACACGTCGTCGATCTGTGGAAGCGCTGCATCCATCTCCTCGAATCCGACGACCTCATGTAGCTTCCGATGACTCCAACGCTTTGAGCGTCGGACGACAATCCAGACCGCATCATAACGGTCACTTTCTAACAACTGTTCAACCAATTCGCGGCCAATCAAGCCGGTCGCGCCTACGACAAGTGCAGTTTTCCCCATCTATGACTCCTCCTAGACTACTATTTCCTTCAGTCTAGCTGACTTGTCGTTCTTCGGCAATGATCGTCGTGGGACGATAACGGTCCATCGTACGGAAGAACCCGTTCAAGAGGAGCGCTGTGAACGAACCTGCTACGATGGCGCTATCTGTGAACAACTGAAGCCATTCCGGCATGTTTGCGACGATAGCCGGGTTTGCCGTAATCCCGAGTCCGACACCGATTGAGAGGGCAATGGTGATCAAGTTCTCGTTTTTCGAAAAGTCGACCTGGCTCAGAATCCGAATTCCAGAAGCGGCGACTGTTCCGAACATGACGAGCATCGCCCCCCCAAGCACTGGTTTTGGAATCAATGTCGTGAACGTAGCGACTTTCGGAAGGAAGCCGAGCAAGATGAGCAACCCACCTGTCCAAAAGATGACACGCCGTGATTTCACACCTGACAATTGGACGAGTCCAACGTTTTGACTAAACGTCGTGTACGGGAAACTGTTGAAAATCCCTCCGAGAATCGTCGCGACGCCTTCCGCACGATACCCCTTCGTCAATTCGTTCACACCGATTGGCTTTTTCGTGATATCGCTGAGCGCCAAGAATACACCGGTCGATTCAATCATCGAGATGATGGCGACGAGCGTCATGACGAGGATGGCGGACACGTCGAATGTCGGCATGCCGAAGTAGAACGGCTGGACCATTTGGAACCAACCCGCCTCACGGACAGGACTGAAGTCGACGAGCCCGAGTGAAGCGGCGACCCCCGTTCCAATCAGTACGGCAAAGAGAACGGCAGCGGCCCGTGTGAAGACGGTCCCGACACGATTCAAGACTAGAATGAGTAAAATCGTTAAACCACCTAATCCGAGATTCTGCATGGATGCGAACCCAGGTTCACCCGGCATCCCGCCACCGATGTCATTAATCGCAACCGGAATTAGCGAGAGACCGATAATTGTCACGACCGAACCGAGCACAACCGGTGGGAAGAAGCGTGCAAGTTTGCCAACAAAGCCAGAAATGAGGATGACGATGAGTCCGCTCGCAATCAACGCGCCATAAATAGCCGTGATCCCGTTTGCGCTCCCGATAGCGATCATCGGACCGACTGCTGTGAACGTACATCCGAGGACGACCGGCAATCCGACACCGGTGAAGCGTGTCGTCCATACTTGTAGTAACGTCGCTACCCCACACATGAATAAATCAATTGCGACGAGATAGGCGAGTTCGGTTGGACCAAGCCCGATGGCACCACCGACGATGAGTGGAACGATTGCCGCTCCCGTGTACATCGCGAGTAGATGCTGAAATCCGAGACTTGCCGTCTTGAACGTATTCATCGAACGACCTCCACGAACGAGATGTGGTCTTTCTCTAATTTCGCGATGCGTGCCAGCGATTCGACGCGATAGCCACGCTCGATCAATTTATCGCGCCCTGGTTGGAATGACTTCTCGATGACAATCCCAACCCCTGCGACCTCTGCACCTGCCGCTTCCACGAGGTGTGTCAGACCAAGTGCCGCCTCCCCGTTCGCAAGGAAGTCATCGATGACGAGAACACGTTCGCCTGGTAAGACGAAGCGTCGGCTCAAACTGATCCGATTCGTCTCTTGTTTTGTGAACGAATAGACGTCCGCTTCCACGAGATCATCTTGGAGTGTCAGCGATTTCCGTTTACGCGCGAATACGAACGGGATACCCATCTCAAGCGCCGTCATCATCGCCGGCGCAATCCCACTCGATTCGAGTGTGACGATGCGGTCGATGTTGGCGTCCTTGAAACGTTCTGCGAATTCTTTACCGATGGCTTGCATGAGTACCGGGTCGACTTGATGATTCAAGAAGGCGTCGACTTTCAACACTTGGTCGGATAAGGCCCGACCTTCTTCACGGATTTTGTCTTCTAACTGCTTCATTGTTTTCCCCTCCAATAAAAAATGCGATTCGTCACCCCTCATCGGGAGGCAACGAACCGCATGGAAATCAACGATAGCATACGACAAGCGCCACCCGTAGTCGAACCATTTACGGTAGTTCGGTAGAGACTTGCGGACCATATTTCCGCTGATATACGAGTGCGAATCTATTTATATAAGATAGACCTTATTGTAGACAAGCTGACGAGAAATGCAATAGGTTAGAATCAAACGGTGAAATGTTCGATTTTTCTGAAACTGCTGTATACTGTAGTTATTGGATATGAGAGAGGAGCCCTGCCCGTATGAAGTTATTCGTATTAGGCGCAACCGGTCGGACCGGACATCAATTCATCGATCAAGCTATCGAGCACGGTCATGATGTCACCGCATTCGTTCGTGAACAGAAAAAGCTGATTCGGACCCCACAACTTGAAATCATCGAAGGCGACTTATATGATGTCGACGCATTGACGGAAGCGATGCACGGTCACGACGCAGTCGTCAGTTGTCTCGGAACGGATTTGAGCGACCCTGACTTTTTAGCGAGTGTCACGGACAAGCTCGTCCCCGCGATGAAATCGAACACTATCTCACGTATCGTCTATCTCGCTTCAGCGGGGATTGACAATGAAATTCCTGGACTTGCCGGAAAGGCCATTACGTTCATGCTTCGGAAGCCGCTCCGCGATCATCGAGCAGCCGTGAACTTATGGCGCAATTCGTCATTCGATTATACGATTGTACGACCGATGCAATTGACGGACGGCCCTCGCACCTCGACTTATCGCACGGCCATCGATGAAGTGCCAGAGAACGGGAAGCACATCTCCCGGGCAGATGTCGCCCAGTTCATGCTTCATACGATTGAAGAACATGAACACGTACGGGAGTCAGTCGGACTGGCGTACTAATTTGATTGGATTCATGCTACAATATCGGGTAGTTTACTTTGAAAGGAACGAAAACGAATTATGAGTATATTAACGGTACAAAACTTGAGCCACGGCTTTGGTGACCGCGCTATTTTGAACGATGTCTCTTTCCGTCTCTTAAAAGGGGAACACATCGGTCTCGTCGGAGCGAACGGTGAAGGAAAATCGACGTTCATGAACATCATCACACGCAAACTGCAACCGGATGAAGGAAAAATCGAATGGGCGAAAAACGTCCGTGTCGGTTATCTCGACCAACACGCGGTACTCGAGCGCGGGATGACGATTCGTGACGTCTTGAAAGGTGCTTTCCAATACTTGATCGACATGGAGACGCGCATCGGCGAACTCTACATGGAGATGGGCGACGCGACACCTGAACAGATGGAAGACATGCTCGCGGAGGTCGGTGAACTTCAAGAGACGCTCGACTCGAACGACTTTTATATCATCGATGCGAAAGTAGAAGAAGTCGCACGCGGTCTCGGTATTTTAGATGTCGGTCTCGACCGGGACGTCACGGATTTGTCAGGTGGGCAGCGTACGAAAGTATTGCTTGCGAAGTTGCTTCTCGAGAAGCCAGATATCTTACTCCTCGATGAGCCGACCAACTATTTGGATGAAGTCCATATCGAATGGTTGAAGCGTTATCTCCAAAACTATGACAATGCCTTCATCTTGATCTCGCACGATATCCCGTTCTTAAATAGCGTCATCAACTTGGTCTATCATATGGAAAACCAAGAGTTGAACCGCTATGTCGGAGACTATGACAAGTTCATGGAAGTGTACGAGATGAAGCGTTCGCAGCTTGAGGCCGCCTACAAGCGTCAACAAGCCGAGATTGCCGATTTGAAAGACTTCGTCGCACGAAACAAAGCGCGTGTGTCGACGCGAAACATGGCGATGTCACGTCAGAAGAAGCTCGACAAGATGGATGTCATCGAATTGAGCGCAGATCGTCCGAAACCGGAATTCCGCTTCTTGCAGGCCCGTACGTCAGGACGCCTCATCTTTGATGCGAAAGGTCTCGTCATCGGATATGATGAGCCGCTCTCACGTCCGCTCGACCTGCAGATGGAGCGCGGTCAAAAGATCGCCCTCGTCGGAGCGAACGGAATCGGGAAAACGACACTCTTGAAGAGCTTACTCGGCTTGATCAACCCGCTTGAAGGGACAGTCGAACGCGGCGAGTTTCTTGAAATGGGGTACTTCGAACAAGAAGCGGCGACGAGTAACAACACGTGTATCGAAGAAATTTGGAGCGAGTTCCCGTCACTCAATCAACAGCAAGTGCGCGCGATGCTCGCGAAATGCGGTCTCATGACGAAGCACATTGAAAGTAAGATCTCGGTCCTCAGTGGTGGGGAAAAGGCGAAAGTTCGTCTTTGTAAACTCCTTAATAACGAGACAAACCTTCTCTTGCTCGATGAGCCGACGAACCACTTGGACGTCGACGCGAAGGAAGAGTTGAAGCGTGCGTTGAAAGAGTACAAAGGAAGCGTCCTCCTCATCAGTCACGAACCAGAATTCTATGAGGATATCGTCACAGACGTCTGGAACTGTGAATCGTGGACGACGAAAGTATTCTAATTCAGTAAAGGACGTGTCGTATGGCTGGCCCAATTCAAACGAATGAACGGATTATCTTGTATGACATTATCCGAGGGTTTGCCCTCTGCGGCATTTTCCTCGTCAATATTCCTACCATGCTCGGGAGCGACTGGATGTTCGGTCGCCCCGACTATGCGGGAAGCGATTTATTCGTCCGCACCCTCTTCGACTTGTTCGTGCAGACGAAGTTTTATACGATTTTCTCCCTCTTATTTGGGATCGGCTTTTCGATTTTCCTCGAGCGCTCTTACGCCCGGGGCG
Source organism: Exiguobacterium sp. ERU653 (assembly GCF_018617775.1). Classification (NCBI taxonomy): domain Bacteria; kingdom Bacillati; phylum Bacillota; class Bacilli; order Caryophanales; genus Exiguobacterium; species Exiguobacterium sp. ERU653. Next base: position 90,153 of record NZ_JACSKV010000002.1, read on the forward strand.
ATTCGGTCAGTCGTTACATACGCCGAATCTTGATTCTTTTCTTGTTCGGTCTCGCGCACTTGGCGATTTGGTCGGGTGACATCCTTCATACGTATGCGATGTGGGGCTTATTGCTTCCTCTTTTTTACGGATTGAGTAACCGTGCCATTCTGACGTGGGCATGGGGACTGTTGACTGTAAATTTCTTACTATTCAACGTTGCCCCTATCTATGTAGAGTGGGCTTTTGGATACATGTATTTAGGAGAGTCGTTCCCGACGGTCTTTAATTCAGGCTTCGGTCCTTGGCTAGACTATCGATTCGACAACGAGATTTTTACTATGATTCAAAATTCACTTTTTGTCGGAATCGAGATTCTCGGTCTGTTCTTACTCGGTCTCTTCATCGGACGTGAACGAAAGCTTCTGACTTGGAGCATCCAAGGATTGACCCGGACTGCTGCCATCTGCGCAATTGCAGCCATACCATTCTGGGGAATCATCATCTGGCATCATTACGGTGATGGCGCCTCTTATGTGTCTACGAACTCAGCAGCTGTATGGATTTCCGGGAAGTTACTCGCTACAACATACGTCTGCCTGTTCACGGTCGCCGTTCGAAAAGGTCGCACGTTCGCACCGCTTCAAGCGCTCGGACGGATGGCACTTACGAACTATTTGACACATACGTTGATTATTGTCTTGCCAGTGATCGCACTCGGGGCGTACGGGGCGCTTTCTTTAACCGAAGGCCTATTCCTCAGCATCGCCATTTTGATTGCCCAATCGTTCTTCTCGATGTGGTGGCTAAAAAATCACCGTTACGGACCGTTTGAGAAGCTGTGGCGTCTCGGAACATACGGAAGACAAACAAAATCATCTTAAGATCGGACTTTATTGTCCGGTCTTTTTTTAAAACAAAAGAGGCTGGGACATAACTAGCCGGTTTTAGAGATTTTGATAAAAAGAGGGGTCCGGTCACCGATTTTCGGTGGCCGGACCCCTTCTTTGTACTTCCGCCGATGCCATTGGCGATGAACTTTCGTAGGTTCACCGCCATGAGGGCGAAGCCGAGCTCACATTTCACACGCTGTTTCCCCCTTACGGAGAAGCGGGTGAAACCCAAATTGGCCTTCAGATATCCAAAAACTGGTTCCACGTCCGTCTTGCGTCGGGCATAGACGGCACCGGTTTTCTCATCCGAAAGCAGCGTTCTCGTCATATTCTTTTGTTCTTCCCAGGTCCCGTTCACGCTGACCTGGCGGTGTCTCCCTTCCTCGGCTTTCGTGCACAGCTCTCGGAACGGGCAATCGACGCAGCTCTCGCACGCGTACACACGAAAATCACGGATGAAGCCGTCACGGTCGGTTCGGTGGGACTCGTGACTGAACGGAAGCTTTCTTCCGTCCGGACACGTGAACGTGTCGGTCCCCTCGTCATATGCCCAGTTCGCGAGGTTGAACGGGTCGTCGCGCCATTTCTTCTTCTGTTCCTTCCGGTACATCGTGTGCGGGATCAAAGGTTGGCGCCCTCGGCGCTCGAGGATGTCCGTGTAGTTCTGTTGGCTCCCGTACCCGGCATCGGCGACGATGTAGGCGGGCAGGTCGAGGAAGGTTTCGATCTCGTCGAGGAACGGGATCAACGTTTTCGTGTCGGTCGGGTTCGGATAGACGTCATAGGCGAGCGTGTACTGACCTTCGGTTGCGATTTGGACGTTGTAGCCAGGTTTCAGTTGACCGTTCTTCATGTGATCCTCTTTCATCCGCATGAACGTCGCGTCACGGTCGGTCTTCGAATAGCTGTTGCGTGTGCCGAAGGTGGCCATGTGTTCCTCGTATCGACGTTTCCGGGCCGCGAAGTCGGCAGCCTGTTTGCGGAGATGGCGGGGCTTCTTACGTTCCGCACGCAATCGTTTCCGTTCCTCGACGTCCGTCGTTGAGCTGATCTCCTCGTTGATGGACTCGATCGTTTCCTCGAGTCGCGCTGCGATTTGTTCCAGCTCTTGGGCCGTGAGCGCGTCCGGGCTCTCCCGTTCGATCTCAGGGATGACCTGGTCGGCCATCAGCTCGTCGTACATCTGGTTCGACTTCTCGACGAGCGCGGCGTGGTGTTTTTCGACCGCCCTGCGCCAGACGAAGGTGTAGCGGTTGGCGTTCGCCTCGATTTTCGTGCCGTCGATGAAGATCGCCTCCTCATCGATTGCGCCGGTCTCGACGAGATGGCACCGGAAGGCGACGAAAGCCTCCTTCAGGATCGGGGACACGGCCGGATGGACACGGAAACGGTTGATCGTCCGATAACTCGGCTCGTGGCCCTGGGCGAGCCACATCATCCGTAGGCTGTCCTTGAGAAGGCCCTCGATCTTTCGTCCTGAGAACGCGGACTGTGTGTAGGCGCAGAGGACGATTTTCATCATCATGCGCGGGTGATAGGCCGGGCAGCCCGTCGTTCGCCAGAACGGTTCGAATGCCTCGTCCGGGATCTGTTCGACGAGGTCATGGACGGCGAAGGCGATATCGTTTTCCTGCAGCCGGACTTCTAAATCTAGGGGCAAAACCAATTGGTTCATGGTATACTCTTTGTACATAGGGGCACCTCCAAAGTTATGGTTTGGTCACTTTAACTTTATCAGAGGTCGCCCCTATCTGTTTAGTCCGAAATGCGTGCACGAACCCATAAAAATGACAAGAGGCCCCCGCGAGCGAACAAGTCGCTCACGGGGGCCTCTTTCTTATAAATCTACTGGGTTATGTCCCAGCCTCTCCGCTCGAGGCATAGGCTTCGAGTTTTTATTTTGTTGCCGCTTCAGTTAAAACGGGTACGATTTGCTTCTTACGCGAGACGACGCCTGGAAGTGTCGCCAATCCGCTTTGAAGCGTCACGTTGAACGCTTGTTCGAAGAGTTCTGGTTTTGGTCCGACGACGATGGCTTCCGAATCGTTCGTCAAAATGTTCGTGATGGCGAATACGAACAAGTCTAAGTTTTTCGCTGCAACCGTGTTGGAGATGGCCGCTTCGACTTCCTCTTTGCGGTTCAAGACATCGTTCGCGTCGACCGTGTTCACTTGTGCGATTTCGACACGATAGTCACCCATCGCGAATTCTTTCGCATCGAGTGAGATGAGCTCTTCAATCGTTTTTTGGCTGAGGTCCGCACCCGCTTTGAGCATCTCAAGACCGTATGCTTCCACATCGACGCTAGCGATGTCTGCAAGTTCTTTCGCTGCCTTGATGTCTTCATCCGTACATGTCGGCGATTTGAAGAGAAGCGAATCCGAGATGATGGCTGAAAGCATCAAACCGGCCATGTCCGCTGCAATGTCGACACCATTCTCTTTATACAACTTCAACAAAATCGTCGCTGTACATCCGACTGGTTCCGCACGATAGTAGAGCGGGTCTGCCGTTTGGAAGTTCGCGATGCGGTGGTGGTCGATGACTTCAAGGATTCGCACGTCTTCAATGCCGTCCGCACTTTGCTGGAACTCGTTGTGGTCGACTAAGATGACTTCTTCCGCCTCACCTTTCACGCCTTCGATCAAGCGTGGTGCTTTTACGCGGAAGTGATCGAGTGCATATTGTGTTTCCCCGTTCACTTCACCGAGACGGACTGCCTCTGCGTCCATCCCTAATTTCTTCTTCAACTCGGCATAGGCGAGCGCTGACGTGATCGTATCGGTATCTGGATTTTTATGTCCGAAGACTAGTACTGTACTCATATCTCATTCTCCTCACTAAATAGTTTTCCCTTATCCATTATAACGTCCACGACATTTCTTTCAATTCCCAAACAAAAAGAGCCGTGTCGGCTCTTATGATTGTTCGTCTTCATCTGTCTCTTCGAGGTCGGAATGATCTCCTTTTGAATCCTCTTCGTGGGAGATGTCCGGTTGATCTCGTTTCAACTTCTCTTTTTCTTCTTGTTCACGCTTTTCTTTGTCTGACATATCACGTCATCCTTTCGAAAATCTGACTTGTCGTAACCTGTTCCCCAAGCTAGATTTCATGAAACGATATTTCATCAAACGTAAACAAACTGAAACGTCAGGCTTGTACGAAGACGATTTCTTCTTCGCGAAGTTCGACTTTCACGTCTTGGCCTTGGAATAACCACTCATCTTGTTCCGCCACGACGAAACGGATGCCATCTTCTTCTGTCTCAACGGCCGCATTGTTCACTTCTTCCGTGATGACCCCGACGGAGAAACCGTGCGTCAAGTCTGTCGAACCCCCGTATTTCGCAAACAAACGAACCGTTTGACCCGCTTCGACTTCCATCTCTTGTTTGAACCATTGGAGCGCTTCTTCTGTTACTTGAATCTTCATAACATCTCCTCCTCTCGACTACTCCTTTCATTCTAAACGTTTCAAAACAGTCGAGCGAGGAAGTTGCCTAAAGTGTTGTCCCGACTTGATAGCTGACTGTCATCCCATGTGTTTCAGGTTGAGCACCGTTCATCTCGGCAAGCGTCGTTTCAAATAAACGCCTGCCAATCTGTTCATTCGGAGAGAGCATCGTCGACAGTCCGAACGCCCGACCAATCGGATGCCCATCAAATCCGAGCATAGCGACTTCTTCGGGAATGGCAATATGCCTTCGTTGCATCTCTCCTAAAAATCCGAGCGCGACATAATCAGACGAGAAAAAGAGCGCTCGAGGACGCTCTTTTTGAGAGAGGAACGTTTCAGCCAACCGAACGCCATCCTCGCTCGTCAAATACCCAGTCCAAATCCATTGCTCACGCGCATGGTCTACTTCATCGAAATAGGCTTGCTGACGCGCAAGGGAACTCGGACTATGGCTTCTCGACAAAATCATACCAATCTGCTCATACCCGTGACTCTGTAATACACGAATACCGGATACGAATGATGCGTAATGATCGACATGAATCGATGAGATCGTCTCTGGTGCACCGACGGTCGCCACGGCAATCGGTCCGTAAGCGCGGTACGTCTCCATTTCTTTAAAGGACATCTCGTGAGACAAGACGATCGCCCCATCGACCTCGCGATGCTTCAATAGATCAAGCGCTTGCCGCTCTTCACTCAGCTTATACTCCGTTTGCCACATGACGAGTCGGTAATCGTGCTCGAGGGCCGCTTTCGCAAGCCCGTTGACGAAGAGACCGTAATACGGATGATCCATGTAAGGCAAGATGACGACGACGCGTTGTGTTTTCCCCGTCGACAGCGTCAACGCCTGTTGATTCCGCAAATACCCGAGCTCCTTCATCGCTTTATGGACACGGGCCCGTTTTTCTTTCGATACGTACGGATGCTCGTTCAAGACGCGCGAAACCGTCGTCACCGAAACGTCAGCGTGCTTTGCGATATCTCGAATATTCGCCATTCGTCTCACCTCAACTTGTCAGTCTTTGCATATAGTGTACCCACTCTGCTTGCTGACTGTCACCTCTTTCGACGACTTGGCAACGGATCGCCTGAACGAGACGGAAGCGCTCTTCTAACGGTAAATGAAGAAACTCTTCACGGAAACGGGTACACAACATTTTTCCAAACGGTGTATACAACTGATTGATGACGAGCTCGTATACGATTCCACTGCACCATGTCTTCCACGTTGTCGGCTTCATATCGGTTCCCCTCCCTTTGTCTATACCGTATCCTCTGAAACGCGTTTCAGAGCAAGCATCTTTTTAGAAAAGTTTATTTCCGAACATTTTTTATTACTATTCCTCATTTTCCATGTTTTTTACGTAAAACAATTGACGTGAATCGAACATTTTTGTATAGTCATCAAGTTGATAACGTTAATTTACTCATTTTTTTCAATTAATGTTCGGAAATAGACTGTAATAAGGAGTTTTATCGATGAATATCTTTCAGCTGAAACAACATGGGACGAATGTTAAACAAGAAGTGACCGCTGGGATCACAACGTTCGTCACAATGGCGTACATCTCTGTCGTCAACCCGGCGATCCTATCTGACGCAGGTATCCCGTTCGCACAAGCTTTCACAGCAACAATTATTGCTATCCTTATCGGGACAGGCTTGATGGCGTTTTATGCGAACTTACCAATCGCTGTGGCGCCAGGGATGGGACTAAACGCATTCTTCGCTTACACGCTCGTCGCCCAAGAGCAGATTGCCCCGTCTGCCGCGCTCGGTGTCGTCTTCGTCTCGTCCGTCTTCTTCTTGATTTTGTCGCTCTCTCCGATTCGAACGAAGTTGATTCAAGCGATCCCGACTTCGTTGAAGCATGCCATCACGACCGGGATTGGGCTCTTCATCGCTTCACTCGGTTTGAAGTTATCGGGCTTAATCGTCGCCGACGAGGCGAACTTGGTGCGTCTCGGTGACGTGTCTTCTCCAGAAGCTCTACTCGTACTAGGCGGTTTGATCATCTCAGCACTCCTCTTCTCACGAAACGTACCCGGTTCTTTACTCATCGGGATGGTACTTACCGGGATTGCGGCATACTTCATGGATATCTTAAAAATCGACGGTGTCACGGCGATGCCAACCCTTCCGGAGGGACTCATGGTCAACCCCGTGACGGCATTTAGTGATGTCATTCAATACGGTTTGTTCGGTGCCGTGCTCTCGTTCTTCCTCGTCACATTGTTCGATACGACAGGTACGCTTGTCGGTGTCGGAAAACAAGCCGGTCTCTTAAAAGAAGACGGAACGATCGAGAATGGTCACCGTGCACTCTTTGCCGATTCGCTTGCTACAATGGGTGGATCACTCGTCGGAACGAGCCCATCTACGGCATACATCGAGTCTGCTGCCGGTGTCGCCCAAGGTGGACGTACGGGTCTCACGACGGCCATCGTCGCTGGATTGTTCGGATTGACACTCTTCTTCAGCCCGCTCATCGGTGCCATTTCTGGCGTAGCGGCGATCACGGCTCCTGCCCTCATCATCGTCGGTGCGCTCATGTTGACGAATGTCCGGTACATCGATTGGAGTGACTTTAGCGAATACTTCCCGGCGTTCATGACGATTTTGATCATGCCTTTGTCAGGAAGCATCGAACGCGGAATCGCATTCGGGTTCATCTTATACCCAATCTTCAAAGCAATGAACAAAGAGACGGTTCACCCGCTCATCTACTTGTTCGGCGCACTCTTCATTTTGGAAATGTTCTTCCTATAAGTTAGACAAAAGATCCTTGTCATGTGACGAGGATCTTTTCTGTTATACGTGCTCCTTCCCTGTTTTATATCAGAAAAGAGATGAATATCGGTTCAGTGAGATGCGTTATCAATTAAACAGTATTTTACAAATAAATAAGTTTTTCTCCCCATTTTTCTGTCACTTTCCTACGCTTTATGAAATAATGACGTTGAAATCGTTATTATTTAGAAGAAAGAAGGAATGACTATGCCGAATGTAGCTTTATTCGTCACATGTTTATCTGATACGTTGTTCCCCTCTGTCGGAAAAGCGACAGTCGAACTACTCGAACATTTAGGATGCGATGTGACTTTCCCGTTTGAACAGACGTGCTGTGGACAACCCGCCTATAATAGTGGTTATCATGAGGAAACGAAGAAAATCGCCAAGCACATGATTGAAACGTTTGAGAAGGCAGATGCAGAGTATATCGTCGGACCATCAGGATCTTGTGTCATGATGATGCGCGACTATCCACATTTATTTCAAGATGACCCGATGTGGGGACCACGCGCAGAAGCGCACGCCGCCAAAACGTTCGAACTGACGCAGTTCATCGTTGATGTGCTCGAAGTCACCGATGTCGGTGCTAAGTTCCCTAGTAAGGCGACGTACCATGCATCCTGTCATATGACTCGCCTCCTCGGAATTGAAGCAGCTCCCGGGAAATTGCTCGAGAACGTCGACGGTCTGACGATGATTCCACTTGAGAACGTACATAACTGTTGCGGGTTTGGAGGAACGTTCTCTGTCAAAATGCCTGATGTGTCGGTCCAGATGGTGGATGAGAAAGTCGAGTCCATCTTACAGTCAGGCGCAGAGGTGTTGATTGGAGCTGATGCTTCATGCCTAATGAATATCGGTGGACGTCTTCATAAACAAGGACATCCGATTAAAGTGATGCATATTGCCGAAGTCTTAAATGAAGGAGTGAAGCAAGCATGAGCATGGGGATTCGGTTAGATGAGAAGTTTCAGGACCGTCGGAAAGACGGGATTGAGGATGCGTTTATGCGTCAAGCCGTCAGTTCGGCTCAAAACCGACTGCGCGATGGACGGTTGAACGCTGCGGGCGAACTCGGGGACTGGGAAGCATTCCGTGACCACTCGGAAGAGATTCGTCAGCATGTGCTTGAACATCTGGACTATTACTTATATCAATTGAGTGAAAACGTCTCAAAACGCGGCGGGAGCGTCTTCTTTGCAGAGACACCAGAAGAAGCGAACCGCTACATTCGGGAAGTCGTTCGCTCGAAACAAGCCAAACATGTCGTGAAATCAAAATCGATGGTCACAGAAGAAATCGGATTGAACGAGGCGCTTCAGGAAGAAGGATGTACCGTCGTCGAGTCCGACCTTGGGGAATGGATCTTACAACTTGACGAAGACCCACCGTCTCACATCGTCGCCCCTGCCTTGCATAAAGACCGAGACGCTGTGCATGAAACGTTCACTGCTCACGGATATATCGGCTCGAACGACCCGACTGAACTCGGTCGCTATGCGCGACAAGAATTACGGAAAGACTTTTTGAAGGCAGAAGTCGGCATCACCGGCTGTAATTTCGCCATTGCGGAGAGTGGAGCCGTCGGGCTTGTGACAAATGAAGGAAACGGACGCATGGTGACATCACTTCCTGACACGGTCATCTCTGTTATGGGGATGGAACGCGTCGTCCCTTCCTATGAAGAGTTCGAGGTACTCGTCAATATGCTTTGTCGAAGCGCCGTCGGTCAGCGACTCACTTCATATATCACGACGTTCGCCGGAACGCGCGCAGTCGGGGAAGTCGATGGACCAGAAGAGTTCCATCTCGTCATCGTCGACAACAAACGATCAGGCATTCTCGGCACACAGTTTCAATCTGTCCTGCAATGTATTCGTTGCGCGGCCTGTATCAATGTCTGCCCTGTCTACCGTCATATCGGTGGTCATGCGTACGGCTCCATCTATCCTGGTCCGATTGGTGCCGTCTTGGCCCCACTCCTTGACGGGTATGAGAACTACAAAGAACTCCCCTACGCGTCGAGTCTATGTGGCGCCTGTACAGAGGCATGTCCTGTGAAGATTCCGCTACATGAACTGTTGATCGAACACCGCCGTGTCATCGTAGAAGAGAATAAACAATCACCTTTCGTGGAGCGGATTGCGATGAAAGGATTTGCCGTCACGGCTTCGAGTCCGTTCTTATTTGAAGCAGCGGAACACGTTGCACCGTTTGCGTCATCACCATTCGCCACGTCTGGTCAGATTGAAAAAGGACTACCAGCTTGGACGGACTCGAAAGACTTACCACAGCCAAATAAACAGACCGTTCGAGATTGGTTCAAGAAACGAGGGAACGTCTGATGAATCCTGGAACAATTACAAACCGTGAAGACTTTTTAAAACGCATCGCGAAACAACTTGGTCGTGAAATTGACCTCACACCACCGAAACGCGAATATAAGAACCATCCACAAGATCACGTGTTAAAAGGTGTGAGTGAAGAGGAACTGCTCGAGACGTTTCGCATGGTCGCGACCCGAATCCACACCGATTTAGTAGAATGTGAATCGAAACATCTTGATGATACGCTCCGTCTCTTGATTGAACGCTATGAAGGAACGCGCATCCTTGCGGAAAACGATGAACGGATTTCTGCTTGGGCACCCTCAACGAGTGAGACGTTCGCTTGGTGGGATTCGACACAACCGGAAATGAGTCGAGATTTGGCTATACGTGCTGACATCGGAATCACAATTGCGGATGCAGCGTTTGCGGAAAGTGCGACGATCGTCCAATATGCGAAACCTGGTAAATCACGGACCATCAGTCTGTTACCACAAGACCATATCGCGATCATCCCGAAGTCTGTCCTTGTTCCGCGCATGACGCAAACGGCACAACAACTTGCCGCACTAGACCGAGACGGCCTTCATTCCCCGAACGGTGTCAATTTCATCTCTGGACCGTCAAACTCAGCCGACATCGAGATGAATCTCATTGTCGGCGTTCATGGTCCTGTTCGAGTCGCCTATATTTTGGTGCATGATTTATAAGGAAAGCCCCTCTATCGATTGATGGAGGGGCTACTTTTATCATGACACGGTGACGCTTCCGTTTGAACTTGTTAACTTCACTTCAATCGCCCCGTCCCCAAACACGCATTCCTTCGATCGTTCGCCGAACACATCAACTTTACCATTTCGAGACTTCGCTCGAATCGTCACATCTTCCGGACGTTCATCGACATGTAAGTCAATTTTTCCATTGCTCGATTTTAACCGAATCGGTGCTTGAATCGCTTGTACGGAACAGTCAATCCGTCCGTTTGACGTTTTGGCATCAATCGCCCCCGTGACGTGATTGATATCGATTCGACCGTTCGACGAATGGATGTTGATGTGCTCCAGTCGAGAGTGTTTCGCTTCGACACGACCATTTGAGGAGTGAAGCTCCCAATCATGACCGTGACAACTCGACGCAAGCACTTTTCCGTTCGAGGTGCACAGTAAACCGTGTTTCGCTTGAATCTGATGCGCGACGACTCGACCGTTCTCACTTTCGACATGTAATCGTTCCGCTTGGAGGTCCTGTACATCACTCGAACCGTGGCGATTTTTCAATTGAATTTGATGATAGGCGTGATGTGGCAATTCAACCCGAAGCACCGGTGCTTTCGACCCGAACCACGAAAATAGATCAGATAGACCAAAACGACGTTCTGATTCGATTCGAATCTCCAGTGTGTCCCCAACGATGTCCATCGCGACCCCATGATCCGTCTCTGTTTCGAGCGTTGCGTAAGCATAGCCATCTTGTGATGGAGTGACGAACACTTGCGCATTTTGTACTTGAATGAGGACACTTTGAAAGGCTACCGTCGAACTTTTAACAACCGCGGGTGGTCGTGTCGACTCCGATACTTCAAAATCGACGGAGGCGAGCAGTTCCGAGGCGAGTATGCTCGGTTCCCCTAACTCGCGTGCCATCTCTTCATCACTTCTTCCTTCTAATCGGCCGCTCGAGAAATACTCGGACACATCTCGTAATATATCGAGGCGATCCTTCACCTTTACTTTCATCAATAATTGCTCAAGCTCTGACAAGTACTGTTCTTCATTCATCTGTCGTCTCCCCCTCGGATTAAGTCATTGACGCCGTTTGTGAATACATCCCATTCCGCTCGCAACTCAGTCAAATGTGTTTTCCCTTGTTCCGTAATCTGATAATACTTTCGCGGTGGCCCTTCCCCGGACTCCGTTAAATACGTCGTGAAATAGCCATCTGTCGTCAGTCGACGTAACAATGGATAAACAGCACCTTCCGAAATGGCCACTTTGGCCGAAATCGCTTGAACGAGTTCATAGCCGTAGCGGTCTTGTTCTGCCACAAGCGCAAGTACACAAAGATTCAACACACCTTTTTTGAATTGAGGATTCATGATCCCACCCCCTACTATACATAGAACAATAGCACATCATTTACTACTATTCAATAAACAATAGTGAGTATTCCCCTAATTTCTTAATATATAGCATCTGAGGAAACGAATCTGTACAATGAAAGAATGACACTCGTAGGATATTTGTCACAGCCGGAATGTTCATCATTCCAGGAAGGAATGGTCTTTATGAAGTCATGGATTGACCAACAGATTGGAAGACAATTTTTATTCGTCTTCTACTTATTCATCGGACTGATTCTCCTCACGTCTCTTGCCGTATATGTGTATACGGAAAACCAAATCGAACAGACGACATCATCGCTCGAGAACATTAGTGAACGGCGCACGAATGCGACCGAATTGTTCGAGACATGGCAGTCGATGCAATATGAAATGCGTGGATACGTTATCCTCGGGGACGACGCGATGTTAGAGCGCGTCCAAGAAAAGCAAGTCTTGATTGACGAACAGACGACTTGGTTCGAACAGAACGCCGTGACCGATAAGGAAAAAACGTACGCGGGAGATGCTCGTACGCTGTTTGTCGCTTATCAGGAACGCGTCATGCCGAGCCTTGAACGTTATGTAGAAGGAAAGCGGAGCGGAAGTGTCACCGAGCCTTTCTTGAAAATGCCGACACTCGGGAAAGTAAATCCACAAAAAGAACCGCCGACGGATCGTAAATTCAAAATCAATTCGAAAAGTGCTGCAGATATGAGCGCGAGCATTGTCGATATGGAGAGCGTCTTCACGAAATACCGGAACTCACTGAACGCAGAGGAGGACGCCCTCCGTGCCCAACTTGCGACCCATACAAAATGGGCACAGGCACTTTGGCTTCTTTCTTTACTCGGTGTTTTATTCATTCTCTTCATCGTTGCCCGTCCTTACGTCAGACGATTGACAGGGCAACTTCAGGAGTTGATTGAAAATAGTAAGCGTCTTGCTGGAGAGCGACAGCCGGTCATCCCGGCAACTGCTCAATCTAAAAATGAAGTCGGGCAATTGACGACATCTTTCCGCCAGATGGCTTCGTCACTCACGACACAACGTCATCGAATCGAGGAAGAACGTGAAAAGACAGCACGTCTCCTCCACTCGATTCGGGATGCTGTCATCTATGTGGAGCACACAACAAAAGAAAAAGTAGCCAATCAGGCACTCTTCGTCTTGTTTAATCAACCGATTACGAAACGAAATGAAGTCGATTTATATCGATTAGATGTGAGTCTAGAAGAACTCGGCCTCCAGGTCGACCAAAAGGATGCGTTTTTCGCCTTCATGGAACGGTCATTCGATGGACAGTGTAAAGAAGAGAGCGTCACGTTCTCGATGAATCAAGAAGAGCGCTTCATTCAAATGTATGCGGAGAAGGTTTACTTGAGAGGGACACGCCACGGTACGATGCTTGTCTTCCGTGATGTGACACATGAGACTGAAGTCGATCGCCTGAAAACCGAGCTTGTGTCAACTGTATCTCACGAACTCCGTACGCCGCTCACAAGTATCATCGGTTTCACAGAACTACTTCGTTTCCGTAAACTGTCTCCTGAACGTTCCGAAAAATATTTAGGAATGATTCATCAAGAGACATTGCGTCTCGAAGACTTGATTTCAAACTTGCTTGATGTGCAGCGGATGGAGTCTGGCAAACAGACGTACCATAACGAACCAGAACGTCTATCCGTCATTCTCGAACAGGCCATCACGGTGCACCAAGGATCGAGCCAACACCATCGCATCACGTTTGATTGTCAGGAAGATGTCTATGTATACGGAGACCGGACACGACTTGGACAGCTATTTACGAATTTGCTGCATAACGCAGTCAAGTATTCTCCAAAGGGTGGCGATATCAATGTTCGTGTCGCATGTGAACGACCCGACTGGATTGATATTTCGATTGAAGATCATGGAATCGGAATTCCTCAGACGGCGCTGCCGAAGCTGTTTGACAAGTTCTATCGCGTCGACAATTCCGCAAGTCGTAAAATTGGGGGCACGGGTCTCGGGCTCGCGATTTGTAAAGAAATTGCAGAGGGTCATGGTGGTGCAATCCACGCCACATCAAACATCGGCAAAGGTTCCATTTTCACCGTGAGTCTCCCAAAAATGGATCTATCGAATCAAATGAGTAGTTAAACAACAAGAGGGTGCGACATCGCACCCTCTTGTTTACTGTACTTTGTTCTCTGGACCGAATGATGGATAGAGCGAAAGCCCACCATCAGCAAAGATTGTTGTCCCTGTCACATAGGACGATTCATCTGATGCGAGCCAAGCGGCAACGGCAGCGATTTGCTCCGGCTTCCCAATCGCATGTGATGGGATGAGAGCCTCTAACCCCTCTTTTTCTTCCGGATCGTTCATCGTCTCTTCATTGATTGGCGTGTCGATTGCACCTGGCGCGATCGCATTGACGCGAATATGGTTCGGTGCGTATTCGAGAGCGACTGATTTCGTGAACATTTTCACGCCACCCTTACTTGCTGCATAATGTGTATAGCCAGGTCGTGGAATGACCTCATGAACAGAAGACATATTGATGATATTGCCCTCGATTTCATGTTCAACAAAGTATTTCAAAGCGGCACGAACGCCAAGGAATGTCCCGTTCAAGTTAACGTCGATAATCTGTTTCCAGTTATCGAATTCCATTTCATGCGTCTTCGCTTCGACTTGTACACCGGCATTGTTGACGAAAAGATCCATCTTCCCGAATTCAGAGATGGCTTTCTCAATCATCTTCTCCGCAAGCCCTTCTTCAGAGACATCTCCTTTCACGGCGACCGCTTTCCCGCCACCCGCTTCGATTCCCCGGATGACCTCTTCCATTTCCTTTTCACTGCTTCGATAGTTGAGGACGACATTCATCCCCTCTTTTGCGTAGCGTTCCCCGATCGCTCGACCAAGACCTTTCGAGCTTCCGGTGATGACTGCGACTTTTCCTTTCAACTCTGGATAGTTTGCCATATCAATTCCTCCTTCATCTTCTCGGTTTTAGTTCCCGCATTTCCCTTTTCCTCAAACATAGTTGGCTGCATTTTGAATATTTGATACAAATCAACTATACTGAAACAAACTATTCGTTTTCAGGAAACGCCTGAAGGACGTTTGATCTTATTCTTAATGGAGGTGACTCCCCGATTTTTGGGGGAATTGTTGGACAGTCCCATGTTACTTAGCTTATTCATCGTTACGCTCTTAATCTTTTTGACTGCCTTTTTCGTGGCAGCCGAATTTTCAATTGTAAAAGTGCGTAGCGCTCGACTCGACCAGCTCGTGCTCGAAGGAAACAAGAAAGCCGTCACTGCGAAAAAAGTCATCGAAAATATTGACGACTCGCTCTCTGCTTCTCAGTTCGGGATTACGCTTTCCGCACTAGGTCTCGGATGGATCGGCGCTGACCAAATCGAAAAATATATCCACACGTTGGTTGAACAGTTGAACTTATCACAATCACTCGTGACGTTCTTGTCGTTTCTGATTGCATTTTTACTGATCGCGTTCCTGCACGTCGTCATCGGGGAATTAGTTCCAAAGACGCTTGCGGTTCATGAATCTGAAAAGTTGACGCTCCTTGTCGCGCGTCCGCTCTATGTGTTCACGAAACTCTTCTATCCGTTCATTCGTGCCTTGAACAGTATGGCTCGACTGACTCTCCGCTTGTTCGGGGTTCAGACGACGGCTCAAGAAACGGCTCACTCGGAAGAAGAACTGAAAATCATCATGACGGAAAGTTTCCGTAGTGGTGAGATTAACGAAAACGAGTTAGCATACGTACAAAACATCTTCTCCTTTGACGAGCGGATTGCCAAAGATGCCATGGTTCCACGAATGAACATGGTGACGATTGATGAAGAAGATACAATCGAAGAAATTATTTCGGTTGTCGAAGAACACCAGTACACGCGTTATCCGGTCACACGGGATGGCGATCGGGACGATGTTCTCGGATTCGTGAACGCAAAACAACTTTTCACTGCTCAACTTTCGAAAAATGATGCGCCGTTCGAATCGTTCATTCATCAATTACCACTCGTTACTGAGTTCACTCCACTTCAAGAAGCGATGGTGAAAATGCAAAACGCACAGACGATGATGTGCCTCGTCATCGATGAATACGGGGGAACTGCCGGCCTTTTGACGATTGAAGATATTTTAGAAGAAATCGTTGGTGAAATCCGAGACGAGTTCGACCGAGATGAACAAGCTGAAATTACAGAAGTCGCTCCGAAACATTACCGTCTCTCGGGACTCGTATTAACACAAGAACTCGAAGAGCGGTTTGGCATTGAAATCGAGGATGATGTCGATACGGTCGGCGGATTCGTTTTATCACAAAAAGCGAACGCACGAACGGGCGAACGCTTCACTTTGCCTGGTAATCACGAACTGATTGTGAGTGAAGTCGATAATCACCGCATCGTCTTCGTTGATTTGATTTTAGCCTCATATGAAAAGGAAGAACCTATATCAGAATGATGCTTTTTTTCACGCCCTTCTCCTAAATGTAGAGAAGGGTTTTTAACATTCGAATCGAACTGTCGCTATATTTTCGCCTCTTACCGTGATATACTGCACATATGTTGCTTATTTGAGTGTCACCCACTCAATGACACAACATCACCGAAACATGGCGAGATGTTCGGTTTAAACAGAAAGAAATAGAAAGAAGGTTACGCATGGAACGCAAACTATTTTTGATTGACGGTAACTCCATGCTGGCCAGTGCTTATTATGGTGCCGCCGCGAGCCGAACGAAAAAAGGACGCGAGGTATCAAAAAACGATCGGAGTGCCGTCATCGGAATGACCGGCCTCATTCGGACGATTCTACGTAGACATCGTCCGACTCATTTTGTCGTCGTCTGGGACGTCTCACGTGAAACATTATGGCGTCGAGAACTGTACCCGGGCTATAAACGCCGCAGACGCCAAACACCGCCTGAATTGAAAGCGCAGATGGAACTCATGCGCCAATTGCTTGAGGATAGTGGGATTCCACAATTCCAAGTAGAAGGGTATGAAGGGGAAGATTTGATTGCCCATATCGCGCGTAAATTCAGTTGCAGTGCCCCTGTGGTCATCATGACAAAAGATAAAGACTTGTTACAGCTTGTCAGTCCACGAATCACCGTTTGGTTACAAACACAGGAGCTTCAGCAAATGCAGGCTCGCTGTGACATTCGTGATAACCGTCCGTTACCTCTCAAACGTCATTTAGAAATTCGACCAGAAGAGATTGCAGCGTTATACGAAGGGTTGAAACCGAAGCAATTGTCAGCCGTTAAAGCGTTGACAGGAGACCGTTCTGACGGTATTCCTCCAGTGGCTGGACTCGATGAAAGTCAATCGGTTCAACTGATCAAACGATTCGGTTCACTCGATAAGCTGTATTCTGCCTTGAGCATCAAAGGTGACAAACGACAACAAGTAAATGAAACGATCGCGGCACTGACGTCAGAGGAGGTGCCCCGTAACTTGAGACGAACACGCAAAAAAGCAGAGCGTAATATGGAGCTCGTTCGTCTTGATGTCACGGTGCCAGCACTTGAACATTTGAAGCTAGCTCATCTCGAGCTCAGCATCAACCCGAAGAGAGTCGAGCAAGCGTATCAAAAACGCGGACTTCGCATCTCATTCAATGCAAGTCAGAAGAAAGTATCCGCACATTAAAAGAACGGACGTCAAGCGTCCGTTCTTTTTATATGCACGGTAATCCCGTCTTCATCGGTCAACGACCATTCAGATGACGTACCACCTAATGCTTGATTCGTCTGCTCATTGACGAGAAGCGTCCATGTCTCGAGTCCTGCCTCAACTCCTAGAGCATCACTCGGACGTGCCCACACGTTCGTACCAATGTGATGGTGATATCCGTCTGCCGAAAGGAACAGTGCCCCCGGATAAGAATCCGTCGTGATGGAAAAACCGAGACGATCATGGTAGAAGCGTTTTGCTGCTTCGATTGACCGAACTTTAAAGTGCACATGTCCCATCGTTGTCCCGATTGGTAAACCTGTGAACGGTCGATTCGCCGCAGCTTGAAGCATCGACTCATACTCGACAGGCTCTGTCGCCATTTTCACATGACCGTTTGCTTCATACGTCCATTGGTCTTTCGGACGATCGGCGTACAGCTCGATTCCATTCCCTTC
Organism: Exiguobacterium sp. ERU653; assembly: GCF_018617775.1. Classification (NCBI taxonomy): domain Bacteria; kingdom Bacillati; phylum Bacillota; class Bacilli; order Caryophanales; genus Exiguobacterium; species Exiguobacterium sp. ERU653. Next base: position 107,865 of record NZ_JACSKV010000002.1, read on the forward strand.
TGGGTCACTCAAGTAGAACGCTTCACTCACCAAGTGGTCACCTTGCCCGACTTCGATACGCCGCTCAATAAGATGTGCCAAGATGCTTCCTAACTCCACGCGATCCGGCAATAGAATTGCTAAATGAAATAACCCTGCCGCTCGTGGATTCGTCTTCGCTTGTGGCACACTGTGCAAGATAACGAGTGAACGTTCTTTCGTTCCGAGCGTGACAAGTTCTTCGGTTTCTTCTATGACGTTCATCCCGATTACGTCTACATAAAATTGTTTCACCTGTTCGATATCACGGACCCGAAGCGTCACCGGTCCTAGTTCAATTTTCTCGATTTTCATATAAAATCACCTCACCCCCACTATACCCGCTCAGCTTACGTTACAGAAGTAGGCACAAAAAGGTGGTATAGTTACTTCAACGATACTATTGGAAAGGAAGAGCGATGTGACCAACATAACAAGCTGCGAAGTCGATACGGCACTCGAACTGATCACAGGAAAATGGAAGCATTCCATCCTCCTCGTACTAATCAACGGGGATACGTTACGCTTCAGTGAGTTGAAGCGATCGTTACCAAAAATCAGTCAAAAGATATTGACCGCACAACTCCGTGACTTAGAAGAACAGGAGATTGTCATCCGAACCGTCTATCCAGAAGTCCCTCCCCGTGTTGACTATCGCTTAAGTGAGTATGGGAAAACGCTCATCCCGATTCTCGAAGCGATGAATGAATGGGGAATACGTCATGCCGAACGAATGCGCTCTAATTAGTTGTCCACATGTGGATAACCATTTTAACCCATCCCAATCATCACTTATCCACAGGAGGTCGTCATGATTCGTTATCCACAGTTGACCGGGCATCACATCGGTGTCACTGCCCCTTCGTCAGGTATACCAGAAGAACTGCACCATTTATTACATCAATCGGAACAGAAGTTTTCCACTCGAGGGTTCACGTTGCAATTCACTCCGAATGCGTGGAAACAACGATTTGGGAAGTCCGCTCCGGCTCGGGTCCGTGCACATGAGCTGACATCTCTACTTCAAGATGACAAAGTCGACTTGATTGTCCCGCCCTGGGGTGGGGAACTCTTAATGGAGATTCTCAATCAAATCGAGTGGCAGACATTACCCGCAAAATGGATGCTCGGCTATTCGGATACAAGTTTATTGCTTTTTGTGTATACGCTAAAAACCGGAATCGCCTCGGCACACGGTCCAAACTTAGTCGACTTACGTGCCGAAGTGTGGGACGAGACGAGTTCACGTTGGCTCGATGTGTTGTCGACGCGGACCAACGAGACGGTCATCCAACGTTCGTCCGAGAAGTTCCAAAAAGAATGGCAGTTTGATAACCCAACGCCACATCTGTTTCACTTGACGGAAACGAATGAATGGAAAGCTGTCGGTGGTCAACACGCGACAGGTCGATTGCTCGGTGGATGTCTTGATGTGCTCTTACATACAATCGGGACGCCATATGGAAACGTCAAGACGTTCCAACACGAGCACCTGAACGGCGAACCGATTCTTTGGTATTTTGAAAACGCCGAGATGAACATTCCGGCACTAAAAAGGACCCTCCTTCAAATGAAGTGGGCCGGTTGGTTCGAGCATACGTCTGGTATTCTATTTGGACGGAGTGAGGCACCTTCTGTGCATCAAGACTATACGGTCGAGATGGTGTATGAAGAGCTTCACCACACTCTAGGTATTCCAATCTTTTACGATATCGATTGTGGGCACGTTCCCCCGCAGATGACGCTCGTTAACGGAGCGCACGCTTCTGTGCAGGTCGAACATGGTAAAGGGACATTGGTTCAAACGTTCAAGGGCTGATTCGTCAGCCCTTGATCTGTTGTAGTAATAATTCTAAACGTTTGCGAAACAGACCTTGTGGGAATTCCTTCACTTTTTCTTCGATCACGGATACCCAGTCGTCCCCGCATCCGTTCAGTGTTCCCCTTAATAACCCTTCGTAGTAAATCGCGATATCGACTAAACTATGTGTTTTCCACTCGTCTCGATTTTCCCATAATGCCAATAAACACTCTCTTCCTTTTTCCGATTCCCCTCGAAAAGCGTAGTACACACCTTTCGCCATCGAAATCGCCGCAATGAACGGCTCAATCTCTGTCGTGAGTGATTCCATCAACTTGACGTTTTCTCCTAACAGATCAATATGTCGGTATTCCATCGCATAGAGTGCTTCGGAAAGTGCCACTTTGATTTCTGCCAAGCGGTCTTCCGTGAATTGAATGTATTGCTTCGCTTTTTGTAAAGACTCACGAATTTTCGTCTCATCATTCAAATAGAGCGCACAAATCGAAATGGTCCGATATACGTCATCCGCACGGTAGTAGATTCTAGTCCGCTTCATATACTCGAGCGCGTCTTCAAGCTGTCGAATGGAGCCTTCCAAATCCTCATCACAAAGAAGATTTTTAAAGACGATCAACATGGCATACTCAGTTCTCGTTTTCGCTTTCATGTACTTCGCATCAAGGAGTTCAATCGCGTCAATCCGCTCAATCGATTCTTCATATCGGTTCCACATCAATAAATAGTAAGCTTGGCTGATGCGCCCGATCGCCAATTCATCTGTTTCTCCTAATTTTTCAAAAATCTCAATCGCTCGGTCGTAGTAGGCTAACACCTTCTCATTTTCTTCTTCTTGAAAGTACGTATCGCCATACAACATATACGCTTTCCCTTGCCACACAGAGTTCATTTCTTCTTTTAAGTATGGGGAAAGCATCTGTCGTATTTCTTGATCCGAACGCGAGATGAGTGTCATTTCTTCATATTCTAACTGTTCGACCATCGTTTGTAGCTCAGCTTCTTTCGGGTCCGTCAATAACTGTTGCATCGACACACCTAAACGACTGGAAAGTTCTCGCAAACTACGCATCGATGCTTCCGCTTTCCCGTTCTCAATCATACTGAGCATCGATTTCGTGACAATCCCTTCCGCCAACTGCGTCTGGGTCATTTTTTTCTGTTTTCGTAACGCTTTAATTCGTTCACCAATCATATGCCACCTCGAAAAGTTAAATTATATTGAACTTTTTGTTTACATTTCACTCCCGTACCTTTATGCTAATGTTAAATCACATTTAACAAATTTGCAAAGGAGTGCTTCCTATGAAATTCTTTTCGTCCAACCTCTCCATTTTATTACTCGGTAAATTCATGTCTTTGTTCGCATCCAACTTATTTACGTTCGTAGCAGGCTTAACGGTATTGACGACGACCGGATCTGGACTGCAATTTGCATTTGTCTTACTGGCAGGAACATTGCCACGCGTTCTCCTGTCACCATTTGCCGGTGCTTATGCGGATAAGCTTGACCGAAAAGGCGTCATCATCAAGATGGAGTCTTTGAATGGAGGATTATTTTTACTCGCAGGGATTGGAAGTCTAATGTGGACTTTTGAAGCACCTGCCTTTTATGTCATCACATTTTTCTTATCCATCGTCTCCACTTTCTTATCGGTCACGCTATCGAGTTCGATTCCACTTCTATTTGAAGAGGAAGAGCTTCAACGTGCCAACTCCCTCATTCAAAGTATCATCTCCATCTCAAGTATCGGTACTCCGCTTCTTGCCGGAGCACTGTTTAAACTCATACCGATTCCAGTGTTTTTATTCAGCTCAGCCCTATTCTTCATGATTGCTGCGTTACTTGCTTCTCGACTCACATTTCATCAGAAAGAGGTTGCTCCAACCGAACAATCCACCTGGGAAGATGTACGGTCCGGTCTGTCTTATTTGAAACAGCAGCGCGTTTTATGGACGGTCACCGTCCTCGCCGCATTCTTGAACTTCTTTTTCGTCGCGTCAGAAGTGTTGTTCCCGATTGCAGCATTACAAGAGGTCGGTGTGTCCCCGTTCCAGTTCGGACTACTTGAAAGCATGGTTGCCATTGGATTTTTAGTCGCTTCTTTACTTCACGCCTTGCCGTTATTCAACATCAAACATCGCCTATCGACCATGCGATCAGCACTGACCATACTCAGCATTCTATTTGTCGGCCCTGCCATTCCATTATATTTGAACTTCAACGTCATCACGTCGATTTTCTTTTTTGCGATGTTCGCTTTACTGAGCGGTTTCTTCATCGTACGTGTCAATATCCCCATTCAATTGCTCTTACAAACGAATACGGACCCGAACTACTTAGGTCGTGTGATTGGGGTACTCGAATCACTCGCGATGGGGATCACACCAATCGGTTTCATCTTATTCGGAATATTAAGTGATCTTGTGCCAGTCGCTCATCTATATACCGCCTGTATGATTGGTCTACTCTTATGTACTTTCACACTCACCTATCGCATCCGTCACGACATCCAGGCAGAAAAAGCTGCACTTCAGTCAGCCGAACGTGTGTCGTAACGAAAAAGACATCGAACGAATCAGTTCGATGTCTTCTCTGTTGACGGGAGTACCCGTTTTTCTAATAAAAATGGTCCGAATGGGATGACGGATGCCATAACAGCAAGCGTCAAAACTTTGAAGCCCCAACGGAAGCGCCACGCCATGTACACGGCTGCGAGCACGTAAGCAACAAACAAGAAACCGTGCGCTGCGCCGACAATACTGACCGCAAGTGGAATGCCGGCCATATATTTCAGTGGCATCGCGATTAATAGTAACAGCAAGAAGGATACCCCTTCTGTGTAGCCAATCCATTTAAAATGAGTCATAGTCATATGCGTTCTCCTTTATCTCTGTTAGGCTACATCTATCGTAGCCGAAACGTGAGAGGTTTGTCACAGGAGAACATATAAAAGTTACGAGGCTATTTGACGATTTGGTGAACGGTGCAATACTTTCGTTTCAACGAAGTTACGAAGGAACAAGCCGTCGACTCCGATTTTGCCAGCGTTATGACCGGCAACTAAAATCAAGACAGATACGATCAACATCGTCGGGTTCGTGCTGACTGTTCCTGAAAGTAAGAACGCCATGTTCATGACAAGTCCGAAGAATGCTGCACTACGTGTGAGTGCACCGAGTAATAACCCTAGGCCGACCAAAAATTCACCATAAGGAATGAGGACATCGAATAATCCAGCGTTCGGGATTGCAAAGTTTTCTAAGAATGCGGCCCACCATCCTGCGACAGCTGGATGTTCTCCAGTGGCGAGTGACACCGCGTTGTTTAAAAATCCTTCTGTTCCAAAACCACCTGTGATTTTACCCCAACCTGCCGTCAACCAATGATAACCGAGCCATACACGTAATACCGTTAAAATCGCTGTGGCAACATTGTGGTTTTGCCAAAATTTCGTGAACATAATAATTCCTCCCTTTAAGAAGTTAAATAAATGAATAATGTGATTACATTCACAATATATCATCTATGTTCACTTTTTCACATATATAATCTTCCTTGTTCATAATTCGTACATATGTATGCCACAGTCTATTCACATATACAAAAAGACGCCTTCTTTAGGCGTCTCTAAGAGTATTATAAGGTGACTTCTTGGGATGGTTGACCTTTTTTGTTCATCACACGCATTGATTCAGGTTCGATTTTGAGAATGATGAGTTTTGGATCATCCGGTCCATCGAACCATCCTTCAAGTTTGTCATTCCATACTTTTTCTTTCATCGATTCATCATCTGACACCGTTGCTTTTCCTAAGATTTCTAGGTACGTGTCGCCGACTCCATCTCCATCGTAACCAATTAAAATATGAGTATATGGATTTCTCTCTAATTCCTCTACCTTATCTGTATCGTTTGAAGTTGCTGTATAGAGCGTGAAATCTTCATGGAAAAATGTCATATATCGACTGTGCGGTTTTACTTTATATACAGTCGCCATTGTACCTACATTACTTGAGTCTAATATTTTTAATGCTGTTTCTTTTGCACTCATTCCGAATTCCTCCTTCACGATTTGTCGCTCGTATACTGTTCCCTCAAACCATATGGTTAAACACAAAAAAACCTGCTCGCCGATGCGAGCAGGTATCATATTCCTTAGAAAGGAAGATTAGATTTTTTCAACGTTAGAAGCTTGTGGTCCACGAGCTCCGTCTGTGATTTCGAAAGTTACTTCTTGGCCTTCTTCAAGTGTTTTGAAGCCGTCGCCTTGGATTGCTGAGAAGTGTACGAATACGTCGTCTCCGCCTTCCATTTCGATGAAGCCGTAACCTTTTTCTGAGTTAAACCATTTTACTTTACCTGTGTTCATGAATGAACCCTCCTGAAATAAACGCTATGCGTTATAGTAGTGCCTTACTAGAAAAAACTTGACCAAAAAAAATACAAGCCTCTGGAATTATCTAATGAAAAATAATCCCAAGCACTTGTGAATTATGATTCCAGCTATTCTTAATTAAGCACATATTGAATATAACATGGTTAGATGCTTCTGTCTAGTAAATACTTCTGATTGCTAAAAATAAGTCGAAACGGGTACACCCTAGAGAAGATGACACTAGGGGGATCTATTATGAAAAATTCAAATGATCAACAGTCAATCGCATCGATGATTGCTGCTTATTCCGACTGGTCTGAAGAAGAATTAATTCATCAAACACTCAAGTGGCATCATACCACGAGTAAAACAACTTATCCAGCAATGAGCCAAACATACGCTTGTCGAATCCCATTAACGGAGCGAGTTTCGCCTGTCCGGACGTCTCTTCCGCTTGAACAGATCGATGGAGTGGTTCGTCCCGTTTGGATGCGCCGACTCGATGCGGAATATTTGAATCTGATGCATATGACAAAATCACGTGTCGATGTGACGAACTATGGGGCTGTTGGAGATGGCAAGACGGACTGCACCCTCGCCTTTCGTCTCGCCCTCCGCTCTAATCGCCGTGTCTATGTGCCACCAGGTGTATATATCGTTCGAGGAATTCGCCTTCCTTCTAGTTGTACACTTGAAGGTGCCGGACAAGACGTCACAATCCTCAAATTATCCGATCGGGCTCCGAAGCATCGCCGTCTTTTACGAAATACGACCCCATTCGCCGGCAATCATCATATCGAGGTATCCCATCTTACACTTGATTGGAACGTTGATCGTTTAGGTGACGTGAAACGAACGACAAGCGGTGACACGACATCGAGCGCTTTGACATTCGCGCACGTGACGTATGGATGGGTGCATCATGTGACGGCTAAAAATGCCGGGCTCCATGCGTTTGACATTACGTCCCCGCACTATCACTACCTAGGTGACGGACTTCGTGCGGCAAACGGAAGTCGGTATATCCATCTCAATCAACTCGAAGCAACGAATTATGGGGACGATGGGATCACAACACATCATAGTGATGCCATCTACATCACTAACTGTTATTGTCATCACCCCCATGGCCGAACGCACGCTTTAGGATTCTCAAACTCAAACGGCATTGAAATTGATGACGGTTCGCGTCACGTCACGCTTGTTCACAACAGAACGGAAGGCTGTTTTGGAGGTATCGAAGTAAAAGCGCATGGAACCTCGTCAGCCGCACACGACGTCCATATCTTCGGACATCTCTCCGTTCACGACAATCGTTCGTTCAACTTCCGCCACATCGGTCATCATTTGGCAGACGATCCGGATTCCGCGACTGCACGCTTCCTGTCCGGTACAAATTTGGTATCCATCGAGCCAGTCCGAAGCCCGCTTTATGCAAAATCCTCGCCACGGAGTCTGGTCGTTTCCGCATATCAAGATGTCTTCATCCATGGTTTGACTGCCATCGGCGACCCGACCTACGACTATGAACAGCATCCAGCACTTGCGATTCAATATAAGTCAAGACGTGTACAGTTGAAACGAATTTCCGTTCGCGGGTTTACCACAGCCCGAGCCGACCTCGAGCTGTTTGGAGGGGAGAACCGCACCGACGAAGTGACTATCAACGCCTTAAAGTGCAAGGAGTCTGCACCCATCGCCTTAAAAATCGGACGTCAGATAGAACAAATTGCGCTTCATCAAATCGAAGGACAGAAAAAAAGTGGAGATGCTCTCATCTCCACGAAAAGTCCGATTGATGTACAGGACATACTCGCTTACGGGTTCTCAGACCGGGTACGTTCGGACGTTTGAGCCGCCTCCACGAGCCGGTCCAATTTGTCGTCATCGAGTTCAAGCGAGCTTTCTTTCTGCTTTGCCATCATTCGGACGATTGCTTTGTCTAAAAAACCCATTCGTTCAAAGTCATAACCACTGCCAACGACCTCGACAAAATAGGCATGCTCGCGGAGTGATTCACGGTACGCCTCTTCTAACTCACGAATCCGCTCTGATTCTGTCGGTGTCCCGGCACACAAATATAAAGCGAGGGGATGCTCAAGCAAGTGTGCTTCGTGAAGCGCCAACCATTCCTTCATTTCGTCCTGGATGGTTCCCATCCGAATCGAACTGCCGACGATGACGTGATTGATCGTCTCCCACATCACATTCGGCTCTTCTACGATATTTTGGACATGAACGTCACCCGACAGACGTTCAGTGAGTAGAGCCGCTACTTTTTCACTCGTCCCATACCTGGAAGAGTAAGCGATTAAAGTACCCATGTCGTTCCCTCTTTTCATGTCAGACGTTACTTACACTATTCCCGAATCATGAAAAGAAGATACGTGACCATTCAAAAAAAGCTCGCCGAATGGCGAGCTTTTGGTCACAGTTTGTACACTTGCGCTTCGTACGGACGAAGCGTGAACGGTCCAATCGGTTCCATGTTGCCGATGACGCGTTCGTTTACGTCATATGGTAAATCACGTTGTTGTGTTTCGTCCGAGAAGTTACAGAGCACGAGCCAAGTTTCCCCTTCGAACGAACGTGTGAATGCATAGACCCCTTCATCTTTCGGCAACAAGAGCTCATACTTTCCATAGACAACGATTGGATTGGCTTTACGGAGCGCAATCAATTGACGGTAGTAATGGAAGAGCGAATTCGGGTCTTTCCGTGCCGCTTCCGCATTGATGTCGACATAGTTCGGGTTGACCCCGATCCATGGCGTCCCAGTCGTGAAGCCGCCGTGCGCTTCGTCCGACCACTGAACTGGTGTGCGTGAATTGTCACGTCCCCGCTCATGAATCCCACGGAAGATCTCATCGTGTGTCAACAATCCTTTTGACGTGTAATCACGATAGGCATTCAACGTCTCAATATCCCGATACTGATCAATCGAATCAAAGGCGACGTTCGTCATGCCGAACTCTTCCCCTTGATAAATGTAAGGTGTCCCTTTTAATAGATGAAGAAGTGTCGCGAGCATCTTCCCAGAACGGACACGGTATTCCGGTGAATCATTCCCAAAACGTGAGATAGCTCGAGGCTGGTCATGGTTACTCCAGTACAAGCTGTTCCACCCTTCTTCTTCAAGTCCTTCTTGCCAACGTGAGAAGATCGTCTTCAGTTCGGTCAACTTCCAGTCCGTCGGATTCCACTTCCCGAAGCTCCCGTTCCCGACGTCTACGTGCTCAAAGTGAAAGACCATGTTCAATTCGTTGCGGTCTTCCCCTGTATAAAGCTTCGCTTCTTCTACACTGACACCTGGCATCTCCCCGACCGTGATCGTATCGTATTTCGATAAGACTTCTTGATTCATCTCCTGCATGAATTCATGGATGCGTGGTCCGTTAAAGAAGAATGGCGTACCGTCACCGTATCCCGTTCCTTGTGTTTGACCGTCTGGGTAGCTTTGGTCTTTTGAGATCATGTTGATGACGTCCATTCGGAACCCATCGACCCCTTTATCGAGCCAATACGTCATGAGGTCATACACTTCACGGCGAAGCGTCTCGCTTTCCCAGTTCAAGTCCGGTTGCTTCTTACTGAAGAGGTGAAGGTAGTACTCATCGCTCGCCTCATCATACTGCCAAGCGCTACCGCCGAAGAAAGCTCCCCAGTTCGTCGGTGGTTGACCGTCCTTTCCTTTTTTCCAAATATAATAGTCACGATACGGACTATCTTTTGAAGAACGTGACTCCATGAACCATTGGTGTTCGTCAGAAGAGTGGTTGACGACGAGGTCCATCATGATTTTAATACCATGCCGGTGCGCTTCCTCAAGCATCGCATCAAAGTCATCCATCGTACCAAACTCGTCCATGATGGCACGGTAATCACGAATATCGTATCCATTGTCATCGTTTGGTGAATCATATACCGGCGAGAGCCAGATGACATCGATCCCGAGTTCTGCCAAGTAAGACATCTTCTCCGTGATTCCTTGAATATCACCAATTCCGTCCCCATTCGAATCATTGAAGCTACGTGGATAAATTTGATATACGACCGCTTCTTTCCACCATTGTTTCATGTTACATCCTCCTTGAAGTTCATTTTCCGTTTCAACGCTTTCATCGTACTGCCTTCAAGGATTCATGACCATCCATGATATGATTAGGATATGCACAATTTTGCTATAAAAAGAGGAGACTATTATGGAAATCGGCTTTTGTGGCTATTCGTACCATACAACGACTTATACTTTTCCATTCGCAAACTTACTCGATACGTATCTGATTCGCTTACAGACAGAGGGGACGGCTCGGATTGTGGTCAATGGGGAAACGATGATCACACGACCTGGTGACTTATTAATCGTCCGTCCGGGTGACTTCTATGAAATGCATATCGATACACCCGCGAGCGGAGATTATCATATCTTTTGCACTGGACATTCGATGGATACATGGTGGCATGCGACTCCACGGAAACGACTGTATGCGATCACCATCGATTCCCGCCTACTTTCGCTATGGCAACACATTACAGAGGAAGTGCGTCGTCCACCATCTGAACAAAGTGCTGTACTAATTGAAACGCTCGTCCAAGCCCTTCTACTCATGCTCGATCGTTCGATTCAAGATGTGCATTCCCATACGCGACCTCCAGTCGTCTCTCGTATGATGCGCTTTATCGAAGCGCACGTCACGAGTGAGTTCAAAGTATCAGACGTCGCCACAGCGGTCGACCTCAGTGTTTCACGGACCGTTCACCTCTTTAAAGAAGGGACCGGGATGACCATCATCGAATATGCACAATCGATTCGGTTGCAGATCGCCGAAGAGCAAATGCGCTATACGAAGCATTCGTTAGAAACGATTGCGGAACTATCTGGATTTCGAAGTTATCCATATTTCCACAGAATTTTCAAACGGAAATATGGCGTCGCACCAGGGGTTTATCGGACACTTCAACAAAAAAACGAAAAAAAATAAAAAAAGAGTGATCCATTTTTTGAACCGCTCCGTTAGATGGGTGTAAATAACGACAACACTCACTTACGAAAAGGAGCGATTACACATGAAGAAGAAGACGTTAAACAAAATCGTAGCCCCGGCACTTGCCTTAGGACTACTCGTACCAGTGAACGCACAAGCAGCGGACCACATGCCAACAGCGAGCACACCAGCAGGTGACCTTCGCGCGACACTCGACCAACTCTTATCTGAGCACTATGTATTAGCCGTCACATCGATGATGAAAGGTTATGACGAGGCAGCAGATGCTGCGGTCGCAGATCAAGCACTCGATCAAAACGCACTCGATATGACACCAGCCATTTCTTCTATCTATGGAGAAGAAGGTGGCATGAAATTTGAAGAAATCTTCCGTGGTCACAACGACTACTCAGCCGACTTCGTCGAAGCTGCAAAATCAGAAAACAAAGAGTTACGCATGGAAGCTGAAGCTGAAGTTGATGAGTTCGTAGAAGAATTCTCAACATTCCTCGACGCAGCGACGGAAGGGAACTTACCGAAGGAAGCAGCAGCTGATGCGCTTGAACTTCACGAAGACCAAGTCCTCTCTGTATTCGATAACTACGTCGAAGGAGATTACGAAGAAGCTTACATGACGTTCCGTGAAGGCTACAAGCACATGTTCAACATCAGTAAAGCCCTCTCAGGCGCAATCGTCACACAAATGCCTGACAAATTCACGACTGGAGCCGACACACCAGCTGTTGAACTCCGCTCAACATTGAACAGTCTCGCAGGTGAGCACTTCGCCCTCGCAGCAATCGGTATGCAAAAAGGGTACGATCAAGCAGAGGATTATGACTACGTAACATGGGCAGAAGACCAAAACACACTCGACTTCAAAGCAGCCATCGCTTCTGTATATGGTGACGAAGGTGCTGCACAGTTCGAAAAAGTATGGAACTCAGATCACATCACGGCACAAGGTGACATCGTCGCTGCTACACTTGAAGGTGACGAAGCGAAGATTGAAGATGCACGTATGAAACTCGACCAATTCGCTGTCGACTTCAGCACATTCCTCGATGCTGCAACAGAAGGTAACTTACCACAAGCTGCCGGTGAAGAAGCGATCAAACAGCACGAAGCGCTCGTACTCGACACGTTCGATCAATATGTCGCTGGCGATGCAGAAGCTGCTTGGATGTCATTCCGTGAAGGATATGCGTTCATGTTCGGTGTTGGTGAAACACTCGGTAACGCGATCGTGACACAAATGCCTGACAAGTTCGAAGAAACAATGATGCCTGAAGAGATGCCTGAAACTGGTCTCGGTGGTGCACAAGAACAATCAATGAACAGCCTCTACGCTGGATTAGCTGTCCTTGGCGGAATCTTACTCGCCTTCGTAACGCTTCGCAAACGTAAAGTGTCTGAACAATAATCAATAAGGAGGGAGCCCCATGAACAAGCGCCATTTGTTTCTGGCGCTCTCTCTCTTTTGTTTTAGCTTCTGGACGTGGACGAGCGCCCAAGAATCGTCGTCACCACCTGTAGAAGAAAAACAAATAGAGAAGAGCCCGGATTTAACGGCTGAATTCTCACTTCTACAGGAAGAGGTGAAGAAGCTACGTTTAGCCGAGGAAGAAGAAAACGCCAAGGCCGTCACCCCTGTTCAAATCCAGATCCCTAAAATCGATGTCGATACGGCAATTGAACAAGTCGGTGTCCTGGACAATGGACAGATGGGCGTACCAGAAGATGAGAACCAGGTCGGGTGGTTCGAACCCGGTGTCACACCAGGTAGCAAAGGAAATGCCGTGATTGCTGGTCACGTGGATAGTAAGACCGGCCCGGCTATCTTTTATCAACTCGACCAACTGACAAAAGGCGATGATGTTCTGATTCAAGATGAGGCGGGAAACACCTTACGATTCCGCGTCACGAAAACAGAACGCTATGATACGAAAACCGCGCCAATTGAAGAGATTTTCGGTGCCACATCAAATCGGAACTTAAATTTGATTACCTGTTCGGGGACGTTCGGGGACGGGGGCTACGATGAACGATTCGTCGTCTATACAGAGCTGGTGGATACCGAACTGAACGAAACTGTCGATCTCGAGACACCGACGGCAATCGAGCTGAAAGGTAACTTATTGACATGGCACGCCGTTCGTCAAGAGAGCGTGATTGGATATCGGATCTATGAAGTCATCGACGGAAAAGCGACTCATATCGAAAGTATCCCATCCCATGCACGAAAAAGTATCGAGGTCACAAGTGAGAACAACGCATCCTACTACGTGACTGCGATTGACAAGCTTGGAAATGAGTCAAAACCGTCTCAGATGACAAAATGACAAGAAGACCCCTTACTCACTTCAATGTGAATAAGGGGTCTTCTCAATTATACGAAGCAAGGAATTTGCGGGTTGAACGTCTTGTTGTTCTCCGTCATGACCTGCTTTTTAATTTTGCCTTCTCCGAGGTAGACGATGCGGTCAGCAAGCGCTTCGGCATCTTCCTCATCATGTGTCACGAAAATCGTCGTCGTGCCCGTCTGCTTCAACAGGCGACGCAAATCGTCGCGAATCCGGTGCTGAAGTGACGTATCCAAGTTACTGAACGGTTCGTCTAGAATCAAGAGCGCCGGCTTCGGTGCGAGCGCACGCGCGAGCGCGACACGCTGTTGTTGTCCCCCACTGAGCTCATAAGGGTAGCGGTGGCGAAATTCCGTCAAATTGACGAGTTCGAGCATCTCTTCAACACGCGCATTCCGTTCCTTGCGGTTCAGTTTATGAAGACCGAACCGAATGTTCTTTTCAACGGTCATGTGCGGGAAGAGTGCGTAGTCTTGGAAGACCATCCCGACGCCACGATCTTCTGGCGGCATGAACTGACAATCGTCGCAACAGACACAGTCGTTCACGACGACGACGCCCTGGTTCGGCATCTCGAGTCCCGCGATCAAACGGAGAATCGTACTTTTCCCAGAACCGCTGTCCCCAAGAAGTGAGACGATTTCACCTTTTGTGATTGAAATCGAAAACCCTTTGATGGTTTCTTCATTTGCACCTTTATAGCTAAAATGTAAATCGTTGATTTGAACGAACATTAGTCGGCCTCCTTATCAAGCACCTTGTGGGAAACGAATATCAACAGTCCACTCATGAGGACGATGACGATGGAAGCGAGTGCCGCTTCGTGAATCTTCTCATCACTCACGTATTTGAACGCCTGTGTCGCAAGCGTCGAAAAGTTAAATGGTTGTAAAAAGAGCGTCAGCGGCAACTCTTTCATAATATCAATAAAGACGAGGATGAACGCGCTCATGATGGCACCTTTGATCATCGGAATATCGACGCGGAAGAACGTTTGGACGGTATTCCATCCCAACATGCGGGACGCTTCCGTGAACGACTTCCCGACCTTCTCGAATCCGCTCTCAATCGAGTTGTAACCGATCGCGAGGAAGCGGATGACGTAAGCAAAGATGAGCATGATGAGCGTCGTTCGGAATACGAACGTCTGACTCAAGTCGAGCGCACGTGCCAGATTAAGCACTTTGTCATCGAGCCATAAGAAGAGCGTGATGACCGCGATGGCGATCGCTGCTCCCGGAATCGAATACCCAAGCGTCGTCACTTTTGAAATGACGCGTGTCATGTTCGACGGGAATAGTCGCGTATAGTTCGCAATGATGAGTGCGAACAGTAGGATAATCACGGTCGCGGTAAAGGCGACCCGTACCGTATTCCAAACGAGTTGCCAAAATTCTTCCGTAAAGACCGTATCGAACGTTAGGAACGTCCATGCCGTCAGCTGCGTGAACGGGATGACGAATGCAATCGCAAAGACGATCGAGACATAAGCGAATACCGCATAGCGATGCCAGCCTTGAAGCGGTCTCGGTTTGAGCGGTTTCACTTTTGTCGAAGCGTAACTGAATTGTTTCCGTCCTCGTACGAGTCGCTCCATCGTCAAGATGGCGATGACGAGAATCATAAGGGTACCTGCTAGCTTCAATGCGGACGACGTGTCTTTCATCCCGAACCATGTGCTAAAAATGGCCGTACTGAACGTCTGAATCCCAAAATATTTCACGACCCCATAGTCGTTCAGCACTTCCATCAAAACGAGACTGACACCACCGATGATGGCGACGCGAGAAATCGGAATGACGACGGTGAAGAAAATATCCCACGACCCGCGACCGAGAATCCGCGCGTTCTCAATCATTGAGGACGACTGGTTATGGAGGAACGCCCGCGTGATCGTATAGATGTATGGGTAGAGAAACAATGTGAAGATGAACACTGTCCCTTGAATCGACATGATATTGAAGTACGATTGATCGACGGTGATACCAAATTCATTTCGTAACGTCGTTTGAATCACTCCGGTATAATTTAAAATACCATGATACGTGTACGCCCCGATATAAGGCGGAATCGCGAGCGGCAAGATGAGTGCCCATTTAAAGAAACGACGGAACGGGAAATCATAGACGGTCACGAACCAAGCGAGGCTCGTCCCAATCACGGTCGTCAGTACACCTGTGGCTAACATGATGAATAGCGTGTTTCGTACGTAACGGGGAAGCAAGTACTCTTGGATGTGCTGCCAATTGTCATTGACCGGCGCAAACAATTCGACGAGTACGACAATTCCCGGTAGGACGATCAATAAAATCGCAAGAAAGCTGAGAATCGCCCATCCATTCAGTTGTCGTTTTACTGCGTGCCAGTTCATGTCGTACCGCTCCCGTTCTGTAAACTATCAATTCCGGTCCCATCATATCAGTTTCTATGCTTCCCGTGTAGCGCCTAGGGTGTGAGAAACGCAAAAATCTCCGGCCTGAACTCTCGTTCAAGCCGAAGTCATCTTACTTCCAACCTACTTCGTTAAAGATGCGAATTGCTTCTTGTTGGTTTTCACCAAGTACAGAGAGGTTGATGTCTTGTTCCTTGAACTCGCCCCATGATTGAAGAAGCTCGTTCGGCTCAACCGACTCGTTGACTGGGTATTCGTAGTTTACACTCGCAAACTTCTCTTGAGCTGACGGTTCTGACATGAACTCCATCAATTTCTGAGCATTTTCTGTGTTCTTCGATGCTTTTGTCATCGCGATTCCAGAAATGTTCACGTGTGTGCCTGTTGTATCTTGGTTCGGGAAGAAGACACCGAGCTCTTCAGCGACTTTCTTCTCTTCTTCGTCTTCAGAGTTCAACATGAGTCCCATGTAATACGTATTCATGATGGCGACGTCCCCTTCACCGGCGACAACGGCTTTCGCTTGGTCACGGTCATTCCCTTGTGGATCACGTGCCATGTTGTTCACTAAGCCTTTCGCCCACTCTTTCGCCTCATCGACGCCGTTTACTTCGATGAATGATGCGAGGAGTGAGATGTTGTACATGTTTTCAGACGGACGGACGAGTACTTTGCCGTTCCATTGTTCTTCCGTCAACGCTTCATACGTCGACAACTCTTCTGGCTTCACGCGATCTTTTGAATACACGATGACACGCGCACGTTTCGTCAAACCGAACCATTCGTTGTCCGTGTCACGATATTTTGCAGGGATGTTTGACTCAAGCTCATCGCTATCGACCGCTTGTAGGTGCCCCGCTTCTTTTGCCTGATACAAGTTCCCAGCATCTGCCGTAATGAAGAGGTCCGCCTCAGTACTCTCACCTTCAGTGTTCAAACGCTCGAGGAGTTCGTCACTCTTTCCTTCCACCACGTTGACTTTGATGCCTGTTTCTTCTTCAAACTGCTTGTATAATTGTTGATCGACATCGTAGTGGCGACTCGAGTAAACATTGACGACGTTCGAATCGTCTGAGCCTTCATTTGAAGTTGTCTCATCTGTGCTTGCACAAGCGGCAAGGAGTGATGTCGTTAACGCTGCCGAAATTCCTAAAGCTGCATATTTTTTGTTCATCTGTCATTCCCCCACATTCGGTTATTTCTCTCTGGTAATGATAATTACTCTCAATACCTATCATTACTGATAATCATTCTCACGTCAAGGTTTTTCTGCAATCGCTATCCGTTTGAATGTGCGCTTTATGACAGTTTTGAAGGTATCATTTCTTGACTTCAAAAGATTGCGGACGATATAGTAAGACCAAACAAACCGTCTGGTCGGTACAGAAAGAGGTGAATGTATGACAAACCGATCGAACATCACAAAACAAAAGCTATTGGATGCGGCAACGGACATCATTATGAATCATGGAGTTCACCAACTCACGTTGGACGAGGTCGCCAAAACTGCAGGGATTTCAAAAGGTGGCCTCCTTTATCACTACCCTTCAAAGGAAGCATTGATGACTGCGATGGTTGAACGATTACAACAAGAACAAAACGAGTTATATGTTTCGTTGCAACAAGAAGGTCACGGACCAGTCGAAGCATTCGTTCGTCTGTTTGACGAGACGAAGTTACATCCTGAGCGAGCAACCATTCAAATCGACGTCGAGAAAATGATTGCATTTCTTACGTTGTTCGCTGTCGACCAAGAGTATGCGGATCGTTGGAAACATGATTTAGATACGTTCTTCGCACAGTTCCAACAAACGGCTGACCCAGTGGAAACGATGATCGTTCGTTATGCACTCGAAGGCATGATGATGTCCGAACACTTCGGTGTCGGTGTTCCCCCTACCGAACTCAAACAAGCAATCATCGAACGCTTGATTGATCGGGCACATAAAATCGACAACCATTCATAAAAACAACATTAGAGGAGATTAAAACACATGCAGAAAATCACGTCCTTCTCCGTCAACAACAAGTTCGCCGTCTGGTTGATGACAATCATTTTGACGGCCGCCGGTCTTTTCGCCGGTTTGACGATGAAGCTTGAGACATTACCGGACATTACGACACCGACCGTCTCAGTCACAACCATCTATCCTGGTGCTTCACCTGAGCAAGTGCTTGAAGAAGTCAGTAGCGTCCTCGAAGAGCGCCTTCAAAGTCTAAATGGCGTTGAGCAAGTTCGTTCTTCATCGTTCCAAAACGCATCAAACATTCAAATCGACTATGACTTCAGTACAGACATGGACGAAGCCGAACAGCAAGTGAAAGACGCGTTAAGTAACGTCGAGTTGCCCGAGTCGACACAAGAGCCTCAAGTGTCGCGTCTCAGTTTCGACGCTTTCCCAGTAGTCGGAGCTGCCATCTCGGATGAAAGCCTTGATTTGGCCGAATTGACAAAGCTCGTTGAAGAAGAAGTGCAACCTGCCCTTGAAGGGGTAGAAGGCGCACAAACCGTCCAAATTGCCGGACAAGAGATTCGCCGCGTCGAACTCCAATTCGACCAGGAAGCGCTCGCTGAATACAATTTGACGGAAGATACGGTCAAACAATTGATTCAAGCGAACGATGCCCGTATCGCCCTCGGGTTATATGAATTAGGCGACACAGAGCAAGCGGTCGTCATCGACGGAAAATCAGAGACTCTCGAAGCGTTCCGCGACCTTCAAATCCCGTACTCACCAGCCCAGTCTACACCGGCGACACCGTCTGCTCCGACGGAATTGCCAACTGGTCAAACGCCAGACGTCCCGACGGAAACGCCATCGGCATTACCACCGAACGTCCCGACTGCGGTTCCGACCGTTGCGTTGAGTGAGCTTGCAACGATCGAAGACAAAGGAATCGAAGAATCGATTTCTCGCTCGAACGGTGAACGTTCAATCGGCGTACAAGTGACGAAAACACAAGATGCGAACACGGTTGATGTCGTCAACGCCGTCAAAGAAGTATTGAATGACTTCGAGGCAGAATATGATACAGCGAACGTGTCCATCACACTCGACCAAGGACAACCAATTGAAGAATCGGTCGAAACGATGTTATCAAAAGCATTGCTCGGTGGTTTATTCGCCATCTTGATTATCTTAGTGTTCTTGCGTAACTTCCGATCGACGATTATCGCTGTCATCTCGATCCCATTGTCACTTCTCATGGCACTCATCGTGTTGAAACAATTGGACATCACGTTGAATATCATGACACTCGGTGCGATGACCGTCGCTATAGGGCGTGTCGTCGATGACTCCATCGTCGTCATCGAGAATATTTACCGTCGCCTCACTAGATCGAATGAACCACTTCGTGGAAAAGAGTTGATTATTGCGGCGACAAAAGAAGTATTTATTCCAATCGCTTCTTCAACCGTCGTCACCATTGCAGTATTCTTACCGCTCGGTTTTGTCACAGGATTTGTCGGTGAGTTGTTCTTGCCGTTCGCATTGACTGTCGTATTTGCCCTTCTCGCTTCGTTGCTCGTGGCGATTACGGTCGTTCCGATGATGGCCGACTCGTTCTTTAAAAACCGTGACAAGTTGAAGCCAGAAGAAGGTCCAGGTAAGCTCGCGGAATGGTATCGCGGCGTCTTGAACTGGTCACTGAACCATAAACTCGTCGTCTTCGGACTCGCGACTGCTCTTCTTATCGGAAGCTTCGCTCTTGTTCCGGCGATTGGAGTCAACTTCTTGAATCAGGATTCGGAAAAGACGTTGTTCGTCACGTTCGACCCAGAACCGGGTCAAACGCTTGAAGACTCGATTGCTGCGGCAGAAGTGGCAGAAGAATACTTCATGGAAGAACAACCGAACGCAACGGACGTTCAGTTCACGGTCGGTGGAGAGAACCCACTGAACCCTGGGAACAACAAACAAGGGATTTTCATCGTTCAATACGATCCGGACACAGAAGATTTTGCTGATGTGAAACTGGCAGACATCGAGAAGTTAAATGAACTCGCCTCAAGTGGGGAGTGGAAAGAACAAGACTTCTCTGGTGGCGGTGCGACGAGTGGCGTCACGTATAACGTGTATGCCAACTCACTTGAAGATTTAGAAGCCATCGTGCCGACGTTCATCGAAACGATTGAAGAAGAAACAGACTATGTCCGTCAAGCGACATCTGACTTACGTGAGTCATATGTACAATATACGTTCAACGTCGATCAACAGGCTGCAGCAGAAGCCGGTGTATCGGCAGGTCAAATCGCACAAGTCATCAGCCAATTCCAGGCACCCGAAAGCCCACTTGCGAGCGTGACGGTAGATGACAAACAATTAGACGTCATCATCCCGAACGAGCAAGTGACGTATGACAGTGTCGATGACTTACAAGCACAAGAAATCACGACACCGTTCGGTCCACGCCCGATCTCAGACTTTATTGAAATCGAAGAAGGCACGACACCGGACACACTCGTCGAGCGCGACGGAAAACTGCTCGCCCAAGTAAGTGTTGAACTCAGCACAGATAAAGCGACAGAAGCGTCTGCTGCGATTGAAGAACGCGTATCAGACATCGAACTCCCATCTGGCGTAACGTACGATGTCGGGGGGGTAACGGAACAGATCCAAGAATCGTTCACACAGCTTGGTCTTGCGATGCTTGCTGCGATCGCCATCGTCTACTTGGTCCTCGTCATCACATTCGGTGGAGCTCTCACACCATTCGTCGTGTTGTTCTCACTTCCGTATGCGATTATCGGGGGACTCGTCGCCCTCCTCATCACAGGTGAAACGATTTCGGTTTCTGCCTTGATCGGGGCACTCATGTTGATCGGGATTGTCGTCACGAACGCCATCGTCTTGATTGACCGCGTCATTCATAAAGAAGAAGCTGGTTTATCAACACGTGAAGCGTTACTGGAGGCAGCAGGCACACGCCTTCGCCCAATCTTGATGACCGCACTCGCGACCATCGGTGCACTCGCACCGCTCGCACTCGGTCTCGAGGGTGGCGCACTCATCTCGAAAGGTCTCGGGGTCACCGTGATCGGCGGACTTACAAGTTCGACGCTTCTCACGTTGCTCATCGTACCGATCGTCTATGAGTTCTTCGCACGATTCCGTAAGAAAAAACAAGCGTAAGCCTAAAACATGCGCAGCGGTTTATTCCGCTGCGCATGTTTTATATTTCAATGATATATAGCTGTTCCGCACAATCCGGAACTTCAAAGAATGACGTCACATGATGAAAGACTTCTTCCGTATCAAATGCCGCTCGTTCCGGTTCCATGATGCGACGTTTATGAATCTGTCGAAGACATTGTTCGTCACTTCGGTTTAGATAAACCAAGCAGTGCTCCGCTCCCACGTCCTGTGCAAGTTTTAGAAACCAGGCTCGAGACGACTTCGTATTTGCCGGAAAATCCATCACGACATTCATCCCTAGTTTTAACAATTGTTTCACATGAGATTCAAGAAGTGGCTTCAGCAGAGTAGCATGTTTTCTGTAGTCCTCAAACGTATGAATTTGATTTGGATATAACGTAGATAGCCATTCATCTTCAGATAAGAGAACCGCTCGTTGTTCAACAGCTACTTGTTTGGCCTTCGTTGATTTTCCAGCCCCCATTTTTCCACATAAGAAATAAAGTGTTCCCTTCTCTTCCATCGCGCTATCTTCCTCCTCTTCATCGAGTAGAATAAACGTATTATCCCCTTCTCTTGACCTATCCCGTTGAATTTGAGAAGATTCATACGTTTTGATTGATGCGAAAGGAAGTCATGTAAATGAAATTATTAAAATGGGTGATTGGACTCACGCTCTTGTTCGGGTTGAGTACACTCGGCAACTGGATTGTCGAAACATTCTCTTGGAAAGTACCAGGCAGCGTCATCGGTATGGTGCTCTTGCTCGTCCTCTTACTGACAAAAGTCATTCGCGTGGAATGGATTGAAGACAGCGCCGGATTTTTGACGAAGCATCTCGCTTTCTTCTTCATCCCGATTGCCGTCGGTCTCATGGCATACGGTACGTTGTTAAAAGCTGCCGGCATCCCACTCCTCATCACGTTACTCGTCAGCATGGCGGTCGGTATGGTCGTGACAGCGTTTGTTTCCGGGAAAGAAGGTGAGGCATCGTGACATACGTTTGGATCGGATTGACGATTCTCGTGTATACGCTTAGTCGTCAACTTTCGAAAAAGTGGGCCTCTCCGTTCACCAATGTCGTCTTCTTAAGTACAGCCATTCTGATTCTCCTGTTACTCGTGACGGGACAATCCTATGATACGTATAAACCGGCTACCGATCTCATCACGATCTTACTCGGTCCAGCGACAGTCGCCCTCGGGTTACCGCTCTATCGCAACTTACCCGTACTACTCGCACGGGCAAAGCGATCACTGAGCGCGATTGTCATCGGGTCACTTTCCACAATCTTTGTGGCTGTACTTTTCGGCAAGTTATTTTCGTTCACCGAAAACGTATTGATTGCACTATCGGTCAAGTCTGCCACGTCCCCGATTGCCCTTGAGTTGGCTCGGCAGCTAGAAGGGGATGCAACGCTTGCGGCCTCGATTGCCGTCGCCTGCGGTATTTTAGGTGCGATGCTCGGTCCGGTACTATTGACATGGATTCGTATAGACGACCCATTCACCCGTGGACTTACGCTCGGCACCATCAGTCACGGGATTGGAACCGCTCAGGCAGCGACTGAACATCCGCTGTCTGGTGCAACAGGTGGTGCTGCGATGGGATTGACCGCCATCTTCACATCGTTCATCTTACCCATTCTGTATCCGTTTCTCTTTTGAACAGGTCTCGCCCACTTCATCGATGGGTGTGACTTTTTTGTTTCGACTTCGAGCGCTCGTGATAAACTAATGAAGATGAAACTTTTTAGAGGAGGGCAATCCATGCAAGCAAAATTAATTGAACGCTTAATGACATACGCGAAGATTGATACACAGTCTGACTTCACGAGTACGACAACACCATCGACGGCTAAACAATGGGATTTGATTCGCCATTTGGAGAAAGAATTAAAAGAACTTGGACTGACAGATGTCGAGAGGGACGAATACGGCTATCTCTTCGCCACACTTCCGAGTAACGTCGATTATGACGTCCCGACAATCGGATTCCTCGCTCACGTGGATACAGCGACCGACTTCACAGGAACGAACGTATCTCCTCAACTCGTCGAACATTATGAAGGTGGCGACATCGTCTTAAACGAGTCATTGAATGTCGTCTTATCACCAAAAGACTTCCCAGAACTGGACGGGTATGTCGGACATACGCTCATGACAACCGACGGTACGACACTCCTCGGTGCGGATGATAAGGCAGGGATTGCCGAAATCGTCACAGCTGTTGAATACTTATTGGCTCACCCTGAGATTCCACACGGACCGGTCCGCATTGCCTTCACACCAGATGAAGAAATCGGGCGTGGACCACATAAATTCGATGTCGCCCGTTTTAATGCGGACTTCGCTTACACGATGGATGGGGGCCCGCTCGGAGAGTTACAGTATGAGAGCTTTAACGCAGCGGGTGCGACCGTCACCTTCCACGGGACGAACGTACACCCAGGTAGCGCGAAAAATAAGATGGTCAACTCGATGAAGCTCGCGATGGCGTTCCAAAACCGTTTACCGGCTGATGAGGCACCAGAACGTACGAGCAACTACGAAGGATTCTTCCATTTGAACGGCTTCAATGGGGATGTGGAGAAGACGACACTTCAATACATTATCCGCGATCACGACAAACAGAAGTTCGAAGCGCGTAAAGCATTGATGGAGAAACTTGTCCTCGAATGGAAACAAAAATATGGGGAAGAGCGGATTGAGCTCAAGATGGAAGATCAGTATTACAACATGGCCGAGAAAATCGAACCGGTGAAACACATCGTCGATACCGTCGCTGACGTCATGCGCGGCCTTGACATCGAACCGAAGATTGAACCGATTCGTGGCGGGACAGACGGATCGCAACTTTCTTACATGGGTCTTCCGACACCGAACATTTTCACGGGTGGCGAAAACTATCACGGGAAGTTCGAATACATCTCTGTGAACAACATGGAAAAAGCAACAACGGTCATCATCGAAACACTTCGCACATTCGCGAAGCGTGCACAAGCATAACAAATGCGCCTCCAATCGTTCTCTTTTACACTAGAGACATTGGAGGCGATTTTGATGAAACATACATTTAGCATGAACCTCGGCTGGGATGGTGGACGAAATGACGTCGGTACCCTCGAGGCCGAGCGATTAAAGACACAGATTTCGATTCCGCCCGAAATGGACGGTCCCGGAGTCGGCACGAATCCAGATGAGATGTTACTCGGGGCAGCGGCCACGTGTTATATCATCACACTCGCTGCCGTACTCGGGCGAAGTGGCCTGACTCACCGTGGCATCACGATTGACGCGGAAGGGATCGTCGATGTGACGAACGGCATCTTCACGTACGTGACGATTCGCTATACGACAACGATTCAAGTACCTACAGAGATGACCGACCGAGAAATCACGCTAGTCGAGCGCATCGCGAAAAAAGCGAAAGATCAATGTATGATTTCACGCGCGCTCGCAGGAAATGTGGCGTTTGAACTCGATACGACTGTTATACGAGTCGACTAAAGCCGTCATGATGATGGCTTTTTCTGTGACTTTGCCTATGTCATCATTATAGTTTTTATGCGACACTGCGCGATTTTTAAAAACGTGATACAATACACGTCGTAAACTAATCAGAAAAACGAGGGATACCATACATGATTACAGTAAATAACGTCAGCCTACAATTTGGCGGCCGCAAGTTGTTTGAAGAGGTGAACATCAAGTTCACGCCAGGCAACTGTTACGGATTGATCGGTGCGAACGGTGCCGGTAAATCGACATTCTTAAAGATTTTATCAGGTGAGCAAGATACGACGACGGGTGATGTCAGCATCACACCGGGTGAGCGTCTCGCCGTCCTCAAACAGGACCATTACGCGTATGAGGACAGTGCGGTTCTCGAGACCGTCATCATGGGTCACGAGCGTCTCTACAAAGTAATGAAAGAAAAAGACGCCATCTACATGAAAGAAGATTTCTCAGATGAAGACGGAATGCGCGCAGCTGAACTCGAAGGCGAATTCGCTGAGTTGAACGGTTGGGAAGCAGAGTCAGAAGCCTCGATGGTCCTTCAAGGTCTCGGCATCACAGAAGCGCTACACCAGAAACAAATGAGCGAACTCACAGGTGGGGAGAAAGTCAAAGTCCTTCTTGCCCAAGCGCTCTTCGGTAAGCCAGATATCCTCCTCTTAGACGAGCCGACCAACGGACTTGACCTAAAAGCGATTCAATGGTTGGAGGAGTTCTTGATCAACTTTGAAAACACAGTTATCGTCGTTTCCCACGACCGTCACTTCTTGAACAAAGTCTGTACGCACATGGCAGACCTCGACTTTGGAAAAATCCAATTGTATGTCGGGAACTACGACTTCTGGTATGAGTCAAGCCAACTTGCTGCACGTATGGCTTCAGACCAGAACAAGAAAAAAGAAGAGAAAATCAAAGAACTTCAAAACTTCATCGCGCGTTTCAGCTCGAACGCCTCAAAGGCCCGTCAAGCGACGTCACGTAAGAAGTTGCTCGATAAGATCACACTCGATGACATTCGTCCGTCGTCACGTCGTTACCCGTTCGTCGGATTCACGATGGAGCGCGAGATCGGGAACGATGTTCTTTATGTCGACAACGTATCGAAGACGATCGATGGCGTAAAAGTACTCGACAACGTCACGTTTTCACTCAACAAGACGGACAAAGTCGCATTCGTCGGTCGTTCGGACGTTGCCATCACAACACTCTTTAAAATTCTTATGGGTGAGATGGAGCCAGATACAGGTTCGGTCAAATGGGGCGTGACGACGACTCAGTCATACTTCCCGAAAGACAACTCGGAGTACTTCGAAGGCTCAGAAAAGAGTATTTTGGACTGGTTGCGTCAATTCTCACCTGCCGATGAGTCAGATACGTTCCTTCGTGGATTCCTCGGTCGCATGCTCTTCTCAGGTGAAGAAGTCATGAAGAAGGCGTCTGTCCTCTCAGGGGGAGAAAAAGTACGCTGCATGCTCTCGAAGATGATGCTCTCGAACTCGAACGTGCTTGTCCTCGACGATCCGACGAACCACTTGGATCTTGAATCGATCACAGCTCTCAACAATGGTCTCGAGACGTTCAAAGGCGTACTCCTCTTCAGCTCACATGACCATCAGCTCATCTCGACGATTGCGACACGCATCATCGAAGTGACACCAAACGGCATCGTGGACAAAGAAGCATCGTACGATGAGTTCCTCGAGAATGAAACGCTTCAACAACAAGTTGAATCCCTATATCAAAATGCATAATAAAAAATCGGCTCAACGCGAGCCGATTTTTTATTTAACGTCTACCGTCTCCATCACGTGCTCATGAATATCATGACCTTTCGTAACATGGACTTGAACGTTGTATGCACCAGATTCAGTAAAGGTGTGTGCACCTTTATACATCCCAGCATCTGCTTCCTCTAACTTCACCCACTCATGTTTGTCTGCCCCGTCTTGGAAGATTTCGAGTTGTACGTCTGCCCCCGCGAGCATCTCCTCTTCAATCATGACGTGCACCATGAACGGCTGTTCTTCACCTGCTGTCGCCTCTTTTGGGTCAAGCGTGATATCCGCTCCTGCATGGTGATGGTGGTCACTATCTTCTTCCGCTTCAGCTGCTGTTTCCGGATGGCCAACCGTCACATTCGTCGTTGGCATCGTATGCATCGAACGCGCTGTCACGTGAACTTGGACCGTATAGACCGCTTCTTCAGCGAACGTCGCCTCTGCTTCATAAACGCCATCTTTCGTGAGCGTCGCCTTAATCATGTCGCTCTCTTCTTTCGCATCATTCTTCCATACTTCAAACTTGATTTCATCTGCGTCGTCTACAGGTTGACCTTCTTGCGTGACATGGACCGACAATGGCACTGTTTCTCCTTTTTCCGCTGTTGCGGCAACCGTCAACTCTGCCTCTACCGGTTCCATCGATTGTGGAACAGCCGCGCTTTCTGCTTCTTTCTCCGTACCGCACGCTCCGAGTATAAACAACCCGAAAAGCCCAAACACGACCCCAAACCGTGTCATCATCTTTTTCATCATAAGTCCTCCTCATAAATCGCTTACATCTTTCACACATTGTTCATGATACCATCTCTTTCCAAAAAGAGTGTGAGCATTCTGTGATATATCCCACGATACATTCTCACAATTTTCACACATCTAGTCGATACAAATTCGTTATAAACCCATTCCCGTATTTTAGTCCGTCATTTCAAAAAACGGGTATATAAAATATATGTAGCGTGCATTCGGAAATTCTTAACATCAAGAAGATGACATCATGAATGGAGGCGAATTCAGATGAAACGTAAGGTCATTCGTGGGACGATGGCACTCTTCATCTTATTGGCGATGGTGATCACACAATCGATTTCCGTCAGTGCCGCCGCTTCAACATTTATTACGAGCGTGAACACGACGAGTAAAGTCGTCGCGTTGACGTTCGATGATGGGGCAGACGGCGCAAACACGAACAAGATTTTAGACATTTTGGCAAAAAACAACGTCAAAGCTACTTTCTTTTTGACAGGTTCGGGTGCGAACAACCATCCACAATACATTAAAAATATCGCCGCAAAAGGACATCAGCTCGGTAACCACTCATATACACACCCTGATTTCACAAAACTGACTGCTACCCAAATGAAATCCGAACTCGACCGCACGGAAGCTTTGATAAAATCATTGACCGGAAAAACGACAAAGCCGATTTTTAGAGCTCCATTTGGTGCCGTCAATAGTGCCGTGTTGAACGGTGTCGGTGCTGCCGGATACGGATATACGATTCAATGGAACATCGACACAATCGACTGGAAAGGACTGACCGCGAGCCAAATCAACACGAAAGTACAAACCAATATTAAACCGGGTTCAATCGTCTTGATGCATACAGGTGCGGGGGCACCAGGTACCCCACTCGCATTACCGACGATGATTTCGCAACTCAAAGCAAAAGGGTACAAATTCGTCACGGTCTCGCAATTACTTGCCTATCAAAACACATCGACGAATAAAACGTATACCGTGAAGTCAGGCGACACGATATACAGCATCGCACGGACGTATGGTGTCACTGTATCCGATCTCGCAGCCGCTAACAACATCACGAACGTCAATCTCATCAGTGTCGGTCAAGTGCTCAATATTCCTGGGACAACGGTCACACCACCCCCTTCGACGACTGTGAAGTACACGGTAAAGTCGGGCGATACGCTCTACAAGATTGCGACCATGTACAATACGACTGTCGCGAAGATTGCAGCCGCTAACAACATCACGAACGTCAATCTCATCAGTGTCGGTCAGGTGCTCATCATTCCTGGAACAACCGTCACACCACCACCTGCAACGACCGTGAAGTACACGGTAAAGTCGGGCGATACACTCTATAAGATTGCGACCATGTACAATACGACTGTCGCGAAAATCGCTGCCGCCAATAACATCACGAACGTCAATCTCATCAGTGTCGGTCAAGTGTTGACCATTCCGAAATGACACGCCCCAAACAAAAATAACCGCTGCACGTGCAGCGGTTATTTGCTTCTCATTAATTTGTGAACTGCTCTGCTTCTGTCGATCCAGCCAGTGCAGTCGTTGATGATTGTCCACCTGAGATAACGAGCGAGACTTCGTCGAAATACCCCGTCCCGACTTCACGTTGGTGACGTGTCGCCGTGTAACCATGTACTTCAGCCGCAAATTCTGCTTGTTGTAACTCTGAATATGCCGCCATGCCACGGTCTTTGTACCCGCGTGCAAGTTCGAACATCCCGAAGTTGAGCGCGTGGAATCCAGCGAGCGTGACAAATTGGAACTTGTAGCCCATCGCACCGATCTCTTGTTGAAACGTTGCAATCTCTTCGTCTGACAACTTCTTCTTCCAGTTGAACGATGGTGAACAGTTGTAAGCGAGAAGTTTGCCAGGATACTTCGCATGAATCGCTTCGGCAAATTGACGGGCTTCTGCCAAATCTGGTTCAGACGTCTCACACCATACGAGGTCTGCATATGGTGCATACGCGAGACCACGAGCGATCGCTTGCTCGATACCGGCTTCCGTGCGATAGAAGCCTTCCGGTGTACGTTCTCCAATGATGAACGGATGATCGATTGGGTCGATATCGCTCGTGATCAAGTTCGCCGCGTGCGCATCTGTACGCGCTACGATAATCGTCGGGACGCCCATGACGTCTGCCGCGAGTCGCGCCGAGATCAAGTTTTTCACAGCCGTCTGTGTCGGGAGCAATACCTTTCCACCGAGGTGACCACATTTCTTCTCAGACGAGAGCTGGTCTTCGAGGTGAACGCCAGCAGCCCCCGCTTCGATCATCGCCTTCGTCAATTCGAACACGTTGAGTACCCCACCGAATCCTGCTTCCATATCTGCGACAATCGGTGCGAACCAATGTGTATCGCCTTTTCCTTCTGCCGTTTGAATTTGATCTGCACGTTGAAGTGCCTGATTGATTCGTTTAACGACATTTGGCACTGAGTTGGCCGGATACAGACTTTGGTCCGGATACATCTGACCCGAAAGGTTAGCATCCGCCGCCACTTGCCATCCGCTCAAATAAATGGCTTCAAGTCCTGCCTTCACTTGCTGAATGGCCTGGTTCCCTGTCAACGCACCGAGTGCATGAACGTAGTCACGCTCGTGCATCAATTTCCACAAGCGTTCCGCTCCCTTTGTCGCAAGCGTCTGTTCAATCACGATGGACCCCCGTAATTTCATCACATCCTCTACAGAGTATGGACGTTCTACCCCTTCAAATCGTTCTGACTTCCAGCTGTTTCCTAATTCTTCGCGTTGTTTCATCTATAAACCCCCCCTGTATTATATTAATTTTAATAAAATGAATTTGTTATATAACAGATAGTGCAAACTAAACGATTTAGTCGAGGTAAGCACAGCACTCCAATGCCGCTTTGAACGTCGAATGCTCCATCCCGCAGCAACGACATACATTTTCTTCATCGGGATCTTCAGGTTTACGGAAGACGACGACCTCATCGATTGATTCCTTCATAATTTGGAGCGAACCGTCGGCGCGATCCAAGACGAGGCGCATCAAGTCATTGCCATATACGAATGCTGTATTCGCAAGAGAAGCTGTCGATTCTCCAGATACGATGCGACGAACGACCCAACGTTCAATCAACTGTTCGCTTTCCATTTTTTTCGTATTCATGATAAGGTTCCTCCTTTAAGGTTTAACTCTACGGTTTGGCGTTTCATAAATTCACGGCGGCAGCGGTGTAAGATCGGTTCTGTGTACCCGTTCGGTTGCTTCAATCCATGAAACACGAGTTCGTGTGCGGCTTGATAGGCAATCGATTGATCGACGTTTGGTGTCATCGGCCGATAATTCGGATCTTGTTCGTTTTGTTCATCGACGACTTGTGCCATCCGATAAAGCGTGACTTCCACTTGATCGGCTGAACAGATGCCGTGATGCAGCCAGTTGGCCACGTGTTGGCTCGAAATACGAAGTGTTGCCCGGTCTTCCATGAGGCCGATGTGATGAATGTCTGGTACTTTCGAGCAACCCACACCTTGTTCGACCCAACGAACGACGTATCCGAGCAACCCTTGCAAGTTGTTCTCGAGTTCCTCTTTAATCTCGTCTTGCGAATAGATGCGTGTCGCGAGCGGGATATCGAGGAGCTGTTGTCGTTCATGATTCAAAACAGGCTGTTGCATCAATTCTCGCTGTATATCAAAAGCATCGAGTTGATGATAGTGCATCGCATGGAGCGTCGCCGCGGTCGGGGAAGGCACCCATGCCGTCGTTGCCCCGGACCGTACGTGTGCAATTTTTTCACGCATCATGTCACGCATCATGTCGGGCATCGCCCACATCCCTTTACCGATCTGCGCCTGTTGATGAAATCCGGTCTCAAGACCTGTCGATACATTCAACCGTTCATATGCCGCAAGCCAAGAAGATGTCTTCATTTCTCCTTTTCGCCGCATCGGTCCGAGTGTCATCGAAGAATGAATCTCGTCTCCCGTTCGGTCGAGGAAGCCCGTGTTGATGAAGACGACTCGTTCTCTCACTTGAGCGATACAGTTCTTCAGGTTAAGCGACGTTCGTCTCTCTTCATCCATCACACCGACTTTCAACGTATGGCGAGGAAGGTTCAATAAATCTTCCACGGCGTCAAACAAGCCGTTGGTGAATGCTACTTCTTCAGATCCATGCATTTTCGGTTTGACGATATAGATTGACCCTTCTCGAGAGTTGAGACGGCGATGTAGATGACGACTCGCGATGAGTGAAGTGAAGACGGCATCAACGATACCTTCTGGTACCTCGCGACCTTCCGCATCAAGCATCAAGTCGGTCGTCATCAAGTGCCCGACGTTTCGAATGAATAAGAGTGCGCGTCCTGGGAGTATGACTTCCACTCCACCTTTTCCGATTAAACGCTTATCTTCATTCAAAGACCGAGAAAGTCGCTTCCCATTCTTTTGGAACGAAGCTTCAAGCGTCCCGTCCATCAGACCTAGCCAGTTGCGATACAGATGAACTTTGTCTTCTGCACAAACAGCTGCGACCGAGTCCTCGCAGTCCACAATCGCAGAGAGGGCTGATTCGAGCTCAATGTCCATCAGTCCAGCAGGATCGATTTTGCCGATCGGGTGCTCGCGGTCAAATTGAAGTTCGACGTGTAAGGCATGGTGCTGAAGCATCAATGTGCGTAACTTGTTCGGTTCCCCGGTGTAGCCGACGAATGAATCATGAGCGAACGAATACTCGTCTTCCCCAACCACCGCATAGGCGACATCGTCACGAACGAAGTAACGTGTCACTTTCTCGTGAGATTCTGTTGGTAGCGGGAACGCATCATCGAGAAACTGTTTAGCGATGCGGATGACCTCATTACCGCGAACGGGATTATATTCTCGTCCTTTTTCCATACCGTCTGCCTCTTCAATCATATCTGTTCCATAAAAGGCGTCGTAGAGACTTCCCCATCTGGCATTGGCGGCATTGAGTGCGTATCTGGCATTGTCTAATGGTACGACGAGTTGCGGTCCAGCTTGATGGGCGATTTCACGGTCGACGTCCGACACATCGATGTTGAAATCTTTGACGACCGGTTCGATATAGCCGATTGAAGATAAAAACGTCTCGTATTTGATGGGATCGACTTCATCTTGTCGACTGTACCAATCCTGTAACAGTCGTTCGTATGTCGTGCGCTGCTCTAGAAGCGTCTGATTGACTGGAATGAAACGCTCTAGAAGGGATTCGACACCTTTCCAAAAATTGTTGATTTCATGAGGTTCTAGTATACTTTCATTCACAAATTCGAACAGCTTCTCATGAACATGATACGTATTTAGTCGTTCATAGTGTTCCAAGCGCTCACATCCTCCCTTAGCCATTGTTATATATCAGTTGATTACAATATAGACTATTATATAACAGTTTGACAACCCATTTGTTAAAACTTTTTATTTGAAATATTGTCAGGATGGGTTTACTATACATTGTGTGACCCATCAATGATTGAGTCATCAATGATTCGAGGAGGCGATATGCATGCGAGATTCTTGCTCGCTTCGCGATCAAATTCTCTATCACATCATCACCGTACAAAAAGAAATGGGGCAATTATTCGACTCTGAAATGGACGGACTCAGCTTAAGTCGCTATGACATTTTAAGCAATTTGTATCATGTCGGCCCATTGCGTCAACGTGAATTGCAACAACGCGTCGATGTCGATCACGCAGCTATCACTCGACACTTGAAACAATTAGAGACACAAGGACTCATCACGCGGAGACGATGTGAAGAAGACAACCGTGTCATCTATGTCGAGTTGACAGACCACGGCCGTGAACAAATTGCACATTGGACTGAGCAAAAACAGTGCTTAACGGACCGACTTTTTGTCAACATGAAGGTAGAGGATCAACAACAGTTATTAGCATCCCTGACGATGTTACAAGATACTATTGACCATGAAAGGAAGACTACAATATGAACACTGCTACACAAAAAGACTTTATGGAGATTGTCAAAGGACGCCGCTCGATTCGTGTATACGATGAGAACGTCAAAATCTCAAAAGAAGAAATGACACAAATTCTTGAAGAAGCGACAACGGCTCCTTCATCACTTAACTTACAGCCATGGCGCTTCGTCGTCATCGATAGCACAGAAGGAAAAGAGACACTCCTTCCACTCGCAAGCTTCAATAAACGCCAAGTGGAAACATCTTCAGCTGTCATCGCACTCTTCGCTGACTATCAAATGGCAGATTACACAGAAGAGATTTTCGATACAGCGGTAGAGCGCGGTATGATGCCCGCTGAAGTCCGCGACCGCCAAGTCGACATGATCAAAGGCATCTTCAAAGATGCACCGAAAGAAATGATCAAAGATAGCATTATGCTCGATTCAGGTCTCGTTGCGATGCAACTCATGCTCGTCGCACGAGCACATGGTTATGACACAAACCCGATCGGTGGATACGACAAAACGAACATCGCTGAAGCGTTCGGTCTCGACAAAGAACGTTACCTTCCGGTCATGCTTCTCTCCATCGGGAAAGCAGCAGAAGAAGGGTACCCATCAGTACGCTTCCCAGTCGACCGCATCACAGACTGGAAATAATTCAAAAGGTTCAATCGCTGAGGCGATTGAACCTTTTTTCATCCGATATATTTGACGACTTCGTTAAAGTCACGACGTGTTTTTGGTGCGAAATCGCGCGACCGATACCCAAATGCGACCATGACCGAAAGCGACCATTCGCCTCGCTCCATGACACCTTCTGAGATGAGCAGCTCATCAATTTCCTCTTGATTGAACCCTTCAATCGGACAAGAATCGATCTCGATTTGTGCGGCCGCCGTCATCATGTTCCCAAGTGGGATATATGTCTGACGCTTGATCCACTCTTGGAAGACGCGTTCATCGTCCAAGAGACGATAGTCGTTCTCCTGGAACTCTTGGACCCGCTTCACGCGCTGTGCGTACTCTTCTTCCGTCCGGCCTTGCACACTCGTCACGATGTTCCGAATATAGTCCGCATCGTAACGCATGGCTTTCGGTGTTCTTGCGAGAATCAATACGAAATGGCTCGCGGTCAAAGCCTGCCCTTGCGCTCCCCATGCGTGATCTTTAATTTTTTGGAGCAAATCTTCCCGACGAACCACAACGAATTGCCATGGTTCAAACCCGAACGAACTCGGTGAAAGACGTCCTGTCTCTAAAATGAATTCCATGTCATCTTCTTTGATTTTACGATCCGCATCAAATTCTTTCGTCGCTTGACGCCAACGATACGCTTCTAGAATGTCTTTCTTTTTCATCGTACTCACTCCTCCATTACCAAGATGACTCCATCATATCAAACCGGTAAATCAAAAATCGCTCATGAAGATTCTTCAGCGGCAGTCGAACCGTCTGTACACATTGAAAGGGGGTCTCATCGTTCAAATAGTGTAGATATGCATCCGCCGGATAATACAAAATCACGTCGACCGGACGGGGATTCGCTTCAACGGATTCGATGATGTGAGCAATCACTTGCCGAAAGATGTTGACCGAGAACGGATTGAAAAAGTAGAATCGGTTCGCCTCTGACGGGATGGAAAACTGTTCTGCAAATTCCTGCACCAATTGAACGCTTCCTCGAATCCGATGCTTCTTCGTATAGCTCGCCAAATTTTGGAGCGCCTCTTCATGAAACCCACCATCCATCTCGACACCGATTGCCCGAACATGAAACGTGTACGCCAAATAGAACGGGAGACGCCCCTTGCCTGAACCAAAATCAACGATGGTGTCCGTCGACTCTAACGGATAGGCATCCCGAAGCAAATCGAGTGCCTCGTAAGGGGTCGGTTCATAACGATGGTATTCCACCGAGGACGGGAATCCTTGCTGAGGTTTGGCGGTCTGGATGTGTAGGAGTTGCTCATATTGCTGTTCGTTCATAAAGAACCTCTTTCTTGAATGGATTTGCCGCTTCATCTCGATGGTTCCCTTCATCCAGGGAATCGTTCCCATGAGACACGCAATCGTTGTCGTTTTAACAGCACCGTTCAACCCAATCATCCTTAAAATTACACTTGCCTGAACATCAATCACGATGTCTTGAATGACGGATTCGTTCATTTCGTATCCTGCTTGGTCAATTTCACATCCACGATAGGTTCCCCTTACGAAAAAGTCGCCATCGTGGCGACTTTCACTTCACAATATTGACCGATGAAAACACAAATTTATCGTATCGGTGACGGGCAAACGAATACTCGAACGGTTTCCCGTTACTTAAATAGACGACTTGCTCGACTTCAATAATCGGTTCAGTGATATCATTCTTCAAGTAAGCTTGATCGTACTCATCCGGCTTATCTGCTCGAATCACTTTATGTGAGCTTGTAATCGTATAGCCAAGATCTTCTTGAAT
Organism: Exiguobacterium sp. ERU653; assembly: GCF_018617775.1. NCBI lineage: Bacteria > Bacillati > Bacillota > Bacilli > Caryophanales > Exiguobacterium > Exiguobacterium sp. ERU653. The sequence continues at coordinate 143,406 of NZ_JACSKV010000002.1, forward strand.
ATAAGCGTACACGGACTTTTCTAAAATCTCACGTGTGATTCCTGTAATGAGGTTAGCAACCATGTACGTCAATTCGATGACATACGGTTCGTCGTCTACGTAACGCACGCGACGTATTTCATAGACCGGTTCTGTCAGCTCAATCATGAGATGATCGGCGACTTCCTGACTCGGAAACTTCACCTCAAAATTGAGGACTTCGCTTCGTAACGAACGATCCCCAATCACTTGAGTCAATCCTCTCGTTTCTTTACTAATCACGTTGATGCGACCTTTTTGGAAGCTCGACTGTAAAATGAATGTTCCTTTACCACGTTTACGATAAATCAACCCTTCCATGACAAGAATCTCAAGTGCCCGCTTCATGGTCATACGACTCACGCTAAATTCTTGGGCCAGGTGAATTTCATCAGGTAGTGCATTTTCTAGCGGGTAAACGTGTTCAATAATTCTTTTACGCATCTCATCAGCAATGGTTTCATATTTCGGTTTTTTCTTATTAGACATATAGCACCTCATGTATAGACATATATGTACAATATATCAAAAAAAGCTGACAAAGAGTAGTCTTTGTCAGCTTGTCTTATTATTCTGTAAAACCTTTAGCATCAATCAACTGTTTAAACCAGTTCCCTGATTTTTTTACAGTTCGTTGTTGTGTTTCCAAGTCAATGCCAACAAATCCATAGCGATTTTTATAAGCATTGCTCCATGACCAGTTGTCCATAAATGTCCAAAGATGATAGCCTTTCACGTTCGACCCTTCTTCAATCGCTTGATGCATCCATTTCAGATGTTCGCGAATGAAGTCAATCCGATAATCGTCTTGGACACTCCCGTTTTCATCACGATAACGTTCTTCACCTTCGACACCCATTCCGTTCTCTGAAATAAAGCACGGGATATTACCATAGTTTTCTTTTAGATTGATTAATATATCATAGACTCCTTTTTCGTAAATTTCCCATCCACGATACGGATTCATTTTCCGTCCAGGCATCTCATAGTAGTCAAATAAGTTTTCCGGCAAGAATGGCGCGTCCGGATTAGGAAGCGATGCTTTTGCTTTCACGCGACGTGGCTGATAATAGTTGATACCGAGAAGGTCGACTGTATGTTCTCGAATGATTTCAAGATCCCCGTTCTCGATAATTGGCATCGCATCTTCCGACTTCAGCACATCTACTAATTCTTGAGGGAACGTCCCTAAAACAGATGGGTCGAGGAACGAACGATTGAACATCGCATCGGCAATACGCGCTGCTTTCAAATCAGCTGGATGCTGACTTCTCGGATATGAGGGCGTCAGATTTAAGATGATTCCGATTTCCCCAGATAGTTCCATGTCACGATACGCTTTGATTGCCATTGCACTCGATAAAATAGAGTGGTACGCCACTTGGACAGCTCGCTTGAAATCGACAACATTCGGATAATGGAAATCATATAAATATCCACCTTCTACCGGTACGATCGGTTCGTTATGCGTGAACCATTTCTTGACGCGATCATCAAACAATTCAAAGCATGTCTTCGCAAAGATGACATATGCTTCAACGACTTCTCGTGACTCCCAGCCTCCTTGCTCCTGAAGCGCCATCGGCATATCAAAATGATACAGATTGATGAACGGTTCGATACCATGATCAATCAAGCAATTGATGACATTGTTATAAAATGTGACCGCCTCTTCATTTACTTCCCCGACACCTTGAGGAAAAAGACGTGACCACGAAATGGAGAAACGGAACGTGTTATGCCCGAGTTCTTTCATCAATGCGATGTCTTCTTCATACAAATGATAGAAGTTTGAGGCTTCTGTCGCGCTCACACCATTGAAAAAGCGGTTCGGCTCTTGCATGTACCAGTAATCCCAAATGTTCAATCCTTTTCCACCTTCAAAAGCAGCACCTTCCATCTGTGTAGCAGAAGAAGCCGTTCCCCACCAAAAGTCTGTCGGAAATTGATACGTCTTTTGCTCTTTCGTACGTGTTTGTGTCGGGTTCGTCATCATTTATCTCTCCCTTGTTTCTATTTTTCTCTATTTGTTTACACTGCTTCCTGTTTATCTGTTGATTCTTCTAATTCTTTCTTCAAGTTCATTCGATCAATAAATTTCAAGAATGGGAACCAAATCGTCAAAATGATAAAGAAGTTCACGATTTGAAGAAGACCTCCCGCGAGCGAATTCGTGGCCATAATTCCACTTAAGAACATAGGGACGGTCCATGGAACGGCTACACCCGTCGGCGGTGGCACTAAACCTGTCGACATCGCGAAATACGTGACCGTTACCGTCACGAGTGGTGCGACAATCCAAGGAATCATGATGAGCGGGTTCATGACGATTGGAAGTCCGAAGATGACCGGTTCGTTTACGTTGAATAGTCCAGGTCCAATGGAAAGTTTTCCGATTTGTTTCAACTGTTTTGATTTTAAGAACAATAAAATGGCAACAACGACAGCGAGTGTTGATCCTGAACCACCAAGCCCAACCGTGTAGATTTCAATGAATTGCTTACTGATAATGTTCGGTACTTCCCCAGTCGATGTATAAGCTGTCAAGTTTTCAACGGATAGCGTGTTCCAAATCGGGTCCATTACCGAGTTGACGATAACTTGACCATGGAGTCCGAAGAACCAAAATAGCTGAACGAAGAAGATTGCAATTAACGTTGGAATGAGACCATTCCCTAACTTCACGAGGGGTTGTTGAACGACATCGAAAATAATGTCATGCAAGTTCATCTCGAAAATATTAGTTACAATAATATTGAGTGATAAGAAAACTGAAAGCGTGAGGAGTGCCGGTACTAAGGCTGAGAAAGACTTTGCCACTGCCGGCGGTACTCCATCAGGCATTTTAATAGTCCAATTTTTTTGAACGACAAAACGATACATCTCAGCAGAGAGAAATCCAGTAATCATCGCAAGGAACATCCCTTTTGCTCCAAGACGATCTAACGGAAGGACATTACCTACGGCTTCACTCATTCCTTCAATCTCAATTACAAATGGAGTGACCAAAAGGAATGAAACCAAAGAAATTACTCCGCCAAATACAGCTTCAACTTCATAGCTTTTTGAAAGATAATATCCAATCCCAAACACAACGAATAAGGACATGATTCCCATTGTTGCTGAAGGTGCAATGCCTAATGATGATTTAAAGATATTTAATGTACTCTCGGACATAAAGCGATCGAGAAATGGCAGGTTGGCAATAACAACGATGATTGACCCAAACATGGTAATTGGGAAAGCAAGCATGAAGGCATCTCGCAATACTTGTAAATAGCGACTGTTATTTAAATAGGTCGCCATCGGCATGAGCAGTTTACTGATCATGTTGAACATTTTATTGTCCTGTGACATATGATTCACCCTTCTTGATTAGGATTTACAATCTTTTGTTCGACCATTTCGACCAAACTAGCTGTCAAATCGAGCATCGTTTGCGTAGACATTAAATGGTCTTCTGCATGAAGAAGCAATAATGATACATCTGTTTTTTCTCCATTTGCTTCTCGCTGAATTTGTGAGAAATGTGTTTGATGTGCTTCTTTCAGTTGTTCACGTGCCTCAACAATCTTTTCTTCAAACGTTTCATAAGAACTCGTTTTGTACAGTTGAATCGCTTCCTGAATCGTACTTCTCGCATTGCCACTGTGCAGAATCATCATGAATGCCATTTGCTCCAATGTTAATTCATCGACATTTTCCATCTCGTTCACCCCATTAATTTCAACGCTTGTTCGTACGCAGCTTTGCCATTCGCCGTGCCGTATGCCATCATATCGATTACTTCAATCGGTGTTGATGTTTGCGCTTTCAATTTGTCTAATAAAAATCGCATTTGTGGACCGATTAAAATCACATCCGCCTCGTCCATCTCGGTTACGACTTGGTCTTGTCCGACTGCCCAAATTTTTGCCTCATCCCCGATTGATGTGGCATGGTCTTTCATTTTCGTCACGAGCAAACTCGTCGACATACCAGAACTACACGCTAATAAGATTTTCTTCATGTGTCTTCACTCCTTATTTGAAATCGTTTACAACTTTTATTATACACATGATTAATTTCATGTCTATACTTGATTTAAACTTTATTTAGTTTTTAAATTTATAAGTGTATATTAATTTCGAAGGAGGATGGATATGAGCACTATTCTTTTACAGCCGCACTATCAACATCGACTTTGGGGTGGAGAACGTCTGAAGCAATTTGGTTTTGAATTCAATGAACATTCGATTGGTGAAGCCTGGACAGCTTCTGCATTAGAAAAAGGAGGAACTTCTGTTGCGTCTGAACCTTACTTCGGTCTGTCTTTACGTGAGCTCTATCAACAACATCCAGAGTTGTTTCAAATTAGCGCGGACGAGTTTCCTCTACTGATTAAATGGATTGACGCAAACGACGATTTGTCTGTCCAAGTTCATCCAGATGATTCATTAGCAAACCGACTTGAAAATGAACCTTATGGAAAAAATGAATGTTGGTATATTTTAGATGCTCCGGCAGATGCGACACTCATTTACGGTCACTCCTATACCACCTCAAAAGATTTCAATAAAGCGCTTGAAACAGGGGATTTGGAAAACGGTTTGATACGAAAATCGATTCGTCCCGGTGATTTTTTCTATGTCCCGGCTGGCACAATCCATGCATTGACAAGAGGAGTATGCGTACTCGAAATTCAACAAAGTTCAGACACGACCTATCGTCTATACGATTACAATCGGCTGGATTTGACGACCGGTTGTCCTCGTGAACTTCATGTGGAGAAGGGTACAACCGCTTCTTTCGTCCCTCATCTTGAATACAGCGAACCAATCCGCCAACTGGATCATTTTCGAACAAGTTTGACGAAAAATTCATTTTTCTTTGTTGAAAAATGGAATGTTGCCGCGAAAGAAAGGATCACTACTGACACATTTCGGTTACTATCTGTCGTTCAAGGAACATTAATTATTGACGATATGGAAGTCCATACCGGCGGCACACTCCTCCTTCCTGCCAATGAGTCATTCTTGATTGAGGGAGAAGCGACTTGTCTTGTAGCTGGTGTTCCTTCCGATGAGAAACAAACCATTCGAATCGGTATCGACTTAGGAGGAACCAACACTCGGATTGCCGCCGTGTCATTAAAAGGAGATGTATTAAAACAATACACGTTTAAAACGCAACCGCAATTACCTTTCGAGGAGACACTACAATCTATTGAGATGGCGATCCATCAATTCGGTGTCGAGTTCGACATCCAGCATGTCGGCATCGTGGCACCCGGGCCTCTCGATTTAAAGAGAGGGATGTTTTTAACTCCTCCGAACCTTCCGAATTGCCATAATCAAAAAATCATTGAACCTTTAAATCAACGCTTAAATCTTTCTGTCTCGCTTGAAAACGATGCGAACGCTGCTGCACTCGCAGAAGCGAAATTCGGAGCTGGAAAAGGGTACGATTCCGTTTTTTATGTAACAGTCAGCACGGGAATTGGTGGCGGTTACGTGTATAAACATCAAATCATTCGAGGGGCAAACGGCAGTGCCGGTGAAATCGGGAATATGATTATCCGTTCGAACGGACCAGCTCACCCTGTACTGAATCGAGGCTCTCTCGAATCACTCGCTAGTGGTACAGCACTCATAAAGCGAGCTAACGATAAAGGATATACAAATGTACCTTCGCTATTATTGGATGCCGAAGACCGCCATCACTTTGTCGAAGAACTGGCTAGTGGACTAGCTAATATCATTCATACCGTCGATCCGGATGTGATTGTATTGGGTGGCGGTGTCATGATGTCGGCCTCATTATTTTGGAACGAATTACAACAAGCAGTCTCGAATAAAATGTATCCACATGCTAGTGGAAAAACGCGTCTATGCCTCACTCAATTGTCAGGAGATGCGGGCGTGATCGGCGCTGCCTTTGTCGACGCGTAATAAGATTTGAAAAACGAGAAACAAACCGAAATTACACTTTCTTTCCTAGACTGAGTTAGATTCATTTACTTTAGCATGGTAACGTGAAATGATAATCATAGTAACTTGTTAAAGTGAGGTGCCGGTGTGTCTACCACAGAGTACGAAAAAGCGACATCTATTTTGCATCACCTCTTTATCGCCTCTTCCTTTGTCGGAATCGACTTCGGTTCCGGCCCGAACCATCATCTCCTCTATTTCAGTCGCCAAGGACTGGAATCTTGGATCTCTATCGAGGGACCGTGGCATGTACACGCCACACAAAACACGTTTGACGAAGGTGAACAACTCGAACAGCTCATGCGCTTAAGACGAGAGCGCATCCATCACGTACGGCTCGGAGACGATCACCCGCATCTCGAACTGGAATTTGAATCCGGCTCTCTTCTCTTCATCAACGGATACCAAGAGCACTTTGAGTGCTGGCAAGCAGGGGACGCGAGACCACTTGGCGGAGACGACTATCTATTGGTCGCGATGCCTCAAGGAGAACTCGCTTTATTTGCGGAAGGAGACGACGAATGAGCACGTGGATGGATATTGTTACGTATATGTTGATTGCCGGAGGCGTTAGTCTCGCGATCATCTTATTGCGAAAGATTACGAAAGCATGAAAAAAACGGCCGAGGCCGTTTTTTTTCATTTGACTGATTCTTCTTCATACAAGCTTGCGCCTTGTGAACGAATCACCTCTTGATACCAAAAGAATGACTCTTTCCGTTTTCGTTCTAACGTACCGGTACTATCGTCATGTCGATCCACATAAATGAAACCATACCGTTTGCTATACTCACCTGTCGAAGCACTCACCAAGTCAATACAGCCCCAACTCGTATATCCCATCACTTCGACTCCATCTTCGATTGCGTCCATCATCCCTTTCAAATGGTCACGCAAGTAATCGATACGGTAATGGTCATGAATCGTTCCGTCCGACTCGACTTTGTCATATGCGCCTAGCCCGTTCTCAACGATGAATAAAGGAACCTCATAACGCTCATATAACTTGTTCAAGATAACGCGAAGTCCCGTCGGATCAATTTCCCATCCCCAGTCGCTCGCCTGTAAATATGGATTTTTGACCCCACTCATGATATTTCCTTCCGATTCATCCTGGTTCTTTTCAGCTTTTTCAGTACGGGACATATAGTAACTGAGCGAAAAGAAATCAACTGTATTTTCTTTTAGGATTTCAAGATCGCTATCTTCCATTTCGAGTTCAATGCCATTCTCTTGGAAGAATCGTTTCGCAAAGTTCGGATACTTCCCGCGTACATGAACGTCTCCGCAGAAGAAGTTCATCATCCGCTCAGCATCGTGTGCATACCAAACATCATCCGGGTTCGAACTATACGGATAAACGGGGGCCGCGATGAGCATACATCCAATTTGCATCGATGGGTCAATCTCGCGTGCCGCTTTCGTCGCAAGTGCACTTGCGACCAGTTGGTGATGAAGTCCTTGATACGTGAGTTGTAACGTGTTTTCTTCTTCCCGAATCGCAATTCCGAGACTGAGCATCGGCATGAATTGAGCTCCATTGATTTCGTTAAACGTCAACCAATATTTGACCTTACCTTGATAACGTTCGAATAAAACGCGACTATATCGTTCAAAATATGTGACGAGACGGCGGTCCCGCCAACCCCCATATTGTTTTGCAAGATGTAGCGGCATTTCATAGTGAGAAATCGTGACAAGTGGTTCGATTCCTTGTGCGACCAACTCATCGATGACACGATCGTAAAATTGAAGACCTTCCTCATTCGGTTCCATTTCATCTCCTTTCGGGAAGATTCGTGACCAGGCAATTGACATACGGAATGTCTTGAATCCCATTTCCCTAAAGAGGGCGATATCTTCTTTATAGCGATGATAGAAGTCGATCCCTTCATGGTTCGGATACGAATATTCATCATGTAATTCAAAATCAAACGTTGGGTCATGAATGATCTTCATTCGGTGTTTCCCACCTGGCATCACGTCAGCAATCGAAAGTCCTTTACCGCCTTCCTGATAACCGCCCTCTAGTTGATTAGCCGCAGTGGCCCCGCCCCATAAAAATTCACTCGACACTTGTTTCACATTGTCTCCTCCTTTGTTATACAATGACACGCAATACGCCATGATTCGCTTCTACCGTTCCTGTATAAGTTGGCAATACATCTAAATAATGATCGGTATTCGTCACAATGATTGGCGTGATCGTGTCATATCCTTCACGAGCGATGGCATCCATATCAAACCGGACGAGCGAATCTCCTTCTTTCACTTTCTGTCCATCCGTCACAAATGTTTCAAAGTACTTTCCGTTTAGTTTAACCGTGTCTATACCAATGTGAATCAATACTTCCACACCGGTATTAGATCGAAGGCCGATTGCATGTTTTGATGGGTAAACCGTGACGATTTCGCCGTCAAACGGAGCATACACTGTACCTTCTGAAGGCATGATGGCAATTCCTTTCCCTATCGCCCCACTCGAGAACACTTCATCTTGAACCGTCTCAAGTGACACGACTTCTCCTTTCAATGGAGCTGAGACCGGAAAACCTACTTGCTCAGATACAGACTCTGCGACTTCTTGTTCCTGCGACTCGACTGTCGCTTCTTCTTTGTGGAACACCATTGTCAATACGAGGGCGACCACTGCTGCTACCGCCATTCCAATAAATGCGCCGTAAAAGGCTAAATCGACACCCGTTGCCGGAATCATAACTGGGATACTGAAGATTCCGAGTCCTCCCATCGCATAAGCTGCTGTACCGAACAGACCACCAATAACACCACCTGCCGCTCCACCAATCATCCCGAAAACGAATGGCTTCTTACGAGGTAACGTCAATCCGTACATAGCCGGTTCTGTAATCCCGAAGACACCCGCAATGGTAGAGGAAGTCCCTAAACCTTTCACCTTTGGATTTTTCGCCTTTAACGTGATTGCTAAAACAGCACCGACCTGACCAAATGTGGCCATCAATACACCGACAACGATCGTATCCATACCGACAACCGATAAGTTGTTGATGATGATCGGCACAAGTCCCCAGTGAAGTCCGAACATGACGAGCACTTGCCAGAACGCACCGATGAATGCGATGGCGATTGTCGGACTCAAATCATATAAGAACGAATATCCGTTCGCCAACCCTTGACTCGCATACGTCGCGACCGGTCCAATTGCTAAAAAAGTCAACGGGACAACAAGTAACAATGCCATCATCGGCGTCGTGAAATTTCGGACCGCCTCATGTGTATGGCGGTTGAAGAATGTTTCGACTTTTGAAGACATGTATGTCGCCAAGATGATTGGAATGACCGAAGACGCATAACTCATCAAGACGACTGGTACATTGAGAAACGTTAACGACTCACCCGCTCCTTGAATCGCGACAATCGAAGGATAAACGAGCGCCCCCCCGATAATCATCCCAATGTACGGGTTCCCACCAAATTTCTTCGCAGCCGAATGTCCTAAAATCACGGGTAGGAAGTAAAATAGTGCGTCTGCCGCAGCATTTAAGACGACATACGTTCCCATCTCTTGTTTCAATAATCCGAGCGCAACGAGAATCGCAAGCAATCCTTTCAAAAGACCACTACCTGCCATTGGTCCGAGAATTGGAGTAAAGATTCCGGCAATCACATCAATCAGTCGGTTGAACACGCCTGTTTTCTCTTCAGCGTCGGTCGATGCAGTTTGAAACCCGCCGACTTCGACAATCTCTTTATAGACGTATGGTACATTGTTTCCGATTACGACTTGAAACTGTCCGCCGCTTTGAACGACGGTGATGATACCATCTTGTTGTTTCAATGTAGCCGCACTCGCCTTTGATTCATCTTTTAGTTTGAAGCGTAATCGTGTTGCACAGTGAAAGACGCTTTTGACGTTTTCCTTACCGCCGACATGCTCCACAATCGTTTCTGCCAGTTGTTTGTATTGGTCCATTTTGTTCACTCCTTATCATTTTAGGTAAAAAGAAAAACCTAAATCACCACACAACAACTTGTGTAGTCATTTAGGTTTGGCCTGCATCATCAGTAACCATCCTTAGGATCGACGCTCTTTCATTAAGTTTTCGATATGAATCATCATATACAGTCGTTCGTCCATCGACACGTCGTAATGATATTTCGTCGCAATCAACCCTGCGATTTTTTCGACACATTCAAACGCTTCTGGATATCGCTGTTTTACCATCAGGAACAGGGTTTCGTCACCCGTTGATTTGACCCTCTCTCCGGATGCGAGGCGCTGCACAAAATATTTTAAATGGGTCAAAAATCGTGCATACGCGTATGATTCTTCGTCCAATTCGATTTGAAAATGGTACGTAATGATCGTCAGAATCGCTTGCGTAGCTCTCGTCATCTCGGTGACAAGATGAAGGTTTTCACCCTTGACACCAGACATTGTCGCATTGACGAGGTGTAAGGCAATCGCAACTGCTTCGTCTTCATCAAGCTTGACCTCGTGCCGCTCATTAATCAGGTTAACCGCTTCTTTTCCGATAGCGAACTCCGGAGCATAAAATCGTTTCACTTCCCAAACGAGGGGATTTCGAATTTGGATTCCATCCTGATACCGACTAAGTGCGAAATGGAGGTGGTCCGCTAGTGTCACATAGAGCGAATCATGAATGGGTTGATTCAACCGCTGTTCGGCCAATCTGACAATTTGCTTCACTGTTTCCATCTCAGCTGTCGGCATTTCATTTAAAAAGTGAACGAAACGCTCATAGCTTTCTTTACTCTCGAGCGTAAAGATTTTTTCGATTCGCGCCTGGTCAATGACATCGCCGGGTCGTTTTTGAAACGCAATCCCACGTCCCATCACGACCTGTTCTTGACCGTTCGCATCGATTGCTACGACGTTGTTGTTATACACTTTTGAAATCTGCACGGTCTCCTCACCTCGCTCTCATTCAACTGAACTGAAAAGAAAAAAACCTAAATTCACACCAGAGTCCAATGTGGAGTCATGGCGTCAATTTAGGTTTTGCCTGCATCACCAGTAACAATCCCAAAGTGGATTTTCTTCTTTTCGATATAAGCATACTCCCTATAAATCTTGACGTCAACATAAAATTAAAACGCTTACATCGTGACCGTTTTACTCTTCAAATAAAATCCGCTGCATCCGCTCCGGCGCTTGTAAATAGTCGCGCATGACCCGTACATGCTCGAGGTCATCAAACAGCGTCGGGGAAAGTCCCGTCTCCACTTGTAAGATCATCGCACCCGGATACGACATCAAGATGGGCGAGTGACTGGCGATGATAAATTGACTGCCGGATTGTACAAGTTCATGCATCCGAGCAAGCATCGTCAGTTGCCGCATCGGTGACAACGCGGCCTCGGGCTCATCCAAAATATAGAGGCCATCGCCACGGAATCGATGCAACATGAGGGAGAGGAACGCTTCCCCGTGCGACTGCTCATGAAGGGAACGTCCTCCGTACGCTTCATAGAATCGCTCCATGTCAGGTCCAAGTTTCGCCATCTCATCCACATAACTCGACAACTGATATGCCGTTTCCGCACGTAAGAAAAATCCGTCTTTCGGACGATACGGTCCTCGAATCGGGCGCAGCGCTTCATACAAAGAACTATGCGTTGACTCCGTTTCGAATTGGAAGGAAGGTGCTCCGCCTTCTGGGTTGAATCCAGCCGCCACGGCCATCCCCTCAATCAACGTCGACTTTCCACTCCCGTTCTCTCCAACGAGAAACGTGACCGGATGATGAAACGTCAGTTCATCGAGTGTCTGAAAGATTGGTAACGAGTAAGGATAACCCGTTGATTGGATGCGGTCTTTCTCTAACCGCACCCCACGTAAAAATAAAGTCATGTCCATTCGATCCAAAACGTCGCCCCCTTCTCTGACTCGACCCCATAAGAAAGTCCTTGTGCTTCAAGAAGTAATTTCGTGATAGCGAGACCTAGACCATGTCCGTTTGAGCGGTCTCCTTTCACATACATATCCCAAATCGAAAGTTGGACGACAGGGTCAATCCCGTTCCCTTCGTCTGTTACTTCTAGTCGATTAGGTGTCAGTTTGATTGTGATACGTCCGCCGATAGGGCTCGCTTCATACGCATTTCTTAAAAAGTTCGAGAGAACCCGTTCCATCGCCAATCGATCGGCTTGAATCGATACCGTTTCGAGTTGCAGATCGAGCGTCACGTCTTTTTGTCGGAACCACTCGGACATGCGTGACGTTAATCGGCGAACTAAGTCATCTAGTTGAAGCGATTCCATTTCAAGTGGAATCGTCCCAGAGGACAACTTTGAGTATTCGAGCATCTGATTGACAAGCCGGTCGATTCGGTCTATTTCCTCCGTAATGCTTTTGCCCGTAATAGCCACCTCCATCTCATTAACGACACCGAGTTCCAACATTTCCGCCTCATTCCGGACAATAGCGAGCGGTGTACGCACATCATGGGTCACTCCAGAGATGAACGATTTTTGAAGTGCCTCTTTTTCTTGAAGGGAGGCATTCATTTGTCCGATCGTGACGGTCAAATCCCCAATCTCATCGTTCGTCACATTCGGAAGAGTAATGTGATGTTGTCCTTCCATAATCGATGCGGTCGCTTGCTTCAACTCGACGAGCGGTTGCGTGAGCCGTCGACTCATCCAAAACGTGACACCGATGGCAACCATCAGTGCCAAAATAAATCCACCCGCTAAGATGAGATAGATTTGCTGAAACTGTGGATTTGAGAATGGCACAGGACTGTACGTCACAATTTGAACGTTCCCTTCTTCTTGCAAATACGTCAAGAAACGAGTCCCGTTCACACTCACCTCGTCCTGAACTGTTAAGTCATCCGGGTCGAGGCTGATCGGCATCATGCGGTGCATCCTTCCACCACGTTCTAGCTCGATACGTTGCCCGTCTTGAAATAGGAGTACGTCTAATTGACCTGGAATTCCACGTCCTTCTTGGATGGCTTCATACACGATCGCCGCCTCGCGCTCCAATTGCGTATACGTCTCCTCTTCTGCGAACCGTCCGATTAAAAGTGACGTGAGACCAAATGTTAAAAGCGCCATCACAGCAAGGGGCAAGATAGCTGTCCACAATAATTTCTTCATTAAGCGATTCATGACAGTCCCTCTAATCGATAACCGACCCGATGAACGGTCTTCAGCTGTTCTTTTAGTGTAGGTGATTTATCACGTAATTGTTTAATATGGGTGTCGACCGTACGTGTATCTCCGACGAACGCATAATCCCATACATCGTCGAGCAGGCGATTCCGATCCAACGCCTCACCGACGTGCTTCCATAAATACAAGAGCAGTTCATATTCTTTGTTCGTCAGCCGGAGCGTTCTTCCGTTCTCTTGTACCATCCTCGATTTGAGGTCGATGGTGAGCGCACCGAACCGAATCATATCGGTCTGTTTCACGAGACGCTTCAGGCGAATCTCCAATTCTTTCAAAACGATGGGTTTGACCAAATAATCGTCCGCCCCAAGTTCTAATCCGAATACGCGATCATCTGCTTCACCACGAGCCGTCGTCAGGATAATAGCAGGAGCGGGCTGTTGCGCTTTTAACGTTGGAATCAAGGTCCATCCTTCTCCATCAGGGAGACGGACGTCGAGTAAAACTGCATCAAAGCGCTGATGTAACTGTTGCTTCGCTTCGCTGAGGGTCATCGCCACTGTCACATTAAACCCTGCATATACTAAAAAGCGAGACATGCCGTCCGCAAGTTTTTGTTCATCTTCCACTACGAGTACGTTCATCTTCTATCGCCTCCACATCCATTATATCGTACACATGGAATGCCCCACCGTTTCCCAAAGACAATTTGCAGAAATCTTGCAACTCTCTCACAACTTCAGTTCTCTCAAGTTCTACACTTGAAGTATCAAAAGGAGGAGATATACATGAAATCAACAAAATTAGCAATCGCCTTGGCCAGTCTATTGGCTGTCTCAGGCACTGGCGTATATGCCGCGACGAATGACACGACGACAGATGAATCGACAACGACGGAATCGACACAATGCGAGCGTGGAGAAAGAGGTTCTGGCATGGTTGGTGACCGAGAAGCGGGTCATACAGCGCTTATCGAGGCGCTCGGATTGACAGAAGAAGAAGTGGATGCAGCCCGTGAAAATAGACAGTCGATTCATGAGCTCGCAGAAGAAAAAGGCATTTCAATTGATGCATTCATCGACGCGATCATGACGTCACACGAAGAAAAACTTACGACTGCTGTGGAAGACGGGAAATTGACTCAAGAAGAGGCCGATCAAATCCTAGCGGATCACGAAGAGCGCTTTGCTGACGTGACGAGTTACGATGATTTAGAAGATGCACGTGGCATGCGCGGTGGACGAGAAGGTGGTCGCCATGGCCATGGTCACGGACCACATCATGACGACGCTTCAACAGAGAACGATAGCAATGTAGAGAGTCAAAGCAACAGCTTGTAAGTCAAAAGGCAGCCACACGCGGTGGCTGCCTTTTTATATGACGAGTAATAAAAACGCATATCCTAATAAACCAATCAAAAATGCACCAAAACTACTCTCTCGCTCAGCAGGTAACTCTTCTTTCATGACGTTCAAGATGACGCCACCTGCCAAAAAGGCGACAACGATAGATAGACCGAGTTCATTCACTTCTCCAAACGAACCGACCGCCCACCCTACAAGTACAGCAAGCGCTAACAAGACGCGTCCCTGTCGATCATAAAGTTGTTGATGATGCTGACGCAATCCTTGATCGACCGTAACAAAGTGAATGCCAAGCGCTATGAAGTAAAGAAACATCGTCCCATTTGACTGAAATTCACTTTCTGCGAGCACATATCCGATGCTAAACGTATAGAGCGTGAATGAACCTATGTGAATCCAAAACACATACGGTTTTTGTTTACGTTTGTTGGCCGTTGCGAATCGCTCGAGCCCGTAAAAGACAGCCAGTCCTAACATACTGATGATCAAGATATGGTTCTCGAGGGAGGCGAAGACGTTGTTTCCAATCTCCCCTTCTAGTTCACGTTGGTACTCATTTAACTCTGGCAATAGATGAAGGAATACATAAGCAACGGCAATCCCGCCCGCCACTGATAAAAAACGGCTCCTCGGCACTTCACGCACATGAATGAGCTTTCCTGAAAAAAAGTGAATCATCGCAAAACCGAGTGCAAACCAAAAACTTAACTCGAACACATAAGCCCCTCCCGCATTAAGACTTCTCCCTATGTGCTTTTACCCTTTCGCTGTATGTCACATTCATTTTCGGTTAGATCGCTCTTGTTTCTTTCTTTCCCGAATCTCTTTCTCCACTCGCCGTAGCGCTTTTTTCGATCCTCGTTCGAAGTCGTGCGCCTCCTTTCGTTCCTGATACGTCGTGAATAGCGTTTCCAAATCATAGTCAGCCGGATAAAGCTCTGTGGCACGTGCTTCTAACCGGACACGACGACTCGGCAACTCTACGTAATCGTCATTCACGAACACTCGGACATGCCGACGAGATGCATCGAACGCATAGACAAGCCCGACTTGATTCGTCTCTAACAACCGGACACGGTCACCTTTTTCAAAGCGTTCCGCCTCTTCAAGCGGTGCCGCTTCGATTTCGCGTGTGATTTTAGAATCATCGACTTTCGTAGTGTCATACGTTTTCTCGTTCATGTAACGAGATGCCTGTTTCAATATCGCTTCCGGCAACTTCATCTTGCGGGCGATAAAGAGGGCGTTGCTATCACCAGACTGCCCCATGAGCAATCGATATTTCGGTTCGAGCGTTTCCGGGTCAAACTGCATCGCAGCGTTCATGAAATCTGGGTGGGATTCAGAATACGATTTGATTTCTCCGTAATGGGTCGAAGCCACGACAATCGCCCCTCGTTTATATGCCGCTTCTAAGATGGCAATTGCAAGAGCGGCTCCTTCGTTCGGTTCCGTACCGCTTCCGATTTCGTCGAATAACAAGAGTGACCGTTTTCCAGCGGTTTGCATAATATTCGCCACATTGTGCATATGCGCCGAGAACGTACTGAGTGCCGACTCCAAATCTTGATTATCTCCGATATCGACGAACACCTCATCGAATGTAGAGATGACCGTGTCGGTGTGTGCCGGGATATGCAATCCTGTCATGGTCATGAGACTGAGAAGTCCAATCGTTTTCAATACGACCGTCTTTCCGCCGGCGTTCGGTCCGGTGATAATTAAGCCGCGATAGTCCGTCCCGATGGCAAAATCGAGTGGAACGGCACTTTCTAAGAGTGGATGACGTACTTGTTTCAATTGAATTCGACCAGTCGCATTCACGTGTGGTGTCACGCCATTAATCGATTGACTATACTTCCCTTTGGCGAAAACCATATCGTACTGGGCGATGACATCGAGTGTCGATTCAATTTCAGGAAGGACTTCAGTCACTGCTCCCGTCAATGTCGCCAACACTTGATACACTTCCACCGCTTCTTCCGTACGCTTGACGACGAGTTCTGCATTCAATTTTGATATGGCTTCCGGTTCGATAAAGACCGTCGTGCCTCGATTCGATGTGTCTACAATCGTACCCGCTACTTTGTGCTTGTATGAAGCTTTGATTGGGATCGTGAAGCGGTCCTGTTTTTTCGTGACAAATCCGTCTTGAATCATCTCGCGATTGGCAGCGCTCTTTAAGAATTTGTTCAATCGTTCCTCGATTCGTCCTTCCAAAATGTCGACTTGCTTGCGAATCCGCTTCAACTCTTTCGACGCCTCGTCGACGACTTGACCAGCTCGAATCGCTCGTGTGATGTCTTCTTCTAGCGTCCGCCATTCGCCCATCCCGACAGCATAAGCCGAAAGAAGCGGTGCAAAGAATTCATGTTCGAGCATGAATCGTTTCAGTTTGCGCGCTCCCCGTAAAAACTCGGCGACCGCTTCAAGTTCTGTTGCTTCGAGTTGGATGCCTCGTTGCAGTTTCCCGATAATCGTCTCCATGTCAGACACGCCGATAAATGGGACGTGTGACGTCGCATCTAAAATCGCTCGGGCTTCGGACGTTTCCTGCAGACGTTTCTTCACCGTCGCGATGTGGCTCGTCGGACGTTGTTGTCTGAGTAACCTTCTCCCGAATCCGCTGATGCAGAAGCGCTCTACTCTCGTCATCAATTCGTTGTATTGTAATTTTTCAAATGTTTGTTCGTCCATGTGTCTCTCTCCTCAAATGATAGAATCGAGATACCGCGCAAACAAAAAAGCGTCGGTCGATGACGACCAACGCAAAAAGACAGACCGGTGTCTGGCAGTTTTTGATGGGCGGTATCTGTAACGGAACATGACGGCATGACAAATAAACGTGTCATCCGACATTTTTCAGTTCGTTAGGCAGATACAACCTCACTCATCAACATGCAACACCTTTCTCACTTAGATTCGTCCTTACTATACAACAGATTCTCTGCCTTGTAAAATTTTAGAGAACGCTTTCAAAAAAGTCTTGTGTCTTAAATCCACACATGTTATGTTGAACGTGAAGAAACGAATAGCGATCACATGTGACTGATTCGATCAGGCATGGGGTAAGACGTACGGTGCATGCCACCCGTCTATACTCCATGCCTGTTTTGTTTTTCGGCGTTTTGTTTCAAGAAAGGATGTAGTAGATATGCTATGGAATAAGTTAATGAATCGACACAAACCCACACTGCACTCACCAATGGAAGGAGACGTCATTCCACTCGAACAAGTAGCGGACTCGGTCTTCAGCGAAAAAATGATGGGCGACGGTATTGCCATCACACCAACGGATGGCGCCGTCGTCTCACCGGCTGACGGCGAAATCGTACAAATCGCTCCGACAAAGCACGCCATCGGCATTCGGACCGAGGATGGGGCTGAGATTTTGATTCACGTCGGTCTCGATACCGTCGAACTCGAAGGTCGACCGTTTGATCTTCAAGTAGATGTGGGCGACCACGTTAAGACGGGACAGCTGTTACTGACAGCAGACTTAGCACAAATCCATCAAGCCGGTAAGGACACGGTCACGCCAATGGTCGTGACGAATGGAGGCGCGCTTGCTCATCATTACGCCTTCACATTCACGAAGGAAGCCGTACCAGGCAAGACGGTTGTCGCCCGAGTGGAAGCGTGACTCCGGAACAAGGAGGACACATGATTAAAATCAAAAAGATTCTAAACAACAATGCGGTCATCGTCTCAGATGATGGGGAAGAAAAGATTGCGATTGGTCCGGGCGTCGCGTTTAAAAAAACGAAGAACGACATCGTCAATCCACATAAAATCGAAAAGTTTTTCATCATGCCAGAGAATGACAAGTTCCAACAGTTATTGAGTCGGATCCCGGTTGAGCACTTCACCGTTTCCGAGGATATTATCTCCTATGCAGAGAAGCGTCTCGAGACATCGTTCAACGAACATATCCACATCGTCTTGACCGACCACATCTCGTTCGCCATCGAACGGGAGATGGATGGCATCTTATTACGCAACAAACTGTTGAATGAGATTAAAATCCTCTATCGCAATGAGTACGAGATTGGACTGTGGGCGATTGAACATATCGCTGAAAAGCTCAACGTGAAAATGCCGAAAGACGAAGCCGCGTTCATCGCGCTTCATATCCATACGATGAAAGTGAAAGGAGGTGATTTACGCAAGACGGTCAAACAGACAACGATTGTCCGCGACATGATTCAATCGATTTCAAGACGACTCGATGTATCCATTGAAGAAGATGACTTATCCTACCAACGATTATTAACCCATTTACGGTTCGTCATGGATCGGGTCAACCATTACGATCATCACACGATTGATGAAGACATGCTTCGCATGATTCAGACGAAGTTCACGTCTGCTTATGCGTGCGCATCTGATGTCGCGAAAGAAATGGAAGAGACATATGGCATCGTCTTGCCCGAGTCAGAACTTGGTTATATTACGCTTCACATCCAACGTCTACAAGATCAACACCATCAAAAAGGAGGACATTAACAATGATGAACTTTTTCCAACGTCTCGGACGTTCTCTCATGTTACCGGTCGCCGTACTTCCGGCTGCCGCCATTCTCATGGGGATTGGTTATTGGATTGACCCAGTCGGCTGGGGATCTGAAAACATTGCCGCTGCATTTTTAATTAAAGCGGGTGCCGCCATTATCGATAACATTCCAATTCTTTTCGCAGTCGGGGTCGCCCTCGGGATGGCCAAAAACCGTGACGGTTCAGCAGCACTTAGCGGACTTGTTGCCTTCTTGACTGTCACCACGCTTCTCTCTGCGGGAACGGTTGCGTTGTTCCAAGGAATTGATGTAGAAGCCGTCAACCCAGCATTCGGTAAGATTGGGAATGCTTTCGTCGGGATTCTATCCGGTCTCGTCGCCGCTTCCATGTATAACCGATTCAGTCAAGTCAAACTACCTGATGCTCTCGCCTTCTTTAGTGGAAAGCGTCTCGTTCCAATCATGACAGCCTTCTCGATGATTCTCGTATCGGTCGCCCTTTACTTCATCTGGCCGTTCGTCTATACAGGTCTCGTCGGATTTGGAGAATCGATTTCAAAACTTGGCGCATTCGGTGCCGGACTCTACGGCTTCTTTAACCGTCTCTTAATTCCAACGGGTCTCCACCACGCCCTCAACTCTGTTTTCTGGTTCGATGTCGCCGACATTAACGATATCGGAAAGTTCTGGTCAGGTGAAGGTGAAAAAGGTGTGACGGGGATGTATCAAGCCGGTTACTTCCCAATCATGATGTTCGGTCTTCCGGCCGCAGCACTTGCGATGTACCACACAGCGAAGACAAAGCGTAAGAAACAAGCGGCCTCACTTC
Source organism: Exiguobacterium sp. ERU653 (assembly GCF_018617775.1). Lineage (NCBI taxonomy): Bacteria > Bacillati > Bacillota > Bacilli > Caryophanales > Exiguobacterium > Exiguobacterium sp. ERU653. The sequence continues at coordinate 163,222 of NZ_JACSKV010000002.1, forward strand.
TTCTCGCAGCTGCATTTGCTTCATTCTTTACTGGTGTGACAGAACCACTCGAGTTCTCATTCATGTTCCTCGCACCTGTTCTTTACCTTGTACACGCCGTCCTTACAGGAATCTCGCTCTTCATCGCGGCAACGTTCCAATGGACAGCCGGGTTCGGATTCAGTGCAGGATTGGTTGACTTCGTGTTGAGTTCACGCTTGCCGCTCGCGAACCAACCGTACATGTTACTCGTTCAAGGTCTCGTGTTTGCAGTCATTTACTACGCGATCTTCCGCTTCATGATTGTGAAGCTCAACTTAGCAACACCAGGTCGTGAATCGGATGAAGTCGTTGATGCGGTTGCAAGTGAAACGACAGACGGCGAAACGAAAGTCGCACCGGTCGCATCAGCTTCTGGTAACGAATTCTCAGCCATGGCGAATATGATCTATGACGGTCTTGGTGGTGACAGAAACGTCACGGGAATCGAGTCTTGTATCACACGCTTACGCGTCGATGTCAAAGACATGGATACGGTCAACCAAGATCAAATCAAGAAAGCCGGTATTCCAGGAATCAAAGTCGTCAGTCCAAACCATATTCAAGTCATCGTCGGGACAAACGTTCAGTTCGTCCTCGATGAGATTGAAAAAATCCGTAGCCACCGCGCTGGATAAACGTCGAAAGCCACCTCATTCAGGTGGCTTTTCTTGTTTGGCCGCATAGCGTTTATAGAATTGTATGAAATAATAGAGGAAAATCCACGGCAAGATGTACTGCGTGAGCCACATGAACACCTTAAGCACTACCTGCACTGTATATGGTACTAGTCCTAATAAAAACAATACGACTAGTAAAGCAACTCCTAAACCTATGTACATATTTCTACTCAAATCATCTACCCCCCTTATTTTCCCAGTTCAGTGTAACATAAAGAGCCTGTCGCAACGGACAGGCCCTTCTTACATTTGACGAAGTCGGGAAATACGCTCCACTGGATCGGGGTGCGTCGAGAACAGACCGCTCACTTTCTTTTTAAGTGGATCGGAGAAGTAAAGCGGTGCCGAGGCACTCGACGCTTGCTCGACCGGCGTCTCCACGTTTGCAATCTTCTCAAGCGCCGAGGCGAGTGCATCCGGGTTACGGGTCAGTTCCGCTCCACTCGCATCTGCCAGAAACTCACGATTACGTGAAATCGCCATATTGATGAGCATTGCAATAAGCGGGGCCAACACCAACAAAACGAGTCCAATGATGAGAAAGATTGGATTTTGATTTTGGTCACGTCGTCCTCCACTGATACTCCGGAAAAATAACATGCGCGACCCGATATCACTCATGATGGCGATCACTGACACGAGTGCGAGCGTGACCGTCGAGAGTCGCACGTCATAATTTTTAATGTGTGCGACCTCATGCGCAATCACACCTTCCACTTCTTCACGCGACAGTTGATCCAACAGCCCGGTCGTGACGGCGACGGCCGCCTTTTCTGGTTTCAGTCCGGTCGCAAATGCGTTCGGTGACGAATCATTGATGATAAAGATGCGAGGCATCGGTACTCGCGCGACCATCGCCATGTTTTCGACCGTATGCCATAAAAAGCGGTGCTCTTCTACCGAAGTCACTTCTTGCGCCCGGTTCATTCTCATGACGATGTTCGTACTCGACATGATGACGATACCGACATAAAACAAGGAAAAGACGGGTGTGAAAATCAACCCTGGAATCGCATCCCCATAATTGACGTAGGAGATGGCTGCTCCGACGAGAAGGACGAATAAAACGAATCCTGTCACGATGAACACCGTCTTCACTTTATTCTTTCGAATTTGTTCATAGAGGAGCATACGTGCCACCTCGATTCATCAAAACGAGACGCGAACGTTCTCGCGCTCTTCGGCACGCGCCTCGAGCATATCGCGCTTTTCAAAGTGGTGGACGGACGCGATGATATTCGTCGGTACCGATTCGATTTTTGTGTTATACTTCATGACCGTATTGTTATAGAGCTGGCGCGAATACGCCACTTTGTTTTCCGTCTGTGTCAATTCTTCCTGCAACATCTTGAAGTTCTCATTCGCTTTCAAGTCCGGGTACGCCTCACGAAGCGCAAACAAGTTTTTCAGCGCCCCGCTCAGCTGATCGTTCACCGCCATCTGGTCTTGGCGATTCGACTTTTCTCCGAGCTGGTTTCTCAGCTCAACGACCTTCGCAAGCGTTTCTTGCTCGTGTTTTGCATAGCCCTTCACCGTTTCGACCAAATTCGGAATCAAGTCATAACGCCGTTTTAATTGCACATCGATTTGAGCCCACGCCTCGTCGACCCAATTTCGATATTTGACGAGCCCGTTGTACATCGAAAAATAGATGAGTACGAGCACGACAACTGCTACAATCGCAATAATCCACCCCATGTTGGCACCTCATTTCTTCAGTTTCTCCTGTATTAATTCCCTTTACTCATATAAGATAAGCTTAACTTTCAAAAAAATCTGCAAATGGTTGCAATTCTTGATGCGTTGATCACAAAGGAGTGTACGCAATGACTGTCACGAATGCTGAAATACGCTTGACGGAGTTATTTGAAGAAATGGTATCCCTGCGACGTCATTTTCATCAATATCCGGAACTGTCTTTTCAAGAAGTCGAAACACCAAAAAAGATCGCCTCGTACCTCCGTGAACTTGGGATCGAAGTACGTGAACATGTTGGCGGAAACGGTGTCGTCGGTCGAATCAAAGGCGGTGACGGTCCGACCATCGCGTTACGCGCTGACTTTGATGCTCTTCCCATTCAAGATGTGAAAGACGTTCCATATCGTTCAAAAGTAAATGGCGTCATGCATGCTTGTGGACACGATGCCCATACAGCGACACTTCTCGTCCTCGCGAAAGTATTAACCGAGGTGTCACTTCCTGGAGACGTCGTATTGATTCACCAATTTGCCGAAGAATTATCTCCAGGTGGTGCCAAACCGATGATTGAAGACGGATGCCTCAACAATGTGGACTATATTTATGGTGCGCACATTTGGACACCGCTCCCTTTTGGAACAGTTGGTGTCAAAACAGGTCCTATCATGGCCGCAGCCGATCGATTTGAATTGACGATTAAAGGAACAGGTGGGCACGGTGCGATTCCACAACATACGGTCGATGCCCTCATGGTCTCCGTAAACGTAGCAAATCATCTCCAACAAGTTGTCAGTCGACGTATCGACCCACTCGAACCTGCCGTGTTGACTATCGGGACGCTCCACTCCGGGCAAGCGTTCAACGTCATTGCCGAAGAAGCGAAGTTATCTGGTACCGTGCGGACATTCACTCGGGAGACGCAAGAAAAAATCATCTCCGATATGGAACGAATCATCCGTTCTGTCTGTGAGGCGAGTGATGCCGATTACGAATTGGAGTATATAAAAGGGTATCCTGCTGTCGTGAATCATGTGACCGAAACAGAACTCGTCCGCTTGAGCGCGATGGATGTCGTCGGGGCAGACGGTGTCATCGAAATGTCCCCGCTCATGGTCGGGGAAGACTTCGCTTACTATGTCGAGCATGTCCCCGGTAGCTTTTTCTTCACAGGGGCAGGGAATCCCGGGCTTTCAGCAATCTTCCCTCATCATCATCCTCGCTTCGATGTGGATGAACGGGCGATGTTGCACACGGCTCACGTCTTGTTAGGCGCTTTACAACGCACATGGATGACACATGAAAAAGAGGACTGATGCGACCGCATCAGTCCTCTTCTGTGATTGGTTCTTGTAGTTCTGAGACAAGCACTTGGTCGACACGCTTTCCGTCCATATCTACGACTTCAAAGCGAAGTCCATACGCTTCGACCACATCGCCCCGTTTCGGGAAATCGCCGAGTGCATAAATGACGAGTCCGGCAAGTGTGTGATACGAGTTGCGCCCTTCGTCGAATCGGTTATCCCGAATCTCAAACGTTCGTTTCAAATCTTCGATTCCAAGCAAACCGTCCGCTAAATATGACCCATCTTCGCGACGTACCACTTCCGGTGTATCCTCTTCAATCATGACTTCTCCGACGATTTCTTCCAAAATATCGAACAAGGTGACCATGCCAAGGAATCCACCGTATTCATCTAAGACGAAGGCAATCTCGACACCATTTTTCTGCATCATCTGAAGTACTTGGCTCGCCTCTCGTTGTTTCGGAACGATGAGCGGTTGCTTGATGCGCTTCAAAATCTGTGATGGCTCACGTAATGTCGGTAACGTCAAAATGTCACGGACATCGATATATCCGACAAAATCGTCGAGCGAGTCGCGACCGACCGGTAACTTGTTATGTTTACTTTCATAGATCGACTTCTTGATATCATCCATATCATCTTCTAAATCGACCCACTCAAGCGTCGTCCGAGGTTGCATGAGTTCATAAATCAATTGATCGTGAAACGCAAAGACGCGTTCGACTTGCTGTACTTCTTCATGGGCGAACTGGCCTTGCTGTGCCCCCTCAAAGAGAAGCTGTTTAATCTCAAGCTCCGTCTCACCGCTCGTTTGTTCTGCTTTCAAGCCAAGCAGCTTGAACAAAAAGAGTGTCGATTTCGATAAAATCCAAATGAATGGCTTCATCACTTTACTGAATAAATCAAGTGAAGGGATGATTGCCATCGTGACTTTTTCAGGAGACACAAGCGCAATTCGCTTTGGCACCAATTCACCGATGATTAAGGACAGATACGTAATAATCGTTACAACGACCACATAAGCAATCGTTCCGGCATACTGTGCACTCATTCCGGCTTGTTCAAACGCAGAGGCGAGTGGTGCCGAGAAGCGCGCACCCCCGTAGGCCCCGTTAATAATCCCAATTAATGTGATTCCGACTTGAACGGTCGACAACAAATCTGTCGGGTCTTTCGAATAATGGAGTGCAATCTTTGCACTTCGTTTCCCTCGATTTGCTTCAACCTCAAGTTTTGCAGGTTTCGATGAGATGAGCGCAATTTCTGTCATCGCAAAAATCCCGTTCAACACAATCAAAAACAAAACAATCAACAAATCAATCACTATGGAAGAATCCACTTTTTTCATCACCTCAGCTATTTTTTAAACCATACCGCTTCATTTTAACAAAAAATCGTTACCAACCTGTACCCGTTTTACTCAAAAAAATAGCCACTCCTCATGAAGTAGCTTCGTTGACTGCTTGTTTGGCGATGGCCGCTGTCTGAGACTGTTTAAAGAGAATGACCCCGACAAGAAGGATGGTGAGCCCTACAATTTGTCCAGCCGATAACGTGATTTGAGGCATCCCGAAGGCTCCATACAAATCGACGAGTAACGCCCAAATGAGTTGTGACACGAGAATGAGCGACACCGACAACGTTGGTCCAAGTAACTGGATACTCCGCATGACACAATAAACGACACCGACCCCAAGCAATCCACCGAGCCAATAGATTGGAGATAGCTCACGTAATCCGGCAAGATTTCCTCCAAATAATAACAACGGGATGATGGATCCGACCAGACCGACGATAAAGACTAATACCGTGGTGGCCCAGGCCCCTAAATTTGTATTCATTTTCGCGTTGACCGCCGCCTGTACACTAATAAATGCCCCAGCTACAGCCGAACAGATAATACCAAATAGCATATGACCTCTCCTCACTCATAAAACATGCCGTTCGCACGTTCTTTCAATCGCTCACTATTTAAAATGATGACTTCTTTTCTCGTTCGTTTCACTAATCCCTCATCGACAAATGCTTGTAGCGTCCGGTTCAAGTGACGATAGCTCGTCCCAAGCCATTCCGCAACTTCTTTGCGCTTCAATTGACTCATCTCGGCTTGAAACAGTTCGTTCTCGGATTCACTAAGAGAAATCAAATAACCGGCCAATCGTTCTTCTAGTGTCGACATGAGGTGATTGGATGAGGCGTTCGCCTCGATGAATAGCTTTTCCGACACACCTCGTAACAGATGTTCCGTGAATTCGACCGTTCGGTTATGATGTCGAAGTGTTTCAAACGGGATTCGCAAACACGTCACCGGACCGACCGCTTCAACCGTATGCAAGACGTTACGTCCACTCGCATACTCGATATCTCCAATGAGCGTCGGGGCAGCCTTCAAACGTAGCAGACGCAACTTCCCTTCTTCACTGAGCGTATAAATTTTGACGCGTCCTTCGAGTACGACGAACAAGGATTCAATCTGTTGATCGTTTGAACAGAGCATCGTTCCGGATGCATACGTGACCACCGACGATGCCTCGAGCGTTTCGGTCGAAAAAAGATGATTCCACTGCAATCGTGTCAGTGCATCCATAATATTCATCATTAAAATTGAACTCCTTACGCAAATGTATAAATCCCGATACCAAAGATCATCAAGACGAGTCCCATGACCTGTCCCGTGTTGACCGGCTTCCGTTTGACACCAAACCAACCGTTCAAATCGATGATAAAGGCTCCTACTAATTGTGCCACAAGCAATACACAGATTGCCCACGTCACACCCAACTGTTGAATCGCCGTCAATTCGCCGAATACAACGAATACACCGAATAGTCCACCCAAACTATAATACCAAGGTACGCGTTTAAAGGCAGTTAAATCTGCGTCTCGATTAAAAAAATAGATGGCGAGCGCTAACAGAAGTCCGACAAAGTGGACGATCGTGACAGACATCCACGCCCCTACCGCATCTCCCAATTTCGCGTTGAAGATTCCTTGTAGGGCGATAAATGTCCCAGATAATACAGCGAATAGAATTCCCATGTCATCCCCCTTTCTCTCCGTATGACTTTACGAAAAGAAAAATGACTTGAATAGGACATATGTCCAATATTAAAAAAAGCAACTTCGAATCATCGAAGTTGCTTGATATATTATCCGAGTAATTTGACAAGCTCTTTCCCGACCGCTTCAGAAGATTGAGGGTTTTGACCAGTAACGAGTCGATCGTCAACAACCACGTTCACCGCCCAATTGTCAGCTCCCTTGAACTGTCCACCTTCATTACGTAATCCCGTCTCGAGTAAGAACGGAACAGCAGAATCAAGTTGCATTTCTTTTTCTTCAGCGTCAGTGAATCCTGTCACTTGTTTGTCTTTAACGAGCGGCTCATCGTTGCTGAGCTTCACATTGACCAATCCAATGGGTCCGTGGCAAACCGCCCCGACAATATTGCCATTTTCGTATACGTTGCGGACAACGCGTTGTAACGTTTCATTTCCTGGGAAATCAACGACCGTCCCGTGACCTCCTGGTAAATAAACGGCATCGTATGGTTCGTCTGCCACTTGATCGAGGCGAGCCGTATCTTTGAGCAATTCACGCGTATTTAATATATCTTCTGACAAGCCATCCTCTAAACTATTCGCATCGATTGGCACGTCTCCACCTTCGATACTTGCGACCGTCACTTTGTATCCTTCTTTTTCAAACAATAAGTAAGGAACGGCAAACTCTTCAAGCCAAAGTCCCGTTGCATGACCATTTGATAATTGATTCGCTGACGTTGTGACAATCAGTACATGTTTCGACATACTCAATTCCTCCTTCAAAAAAATCAACATACGACTCTAATGTTCCCGATTCATCATCTGTTAAACCCGGTGAGCTGCTTCGATGTCATAAGGTAGTTCTTTTTTTAACCTGGTGATTTATTCATCCTGCCTTTTTCCTTTAACCTTCTATACTGAAGGTGAGTTGCTATTTCGCCCTATGAAGGAGACATCCGCTATGACGAAACGAATAAATGATTGGGGGTTTCTCATTGTCGTCGCCATCATCATCCTGTTACTTGTGCTCGGTCAGTTGCCAATCTTCATGTAATCTTCACGGCCATTCGTTCACAAACTGTAGTATGATGTCGTTGTAAGCACTTACAATAAACCCAATAGGAAAGGATGAATTTCACTATGTCAGAACGTATTTTCATCAGTCCGGCTAAGTATGTGCAAGGGAAACAAACGATCGATCGCATCGGAGAGTTTGTCACTCACTTCGGTTCAAACGCTTTACTCATAGCGGATGATATCGTGTGGGATTTAGTAGGCGAACGCGTGACACAGTCTCTGCAGTCGAGTGATATCAAGGCGACAAAAGCAGATTTTGTCGGAGAAGCATCAAAGCATGAGATTACTCGCATCGCCACAGACGCTAAAGAGAACGGTACAGCGTTCGTTATCGGCCTTGGTGGCGGCAAGACGCTCGATACGGCAAAAGCGGTCGCAGATGAATTGGATGCCCGCATCGTCATTGTACCGACCATCGCCTCTACAGATGCGCCGACAAGCGCATTGTCGGTCATTTATACAGATGAAGGTAATTTCGAAAGCTATCGGTTCTATAAAAAGAATCCAGATCTCGTTTTAGTGGACACCGAGTTGATTGCACAGGCGCCGCCACGTTTCCTTGCGTCAGGTATTGCCGATGCATTGGCTACGTGGGTCGAAGTGCGAAGCGTCCTTACATTTGGAGGCAAGACGATGGCCGGTGGTGTCCCGACGCTTGCGGCGGAAGCGATTGCTGAACGATGTGAAGAAGTTCTGTTCACGTACGGCATTCAGGCGTATGAGGCCGTCAAGGCAAAAGTTGTGACGCCTGCGCTCGAAGCCATCGTTGAAGCCAATACACTATTAAGCGGTCTCGGCTTTGAAAGCGGTGGCTTGGCTGCGGCCCACGCTATTCACAATGGATTCACCGCGTTAGAAGGAGACATCCACCATTTGACGCACGGTGAAAAAGTTGCTTTCGGAACACTCGTACAACTCGCACTCGAAGGGCGTCCTCAAGAAGAATTCGAGCAATATGTTGCCTTTTATATGGCGCTCGACTTACCGGTCACACTCGAAGATATTAAATTAAAGGATGCGTCTCGAGAAGATATCTTGAAAGTCGGGAAGGCGGCCACGGCAGAAGGCGAAACGATTCATAGCGGTTTCGATGTCACGCCTGAAGAAGTTGCAGACGCGATCATCGCGGCTGATCGCTACGCCCGTCTTTATCAAGAGCGTTTATGAAAACAGCGAGAGGAAGCTCACACGGCTTCTTCTCGCTGTTTTTTGTTTAGGAAGAATGATAAGAGAATTCCGACTCCCATACAGCCGACTGTCAGAAAAAAGAACGTCAGCTGGTTCATGTAAATGATATTTGTGAATTGATTCCATCCTTCTGCGTACGACTCATTGGCTGACAAACGAATCCCTTCTCGAAGAGACACTGCCTGAGAGTGATTCGTCATCCAAGCGATGGCGGCCATGATGAAACTTCCGATTGCTAACCCAATCTTTCCAATCGGTCGGACGGATGCGACGACTCGATGCGTCAAACGGATGGTGACCCAAATGAACAATAAAAGAAACGGCCATCCGATCAAGAGAGCAATCCAGTACAGATTCCCTTCACTCGGTGTCTCCGAATAAGGGGTCGTCATCACTTCGCCGAGCTTAAAGATTCCAAACGTGATCAACGTCACGATAAACCATGCCTTTATTAACTTTTCCATCTCAACACCTCGTCCTTAGTATAGCAAAAACACCGTATGCGTCTGCATACAGTGTTTAGTCTTTCGGTCGGATGGCATAATAAATCAAGATGACAAGCCACGTCCAAACTCCTGTGAAAATCCCGATAATTCCGATGATGAAAAAACCTAACGGAATCATCGATTTCGTTCGATTGTAGTCCTTCCACATATTCGATAGCCCTTTAATATTAAAGTATAAAAAGGCAAAGAACAGGACGAGCAATAACAGTGGTAATCCAAATAAGACTTCCATTCGCTCACTCCTTTCTACGATTTCATTCGTTATGTTTATTGTATCTGATTTGGTACCTCGTTTCATCGGACCCAAGCTGTATCCTTATCCGACCTAAAGATGGATAAAAGATGCTCAGTCCATCAAGAAAACGGGAAAAGGAACATCATCTAACTCATGAGGAGGCGTTTCGCCATGAAGTCCCTGCGTATTTTGATCATTTGTCTGCTCCTGTTTCAGACGTCGCCGGTGACAGCGGCATCATCGTCCCCACAACCAGGCTATACAATCAAAACAACCTATTTATACGGTCGGGCGATGCAATCTTCTCCCGTACTAAAGACGTTACGAACGAATGTCCCTGTTCGTTACACCACTTATAACCGAAGCTGGTCGAACGTCTACATCGGAAATACGAAATACTTCACTCCATCTGCCAACTTAAGAGCCGGTATACCTAAAATGCCTTCTGCCGACCGTTTACGACTCGTCAACAAAAAATATGGTCTCCCGTCCACTTATCGTTCCCCACAACTTGTCACCTTAACCGTCCCAACTGTTTATCAAAAAGGAAGCGAACGTACATTGATGACAGCGGAAGCCGCTTACGCGCTAGCGAAACTGTATTACGCAGGTCGAAAGCAAGGTCATACGTTATACGCCCTTAGCGCCTACCGATCTTACTCGACCCAAAAATCGCTCTATGCCTATTACGTCAATACTCGCGGAGTCGCATACGCTTCAAAATATGTGGCACGTCCCGGTCACAGTGAACATCAAACCGGTCTAGCGGTTGATATGACGAGTCAACGGATGCGTCTAGGGTTATATGCCTCCTTTGACCAATCGCCTGAAGGAAAGTGGATGATTCAAAACGCCCATCGATATGGATTCATTGTCCGCTATCCGAAAGGAAAAGAAAAAATTACCGGATACAATTACGAGCCTTGGCATTTGCGTTATGTCGGGGTCAATGAAGCGACGATGATGAAGCAGAAGAACTGGACGTTTGAAGAATGGTGGAGCAAACGTTGAGTGAGCATCCTTTTTCAAGCATTTCCCCATTCAAGTTATAATGGAGTCATCTTATTCGTATAGGGGGAAATGTGTGATGTGGATTGTGATGAACAAACTAGATGTTGAAAAAGGAAAAGCCGATGCGGTCAAAGCACGCTTCGAAACGACAAAAGGAATCGAAGCGATGGATGGCTTTGTCCGGATGCAAGTGTTGACGGATACGTCCGATGTGGCGATGGATCATGTCGTCATCATGACCACATGGCGTGATGCGGCAAGCTTTGAGAACTGGCGCGACAGCAATGCCTACAAGCACGCCCATAAGAAACGAGATGACGGGACGTCGGAAGTAAAACCAATCGTCCTCGGCAATACTGTGACTCAATATGATGTCGCCATCGAGCATCTCGCATCAACGGAGAGCGTTCAATAAGTCTTGAGGACGAATGATGCCGAGTAGCGGTTCATCCGGACTACCCGTCTTCGTAATAAGAAGTGCGTCGTAGCGCGCACCTTCTTTCATTTGAGTGAAGCTGTGTTGCGCCTCGATGACCGTCGTGTCTTTTTGAATGAATCGATACCGATGCATATGCGGGTCGTGATGAAGCACATGTTTCACGCGAACTCCTTTGAGTGATAAGTTGGTTCCGTCGATGGTTTCGGCCAGCCAACTTGTCACTCCTTTTTTCGTCAACAAACCACGCCAAGAGCCGTTGGCGTGATATACAGGGAACTGTGAGTAATTCTTATCACGAATTTCTCGAAGCACTTCCGTCAAAAAATCTTCGGACTGAAACGTCACCACCGATTTCGCAAATAAAGGAATGACGAGACGGGGATGAAGCAGCTCTTGCTCCACTTCTAAAATCAATTCAACGAGCGACTCATGTGGCTCTGCGATAATAAAATCAGGTTCCCGCCGCTCATGGACGATGGCATTTCGCAGTTGACTCATTTGATGTAAATCTTCTTTATAGCGGTCGATGATTGGATTTTGTTTCGCAAGACGATTCACCATATTGCTAAAACTAAAATGCTTACCATTTCCCATTTCTCGACTCAAGTAGTCTTCAATACGGTGGTAAGATGCTAAAAAGTCTTCAGCACGACTCATGTAATCAACCTCCTTAACGATACATGTATACCCTCTTTTTCATCATTTGAGCAGGAAACCGTCGATTCACTCCGAATGACTTTAAGATCATCTTGATTATTGAGGAGATCTGTCATGGCTACTTCTGTACCATCAACACCTAAAGTTTCACCACCACCCACGTTTCCGGCGGGGTGACGGGAGGGATCCCCGTCGCAATTGGATAATCCCGTTTGCCGTCGCCTTTGGTGCTGTATTCGGGGTATACGCCTTTCGAACCATACTAAAAGGAGCGACACACAAGGTGCTGCTCCTTTTTTATGCCGAGATGGCTTCCCTACGAAGCTGTACGAACAGATCTACAAATTCTGCGTCCCATTGCGTTCCACGCCCACTCTCTAAAATTGAGAGCGCCTTTTCAATCGGCATGCCTGAACGATATGGGCGGTCTGACGTCATCGCGTCATACGCATCGGCAATGGCCATGATTCTTCCAAACAGCGGAATATTCTCTTCGCTTAAGCGATCCGGATACCCTTTCCCGTCGATTCGCTCATGATGTGACCGAACGCCGGCCAAAATTGGCTGAAGTGATGTGGGTAAATGAATTTGACTCAAAATATGAATCCCGATTGTCGGATGTTCCTGAATTTTTGAAAACTCTTCATCTGTCAATTTCCCTTCCTTCAACAATACATCATCGCGAATCCCGATTTTCCCGATATCATGAAGAAGTGCCGACTTATTGAGTAAATCGATTTGGGTACTCGACAAACTAAGTGCATGGGCAAGCTCGACCGAGTACATCGCTACACGCTCCGAATGTCCTGCTGTGTAAGGGTCACGTGCATCGAGTGTTGCCGCAAATAAAATGAAGAGACTATCTAAAAGTTGCGCGTTTTCCTGTTCCCGCTTATTTACTGTCTCTACCATTTGATTGAATCCACCAATCAATCGGGCGAACTCATCTAAGTACGGATTCTCGATTTTTTGAAGTTGTCCCGACTCCATTTGTTCGATACCTGATGTCAAAAATCCGATGGGGCGTTTGATATTGTCATACAACAAGAAACTGCACAAAACTGCAATTCCAATGATGATTATGAGAATAATGAATGCCCAGTTCCAGTACGTATCTATCCGTGTCGATGTCGAAAGTTGTACACTTGAAGCCAACATAAATAATAGGATGGGAAAGACACCCGTAATGAGCATGCTAATCAATAATTTTGTTCGCACACTGAACGACTGATATGTTGTTTGGACCGGTTGGCGATACAACTCATAGTGTCTCTCTTTCATATACACAAGTAATGGCTCGACTGACCGAACCGTTAAAAAATATTCAATCAACGCATGGAGCACGGCAATCATCACGGCACCGATTGCGGCTAAACCAATCAAACGATAGGGTAAATTAATCCAATCATTATAGATGCAAACAGTCGTTACGCCGATAGCCGGGATGGATAGTCCAAACAAATGAGGACCGAGAATCCGCTGTATCGTCAAAATCGGAAATCGGCTCGCCTGATCAAACGCTGATGTCAATTCGTCCATTGTCGAGGACTCGGTCGTAAAGAACTGTCGAATCGGCCGAATATGGCGACGGTATAAGAGTAGTTCAGACGTAATCATGACCACCCCTGAACCTAACATGATGGTCAGAAGTAATAACATCTCTTGCCTTGATAATTCAAGCGTCTGAAAAATAAAGACGCCCCCTACACCAAAAACGGCCAACCCTGAGCCAATCACATAGTTTACAATAAGTGTCCGTTGAAATCGTTCAAACATTCCCCTCACCTCTGTACTCTTTTTCTTCTATCACTGACACTCTTTTCTTTTACTATCGACCGGACTCTTTCTAAGTTGAACACAAAAGCGGACCTCCACATGGGAGATCCGCTAAAAGATAAATTATGGGCGTAATGGACCCTCGTTGTCATCAAGAGAGCGATTGTCTTGGTCTGGAGTGATATTTTCATGGAACGGATTCGATTCCGGTCCGTCAACATGATCATCCTTTGATTCAGAAACATCTCGCTTCATCTCTTGCTTCGATTGTTCCGCTTCACGTTTCGACTGTTCAACACCCTGTTTTGCTTGGCGTTTCGCATCTTCCGCTTCGCGACTCATCTGCTCTTTTTCCTGCTCAAGTCCTTCTTTCGAGACTTCTGTTTCATCGATACGTTGCTCGGCCTTTTTCAAGTAGCGTGCCGCCGTTTCGCGACCGCCAAGACCGAAAGCAAGACCGAAAGCGAGAGCAACGGCTCCAAGAATAAGAAGGAAGGCCGTATTGACAATCATCGGCGCAATGCCGAGCTGACTGATCGCCATGAAGAAGACGAGTCCGAGAATCGCATACTTCGCCACATAGCGAAGCGCGCTCGGTTGTCCCGCTCTATCGACAAGGACACTTCCGACCAAGCGCTCTGCCATGTTAGCCAACCAGAAGCCGATTGCTAAGATGATGAGCGCTGCAATGACCATCGGCAAGTAAGCAAAGATGGCTGTTGCAAGGGACGCCATGAACTCAAGATTCGCGACTTGAAGCGCTTCTGATACGAAGAGTAAAATTACGATGACTTGTACGACCACACCAACCACTTGGGCAATCGACATCGAAGTCGCACGTTCTCCGAAGCCCATTTTTTGAGCCAGTGAATTGACGCCAAGGTTCTCAAGGAGCGATACGACGACACCTTTCAACCATTTCGCGACGAACACACCAACAAGGACGAGCACAATCGCAACGAGAATGTCTGGAATCATGACCAAGACATCATTGAGCATCGCAATCGCTGGTTCAGAGATTCCACGAATATCAAGCGCCTCAAGCGCTGAAATCGTCACAGGAATCATGATGAAGATAAAGACGATTGTACCGATTGCTTTCGCAAGACTCGATCCTTTTACATAATCAGAAAGATGGAATCGCTCTGCTAATCGATTTAACCCTGCTGCTTCTAGGAACTTCGTCAAAATGTCGCGTACAATTTTTGCGACCACATATCCGATTGCGAAGATGAGTGCCGCTGCGACAAGTTTCGGAATGAATCCGAGGAAACTGTTCAACAAGTCTTCGAATGGTCCGCTGACCCCACGAAGTCCGAGTGCATCAAGTACAGCTGGTAACGCTAATAAGAGAACGAGATAGAAGACGATATTTGCGACCGTGTCTACCCATTTCGTTTGGTTGACACTGGTCGATTCTTGTCCCGTCTTTTCCATCAACTTGCTCAAATTCAAGCGATGTCCTGCCATTTGAATCCCTTTTTTCAGAAGGGTAGCGATGACCCAAGCAACTAGTAAGATCAAACCTGCTTTAATGACACCGATAATCAATCCTGAGAAGCCTTCATAAATCTGACTGAACGGCTCGGTAATTGCAGGAACGTTCATAAATTCAAAGATGATTAAGAACGCGAGAAGTAAGACCCCGAAAAACACCACTTTTGCGATAATGCGTTCAGGTGTCCACTTCTCTCCTTTTTCCCCATCTTTTTTAATTCCGGCCCGCTCATCGAGTCGTGCCTTCTTCAATACTTTTCGTGTCACATTTTCCAAAACTTTTGCCAAAATATACCCGACTACAAGAATAACAATTGCCAGCAAAAGTTCCGGTAACCATGACATGAACGAATCAAAGTTATACGTTGTATCGTTCATCAACCCTTCCTCCTTTTTTGTATGAAATGATTGCAGTGTTACTTCTTACATACCTATATTTCAAAACTATCAAACCTCATGAAAAAGGCATTTCTTCCAGATGGCTCTTACGATTCAATGGAAATGGGTACTTAAGTAAGAAAGAAATCGTGTCAAATCACGCGATATATGATACGAATAACAAGAGAAGTCATTTTAGGAGGAATCGCTATGAATATCGCTTTAGTGGCTCACGACAAAAAGAAAGATGATTTAATCGTTCTCATCAAAACGTATGCACATATTCTAGAAAAGCATCAGTTGTTCGCGACCGGCACGACGGGTAAACGAATTGCCGAAGCGACCGGCTTACCTGTACATTGCTTCCGTTCCGGGCCGCTTGGAGGAGACCAAGAAATCGGAGCTGCTGTTGCTCGCGGTGAAATGGATATGATTATCTTCTTCAGAGACCCGCTGACCGCACAGCCTCATGAACCGGACGTGAGTGCGCTCATGCGTCTTTGTGACGTTTATTCCATTCCACTTTCGACGAATATGGGAGGAAGCGAGATTTTGATTCGAAGCATCGAACAAGGTGATTTCGAGTCGCTGAAGCTCTCTCACAATGACGAACCACCTGCCTGACGATGACAAACCAAGAAAGGAGAGGAATCTCCCTGGAACCAAATCTGATTCAAGACCCAAACGTTCAACAGTTTTTCAACGAAGTGCGGAAGCGCCTCATTGAACTGGTTGAAGATGAGACGGAAGCGGACCGTCTTCTGCTTGCACTCGCCGGCTATATCCGTCATGCGGAGAAGAGCGGACAGTCGTTAGACAGTCTTTTAAATCAAGACCCTCACGAGTACGCCCGCTTCCTCATCGAACAACCCGAGACAAATGAAGAATATCGTCTTCGTTACCACGTGTTGATTGATGCTTCTGATGAATTAAAACCTCATGAAAAAGCCCAAGCAAACCGAGACTTCGATTGGACAGTCAATCAACTCGATGAAGCAAACCTTTCTTTAAAAGAGATTGAAGTGCGTGACCTGGCATTTCTCGCCTATACAAAAATCGAAGCACTCAAATCATCGCGCACCATTTGGAACCGTTTCGGCTGGTTACTCGGTATGATTTTGGCATTTGCTTACGCCAACTTACTGCTCGTCATCGATGATGTATTTAGTGGGCGCTTGTTCAGTGCCCCCATGTCGACATATCCGGTCGACTATTTAGCCTTCTTGCTGCCTGTCCTCGTGACCGGTGCCATTTTCGGCATATTGACCCGCTTTCGTCACCATATTCAGACGCTTGGAAGACGCATCGCATTCGCATCCCTCATTGTCGTTGTCTATATCACGTCCATCTTTTTGATTCAACCGCTCTTAATCACACTCGGTTGGTCATTCGTCATTCAATTAAGTCCACTGTATGCGCTCATTTTATTAGCAATCAGTAGCTTCATGGCAATTTGGACATTGATTGAATTCGTATGGAAGAGCACACGCTGTTCACTCGGTGACGATTCGCTTATGCTTTATTACTAAATCTACGCCATTCCTACAAAGGGATGGCGTTTTTTGTTTCAATCGTCGATAGAACGGAAATTACTCCTATTGTGACGCTTGTTGGAGATTGTCGAATTTTTAAAGGGGGTATTCGATGTCAGATCGTAAAATGATTGGTCTGTTTCAGACGGAACAGGAAGTCATACACAAAGTAGAAGAGTTGAAGGCTGCAGGGGAAGCTGAAAAAAATATGCACGTCGTCGCCAAGCGAGACGGCGAAATCTCCGCGCTACGTGACCACACGGATGTGAACGCCGAATCCGGAGTTCGAGACGTGAATTGGCTCGATCGTGTTAAAGCATTCTTACACGGCAGTGACCGAATCCGTGATGAACTGCGCAACATGGGGCTCAATGACGCAGAGGCAGAGCAATACTATGATGCCATCGATGAAGGACAGATTTTACTCTATATCGATCGCCATTCGTATGACCGTTATCCAAATATGTATAAAAAAGATAGCGAACTCGATCATGATAAAGGAGAAAAGGCAGATGGGATTGCCTTTGATGCGAAACCATTCAATGATCATGACAAGAAACCAAAAGGAACAAAAGAGGACCCGATTGTACGCGGTCATTCTGGATTAGAAGATCACCGACGATTATAAGGAGGAACGATTATGAATGAGAAACGATTCATCAGTATGCACGATACACAAGACGCAGCACTTGGAAAAATTGAAGAGTTACGGGCAAAAGGATATGAAGACTCACACATTTACGTCGTGACGAAACATGAAGACAACGTGTCAATCTTGAGACGTGATACGGACGTTCATACAGAGTCGACTCATCAGGCGAGCTGGTTCGATAAAGTTCGGGCTTTCTTGAGTGGACATGAAGACGTTCATGCTGGTTTGCGTAACATGGGACTCAGTGAAGATGAGGTGAAACGTCACTATGACGATGTTGAAGCCGGAAAACTTCTCGTCTACGTGGATGAAGACTTTGAACGCCGTCATCAAGATGGTGTGACAGTCGACGCGAAACCGTATCAAGACGCATCGTCAACACATCTCGGTAGTCACACAGACGATGGTTTAGAAATCGACTCAAAACCATATCAAGAAACTCAAACCGTCGACCCAAGTCATCCGGTAGACCCTGAGCAAGATAAAATTGATAAAGAAACAAAGCAACGTGATCGTGAAGAAAAACTACGTGGGCTCGATGATCGTGCCTACCGTAATGATGTAGAAGATCCAGATAATATCCGACGCTTTTAATAAGAAAGCCTGACGCGTGCGCGTCAGGCTCAGCTTGTTGACGAACCAGGTCGCATCTTGCGACCTGGTTCGTCCTTTTTTGTGGTTCCCAGTTTCTTGAGACGTTCTGCCCCCATAAAATTGAAGAAATGCTATGTAGACAGTCTTTTCTGGCTAACAGATTGGCCAGTTTCTTCATTTTTTGTGCGGTGGCTGCCACCAGATTGGCGCGTTGGACCTTCTTGATCCCCCTGTAGAAGGTGAAACGGAGCCCGTGGAGCTCTTTCCCGTCGGCAATTGAGCGCTCGACCGTCTGTGGACGAAGCCGATAGGCCTGGCTGATCGTCGAATGGTCGGGCACCTTCTCGTCGATGACGGGTGGGATCGGTGTTTACCGTCCCTTTCCCCTTTTGGACAGATTCGAAGTATGTACCGGGCTTTTTCTTCGGCCGTCGAGGCCTCAGAAAAAGACAAACGGTCGCCAGATGACGACCGTTTGCGTTGCTCGCCCGACGGCGCCCCGACTCCTGCAGGAAAGCGTGGGCGCCGGAAAGGCGAGCGATATTATTCATGTTAGTCAACAGCCTGAGCCTGACGCGTGCGCGTCAGGCTTTCTTACGTCAATCGATTCTTCGGTTCTTTCCCTTCGAGCACGTTCTCAATCGCTTCTCGATTCAATGCCATCATCGCCAGACGTGTCCGAATCGAGGCACTTCCGATATGCGGCAATGTTGTCACGTTCGGAAGCTTCAATAATGGATGATCAAGATCGACCGGCTCTTTAGTGAACACATCTAACCCTGCTCCCCAAATCTTCTTCGCCTTTAACGCTTCATACAATGCTTGTTCATCGATGATCTCTCCACGAGCCACATTGATGAAAATCGATGTTTCTTTCATCTTGGCAAACTCTTTAGCTCCGAGCATACCTCGTGTCTCGTCCGTGAGCGGTGCGAGAACGATGACGAAGTCAGATTGCTCCAACAGATCATCGAGCTCTGCATACGTGAAGCCGTACATCGACTCTGACTCATGACGACGTGTCCGGTTGTGATAGAGCACATCCATATCAAATCCTCTCGCCCGGCGTGCGACCGCTTCACCAATCCGTCCCATGCCGATAATGCCGAGCTTCGCTTGATAGAGATCCATCCCGACATATCCCATCGGAAGCCAAGACTTCCACTCGCCAGCACGTAAATCACGTTCGGCCTCACCGAGACGTCGGGCCGTCATCATCATCAGTCCAAACGTCAGGTCCGCTGTCGTTTCCGTCAAGACGTCCGGAGTATTCGTCACGATGACCCCGTTCTCTTTCGCTGCGTTCAAGTCGATATTGTTATATCCGACAGCCAAGTTTGAGACGACTTCTAAATTGTTTGCTGTTTCAAACACTTCACGGTCAATTGTGTCACTAAGCATCGTCCAAAGTGCATGTGCCGCGGCGGCTTCTTTTAGAAGAACTTCACGTGGGACACTTTGTCCCTCATGTTCCCACATGCGTACGTCATAGTGGTCACGAAGTGTTTCGACTGCCTCTTCAGGCAATCGGCGTGTAATATAGATTCGTTTTTTCAACTTTCTCCCCCTCTCTACACTTACTTGTAGTCTAACAAATGAGAGTCGTTATGACGGTTTATCCGTCTTCGGATTTTGTTTCAAGAACTGTTCGAACAGTGAGCCGAACTCTTGATTCAACAACTGCTCAATCGTTTTCGAAGAATCCATTGCGTTTCGATAAGCGATTTCATTGATGGCCAGACCAATTGCCCATGTGATGCCTGATGCGACGGTCGCGTTAATGACGCCGGCCGCCATATTCGCCCCAGGAAAAAATTTCATTACATTTAACAGAAGAGTCTTCGATAACGTTCGACCGATTTGTGGAATGATTGTGCTTCCGATGAGTGTCTTCAGTAAATCGTCACTCGCTTTCACACCCCAATAGCGGAATAAATGAACGCTCATTGTCACCTGGATAGGTGTCAACGCCACCGCATCTGCAAATGGAAGTGGTACTGCAGCAGCTGTTCCCGCGCTCGCCACATAACCTGAAATGATGCGATTCGCCTTTTTACGCTTTAGCTTAAGCATCGCCTCACTTTCTGCCTGAATTTCCATCAGGAGTCCTTCCTGCAAGGATGCATCTAACTGTTCGACCGACCAAACAATCAATCGCTCCCAATCTACATGTTGTCGCAACGCTTCGTTGTTTATGATTTCTCGGGCGATACTCACTTGGAAGATGGATTCCTCTACTACTATTCCATTTAGTTCATTTCGTAGTGCTGTCAGTTCATCCAGGTCTACTTGATCAATTTGAGTAAATAAGACAGCCACAGCCGTTGATTCATTTAGGCGACGAATGAGCGTTTTATCGAGAGGTGTGACGCGCTTCGTTGCGGCATTGATGGTATACCACACGAGATGAATTCGATCAGACGCTTCCTTTCGTCTATTATTCTCCACAAAACCGATGACTTCTTCCTCGTAATGTTGCTGTCGCGCACTTCCGATTTCATACCCTTCGCTGTCAAACAAGGTGACCGCAATGTCATCATTTTTATATTGATGAATCCCTCTTGTGACCGGTTCTCCGGCAGCCACGTTCGTCAAATCACGTCCAAACACATAGTTCACGACCGAACTCTTTCCCGCTCCCGTCGCTCCAGCAATGAGGATATTTGGTTTTTTCACATTTCCACGCAGTCGTTCAAGTTCTGCCTTTAAATCATAATCCTTAAAATCAAACCGCTTCGTCGATTCCATTCTCATTTCCCCCTTTATGAGTTAAGCGTTTGTCCCAGCTGGCGCATCTCGCGCTCAAAACCACGTCGAATCTCTTCTTCAATCGTTTGTCTGACGGATGCATATTGCTGCTCGATGGCTTTTTTAATGCCTCGTTCTGCCGTTCGACGCTTGAATGCCCAGTAAATGAAGTGCACTCCAGGAACCATACCGAGGACCATCTTTCGCACCGTCTTTCCGAACGAATAGTCAAATCCGAGTTCGACTCGCCTTGTCTTGAATAGTTGATTTGCCTGTTCACCGACTAACGGGTACCGTTGCATGAGTTGGATGTAATGACGTACCCCTTCTGCCATCGCATCTTCCGTTGTCAGGGCAGCCTGTTCGAGCGTTTTTTCTAAGTCTTTCTCGATGTTACGCGCTTTCCAGCTGATCATCGCTTGTGGCGTCAGCATGCGAATTTTTTCCGCCGAAGTGATGCTGCGTATTCGCCAATCCTCTAACTCTTCCACCAAATGATTCGTTAGATTGATTGGAAGCTTTCGTTCGATGTCTCTCCAAAGGTTCGTCCGATTACGCTTCCACACCTCTTCATATCCGCTCACCGGGATGCGCTTTCCCGTCAGTAACGTTTTCTCGACACTGTTCACCCGGATGATGTTCTCTTCTTCAATCGGAAGTTCACGCAGCAACACTTGTTCCATCGCCGAGGCTTTCTGTACACTCATCGGATCTTCTTCATTGAAGTTGGTTAAAATGAGAGTGACGTTGCTACCTCGTGCATATAGCGGTTTTAAAATCGACTCGAGCTCGTATGCCTCGACTCGTCCCGACTGTACCGACAGCAAATAGTAAATCGTATGAAACCACTCTGCGATATCGAGCGCCCCTTCGCGCTCATGGACGATAGATAATATTGCTTGGTGCCACTCCTCGGAACGGTCTGCCTCAAGCCCCCATGTATCAAAGAACCGAAACAAGATGCCCCGCTCTAAGTCGTAATACTCGTACTCATGAAGTCCTTCTGAGGTGACCGGACTTCCGGCCCTCGATTCAGCGACGTCGTGTCCGTATATATAGTTAATGAACGCACTCTTTCCAACGCCGGTCTTTCCGGCAATCAAAATATTCGAGACGAGCCCTGTCCGATCCATACGCTACCTCCCCATACGTTGTATAGTTCAATTATACCGAACGGACCGATTTCAAACGTCCATCGAAAGGATGATTCTCATGCTTCACCATGTCGAACTGTACGTATCAAACCTAAATGACAGTGTACGTGCTTGGGAATGGCTTCTATGTGACCAACTCGGATACACGCTCTATCAATCTTGGCCGGAAGGTCGAAGCTATCGTTTCGGCGATACATATCTCGTATTCGTACAGACGGAAGAAGACCATCTCACTCCGTCCTATCACCGAAAAAAGACCGGTCTCAATCATTTGGCGTTTCATGCTACCTCACTCACACAACTAGAAGATATTCGTCAACAGCTGACGTCACACGGCTTCCAAGAGCTTTACGGAGACCGCTTTCCCCATGCAGGTGGTCCGGACTATACAGCGCTGTTTTTCGAAGACCCAGATCGCATCAAAGTTGAACTCGTGGCAACGATGTGAACGGTTTCGTGAGAACTTATTGAAAGTTTGTGAAAACAATTGCAAACTCTACGTCGACCTCCTAGACTGAAAGGGTCTAAAGGAGGTCTTCTTATGGAAAAGCAAGTCATCGATTATATGGAAGAAGCCGCATTTAAAAAATCATCGTTGCTTCAGCATTCATTTTCTAAATATGTGTTACGGTCGATTATCGCCGGCTTTTTAATTGGCATTGGAGTTGTCTTCTCATTCACAGTCGGAAACATGTTCATCGATGTCCCCGGAACGATGCTCATTGCCGGTGCTAGTTTCTCGGTGGCACTCGTCTTCATCGTTTGGATGGGTGGAGAACTATTTACGAGTAATACGATGTATCTCTACACAGGGGCAAAACGGGGACGTGTCGCTTGGTTAGACTTAGCGAAAATATGGGGAATCAGTTGGATCGGCAACTTGATTGGCGCCGTCATTTTATCTCTTCTCGTCATCGGAGCTCACAGTATGGGCGAGGTAACGGGTGATCATTTGCTCGCTGTCGTCGCGGCGAAAAAAATCGGCGGAGATGCCCTTGCGATTTTCCTAAAAGGGATTTTGTGTAACATTCTCGTTTGTCTGGCTATCTTTATGCCACTAAAAACAAATAATGACGTCGCAAAAATCATGCTAACGATGATTCCAGTCGTCGTATTTTTTGCTGCCGGGTTCGAACACTCGATTGCGAACATGGGTGTCTTCGCACTTGCGCTTCACTATGTGCCGTCAGAACTCATCAACTTTAGTGGCGCCCTTTACAATCTATTCTTCGCCACACTCGGTAACATTGTCGGGGGCGCGTTGTTCGTGGCCGGAAGTTACTTGTATTTAAATAAAACTGAAATGGAACAAGCCGTCAAGCCAATCCGCCAACGTGCATAAAAAGACAGGGACCCCAATTAGCAGGGTCCCTGTTTGTTGCGTGATGCATTATGATTTTGAAGCGTCAGCAGCGGCTGTTTGAACAGAACCTTGTGCCACCTCGTCTTCTTCGACGTCCCAGCACTCTGTGTTTTCGATACCGAGTTTACGAGCTGAGAAGCGTGGGTTGAGACCTTGAGCACGTTGCTCTTCGTAGTCTTTAAGAACTTTGAAGGCAACACCACCAAGCAATGTGATGGCTGTGATGTTGATCAATGTCATTCCTGCCATGAAGAGATCAGCGAGGCTCCAAACGAATCCGAGGCTCGCAACCGCTCCGATGAAGACGAATGCCATTGTCGCAAGACGGAATCCAAGGACTGCACCTTTACTCTTCTTGATGAATTCGATGTTCGTTTCACCGTAGTAGTAGCTTCCTGCAATCGAGCTGAATGCGAACAAGAAGACACTGATGGCGATAAATGCCGGGGCGAGTGCTCCGATTTGTTCAGTCAAGGCATTTTGAAGGAGGACAATCCCTTCACCATTCCCTGAAGCGTAGCTATCTGAGAGAAGAATGATGGCTGCAGTTGCTGTACAAACAATCAACGTATCCAAGAATACACCGAGTGATTGAAGGAAACCTTGCTTCGCAGGGTGTGATACTTCAGCTGCTGCTGCAGCGTTCGGCGCAGAACCCATACCAGCTTCGTTCGAGAAGAGTCCACGACGAACACCCATAGAAATCGCAGCACCGATTGAACCACCGACTGCTTCGTCTAAACCGAATGCACTTTGGAAGATCATCGCGAAGACGGCTGGGAGTTCAGCAAAGTTGACAACAACAACGTAGAGCGCGATTACAAGGTACAACACGGCCATGACCGGTACGACGATTGCCGAGAAGTTAGCGACACGTTGTACTCCACCGAAGATGACGAGACCAGTAAGAACAACCAAGATTGCTCCACCGATGACTGCATCGACACCGAATGCGTTATCGAATGCTGCAGCGATCGTGTTCGATTGAACAGAGTTGAAGATGAGGCCAAATGTGACGGCGATGAGAACCGCAAATACGATTCCTAGTGCACGGTTATTCAAACCTTTTTCGATGTAGTACGCTGGGCCACCGCGATAAGCGACATCGTCTTTCACTTTGTATACTTGAGCCAATGTACTTTCAATCATGGCTGTGGCGCCACCGAGAAGGGCGACGATCCACATCCAGAAGACCGCTCCCGGTCCACCGAGTGTGACGGCTACCGTGACCCCTGCAAGGTTACCTGTACCGATTCGAGTCGCAGCACCGATAAAAAATGATTTCATTGGTGTGATACTCTTGCCATCTTTTGATGGTGTCACGTCCGACTTATCCGTGACCGCACGGAACATTTCTTTTAAGTACCGGAACTGCATAAATCGTGTTTTGACTGTGAAATAAATCCCGGCTCCAACGAGTACGGCGATCAATACGTACGACCATAAGATGTTGTTCAAAAAGTCGACGCTTCCTTGTAGCAAACCTTGAATCGCTTCCATGAATAAGTTCCTCCCTGTTGTGTGAATCTGAAGTTGAGATTTTTTATGATGTCTTAGTTCTGAATTATACAAATATTCTGAAAATTATCAACAATTTTTTTTATAGGTTACTTCACTGTTTTTTCACATCAATGAATCATGATTCCTTATACAAACTCATTTAAAGCGCTTACAATAATAATGTTTAGAAATATTAAATCATGATTGTTTTTGATGACCATGAAACGAATATTCAAAAAAAACAGCCACTCTTTTCGAGTAGCTGTCGTCTTAAATACCAGTACGTTTCTTCTGGTTATTTGGTTTTTTCGTCAATTGACTCGTTAATGGTTTTTGTTTCGTACCATGTAAACCTGTCGGAACCTTTGTCTGGTTCTGTTTCTTTTCTGCTAGCTTTTGTTTCATCGCCTCTTGAAAAGATAATTTTTTCTCACTCATCTTACTCACCTCCAGCTTCGATCACTTTCACACGACCGACCTGTCCATCGCTCAAACGCACTTTGATTCCGTGCGGATGACGTGGCGAGTTCGTCAATATATCCTGAACGACGCCTTTCGTCAACTTTCCGCTTCGTTGATCTTGTTTCAAAACGATTTGGACATGGAGCCCTGGGCGAATGTCAGCACGTTTCGTTCCATCCATACCCGACACCCCTTTCCATTTAGTCAATCTCTATCATATGCTCTTTTCCCGTATTTGTCACAGTCTATTCCATATACCGATTTGTCGCATCGTTTCCGTCATGTAACTTTGATCGGTCTGTAGTGTCTTCTCGGGAAGCGGATGATGGAATTGCAAGCTGACTCCTCGATGCGAAAAGATGACGTTGATGATCGTATTTCCATCGATATCATGGAGCGTCGCCGTTCCTTGAAGGGAATGGAAGGCCGAGGCGAACGCCTCTCCAAAATCGAGATACGTTGTCACAGTGGTTACAACACGTTGCTCATCCATCATCAAGTTTACTTGTTCGCGGCTCGCGCTTATGATGACGACTCGTGCTACCTCGTTCCCATTTGAAAATTCAATCGTATGCATCCTCATCTCACCTCACATTCAATAGAGGTACCCTCCTCAGAAGGTACCTCTCTATCATAAACGATATAGACGGGCTGCGAATGGTCGCAACATAAATGTCTCGGTCTCAATCGTCTCCGGATCAATTTCATTCGTCATGACGAGCGTAGCGCCCGCTATTTCTGGAATTGTCACTTCTGCCGGGTTGGCAGTCAAGTTGACGACCACGAAAAATCGATTGTTCTCAAATGAACGTTCATAGACGAAGGCTTGCTTGTGCTCTGGCAAGACGTCACGATAACGACCATACGTAAACGTCTCTTCGGCTCGGCGAAGTCGAATCATCTCCTTGTAGAATGATAGGATTGAGTGTTGATCGTGTTGCTGCGCCTCGACGTTAAGCGTCTCATACTCTTCATGAATCGGCATCCATGGTGTTTTCGTCGAGAAACCAGCATGAGGCGACGCATCCCATTGAATCGGCGTTCGCACGTTGTCACGTGAGGTCCCCCATACTTGTTGCATCGAATCGATTTCACTCATCCCGTTCGCAATCCGTTCGAAATACTCATTTTTTGTCGCGACATCATCATAGTCATGAATGGACGGGAGGGGCACGTTCCTCATCCCAATCTCTTGTCCTTGATAGATGAATGGTGTGCCGTGCATAAAGAAATACATCATCCCAAGAGCCGTGGCACTCTCACGCCAGTAATGTTGCTCATCCCCAACGAGCGAGACCGCTCGCACCATATCATGATTTTCAATGTATAGTGCGTTCCAACCGGTTTCGAGTAAACCTTGTTGCCATTTATCAAAGATTCGTTTCAACTCGACGACATCGAGCGGGGCAAGACGTGACCGTCGCATAATATCGACATGGTCAAAATGAAACGCCATATTCATCGCGCCATTTTCCGGTCCCATCCAAAGATCCGCTGCTTCCGGTTCAATCCCGTTCGTTTCACCAACGGTCATAATATCGTATTTCGAGAAAGTCTCCCGCTTCATCTCTTGAAGGTAGTCATGGATTCCATCGATATTCGAATACATCGAGAACGCCGTGACGACCGGTTTGCCGTCCGGAGATGGAAGCATCGTCCCCGTCGGCATCTTTTTAATGTGACTGATTGCATCGACACGGAATCCGTCGACGCCTTTATCGAGCCACCAATTGATCATATCGTAAACAGCCGTTCGTACTTCACGATTCTCCCAGTTCAAATCAGGTTGCTTCTTCGAGAAGACGTGTAAGTAATATTGATCAGTCTCTGTATCGTATTCCCAGGCAGAGCCGCCAAAGATACTCGCCCAGTTGCTCGGTGGTGCACCTTCTTTACCATCTCGCCAAATGTACCAATCCCGTTTCGGATTGTCTTTCGAACTTTTCGACTCTAGGAACCATGGATGTTCGTCCGACGTATGGTTGACGACGAGGTCGAGCAACAGCTTCATCCCACGCGCATGTACAGCCTTTAGCAAGGCGTCGAAATCTTCCATCGTCCCGAACTCTTCCATAATATCTTGGTAATCACTAATATCGTATCCGTTGTCATCGTTCGGCGATTTATACATCGGACAAATCCAGATGACATCAATCCCAAGGTCTTCTAAGTAATCAAGCTTTTCAATGATTCCACGAAGGTCTCCAATCCCATCCCCGTTCGAATCTTTGAAACTTCGTGGATAGATTTGATAGGCAATCGCCTCTTTCCACCATACACGACTTATTTTTGTTTGTTTCGTTTGGCTGAACAACGTCTCCATACGGCACCGTGCCTCCTACAATAAGGTATGATTCACATCTACCATAGCACTAGTGCAAGCGTTTGCAAAGAATCAGTCCATAAAAAAATGCAGTTTTTACACTGCATTTTGATGATGCGCCCCCACTTGTTCACAGAAGGCCGTGATGAGCTTCGATAAGTGTTTCCAATCATGGTCCATCGTCGCGACGTGATATGAGTTTGGAAGCACGGCGTATTCTTTTGTTCCTTGTAGCTGATCAAACAACCAGATGGAGTCGGAAGGTGGAACCACGTTGTCGACAGCTGAATGAATCACATATGTCGGCACATCCACCGATTCGACGTGAGGTCGCACCTCGTCAATCAGCGAAAGCAATTCTCGGATTGCTCTTGTCGGCACGCGGTCATAGACAATCTCATATACGTCTTCTGCTAAGATGTCGGGCGCGTCTTCGTCGATGAATCGACACTCGGTATCCGACGCATGGCACGCATATCCCGGTACGGACAGTGCGGCATTGATTGTTACGACTGCGTCTGCTTTTCTTCCAAGAGCTGCTTTGAGTGCCAACGTTCCACCCATTGACTGACCGACAACGATGACAGTCTGACAAGATTCACGCAATCGCTCAATTCCTTCGATCACACTCTTATACCAGCATCGATGCGTTGAACATCGAAAATCTTCCGGGTCTGTCCCATGCCCTTTCAAACGTGGTGCGTAAACAGTAAACCCTTGTTTCATCAGTTCAATCCCGACATCTTGCACACTTTGAGGTGTCCCGTTGAAGCCATGACAAAGTAAAATTCCAATCTCGTTTCCTTCATAATAAAATGCGCCTGCTCCAGGAATAACTGGATAAACGGTTTCTTTCATTTCTTCCTCCTCTTAATACACACTTAACCGATATAATTAATTAGTATTAGAAGAGTGTAAATTTTATCGAAGCAATCGTCAAGTTCTTCAGGTTTCATTTACCTTGTCATCAAAATGTAATCATAACTTCGTATTTAGTAGATTGAGTTCTGACGTCTGCTTGGTTATGTTTAACATGTAGTTAAAAACTTGGGAAATGAACGTGTTAATTTTGACAATACACGAATGTTTTTCAAGAAATTCGTCACAAGAGAAGTAATGTAAGCGCTATCACGTCGTTTTTTCGAAAAAGGGGGACGAATATTCACCATTAATCAACGACACGAATTGGGGAAATCGGATTAGACCATTACATCTAAGGGAGACTTACACATGGGGAAACCAACACAATCATTTAAGACAGTCACTGGCCTTGCCTTATCAGCAGGACTCATCGTCAGCAGCATGACGCCGATCGCGGCAAACGTACACGCCGAAACGTTGAACGCTTCAGACCTCTTCATTTCAGAATATGTTGAAGGATCAAGTAATAACAAGGCAATCGAGTTATTTAACGGAACGAACGCGACAATTGACCTTTCTGCTTACAAGATTGAATTGTATTCAAACGGAGGCACGACTGCCGGAAACACATTGAATTTAACAGGCACACTCGCACCGGGAGCTACATATGTCATCGTGAACGGCAGTGCATCGGACGCGTTGAAAGAAAAATCGAACACGGTGAGCGCCGTGACGAACTTCAATGGGGATGACACAATCATCTTGAAAAAAGGAGACACTATTCTCGATGTCTTTGGTCAACTCGGTTTCGACCCGGGGACAAAATGGGGAACGATCGTTGCGACTGCCGATCAGTCGCTCATTCGTAAAGATACGGTGACGCGTGGAGACAGTGAAGGCAGCGACACGTTCGACCCGTCTATCGAATGGATATCGACACCACAAGACACGTTCGATAACCTCGGGTTACATACGTTCCAAGGTGTCGAGTACGGAGATGGTGGCACGACTGAACCGCCTGCACCAATCACACCGATTTCAATTGCTGACGCGCGGACAAAAGCAGAAAACGAGACGGTCACGGTAAAAGGAATCGTCACGGCTAAATTAGCAAACACGATCTCCATCCAAGACGCGACGGGAGGTCTGTCTATCCGTCCAACGTCACTTGCGGTCAATGTCGGGGATGAGGTTGTCGTCACAGGGGTCGTCGGTTCATATCGTGAACTACTTCAATTGAACAGTGCCGTCGTCGTCTCCAAACAGGAATCGACGCTTCCTGTTGCACAAGTAGTGACAGGTGAACAAATCAACGAAAACGTCGAATCAGAACTCGTCACCGTCAAAAATGTCACGCTCACAGGTAGCGGTCAGAACTTGACGGCAACAGATGGGACAAAAGAGTTCATCGTTCGTGACGAGCGAAGCATCCTCGACTTGCAGACAGACGTGAACTATTCATCGATTACAGGAATCGTCCAGCAATTTGATAACATGTACCAAATCATCCCTCGTGACCCAGCAGATACAGTCATCGATACGTCTGTTCTTCGCCCTGCCGTCGCAAAACCAGGTGCCGGTACGTTCGTCGGACCACAAGACGTCACGCTCTCGACAACGACAGCAGACGCCGAGATTTTCTATACGCTCGACGGATCTGATCCGAAAGAGAATGGTCTTCGTTACGAAAATCCAATCCGCATCGAAAACTCGATGACATTGAAGACGGTCGTGAAAACGGAAGATGCGTTCAGTGCCATCTCGACATTCTCTTACAAGATTACAGACAAAATTCGCATTCACGACATCCAAGGTGCGAACCATACCGCTCCGATGAACGGACAGACGGTTGAAGGTATCGAAGGGATCGTCACGTCTACTTTCGTCTCAAGCGGAACGACCTACTACTTCATTCAAACTCCTGACACGGAAGCCGATAATGATGCACGCACATCTGAAGGGATTGTCCTTTACGGCGGACGTTCAATTGCTGGTATTCAAGTCGGTGACCTCGTTAAAGTGAACGGAAAAGTGAGCGAGTACGCGATTGAAGGATACAGCGACCGTCAACAGACAGATATGAAGATGACACAAATCGATACGCGTAACGGAAAAGTTGAAGTTCTCGAGAGCGGTGTAACACTTCCTACCCCGATCACGATTGACGCTTCAAATCTCCCAACCGAGTATATCGACAGTGATAATCTCGCCGTCTTCAACCCGGAGAAGGACGCAATCGATTTCTGGGAGAGCCTTGAAGGGATGCGCGTTCAAACGAACAATTTGAAGTCGGTCGGACCGCAGGAGTACGGTGATTTGGTGACTGTTCTCGAAGATACGCCAACGGAGACATACAATGGCGGCGTCTTATTGAAAAAGAACGACGCGAACCCAGAACGCATTCAGTTCCGTCTCGAACCGAACGCTGAAGCACGTGACTTTGATGTCGCGACAGGCGACCGTTTCAACGGACCAATTGTCGGTGTCGTCGGCTATTCATTCGGTAACTATAAGATTCAAGCTTCACTTGAGGATATGAAGGCTACATTCGTCAAAGGGGATGCGCAGCGTGAGAAGACGTTCATCGAGGCAGAGGAAGATCAATTAACGATTGCATCGTATAACTTAGAAAACTTCTCGAACAACATCAAAGAAACATCAGATGAGAAGGCACTCAAATTGGCGAAAGCGTTCGTCAATGAATTGAACAGCCCTGACATCATCGGCGTGACAGAAGTACAAGACAACGACGGACAGGACAAAGGGGCAGGTTCTGCCGCTGATCAAAGTTATCAACGCTTGATTGACAACATTGTTGCTGTCGGCGGGAAGACATACAAGTACGCAAACATCGACCCAGAGAACAACCAGGATGGTGGCGCACCGGATGCCAACATCCGCGTCGGCTTCTTATACGACCCTGAGCGCGTGTCATTGACTGACGGAATTCCTGCCGGTGATGCGACGACGGCAGTCGGATACGCTGACGGGAAATTGACGCACAACCCGGGACGGATCGACCCAACGAACGAAGCGTTCGATCGCTCACGTAAACCGTTGGCGGCTCAATTCGACTTCCAAGGCGAGAACGTCATCGTCATCGCGAACCACTGGAACTCAAAAGGCGGCGATACTGGGTTCTTCGGCTCACAACAGCCGGTCGTACTCGGAAGTGAAGTGCAACGTAAGAAAATTGCACAAGTCGTCCACAACTTCGTGTCGGACGTGAAGACGAAGAACCCAGAAGCAAACGTTGTTGCACTTGGAGACTTCAACGACTTCGAATTCTCGGATGCACTTCAAATCTTCAAAGGTGACTTAATGACGAACATGGTCGAGAAAGTCCCGGCTGTCGACCGTTACTCTTATGTGTATCAAGGGAATTCGCAAGTACTCGACCATATCCTCGTGTCGAACCGCTTAGCGAACTCTACGAAGATCGACATGATTCACGTCAACGCAGACTTCACAGAGATGTCAGGACGTGCGAGTGACCACGATCCAGTCCTTGCACAAATCGACTTCACACCGGAACCAGAAGTGGAATTGACGCGTTATACCGTGGAAAACCATAAAGCTGCACGTCTCGTCCTTCAAGAGGATTATATCGGTGTGACGATCGGAAAAGGTACAAACTTCAAAAATGGGATCTTCGTTCGTGGTATATACACGGAATTGACTGGTGACGCTTTAAAAAACGTCGTCGTTCAAGTGAAACCAAAAGAAGCTGGTGCCACTATCGACTTCAAAGGTGCAACAGTGAAGGAAGTCATCGTTGACGGGAAAAACCTTGCTGAGATTCATGGTGCGAAGAACGTCCAACGCATCACGTATACGAAAGGTGCCTCTCCTTCATCAATCATTATCAAGAAATGACATCTTGAACCGCAGACAAGACACATTGTCTGCGGTTTTTTAGGTTTTGCCTTTTCTGAAGCGGGGATAAAAAGGAAGAAGCTGAATCGTGGAGGAGAAATTATGGAACTGTATAACGGAGAACTGTATTGGCCAACAACTGAATCAGATAACGTCGTATTGCAACAACCTGAAAAAAAGGAACGCTACGACGTGCTCGTCATTGGAGCTGGCATGTCCGGGACATTGACGGCCTATACGCTACAACAGGACGGTGTCGATTTTGCGGTGATTGATGCGTGCAAAGTCGGGACAGGAAGCACATCAGCAAATACCGGGTTAATTCAATATTCAAATGACATCATGTTACATGAACTCGCAGAAAAAATTGGAGAGGCGGCAGCTGTTCGCTTTTATCAATTGTGTCTCGATGCGGTCGAATCGCTCGACCAGGTGGCAAAAGATGTCGGTGCATCCGATATATATATTCGACGGGACAGTCTTTGTTTTGCGAGTGATGAGACCGATGTTGCCAAATTGAAACGTGAGTATGAAATGCTGTCAAAGTACGGTTTTGACGTGGAATGGTTGGATCGTGAGACATTACGCGAACGCTTCCCATTCGAAAAACCGGCGGCCCTCATCACCAAAGGCGATGCCGAGGTCAATCCGCTCACGCTAAGCCGTCAAATCATTCGCCATTTATCAAAACAACACGTCCCAATTTTTGAAGAAACGTCGGTGGATGAGGTCGTGTCCGACGGTGACGGATGGGTCGTTTTCACCTCAAACGGGACATTCAAAGCGAATAAAGTTATTTTTGCGACGGGTTATGGGCCAGCCCCCCTACTCGACTCCCATCGAATCGATTTAAATCGGTCATACGCCATCGCCACGAATCCGATCGCTGAGTTCAGTGATTGGGAAGGACGTGCCCTCATTTGGGAAACGAAACGCCCGTATCTCTATTTACGTACGACTCCCGATGGTCGGATTATCGCTGGCGGTCTCGATGAAGACAAAGCGGAGACACCTCACGACGAGACGCTCATGAATGATCGGGCAGAACGGGTGAAAGAAAAAATAGCCGAGCTCTTCCCGATGTATGACCTTGAAATCGATTATGCCTGGGTCGCCTTGTTCGGAGAATCAGTGGACCAACTCCCGTTCATCGGAGAGCACCCGAATCAACCGAACTTGTTTTACTTACTTGGATATGGGGGAAATGGGACGGTGTACAGCATGCTCGGCTCTCGTATTTTAAGTGCCCTCGTTCGCGGTCAGTCGCATCCCGATGCGGACCTCGTTCGTCTAGATCGAACATAATCCCCGACATCTCGGGGATTGTTACATATTGAAGGAGTGTTTTTTGGTTGAAGAAAAAAAGAAAAGCAAATTGGGTATATCAACTCCGGCGTCTCGCCGTGTTTCTCGTCCCGCTCGGCTTGGCCGTCTGGTTCTGGCCGCAGGAGTCGACACCCACCACACAATTGAAGTCTGAACAAGCCTCTATTTCCGAGGAAATATACACGATTGAAGAACGTACACCCATTGAAGAAGACGGCGTCACTCGATATGAATATGATGTCGTGGTACATGGGGAACGGAGTACGGATGAGCTTCAATCAATCAGTCATGACGTCATCGATGACGTACAACAGTCTGATCAGTTTCAGGCCGCCTTGCTACGATTTTATGATGATGCCGCGTATATCGGGACGGAACCCCCACTCGGTGAAGCCGTATTCGCTCCGGAAGGTGATTACGCGCTTGCCGATTGGGTGAAACCCGGTCAAATAGACGACATGATATTCGGCTGGCAACTTCGGGAAAAAGAATGGACGACCAAATTGACCGACAAAGAGATACAGATTTGGAGGTCATGGCAAGACCAGTATACGGAGCAGAATCCTGATG
Organism: Exiguobacterium sp. ERU653; assembly: GCF_018617775.1. Lineage (NCBI taxonomy): Bacteria > Bacillati > Bacillota > Bacilli > Caryophanales > Exiguobacterium > Exiguobacterium sp. ERU653. The sequence continues at coordinate 197,691 of NZ_JACSKV010000002.1, forward strand.
ACCCCGATGCGAAAGCGAAAGTGACGCGTGTCATTGCCACGGAATACGAACTCGACCCTAAAGTGGTGCAACAAATCGTATTGAAACAACATGTATGGGCCGCATTATGAATAACCTTAACTTTGTGTGAAATCTCTCTTTTTTTGAAAAAGAGGGATTTTTTTATTTTAGGTTAGGGAACACCGATATAGTAGGTCAAATCGTGACTTACGACGGTCAGTCATACTTAAGGGAGGCAATCACATGGGGAACAAGAAAGAAGAGCAGTTAAAACAACATACGATTGATAACGAACAACAAGCTGGCTTGACGACAAACCAAGGTCTGAAGATGGCGGAAGACGAATTCTCGCTGAAAGCAGGACGTCGTGGTCCGACGTTAATCGAGGACTTCCATTTCCGTGAGAAGATGACTCACTTCGACCATGAGCGGATTCCGGAGCGCATCGTTCATGCGCGTGGAGTCGGAGCACACGGGGAGTTCCAGGTGTATGAACCGCTTGCCGAGTTCACCAAAGCGGATTTCTTGAATGACCCTTCGAAGACAACACCCGTATTCGTCCGTTTCTCAACGGTTCAGGGGTCACGCGGTTCCGGTGACACCGTTCGGGACGTCCGTGGATTTGCGACGAAGTTCTACACAGACGAAGGGAATTATGATTTAGTCGGGAATAACATCCCGGTCTTCTTTATCCAAGATGCAATCAAGTTCCCGGACCTCGTCCACGCCGTGAAACCTGAACCACATACAGAAGTGCCGCAAGGGGGAAGCGCGCACGATACGTTCTGGGATTTCGTCGGACAAAATCACGAGACCGCTCATATGGTCATGTGGGCGATGAGTGATCGGGGGATTCCGCGTAGTCTACGCATGATGGAAGGGTTCGGGGTGCATACGTTCCGTCTCGTAAATGCTGAAGGAAAAGCGCACTTCGTTAAGTTTCATTGGAAGCCAAAGCTCGGGGTGCATTCACAAGTATGGGACGAAGCCCAAAAAGCAGCCGGGAAAAATGCTGATTTCCACCGTGTCGACCTGTATGAAGCAATCAATAAAGGCGACTATCCAGAATGGGAGCTCGGACTTCAACTCATCCCTGAAGAAGACGAGTTCAAGTACGACTTCGACATTTTAGACCCGACCAAACTGTGGCCGGAAGAAGAAATCCCGGTCAAACTCGTCGGGAAGATGACCTTGAACCGAAACGTCGACAACTTCTTCGCGGAAACTGAGCAAGTCGCGTTCCACCCGGGTCATCTCGTTCCAGGAATCGACTTCTCGAACGATCCGCTCTTGCAAGGTCGTCTGTTCTCGTATACGGACACGCAGCTTTCGCGTCTCGGTGGACCAAACTTCCACCAGATTCCAATCAATAAACCAGTTTGTCCGTTCCACAACAATCAGCGGGACGGGATGCATCAAATGGCCGTCCATAAAGGGCAGACGAGCTATCACAAAAATGCGCTCAACAACAACCAGCCGGAACCCGTACCGGCCGACCAAGGTGGTTTCGAGCATTATCAAGAAAAGGTGGACGGGCATAAGATTCGCGGCCGTAGCGACAGCTTCCTTGATTTCTATTCACAGGCGAAGCTCTTCTACAACAGCATGACCGATGTCGAGAAGCAACATATTCAAGACGCCTGTAGTTTTGAACTCGGAAAATGTGAGTCCGACATGGTGAAAGAAAACGCCGTCGATTTATTGAATCGGATCGATCGTCACCTCGCCGAAGTCGTCGCGGACAATTTAGGGGTACAAGTGCCAGAAGAGAATAATGAGGTCCAGTCAGATAAGAGCTCCCCTGCCCTCTCGATGGCCAACACGATTAAAAAACCGGACACGAAGAGTGTCGCCCTCCTCCTCGCCGGTGACGTGGACGCGAATCAGGTGAAACAATGGGTGCAGACGCTCGCCGACCACAATGTCAACTATAGCCTCGTCGGAAAAAAAGCGCATATGCTCGGTGATTTGAAAGTAAAAGAGACGTATGACACAGTCGACGCGAGTCTCTTCGATGCCGCTTTCTTAGTGAGCGCCGCAACCTCGGTCGAAGATGATGTCCTCGAGTTTATCGAGAACACGTATAAGCACTATAAGCCGCTCGCCTTGCACGTGCATCACAAAGAGGCACTCGCCACATGTCGCGTGAAGACAGACCAGCCTGGCGTCTTCACGTTTGACGAGCACAACCTCGATGGATTCGATGCGTTCATCGATGGGATTGCGACAGCCCGTTTCTGGGACCGTGCCTAACGACGTTACTTTACTCGACTCGATTCCCGAGTCGAGTTTTTTTCATGTCTGTCATTCAGTGCATGTAGTGCATCATCTCAGACAATCCTAATTTGATTTGGTATACTCTTTTAGTTATGTTTATTAACTATTCGACTTTGAAGAAAAGGAGGCGTCGTGTTCGATGCATCAACCTATTCAAAAACTGTGGACGCGAGACTTCTTGATCATCTCGCTCATCAACTTCTTCCTGACGCTTATCTTTTTCTTATTGATGGTCACAATCGGAGTGCATGCCGTCGAGTCGTACGGAGCGACGACGAGTCAAGCAGGACTCGTCACCGGTATCTTCATCATCGGGACGCTGACCGGACGATTATTCATCGGTCGACTCATTGATTCGATTGGTCGGAAGAAGACGCTTTATATCGGGCTCGTCTTTTTCACCACCACGATTTTATTGTACTTCGTCCATTGGGGCATCGGCTTCTTATTGCTCACCCGGTTCGTTCACGGTCTCGGGATGGGATTATCGAGTACGGCAACCGGGACCATCGTAGCGCAAATCATCCCTGCGACCCGGAAAGGTGAAGGCATCGGCTATTACAGCATGAGCTCCACTCTGGCGACAGCCATCGGGCCGTTCGTCGGATTGCTCCTTAGCCAATATACGAGCTTTACCGTCATATTCGCTCTTTGTTTCGTGATTGGAGTCATCAGTTTAGCGAGTACGTTCTTCGTCAACGTACCTGAAGTCGATGCTCCTGAAGTCGTTCGTGGCTTCTCATTGAAATCATTCGTCGAACCGAGGGCGTTACCGATTGCCCTCATCATCGGCATGGCCGCACTAAGCTACTCGAGTGTCTTGTCCTATATCAACTTTTATGCAAGTGAACTCGACTTGATTGAGGCGGCAAGTATCTTCTTCCTTGTCTATTCGGTTGCAGTACTCTTATCACGTCCAATCACTGGGAAATTGATGGATGCGCGCGGAGCAAACGTCGTCATGTATCCGGCAATCGCCATCTTTGCCGTCGGGCTTCTTGTGCTCAGTCAAGCAAGCAGTGGCTGGATTCTTCTACTCGCAGGTGCTTTGATTGGACTAGGTTTCGGAAATATCCAATCTGGTACACAAGCGATTGCCGTTAAGGCTTCACCACCCCACCGGATGGGGATGGCGACATCCACGTTCTTTATTGCGCTCGATGCAGGTCTCGGGTTTGGACCTTATTTCATCGGACTACTCATTCCGTTGACCGGTTTCTCGACGTTATACCTGATTCTCTCTGGCGTCGTTCTCTTTACCATTTTCTTGTATTACGTTATGAATGGACGGAACGAACAAAAACAACTGAACGAAGCTGCCTGACAGGATGTATATGCATCCTGTCTTTTTTTGAAAGTTCACACATTTCTGTGGTGGATACGTTAAAATAAAAATGACGTGTAAAAAATAGAATGAACGAAATGAGGGAGACGAGATGAAAGCTGACCATACACTTCAATCCAACGCATCGATTTTACTACGGACGTTCGATAAAATTTCAGACTATGTATTCTTTATGGAAGTTGATGGTTCAGCTTATCGATACGTCTTCGTGAACGAACCCGGAAAACGTGCAATCAACTGGTCGGATGAGGATATCGGGAAGAAGATTGATGAACTCGTTCCGACTGAGACGGCCGCTCTCATCTCACAGTATTACGATGAAGCAATCCGAACAAAAAAGAGTGTCGTCTATGAAGACTATCTTCTTGCTGACTCATTTTATACGGATACCGTAGAGGCGAATGATGTGTTGACGCTTCCACTTCATTACTTCGAGTCAGAAGTAACTCCGATTTTTGATGATGAGGGAATCTGCACACATATCGTCTCCGTCGTTCGTGAAGTGACAGAACGAAAACGTCGTGAGCTCGAACTCTCAATCCTGAAAGATCATCATGAGTCGCTGCGACGGTATTCTCCCCACGGCATCTTTGTGCTCGATCATCATCTAAACATTAAATCAGTCAATCCGGCCGTCACGGCCATCACGGGTTATGCGGAACAGGACATGCTTCACCATCCGTTCTTGCATTGGCTTCCCGAGAGTGAACGGTCTCGTGTACGGAAAGGATTACAATTCACGCTTTCTGGGATTCCACACAAATATTCCGTTTATGCTGAACATCAATCCGGTGAACGACTCGACTTGTCAGTCCTCAACATTCCAATCGAGGTCGGTGGTAACATTACCGGCCTATTTGCAATCATCATCGACTTGACGCCCGAGAAGAACGCCGAACGTGCTACGGTCGAAAGTGAACGCCGCTATCGTCAACTGATCGAGACGATTCCAGAAGGCATCATCGTCCATCAAGACGGGAAAATTATATACGCGAACGCGATGGCGCTCGCCACAATTGGTGAAACTTACCTCGAGAGTGAATCGATTTTTTCATTCATCGCAGAAGAGCATCATCTATCCACCCGTAAACGACTCGCATCCCTTGAACTTGGAGGCCCTGTGAAGGATACGGAAATGGCCATCGTGACGCCGAGTGGAGACAAGCTCCAGATGGATATCAGTAGTCTCCTCATCGACTACGAGGGCGAAACGGCCGTCCTAACGATTTTACGTGATGTCACAGAAAAACGTGAAATGGAACAAGCCTTGAGACAAAGCGAGTTACAATATCGATTGATCACAGAAAACATGAGTGATCTCGTTTGTATGTTAGAACGGGACGGTACCGTTCGTTATGCATCCCCTTCCCACCGTACCGTGCTCGGCTTTGCGGCCGGGTATTACGAAGGGAAGAATACGCTCGACTATATCCATCCTGACGACATCCATATCGTCAGGGAGCAATTGAAAGAAAGGCAGCAACAGGACATCTCGTTGACACTTGAGTTCCGTCATTTTCACGCCGATCAGCGCTGGATATGGCTCGAAACGAAAATACAGGCCATCTATGATGAATCTGGACGTCTCCTTCACTACTTGACGGTCAGCCGTGAAATCATGCAGCGAAAAGCACTCGAGAAACAATTGAAACATTTGGCGTATCACGACACGTTGACGGATTTGCCGAACCGCCGCTTCTTCCTCGCCTATCTCGAAGAAGAGATTGATCGAACCGAGTTCGAACAGGGCGAATTGGCCGTCCTCGCACTTGACGTTGACCGCTTCAAACAAATAAACGATACGTTCGGTCATGATGTGGGTGATGAGCTCTTGCGCCAACTCGCACGTCGATTGACATCCGTGCTTCGAAAACAAGATATGATCGCTAGACTCGGAGGTGATGAATTCGCCGTGCTCATTCGCTTCAACGACCTCTGTTCTCTACATCGTGTCGCAGAGAAAGTCATCCAGGCATTGCAACGTCCATGGGAAATTGACCATCATACATTCATCACGACTTCAAGTGTCGGGGGCGCTCGTTATGTGAAAGGCTTGTCGACCAAACAGTTATTAAAACGCGCCGACCTTGCTCTCTACGAAGCGAAAGCTGGCGGACGAAACCAATATGTACTCGCAAAGGACCACGAATGAGTGGTCCTTTTTTCACGTGAAACATCAAAAACCGAACGATTAAATGTATTTTATCGAATTATATTCATATTTAAGTTAATTTATTTAGATATCCTTTGACTTTGTGTTCTATTCACGTTATATTACCGAATGGGCGAAGTTTTTTGTTATTTAAGACGTTAATGTTCGTGAATAGGGGTGTGACATATGGATAAAGTATTTGATTACGAAGATATTCAATTGATTCCTGCAAAATGTATTGTCGACAGTCGTTCAGAATGTAACTCGACCGTCGAGCTTGGTGGCTTTACTTTCCGTTTACCGGTCGTTCCGGCTAACATGCAGACGATTATCGATGAAAAAGTAGCACTGATGCTGGCCAAGAACGGTTACTTTTACATTATGCATCGCTTCAATCCAGAGACGCGTCTTGCGTTTATCCAAGATATGCATGAGCGTGGATTGTATGCATCCATCAGTGTCGGGGTGAAGAAAGAAGAGTATGCCTTTATCGAGATGCTTAAATCGACCGGTCATACGCCAGAATTCATTACGATCGATATCGCACACGGACACTCAAATGCGGTCATTCGAATGATTCAACACATCAAACACCATCTTCCCGGCTCATTCGTCATCGCCGGGAACGTCGGGACGCCAGAGGCTGTTCGCGAATTAGAACACGCCGGAGCGGATGCGACGAAGGTCGGAATCGGACCCGGTAAAGTATGTATCACGAAAATCAAGACTGGGTTTGGTACAGGGGGTTGGCAATTGGCTGCACTGCGATGGTGTGCCAAGGCGGCGACAAAACCGATTATCGCGGATGGAGGGATCCGGACACATGGTGACATCGCCAAATCGATTCGCTTCGGGGCTTCGATGGTCATGATTGGCTCGTTATTTGCCGGACACGATGAATCACCGGGGGAAACGTTCGAGCAAGACGGGAAACAATTGAAAGAGTATTTCGGTTCGGCTTCCGAGTTTCAAAAAGGTGAGCGGAAAAACGTCGAGGGGAAAAAGATGTTTGTCGAACACAAAGGGGCACTACAAGATACATTGACCGAGATGGAGCAAGACCTCCAATCGGCGATTTCTTACGCGGGTGGTGACAGTCTCGAGGCATTGCGCACAGTAGACTATGTCATGGTGAAAAACTCAATCTTCAATGGGGATAAAGTATATTAATAAAGGCGACCTCGTGTCGCCTTTTATAGTTCTTTCATCATCATGTAGTAGTCCGATCCAGGTGGATAGTCCGGTAGCACACCCGCGACCGTATAACCGAATCGTTCATAAAACGTTTTTGCTTGAAACGAGAACGTCGTCAACTTCACACGCGTCGCACCGAGCGACTTCGCTAACGCCTCCCCTTCTACAAGTATTTGACTACCGATGCCTTGACCATGAAAGTCTGCATCGACCCACAGGCGATCCAAATCGAACCATCCCCAATACACACTCCCATACAATCCGGCGATCACCTGTCCTTCTTGTTCGATTTTTAACTGAATGAGCGGCACGTTCGCTTCGCGGATATCACGATGATGAATCGAATGAACGTTGTTATACTCACGCAATTGAGTGGTCAAAAACTGTTGGAACGTCTCGTCCTCCTCGTGAATTCTTGTGATATGTGTCATCTTCCCATCGTCCCGTTCACAAAAAACGTAATCAATTCTTTCTCTTCTTCGTTGATTTCACGATTGACGAGTGAAGCGTATGACCGAGTGATTCCATCGATATTTCCTGGGAAATCATTTGATATGGTGGCGATTCGTCTTAATGCGAGGCAATCTTCTGCGAACGCTTCACGACTCACCATCTCACCATGTGACCAAACGATTTGTTGGGCATCGAATGTCTCCAACACATCCAACAATCGAAGTGTCTCTTCCGGTGTCATCCGCCATGTCGGAGCGTATAGATTTGCGTATAACGCGTCTCCCAAAAATAAGATTTTCTCTTCTACAAAATATAGAATGACAGCGTCTTTTGCATGGTCTCCCCCGACATGTTTCAACACAACGTGAACCCCACCGAGGTCGAGCGTCAGCGATTCTTGAAACGTCAGCGTCGGCAACACGATTTCGATGTCGCGGGCGTCCCCATATTCTTCTCGGATCGCCTCCGCACAAAATGCGATTTCAATCCCTTGCGCCACCCGTTCATCAAGAGACGCATCGTCCCAATCGTACGGGACGAGCTTCTCCATACCTTGTTTTGTCGCCTCACTTGCAATCGATACCACCCCTTCTAGGACCGGTAAACCAAAGATGTGGTCCCAATGCCAATGTGTCAATGCGACCATCGAAGGCGCACGGAGGACTTGTTTTTCTAGCTGTTCTAAAAAGAATGACGCGTGCGACACAGAATTACCAGCGTCAATGAGCAGCGTATGCGTATCGCCGACAACGGCACCGAGAATCGGTCGGTCTGTACGGTCGACAGGTGTCATGTACCAAAAACGTTCCGAGTGCTTGATCAAAGTTTGCATGAACAAATAAACTCCTCTTCTACTAAATCAGTTAAAGTTCCTCACCATCTGAATATACATCGTACCGGAACCATTGATTGCCTCCATTGTTTTTTGCAATGTGCATGGCCAAATCGACTTGATGAAGAATAGCGTCGATCGTGTCATTACTTTGCACCATAGTGACCCCGACACTCGCCGTAAGATGAATCACTTCTCCATTCGACGCAGTTATTCCCCGGGAAATGACTTTATTTATATCTTTTAACCTGCGGGGAGAGCCATCCTGAATCACAATGAATGCATTATCAGAAAATCGATACACCTGACCACCAACACGCTGTACAAACTCATTTAATCGTTGAGCCATCTCAATTAACATTTCATCCCCAATCAAATGACCGAATTGATCATTGATTCGTTTAAAATCGTCTAAATCAATTAATAGTAATGTGATTGGTTGCGAGCGTTGCAATTGCTTGTATAAATCAGTCGTGAGGGTGTGACGGTTACATAGTTTCGTCAATTGATCCTGTTTCGCGATATGAACCATCTCGCGTTGTTTCCGTTCTTTTCGAATCCCGCTCTCCATCCACCTCGCGAGCAATCGTATCGTGTCGGTCAATTCCTGAAGGGTATTCTCGTCGAGTTGATCATTTAAATTCCCTTGCTCCGCCAATAAAACAATCCAGCCAAACACTTGATGATTATGTGTCAGAGGAAAACTGATGAGCGTGGTGAATTCAATGCCGTCTACAATAAGTTCGCCTTCTTGTAGCGTTTGTGAACCGACTGTCGTCAGTTGATGGAGGGATTGAAGTTCTTCTTCTCCCCACGTCAAACGGGATACCCCATTCTCTACCAAGAGTCGGTTGAAAGTCTCAATCGAGAAGATGACCGCGTGTGAATAACCGACCCATTCCAATAGAATTTCTTGAACCCGCTCCAATTGGTCTTGAAATGGCAGGCGTAATGCCGTCGCTTCATACAATGCTTCTACAACTTGCTGACGATTGATTTGTCGCCTTAAAACTTCTGTATGCTCAATTTCTGTCATGACCCAATGCGCAAACGATTCAAGTGTTTGTAGATTTGCTTCCGTGAACGTTCTCGCCTGCTCGTCGACTACACAAAGCGTACCGATGACATGACCTTGTTTTGTACGAAGTGGTACACCTGCATAAAACCCAATACGCTCGAGCCAAGGACTATCGCTCTCAATCGCTTCTGACACGACATCTTCAATGACGACCGGACGCTCGGATGTGATAACCCGATTGCATAACGTCCATTCCCGTTTAAGATGCGCAGATTCGAGTTCAATCCCGACACATGATTTGAGCCACTGTTGATCCGTCGTCATGATGGAGATGAAGGCGACCGGCATCTGTAAAGTTTGTGCGGCCAAACGTGAGATTCGGTCATAACGTTCCTCTTGAGGTGTATTTAAAATCTCCAATCTCAGAATCGCTTTTAAGCGTTTTATTTCACGGTCGTCTAGAGAAGGTTGAAGTAACTGTGACGGCTGTTCGATTTTCGACAACATCGCTTGATGGGAATATAAGATATCGAGCGCTTCATCCAAGTCTCCGAGCGGCATCGGGCGACTAAAGAAATAACCTTGAATCTCATCACAGCCGAGTTGACGTAAAATACGATATTGTTCTTCCGTCTCGACCCCTTCTGCCGTCACCTCTAGGTCTAATTTTTTTGCCAGCGACACAATCAGTTTGACGATTTCATATTCTTTTAGTCCACTCTCTTGATCGAGTTGAGCAACGAACGATCGATCAATCTTGATTCCATCAATTTCGAATAGCTTCAAATAATTTAAAGAGGAGTAACTGACTCCGAAATCATCAATCATCAGTCGAAAGCCTTGCTGTTTTAACGATTCGACTATTTTGATCGTAGCGACTGGTTCATGCATTAACGTGTGCTCTGTCACTTCAAACTCAAACTGTTCAGGTTGAAGACCGTACGATGAAATGATGGAAACGAGTTCATTCATATGGTTCTCATGAAACAAGTTCGGCGACACGTTCACGGCCACACGGCGCCCTTCAAATTGCTCGGGATGTGTTGACACCTCTTGGCACACCCGATTCAGTACAAACTGTGTCACGTCCTCAATCAGTAGCGACTGCTCCGCAACCCGTATGAACATTTCAGGAGAAACAATACCGAGCACCGGACTTTCCCAACGAATGAGCGCCTCAAAATGAATTGCTCCATCCATCGATACTTTCGGCTGATACACCATGTACAGTTCGTCTTGTTTGAGTGCTTTCACGAGTTCCGTCTCAATCATGATTTCATCGATATAGCGTTGTACGTACTCATCGTGCTCATATAAACGAATCGTCTGACTCCCGGTCTGCCGCGCCTCGAGTAAAGCAGTCGAAGCGTTCATAATGATACGGTCGGCGTCTGTCGTCCCCGCTCCGATTCCGATACAACTCGATAATGGGAATTCTGCCTCCGCAACTTGGTAGGAATGACTCGCAATCACATCAAGCAAATGTTCAGCATACATATAAGCGATTTTAATCGGCACATATGGCAGAACCGCGATGAAGTCCTCGCTGTCCACCCGACCGATGATGGACCCTTTTGGAAGTGTGTTCGCCAATTGACGTGTGATATTTTTAATCAACTGATTCGATCGTTCTACCCCTTGAAGTGACATCATCATCTTGAAACGATTGATGTGCAGACGTATGACGCTCGTTTCTTCTGAACTCTGTTGCTCGAACAATTGATCGAGCTCCAATTTCACTTTCATCAAATTCGGCATTCCCGTCAAATAGTCCATGTGCTCGATACTTCGAAGTAGTTTAATTTCCGCCTCTTCCGATAAATCGGTCGTCAAGCTAAGTATATAACGAACCGTCTCCGCCTCATCCTCGATTGGTACAAGCATAGACGACGCAAATCGGGCCGTATTGGATTCGATATTCATCTTCGACATGAAATAGACCGGGTCGCCTGTCTCAACGACCGAATCATAATGCTCAATCAGCTCATTGGCCACCTCTGATTGATACATTTCATGTAAATAATGCCCTTCCACATCATCCGGGAGTGAAGAAGCAAGTTTTGCCTGATTGCTCACGTGAACGTAACGATAGCCCTCATCTGACACTTCCATTAGAAATACCATTCGATACAAACGTGTGAACAACTCGAACAGATAATGTGGGTCCCCTTTCATCCGTTGCATCGTATCCCTCCACCCGTTCCTTTTTCTTATAGTGTAGTTGGTTTCGTGCTAAGTATGGAGAAAACCTTTGAAAAAATGGGAAAACGTTTTTCGTCCGTACAAAAAACACCTTCCCTGTCTTGAGAAGGTGTCTGTCGGATTAAAGTAATTCGTTTGCCAATAGGCGATAGACGTTTAATCGGTCCTCTTGCTTATGCTGAATACTACAGATCATCGCTTCATCGAAGCCGTAACGTTCCGACTCATCACGCAACTGTTCCGCGATTTGTTTCGGCGTCCCCACGAGGTGAATCGCCCGGTTGTTGGCGATATGAATTTTATCGACTTCCGTGAGCGGATAGTCATGGGCCGCCTCTGGACTCAATAGCTGTCGCAACTGCCCTCGCATCAAGAAGAGACGCGACAAATCAGAAGGTCGAGCCAAATACTCAGCCTCTTCTTCCGTTTCCGCCGTCGTCACCAAATACGTGACACTGATATCCGGTTTTTCCATAAAGTCAGACGGTGTGAAGTGATGACGATACGTATCGAGCGTCTCGGCGCTCAATTGGCCATTGAAAAATTGAGCGAACGAATAGCCAAGCCCCATCCGTCCAGCTTGAATGGCACTGTTCCCACTCGAACCGAGTAACCATGCCTCTGGAAGGGTGATGCCTGTCGGCGCAGCCGGCGTATTCTTATACCAACGTTCTTCAGGTGCCTCGTCTTTAATCAATTGAAGCGTCGTATCTAATTTTTCATAAAGCCCATCCATCATCGGCTTTTGTCCCTGTGACATCGCATAGATCGCGTTCGAGTCACCTCCAGGTGCACGTCCGACACCAAAGTCGATTCGCTCAGGCGCAAGTGCACTGAGCGTCTTGAACACCTCCGCCATCTTGAGTGGCGAATAGTGCATCATCATGATGCCACCTGAACCGAGACGAATCTTTTTTGTTTTGGCTGCCAGATAGGCTGTGATGACCTCAGGAGCCGAACTAGCGAACGACATGCCTCCATGGTGCTCCGCCATCCACATGCGGTAATATCCTAACTCTTCTGCGACTTGTGCAAGCTCGACCGCACTTTTCAGCGCATGTTCTCCCGTATGACCCGACGTGACCGGCGCCTGATCTAACACACTCAATCTCATCATGCATTCTCCTATCTCTATAATGAAGTTTCTAAATATCTTGAATTTGTTGGACTCGCCGTCATCATACTAAATGGCTCTATAGAATACGAATGTTTTGCCTAGTCAACATCCAATATTTTTAGAAAATTCACGCATTTGGTTGATAGTACCTAGTCATATTTTTTATACTGATAAAGAAAGAGGTTTTAATCGTGGCTGGATGTGTAATGGGGATAGATAGACAGCAAAAACATTTCGGGGAAATGAGGAATGCATCATGAATGGTTCATCAACACCAGACGGAAAGAAATTTTCGAGTCGAGACTTTTTTAAGTTTTTGATTCCATCGCTCATCGGCATTATGTTTTTTATCGTACCAATCTCATCTGAGGAAGGTTTCACGATTCCAATCGCCTTCTTATCCAATCTATTGATTGATTGGATTGGCGCCATCGTACCGGCACTCGCCGTCATCATGATGGGAATTTCAATCCTTGGCTCGTTGTTATTATTTACGGCACGTCCTGCCTTTATAGTGGAACGACCATCAATCAACGCACTGTTTAGCGTGACACCGTTTTGGTTCGTCATGCGCATCATCGGTTTCATCGCCGGTGTCATGACGCTACTCGCGGTCGGACCAGAGATGATTACGTCGGAATTTACGGGTGGCTTGCTACTCTTTGATTTGATTCCAATCTTGTTTGCGACATTCTTTTTTGCGGGTATGTTGTTACCGCTCCTATTGAACTTCGGACTTCTCGAGTTCGTCGGCACATTCCTGATGAAAATCATGCGTCCGTTGTTCCGTCTGCCAGGACGCGCTTCCCTCGACTCGCTCGCGTCATGGGTCGGAGATGCAACGATTGGAATTCTACTTACGACAAAACAGTATGAAGAAGGTTATTATACGAAACGAGAGGCATCCATTATTGCAACGACATTCTCTGTCGTCTCCATCACTTTCACAATCGTCGTCCTGCAGTATATGAGACTCGATCAATACTTCCTGCCGTACTACGGTGCCATCATTTTATCAGGTCTAATCGCAGCCCTCATCATGCCGCGAATTTATCCGTTATCTAAAAAAGCGGATACTGCTTATGAGGAAATCGAGCTTCAACCGGAAGAAGATGTTCCGGCGAACATGTCGCTCGGTAAATGGGCGCTGACCCAAGCTTTGAAGAAGTCACAATCAAGTAAGAGTTTCTTGGAAACATTAAAAGATGGTTTTAAAAACGTACTCGATATGTGGATTGGTGTCCTTCCGGTCGTCATGGCTGTCGGGACAATCGCTGTCGTCATCGCCGAATATACACCGTTCTTCACAATCATCGGAAAGCCGTTCGAGCCGATTTTAATGTTCCTACAAGTGCCGGAAGCGGCAGCGGCCGCACAGACGATGGTCGTCGGTTTTGCGGACATGTTCTTGCCGGCCGTACTCGGAAGTGAAATCGAGAGTGAAATGACGCGTTTCGTCATCGCCACGTTGTCCGTCACCCAGCTCATCTATATGTCTGAAGTCGGGGGCTTGTTGCTTGGTTCGAAACTCCCAATCTCGTTCTTCGATCTCGTGTTGATTTTCTTGTTACGTACATTCATCACACTTCCAATCATCGTCGGAATTGCACATCTTGTGTTTTAACGAAAACGACGCCCTTTCTCTTTTATGAGATGGGGCGTCCTTTGTATACTAAAAGAAAAGGAGGGAAATCTAGATGGAGCACCCATTCGCAGGACAACTCGAGGTCGCAAACAACGGTTATGCCGGTATCATCGACCCGGAAGCTTATGTGAACGATCGTTACCATGGACGCTGGACATTAAAGCGCTCTGTACAGATCGAAGGCGTGCCCGTCTTGCTCCAACGACAATTCGAGAACGGAAAGAACAACTGTACGTTGACATCGATCACCGCCATCTTCCGCTTTTATCGAAATCACGGATTCACTAATATCCCAGACGATGTAACGCAGATTCAGGAGGATATGCGCGAGATTGCCTTCAGGCACCATTTCAAAGATGAGAAAGGGACGCCACCGACTCAAATCGCCACCATCATCACGAAATTATGGAAACGATACGGGTATGACGGTCGAGGCAGTTCCCGCTATCTATGGAAGTGGTCGACGTTCGAGCGGGAACTGAAAGCGGGTCGACCGTTCGTATTAAATATGGCGAACGGCTTCTATAAGAATCATTCCGTCACGGGGGTCGGCTATTTACAGTTTGAAAAACGGGGATTTCCCGACGTCGTCTTGTTGGCCGTGCTCGACAACCGGTCGAAAGACGTGCGCTATATCGACTTCAACGAATTCAACTTTTGGGGAAGCATCACGCGCGTCCATCCACCAACCACTCGTCCGTAATCGTTTCAATCGCTTGACCGATTTTTAAAAGATGCTCGCGCTTGGCGTATGACCCGTAATGTAGCCCGTTTGAGTCATACCCATTCCCGAGCCCGACGAACACTTCTGACGGCTTCATATGGAGGCCAATCATCGGGATACCTGATTCATGACGTCCGATTTCATAAGTGACGGCAGGATACGTAGACAGACTTCCTATTGTTGAAAACTCGTTCAAGGCACGACAGTTGTCTCGCCCGAGCACGATGATACGGCTCGGTTTAATATACGCAATCGTCCGCTCCAACAATTCGATTGAGGTCGGATGCTCCATCCAGTCGCGCCCCGTCCTCATCTTCCCCATCTGTTCATACGTCGCAAATTTAAAAAAATCGACGTGGATGACAGCGTTAGGGTCGTCATAAAACGACCGCCCCATCCCGTTGAGGAGCGCCTCGAGTTTGGCGCCACCTGGTTTCCCGAACCAGCTCGTCGTTGCGCGACCCGACTCGAAATAGACCGATGTCCGTTCGAGCGTTTGTTTCAGCGCCTCTTCATTTCCGAGGTAATCTTCAAACGAGAGTGTGTCCCGCCAATAGAACTTTTGGGCTTGCCCCATTCTCGGCGTCCCGTCACGATGTAAAAACTCGCCGCGGGACGGATTCGTCCCGATGGTCAGCCATTGATTCAGACCAGGTCGACCGTACCAAAGGACAGGCGACGCCTCCGAAATTAATTCTTTTCCGAATGATGTATCACATAGCGTTGCTTGAAATCGAATCGCGTCTTGTAACAGTCGTACTGCCTCCATGTCATCCCTCCTCTCCCGTTCGTTTCCCGCTTTCGAGAGTTTATAAAATGCGTTATAGTGAGAGGACGAAGCCAAATAAAGGACGTGTATACATGCGCATCAATAAATTCATTAGTGAATCAGGCAAGGCGTCCCGTCGCCAAGCCGACCGTCTCGTCGAAGAGGGACGCGTCACCATCAACGGGAAAAAAGCAAAAATCGGCGACCAGGTCAAACCGGGCGATGAAGTCCTCGTCAACGGTTCGGCCGCACGTGTCGCACGAAACAACGTCTACATCGCCGTCCATAAGCCGGTCGGGATCACGAGTACGACAGAGAAGAAAGTAAAAGGGAACTTGGTCGACATGGTCAACCACCCGCTCCGCATCTTCAATATCGGTCGTCTCGATAAAGACTCGGAAGGTCTTATCCTCATGACAAACGACGGCGATATCGTCAACGAGATTCTCCGTGCAGAAGGCGAGCATGAGAAAGAATACATCGTCTCGGTCGATAAGCCGATCACACCAGAGTTCGTCGAACAGATGGAAGCCGGCGTCAAAATCCTCGGACAGAAGACGCTTCCGTGTAAAGTCCGTCCGCTCTCGAAGTTTGACTTCAACATCACCCTCACCCAAGGACTCAACCGTCAGATCCGTCGGATGTGTGAGGCGCTCGGCTATGAAGTGTTCCGCCTCCAACGTGTGCGTGTCATGAACATCACGCTCGGGAAGCTCCCACCCGGACAATGGCGCGACCTTTCGAAAAAAGAACGGGAGCAATTGTTCCGCGAATTGAATTACGAACCAAAAGAATGGTACTAAAATAAGCCTAGACGCGCGTCTAGGCTTATTTTTTATTTCGCTGTCACGCCACCGTCTACCGGAAGTTCAATCCCGCTAATATGATTCGCCTCGTCTGACGCGAGGAATAGAACGGCTGCCGCCACTTCATCCGCTTGTCCGAGATTTGGCAATGCGATTTGATTCAGGAAGTGCTGTTTATAGTCCGGGTGCTCCATATGTGGCGCACTCATCGGCGTCACGATATACCCTGGGTGTACCGAGTTGACGCGAATGTTTTGTTTCCCGTAATCGACTGCTGCTGCTTTCGTAAGAGAACGGACAGCACCTTTTGAGGCCGTGTATGCCCCGGCACCCGCCATACCGGTTAATGCAGAGATCGAGGAGATGTTGACGATTGATCCTCCCTCATTCTCGGTCATGAGCGGAATCGCATATTGTGTCCCTAACATGACGCCATCGATATTGATCCGATACGTCCGTGCCCAGTCCTCTTCTGTCTGTTCCAAGAACGGTTTCGCGAGTGCGATTCCGGCATTATTGACGAGGATATCTAATTTGCCACACGTCGCTTCCACTTCTGCGAATACGTCTTCCCAGCTCGAACGCGATGTCACGTCATGCTTCACCGCGATGGCTTCACCGCCTTGTGCACGAATCGATTCGACCACGCTGTTTACACCTTGTTCATTGATATCTGTCGCGACGACCGTCGCTCCTTCTTTGGCGAATAGACGTGCCGTCGACTCTCCCATACCGCTTCCTGCCCCTGTGATGACCGCTACTTTCCCCTGTAAACGCATTGTCCCAGCTCCATTCTTTAAATTATGATAGTCTAACTATCATAATCATAATTGGATGTGACATTAATCTCAACGAAACTGCTCGAAGACGATATACTAAGGAAAGACAATGAGGTGATGGAATTGAGTAAACGACAACAAAACAAAGAAGAACGGATTCAACTGATTATCAAAGAGGCAGAGCGCTTATTTTTAGAGAACGGCTTTGAGAAAGTTCAAATGCAGGATATCGCGGATGCGGCAGGAATTGGGGTGGCGACGCTATTTCGCTACTTCCCGAAGAAAGACCAATTGATCGTCGCAGCGGCAGTCAAGAATCTACAACCGACACTCGAGCGATTTGAACAATTCATGCATGAGAAGGGAAACGCCTATGAAAGGCTTGAAGCCATCTTGAACCACTTTTTCGAGATGCAGTTGGAGCGGTCGAACCACGCCCGTTTCCGAGAGGCGTTTGAAAGCTATGCATCGTTCGTCGCCACGCCCCTTCCTGGGATCGAGACTTATATTGACGTGCAGCGACAAATCATGCAGACGCTCGAACCCTTGATTGAAGACGGGAAACGAGACGGATCATTCCGCTCGGATATCGATGTGAAGGTGACCGTCGTCACAATCATCAATACGTTCGGGACGTTCGGAAACAACATCATGTTGAAGTCACATATCAGTTATTTAGAAGACGATATCGAGCCGGCCGTTCAATTGCGTGCGTTGAAAGAGATGTTACTCGCATCCATTCGGGCATGAGAAAAGCCTCCCTTCGCTTGAAGGGAGGCTAATTGTATACATAAAAAATGAGCACCTCTCACTAGAGGTGCTCTCGAAAGTCTACCGCGACGGACCACGCTCCACAACGTGCTCCTCAAGGGAATGTCCGCCGTCTTACATAGACCAGCTCATCGCATGTACTCAACTATATGCGAAACCTACGTCCTCGTCAATCTTTTCTTCAATCTCGGTTGACATCTTCCTAAAAATTAGGATAATTAAGAGTGTTAGCACTCTTAATTATAGAGTGCCAAAATACAGACATCAAAAGGAGAACGATCATGACAAAGAAACAGTTTCAAACCGAATCGAAACGAATTTTAGAGTTGATGGTCCACTCAATTTATACACATAAGGACATTTTCTTGCGCGAGCTCATCTCGAACGCGAGCGACGCCATCGACAAGATGTATTATCGCGCCCTCTCCGATGAGAGCATCGAGTTCAACAAAGACGATTACTTCGTCAAAATCGAACTCGACAAAGAGGCGCGGACGATCACGATTCGTGATACAGGGATTGGGATGACAGAAGAAGAGCTCGAATCGAATCTTGGAATTATCGCCAAGAGTGGCTCACTCGCCATGAAGCAAGCGACGAAGATGGAAGAAGACCATAGCCTGATCGGCCAGTTCGGAGTCGGATTCTATTCTGCGTTCATGGTCGCTGACCGTGTGACCGTACGGACTCGCTCGATTGACAGTGATCAAGGCTACGTATGGGAGTCAGAAGGCACAGACGGCTATTCAATCGAGTCGACAGACAAGGCGGACATCGGTACAGAAATCACGCTCCACTTGAAAGCAGACACTGAAGATGACGCGTACTCGTCATTCCTTGAAGAGTATGAGATCCGTTCGCTCATCAAGAAACATTCGGACTTCATCCGTTACCCAATCAAACTCGATGTGACGAAACATCGTCAAAAAGAGGACTCAGAAGAGTACGAGGACTATAAGGAAGAAGAGACCGTCAACAGCATGGTACCGATTTGGCGGAAGCGTAAGAGCGAGTTGACCGATGAGGATTACAAGGCGTTCTATCATGAGAAGCGCTACGGCTTTGATGAGCCGCTCAAGCACCTCCACTTGAACGTCGACGGCACGATTCGTTATCAATCAATCCTCTATATCCCGTCGACGGTCCCGTTCGACTATTACACGAAAGAGTTCGAGAAAGGACTCGAGCTCTACTCGAACGGCGTGTTGATCATGGAGAAGTCACCCGACCTCTTGCCTGACTACTTCGGCTTCGTCAAAGGAATGGTCGACTCAGAAGACCTCTCACTCAACATTTCCCGTGAAATGTTACAGCAGGACCGCCAGCTTCGCGTGATCGCGAAGAACGTGAAGTCGAAAATCAAAGGCATGCTTGAGAAGATGCTTCAAAACGAGCGTGAGGACTATGAGAAGTTCTATGAGTCGTTCGGTCGCCAATTGAAGTTCGGCGTGTATGACCAGTTCGGCGCAGCCAAAGAAGAATTGAAAGACTTGATTCTTTTCCATTCTTCTCACGAGAAGAAACTCGTCTCGCTCAAAGAGTACGTCGAGCGGATGAAAGAAGATCAGAAGTATATCTATTACGCGACAGGCGAATCGATTCATCGCATCGACCTCTTGCCACAAGCAGAGCGCTTAAAAGAGGAAGGATATGAAATCCTCTACTTCACAGAAGAGATCGACGAGTTTGCTATCAAGATGCTTCAGTCGTATGACAACAAAGAGTTCAAGTCGATTGCGAGTGGCGACCTCGGTCTCGATGACGCGGAAGCGAAATCGCTTAACGAAGACAACCAAGACTTGTTCGCATTCATGAAAGAAGAGCTCGGAGACCGCGTCAAAGAAGTGCGTGCCTCGACACGCCTCAAGTCACATCCGGTCTGCTTGACGGTCGCGGGTGACGTCTCGATCGAGATGGAAAAGATTTTGAACGCGATGCCAAACGGTGGCGGCATGAAAGCGGAGAAAGTGCTCGAAGTGAACGCCGACCACGCCATCTTCCAGACACTCCAACGTGTGTATAAAGAAGATGAATCGAAAGCGAAACAGTATACAGACCTCTTGTATCAACAAGCCCTCCTCATTGAAGGGTTACCGATTGAAGATCCGGTAGCGTATTCGAATGCGGTGTGTGCGTTGATGGCGGAATAATTGAAAGACAGAGGGCGACCTCTGTCTTTTCGTTTTTAATAAAAAAGCATGCTACACTCTATTTAAAGAAAAACCTGGAAATGAGGTGCTTTATGCTGTTCGAAAAAAATAAAGTGTATAGGCGTTCCTTTATCCACGATCAATATGGTGGGAGTCGTCAACGAGGAATCAGTACACCTAACAAACATAAACTTATTTTTATTTTCGATAGTGGGATGGACCAAGAGTTTGGTTATAAGAATGGCTGGAGCGAAGAAGATGGGTTGTTCTATTATAGCGGAGAAGGACAAGAAGGAAATCAAACCTTCTCCTTCGGTAACAAGGCGCTTCTCCATCACATCGAAAATGGTGAAGATGTTTATCTATTTGAATCTCTCGGAAAAGGAAATTACCGCTTTGTAGATCAACTTGTTTTGATTGGCTATGATATTCAATTTGGAATCGACAAACATCAAAATCAGCGAGAAGTAATCGTTTTTGCTTTCGAACCTCTCCATGTCGTACAGGAAGAATCTCACGAATATGCAACAACTATGAGGTACAAGTCAATTGAGGAACTCGAACAAATTGCCAATCGTGACCCGAAGCGTGCGACTGGATTAAGCATGTCGATTCGAAAGCGTCAAGTGAGAGAACAGACAGCGGCCTTATATTATTATGTACTTGCAAGAGCAAATAATCACTGTGAAGCATGCGGTCAAGGCGCACCATTCGATACTGAAAATGGTCCTTATTTAGAACTTTACTCGCTATATAAAGAATCAGATGAAGGATTGGCTCTTCCCGAGCAAGTGATTGCCACTTGCCCTAACTGTCATGCTCGACTACGGAAAAGTCAGGATCGTGCTTTGTATCGAGAAAAAATTATACAGCAAATTCTTCAACCTTAATCGCTACTTGTGATTAAGGTTATTTTATTGATGTAATTGATAATCCTCTAATTTCCGACGAGAAAATGTAGAACCCTCTCCAAAATATTAGCAACTCTATTCAACATGTTTATTTATCGAAATAAGAAAATTGAGAGAAAAATACCATTCGGAATGTAATCGTTTTCTTTACTTCCATTAAGCCAAATGTAGATAATTTGTTGGTAAGCCTCATACTTTCAAAGCATGCAAACGCCTTGACAATTCTAGCTCGTTATATGAAGTTAGTATTACATTATAATTATTCTAGTCGAGATAGAAACGCTAGAGTAAAAAAACAAGGAGGACATAACCCATGTCATTAATCGGCAAAGAAGTACTACCATTCAAAGCACAAGCATTCCAAACAGGTGAATTCCTCGAAGTTACAGAGAATGACCTCAAAGGCAAATGGAGCGTTGTCTGCTTCTACCCAGCTGACTTCACATTCGTCTGCCCAACTGAACTCGAAGATCTTCAAAATGAGTACGCTGCACTTCAAAACCTCGGTGTAGAAGTATACTCTGTCTCAACAGACACACACTTCACACATAAAGCTTGGCACGAAACATCTGAGAAAATCGGAAAAATCGAGTACATCATGATCGGTGACCCATCACACGTCATCTCACGCAACTTTGACGTCTTGAACGAAGAAGACGGCCTCGCAGACCGTGGTACGTTCATCATCGACCCAGACGGTGTCATCCAAACTGTCGAGATCAACGCTGGCGGCATCGGCCGTGACGCGAGCACGCTCGTCAACAAAGTCAAAGCAGCACAATACGTACGCAACAACCCAGGCGAAGTCTGCCCGGCGAAATGGGAAGAGGGTTCTGAAACACTCCGCCCAAGCCTTGACCTCGTCGGTAAATTGTAAGGAGCGATTGCATGTTAGAAGCAGCGATTAAACAACAGCTCGACCAATATCTCCAGCTCATGGAGGGCGATGTCGTCCTCCGTGTGAGCGCTGGGGAAGACAACGTCTCAAACGAGATGCTCGAGCTCGTCAACGAACTCGCCAGCATGTCATCACGCATCTCGGTCGAACGCGCGACACTCGAGCGTACACCGAGCTTCAGCGTGAATCGTCCGTCTGAAGAGACAGGAATCGTCTTTGCGGGGATTCCACTCGGACATGAGTTCACATCACTCGTCCTCGCCCTCCTCCAAGTGAGCGGGCGCGCACCGAAAGTCGATGCGGACACGATCAAACAAATCCAAAACATCGAAGGCGCGTATCACTTCGAGTCATATATCAGCCTCAGCTGCCACAACTGTCCTGACGTCGTGCAAGCGCTAAACGTCATGAGCGTCCTCAACCCGAACATCACCCACACGATGATCGATGGAGCCGCGTTCAAGGATGAAGTGGAAGCAAAAGAGATCATGGCTGTCCCGACGGTCTTCTTGAACGGCGAATCGTTCGGTAACGGTCGGATGTCACTCGAAGAGATCTTGGCGAAACTCGGTACAGGTCCTGACGCCTCTGCATTCTCAGACAAAGACCCATACGACGTCCTCGTCGTCGGTGGCGGTCCAGCGGGTGCGAGTGCTGCCGTATACGCGGCTCGTAAAGGAATCCGTACAGGAATCATCGCAGAGCGCTTCGGTGGCCAAGTGATGGACACGATGGGTATTGAGAACTTCATCGGTACCGCTTATACAGAAGGTCCAAAGCTTGTCGCAAGTCTTGAAGAGCACGTCAAAGAGTATGGCATCGACGTCATGAACCTCCAACGCGCGAAGCGTCTTGAGAAAAATGACCTCGTCGAAATCGAACTCGAGAACGGTGCTGTCTTGAAGAGTAAGAGCGTCATCCTCTCAACCGGTGCACGCTGGCGTAACGTCAACGTCCCAGGTGAGGCGGAGTTCAAAAACAAAGGGGTCGCTTACTGCCCGCACTGTGACGGACCTCTCTTCGAAGGGAAACGTGTCGCGGTCATCGGTGGCGGTAACTCTGGGATTGAAGCGGCTATCGACCTCGCCGGGATCGTCAAGCACGTGACGGTCCTCGAGTTCGCTCCTGAACTCAAGGCCGACCAAGTGCTTCAAGACCGTCTCCACAGCCTCCCGAACGTGACTGTCATCACGAACGCTCAGACGACAGAAATCACGGGTACGGACAAAGTGAACGGCATCTCGTATGTGTCTCGTGAGACGAACGAGTCACATCATGTCGAACTTGAAGGCGTCTTCGTCCAAATCGGTCTCGTCCCGAACACGGACTGGCTCGACTCGGTCGAACGCAACAACTTCGGGGAAATCGTCGTCGACCGTCATGGCGCGACGAACATCCCAGGTGTGTTCGCGGCAGGAGACTGCACGAACAGCGCCTACAAACAAATCATCATCTCGATGGGTTCTGGTGCGACAGCCGCACTCGGCGCCTTCGACTACATGATTCGCAACTAACACAAAGACTCGCTCTCATCTTAGAGGGCGAGTCTTTTTTTTACAGTTCAAACGTTTTCCCCGAGTCCGGGATGAATAAAATCGATTCTCCGCTTCCTGCTTTAAACCGATATCCTACTCGAGGTTTAAATGGATTCCATTCTCCCCCGGTCGTCGGAACGTTTTCCATATACGTCACGTCATTGTACGTTTTGCCCAACGTTTCTTCTGCTTCCGCTACCGAATAACTCGGTACGGATAACACGATTCCTATACTTACGCTGATCACTCCAAACGACACAGCCCACGCAGTCGATGTCGGCTTTCGAAACTGTGCCAAGACTAGTAGCATGATGATCCAGCCAATCGGTACCCCGAATGTTGCGGCTCCCCCATATACTCGAACGTTCACTTCCATCAACACGACAATTATTATACCGCCAATCATCCACCACCACTTCATCCACATCACCTCCCTTTCATTATCCCAAAATAAGGAAATAACTCAACATCTTTTATTCACATTGATGTATGATAACTTATAGTGTATGATATACAGTATAAAAATAAACGAATGAAGGAGGCGAAAAAATGTCCGATGTAAAAGCCTCATTAGTGACAGAGTTGCGACGCGGCACGTTGACGATTGCGGTGCTCAGCCAGTTGAAGACACCTCAATACGGCTATTCTCTCGTTCAAGCGCTACTTGATGCCGACATCAACATTGACCAGAGTACGCTCTACCCCCTCTTGCGTCGACTTGAAAAACAAGGACTCGTCACGAGCTCCTGGGACACGACGGAGAGTCGACCACGAAAGTACTATGTGCTCAGCCCGGACGGATTGGATATTTTGAATGAGTTGTACGTGGAGTGGATGAACATGTCGAAAACATTGACCCGTTTGATTGAAGGAGGAAATGATCATGAATCTTCGTGATGTGTATATTGATGAAGTCACCTCTCGAATTCCTGAGTCGATGCGGCAAGATGTCGCACTCGAATTAGAGTCGACCATTGATGACATGACTGGAAATGACCCGTCTGAAGCGACTTTGTTTGAAGCGTTGCGCCAACTCGGTGACCCTCATATTCTCGCCGCTCGTTATGCGAACCGACCGCTCCACCTGATCGGCCCTGCCCTCTTCACACAATACGTGAACGTCATCAAGATCGTCTTACCGATTGCCGTCACGGTCATCACAATCCTCTCAGTCATCGGTTATCTGAACAACTCGATTGACGACACGTCTTGGCTTCCATTCTTGATTCAAGGACTCCTTCAAGTCGGGGCGGCCATCTTCAACGTCGTCGTCCAGACGCTATTTTGGATTACGCTTACGTTCTTCATCATCGAACGCACTGTGCCTGAAGGTGAAGTCCCCTTCTCTAGTTGGAAACCTGAACAACTCAAGAAAGTGAAACCACGTTCGACCTCGATTTCTTTTGGTTCCATCTTGTTTGACTTTGTCGCCACCGTTTTGATGGTCGTATTGTACGTCAACGCCGAGCAGATGATTCGAGTCGTCATGAATGGTAAATCCTATCCGTTGTTGAATCCGTCTGTCTTGGATCGATTCCTCCCGTTTGTCATCGCCTTGGCCGTCTTTGGAATCGCCATCGCTATTTATAAATGGATGGTTCGACACTGGACGAAGCCGCTCGCCTTGTGGAACGCCCTCTTCAATGTCGTCTGGATTGTCGTCACGGCGCTCATTTTACTGCAACCTGATTTGATTTCATCCGATGCCATTTCGTTGATTGCCGATCAAATCAATATCGACATCGAAACGATTAGTCGCTGGGGCGTCTGGAGTGTATTGCTCACCATCATCATCGTGTGTATCATTGATTTAGGTGAAGGTTTCTACAAAGCATTTCGGCGTTGATCTCACATTCAAACGTTTCATTTCCGAGGAAAGTGGAATACGGGACTAGAGAACGGATTTTGAATGGGGAGGCATTTGATGGGTATTCCAACAATCAAGTTACATGACGGCCATGAGATTCCAGCCATTGGACTCGGGACGGTTTATTTGAAAGGTGAGGCAGGGGTTGACGCCATTACGTGTGCCATCCGAAACGGATATCGACTCATCGATTCGGCAATTCGTTATGACAATGAAGGCACGGTCGGTGAAGCGGTTCGTCAATCCGGCATTCCGCGCGAACAGCTTTTCTTAACATCTAAATTGCGCGCGCAATATTATGACTATGACCAGGCACTCGAGATGATTCGGGAGTCCCTTTACCGAGCAAATCTCGACTATTGGGATTTGTTCCTCTTGCATTGGCCAAATCCGAAGCAGGATAAATACGTCGAGGCATGGCGTGCCTTGATTCAAGCAAAGAAAAACGGATGGATTCGCTCCATTGGGGTCTCGAACTTTATGCCGGAACATCTCGATCGTTTGATTGAAGAGACGGGAGAAACACCGGTCATCAATCAAATCGAGCTACACCCGTACTTCTCTCAAGTCGAACAGCGTCAAGCCGACAAGGAGCGAGGCATCATCACAGAAGCGTGGAGCCCACTCAGTCGCGCCCGTACGGTCATCCATGATGAAAAGATCACCGAGCTCGCCAAACAAAAAGGAAAGAGTGTGTCTCAAGTCATCTTGCGTTGGCATATGCAACTTGGGGTCATCCCGCTCGCCCGCTCGTCTAGCGAGTTGCACCAAAAAGAGAATCTCGATATCTTCAACTTCGAATTGACAGATGAAGAGATGGAGACGCTTAATGCGTTGACGAAACCAGATGGTCGCATCGATGACCAGGATCCGCGTGAATACGAAGAGTACTAAAAAAGATTGAGCCAACGGAGGCTCAATCTTTTTTTTCGTTATACGGTTCAGAGTGGATGTCGTTTGAAATGTTCAGCAATGTGTCGTTTCATCGCGTCTCGATTTTCGGCGAAGATGCGGTGACGATGACCGTTCCCGCCGGATGGGTGCGGAAACCCGCTCACGACCCGCTCCTGGTCCAAGAGACCGCGCTCCACTAACAGCTCCACGGCTCGTCTCACGTTCACGCCCATCGGTAGAATGAGGGCATCTTTCAGCTGTGCCATCTCTTCAGCGAATACACCTTCCACGTAAGGTCGAAACAGTTCAGTCCGAATCATATCCGGGCTCGACCCGTTATAGTTCTTACCTTTATAGAAAACGGGATAAGGGAGAACCGCCGTGTTTTGTACGAGATGGTTCGCCGACCCAAATAAATCAAGGGATGATTCGATTCCCAAATGATGATGTAAATCCAAATCGTCCAGCATCGTCACCAAGTTCTTACGAATTGGACCAGAGAAACTTCCTCGTTGTTTGACGGCTCGCAGTGTTTCTTCATCAGAAGCACCTTTCAAATCGCGAATCGCCTCGAACGACTGACGCATCTGATACAAGCCTGGCGTGATCCCGGCGATAACGACTTTAGCATCCGGATTGATATATTCAAACGGTGCGTAATAGATATCGAGTTGTTTCTTTTCATCACGGTCTAACAAAAAATCTTCACTTTTTAACTTCTCTTCCTCTAAATCAGATAGCTGCAAGATTTTTGATTTATATGTGTGAAATAATTTTGTTCTTGTCACCTGAACCATACCCCTTCCATTTGCTACTTCTATCTATATTCCCCCAAATCTTCATGTGAAAAAAGTTCATGTTTCAGACAAATGCTATATAAAAATAAAGCGCTTCCATTCCATATTTTGTGATATCCTGACGTTGTGATTGAAGAAAGAATTCCTTAGGTTTTATAACATTTCACAAGGAGTGTGTTGAGACATGAAAGCAGTCGTTGTCAATTCAGCAAGCAAAGCCAATATCGAAATCGTTGAAAAGGAAATACGTCCATTACAAGCAGGAGAAGCACTCGTCGATGTCGAGTACTGTGGGGTATGTCACACGGACCTTCACGTCGCCGGTGGTGATTTTGGAGATGTTCAAGGTCGCGTGCTCGGTCATGAAGGAATTGGAGTCGTGTCTCAAATTGCGGATGATGTCACGAGTTTAAAAGTCGGAGACCGTGTCAGTATCGCTTGGATGTATCATGCGTGTGGTCGCTGTGAATATTGTACGACGGGACGGGAAACGTTCTGCCGAAACGTTCAAAACGCCGGATATAGCGTAGATGGCGGAATGGCCGAACAAAGTATCGTCGTCGCCGATTATGCCGTCAAAGTACCTAAAGGATTAGACCCTGCACAGGCATCAAGTATTACTTGTGCCGGTGTCACGACGTATAAGGCCATCAAAGTGGCAGACGTCAAACCTGGTGAGACGGTCATCATCTATGGTTGTGGGGGACTGGGCAACCTGGCAATTCAATATGCGAAGCATGTATTCAATGCGCATGTGATTGCCGTCGACTTGAACGATGATAAGCTTGAACTTGCTAAAGAGAGTGGCGCTGATTTGACAATCAATCCATCGACCGAAGGAGATGCGGCAGACATCGTCCAAGAGAAGTTCGGTGGTGCACACGCTGCAGTCGTCACGGCTGTCTCTAAAGTCGCATTTAACTCAGCTGTCAATGCGGTTCGCGCTTGTGGGAAAGTCGTAGCAGTCGGTCTTCCTTCTGAAACGATGGATTTGAATATTCCTCGTCTCGTTCTCGATGGAATCGAAGTCGTCGGATCTCTCGTCGGGACACGTAAAGACTTAGAGGAAGCCTTCCAATTCGGAGCAGAAGGACTCGTTGTGCCTGTTGTTCACAAACGTTGTCTTCACGAAGTGCAAGATATCTTTGAAGAGATGGAACAAGGGAAAATTCAAGGACGCATGGTCATCGACTTCAAAAATAAAGACTGTTAATTAAAACGAGGCCATGTGCCTCGTTTTGTTCTAGTTTGACGTTGACGGGGTATAGTTGCTTTTGTATAGTTAGGAACGTCCAAAAAGCCGAAAATGAAAGAGGAGTGACTTGATTTGACTCCATTAACGTCAACCCGTCTGCTTGATTTGCTGACAGAACGAAACAATCAAGTTCGACGGATGAGTGAACAATCTTGGAATGAACAGAGTGACATCCTCATCTCAAACTCTGAATGGTATATTCTCGCAACACTTTACCAATCGAACACGACTATTGCCGAAGTCACAAGAAATGTCCATATCTCTCGACAAGCCATCCATAAACTAATTAAGAACCTTGAAGGAAAAGCACTCGTTCTCGTAACGGACCATCCACAGAGTCGAAAAGACAAATGCATCGAACTGACTGCGCTCGGCCATACTTGTTATGAACAAAACGAGGCGCTCAAAGCGCAACTCGAGCAACGTATCCGAGAAGGAATTGGACAAGATGCTTTCGAGCAACTGAAAATCATTCTGCGCATGGACTGGAAGCTGTAATCGTGTCGGATAGAATCGGCACGGTTTTTATATGCATACATGAACCCAAACGTCAACCGAGTTGACATTTCACCTTCTGAACGACTATGCTTATGGATAAGGAAGAGGTGATCGACTTGTTTAAAGCTGGAGACTTAATCATCTACTCGACCCATGGCGTATGTCGCATCGACGACATTTCGGACAAAACGGTCGCAGGAGAAACGAAATCATACTACACGCTTCACCCGATCAACAATGCACAGAAGTTACAGATCAGCATCCCGGTCGATAACGATAATGTGATGATGTTGACATTGCTCGAAGCAGACGAGGCATTAGAGATTTTAGAGTCGTTCCGCTCGCCTGGCGTTGAATGGAACCCGCATTCCAACAATCGCAATCGCGAATTTTTGAATGTCGTCCATTCAGGGAACCGTCACGATATCGCTCAAGTCGTCAATACATTGAGTCGTCGACATATTGAGGCGCTCCATGCGAATAAAAAGCTATACGAACAAGATCGTAAGATTCTAGAGAACGCCAAAACCATTTTGGTAAAAGAAATCTCGCTTGCTCTCAATCGTTCAGAAAGCGACATTGATCGTAGCATATCTGAGTATTTACATGAAAGTATGACGACACTCACACCTTGACCCCTTCCTGTGGAAGCGGTCTTTTTTTGTGATGTCATCAATACGGACGAGCCATCATCGGCACAGGTTCAATATCGTCGCAACAAGGGTACGCAACCTCTCGAAAAAAGTCTCTCTCCATCACAGAAACAAACGACAACAGTTAAGGAATCGTCAAACGCATCGATGACATACTAGATAGGTCCGAAAGTCCAAAAAATGGTGAAAGAGTAATCACTTGTTCTATACAAAGAGGGCGAGCATACGATTGTATACTCGCTCCAAGTAAATTAATTGTGTACCATATCTTTTTCTTTTAGACCGAGCGCGAGCGCTGTCGATTCGTGAATCGTTCTAAACAGGTCCGGATGTTCCGACAACTTCAAGCCATACGATGGAACCATCTCTTTGATTTTTGCTTCCCATTCCGGCAACTGTTGCGGGAAGCACTGTTCGAGCACTTTCAACATGACATGAACAGCTGTCGATGCACCTGGAGAAGCACCAAGGAGTGCCGCGACCGATCCATCTTCCGCGCTGACGACTTCTGTTCCGAACTGGAGTGTCCCTTTTCCTTGCGGTGTATCTTTGATGACCTGAACCCGTTGCCCAGCCACAACGATTTCCCAATCTTCGTTCTTGGCGTTCGGAATGAATTCGCGAAGTTCATCCATACGCTTGTCGTGTGACAAGAGTACCTGCTCGATTAAGTATTTCGTGAGCGGCATCTCTTTCGCCCCTGCCGCAAGCATCGTGATGACATTGTTTGGTTTGACCGAACGAATCAAATCCAAATTCGAACCTGTTTTCAAGAACTTCGACGTGAAGCCAGCGAACGGTCCAAACAACAACTCTTTTCGTCCATCGATAAAGCGTGTGTCGAGGTGCGGGACCGACATCGGTGGTGCCCCGACTTTCGCCTTTCCGTAAACTTTAGCGTGATGTTGCTCGATAATCTCGCGATTTTTACAGACGAGGAAGAGTCCACTGACCGGAAATCCTCCGATTTGTTTCGACTCGGGAATCCCTGTCTTTTGTAAGAGTGGCAAACTGCCACCCCCGCCCCCGATAAAGAGAAACGGTGCCGTATGCGTCTCAATCGTGTCTCGAGACACGTCTTTCACTTTCACTTCCCAATGACCGTTGTCGAGACGCTTCACGTCCTCGACGCTATGACCATAGTTGACCTCGACCCCGTTTGATGTGAGATGCTCAAACAACATACGTGTCAATGCACCGAAGTTCACGTCCGTCCCTGAATCGATTTTCGTCGCGGCAATCGGTTCATCCGATGTCCGTCCATCCATGATGAGCGGGAACCATTCCCGTAGCTGATTCGGATCGTCTGATAAGACCATCCCTTCAAATAACGGATTCGTTGTGAGCGCTTCCAAACGGCGTTTCAGGAAATCGACATTCTGCTCCCCTTGGACCATGCTCATATGTGGAATCGAACGAATAAAGGCCTCTGGGTTTTCAATTAATCCTTGCTTGACGAGATGCGCCCAAAACTGGCGCGAGATTTGGAACTGCTCGTTAACGTTGACTGCTTTGGAGATATCGATCGTCCCATCTGCGTTCTCAGTTGTATAGTTTAATTCGCATAGTGCGGCATGTCCCGTACCTGCGTTATTCCATTCGTTTGAACTTTCTTCCCCTGCTGCATCGAGCTTTTCGAACACTTTAATGTTCCACTCCGGTACGAGCTCTTTAAAGAGTGAACCGAGCGTTGCGCTCATAATGCCTGCCCCAATTAAAATGACGTCTGTTCTCGTTTGCGTACTGCTCATGAAAACCCCATCCTTATCCCCTGAATTTTTTGTCATACAATCGAAGAATCCCCATTCCTCAATCGTATATTTTATAATCGTTATACCGATTATAACTCTTTTGTGATGAATGATAAGGGGTTTAGGGCGAAAAAATTCTTTAAGTGAAGATTGAATTCATAAAGAAAAGACGAATGTTATGATAGAGGTAATCAAATCTCAAAAATGAGGGAGTACCAATGAAAAAAACAGTAAAAGTCGTAGCAGCAGTTATTGAAAACGAAAAACATGAAATTCTTTGTGCACTTCGTTCAACAACTATGCTCATTCCAAACATGTGGGAATTTCCCGGAGGAAAAGTTGAGGATGGAGAGAACTTACAAGAAGCACTCGAACGTGAAATTTTTGAAGAGTTGCAATGTGAAATTACTGCTCATGAAATTATTAATGAACATGTACATGAATATGAAACTTTCATTATTCATTTAGTTTCATTACGTGCAGAATTAAAATCGGGAACTCCTATAGCTACGGAGCATGATGCATTAATCTGGTTAAAGCGTGAAAATCTACGTTCCTTGGTCTGGGCACCAGCAGATTTACCTGCAGTAAATGATGTGATCAATCAAATAACTGAAGCCGAGAACGTATAAATTACGCCTCGGCTTTTTTTTAATGCGTTATCTCGTGCAAGTAATCGTATATCTGTTGATCGACACTCTCTCTCAACATTAAATTCATCGTGACTACAGGAAGTTCTTGACCATTTTTATTTAGCATCGTGGTATTTTTTATAGATTGTTGATCTGGTTTCACTTCACCTAAATAAAAAAAATCTCCGCCTTCATCATCATCTTTTTTTACAAATAGGTGAATATCAATGTTGTCTTTCTCTGAATCAATAATTTTGCGCACTTCTTCAGATTTTGTGGTTCTTCGACTCCGAGTATACCAATGAAATACCTCTGGACTAATAAAGGAATCACCGTAATTAACACTTGCTTCAACGTCTTCACTTTTATGATACGTTACAAATATAGGACATGTATGATGCTTAACTTTATAGCCATACATCGTAGATTGCTCTTCTTTTTTCCAATTTAATAATCGACATACATCTTTTCTCGTGTATTTTTCCAACCTCGTTAAAGGTTGTGTTTGATTATATCGTTTACTTCTTAGGATTGATGCTTCTAGTGAGTCGTTAAATAACTTAGCAAACCATTCGTTTTGTAACATAGATTGTATGTGTGAAGGTAACCGATACATGTCACGATCTAATTCAACATACGGCTTATTACCATATTTCTTTCGATCTGCATCATTAAAAAAGTCTAATAATAATACATTCTCTACTGATTTAAGCGTTGCTTCATCTACTCGAACATGATGATCATGTAGGTAGTTAATAAAATTGAGTTTACTTATAGAGCGATCAGAGGCCAAAAGTTTTAACAAATAAATCTCATGTATTCTTTTACCTGATAAAAGTTCTTGCGTTACCATAAGTAAAATTTGCTCTTCCTCTTTCGAAAGAGAAGGCAATTCACTTTCAACAACTCTTAAAAAAGCACCATAATGTCCATTTTTAGTTGCTATAACAATTGGATCCATTGAGTGGTTCTCTATAAAGTCAGTCAACATAGGTTGTCTACCTAATCGATTTTTTAAGTTCTGATATGCTTCTTTTAAAGTTTTTAAATCTGTTAACCTTGCTTGGTTAATTGATTCATAAATGCGTTCTTTAGCAACCGCTTCAAAATTAATAGTTGATGTACCAGAGATATAGCTCCGATCGATTACTTTACGACGAATAGAATCTTTATTTTGAGAACGATCATCCGAGAGAGCAATTGGAATTAAATAATTGTTTTTATAGTTTGCTATAAAATCAATAACGGTTACGTAACGTTTAGATTTATGCTTTCGTAAGCCCCTTCCTAATTGTTGAATAAAAATAATACTCGATTCAGTTTGTCGAAGCATTACAACTTGATTAATGCTTGGTATATCGATCCCTTCGTTAAATATATCCACAGTGAGAATATAGTCTAGTAATCCTTGTTCTAAATTATTTACTTCTTGCTTTCGCTTCGCTTGAGTATCATCCCCGGTTAAAGCACATGTTCTAAAACCTCGAGCATTTAATTGCTCAGATAAATACATTGCTTCTTTTTTAGAGCTGCAGAACATTAGGCCTCGCAACTTTTCCCCCGAATAACCGTAGTATTTAATCTTTTCAATAATCCTATCAATTCTTTCAGTTGATACAAGTTTTTGAAACACTTCAATTTCTTTTTGTTCCCCATCAATTTCAAGATCAGTTACCCCAAAATAATGGAATGGACATAGCATATTTTCTTCAAGTGCTTCTTGTAAACGAATTTCATATGCAATATTGTAATCAAAAAGTCTGAACAAATCATATCCATCTGAACGTTCAGGAGTAGCAGTCATTCCAAGTAAGAACTTCGGCGCGAAATATTCTAATAGTTTTTGATATGTATTTGCTCCGGCCCGATGACTTTCATCAATCAAGATGTAATCAAAAGTCTCTCGTGCAAATTGATATAAAGTTTCATCTTTTGAGATGGTTTGAATAGTTGCAAATATATATTTAGAATCAATTGCTCGACTAGTTCCCGACAAAATCCCGAAATCTTCAATGTTTCCACCAATCACTTTATGAAAATCACTTATAGCTTTTTTCAAAATTTGTTCACGATGGACTACAAATAACATTCGCTTCGGTTCATACCTACGAACATCAAATGCAGCTAAGTATGTTTTCCCAGTCCCCGTAGCTGATACAACTAGTGCGCGTTGATGACATTGCTGTCGGACTGTTTCAATACCGTCTAAAGCAGAACGCTGCATAGCATTCGGTTTAATTTCAAGGTCCCGCTTAATTTGATTAAAATCGTGAATACTTGGAAACTCAGCAACTCGATCTCTAACCATTGGACGATATACATTTTCATAAGCCTTAATCCATTCTAAGGTTAACGGAATCGATTCATTCCACATCGTTTCAAATCGATTGAAAAAGTGTTGAACAATTTCACCGTTTTCATGAGAAGTAAGTTTAATATTCCATTCGTAGTTTGTTTTTAATGCTCCTGCAGTTAAGTTTGAACTACCAACAATCAATGAATAGTACTCTTCATGTTGAAAAATATACCCTTTTGAATGAAACGCATTCACATCTGCAATTCTTACGTCAACGTTCGAAATTTTTAAAAGTTCTTTAAACATTTTTGGCTGATTAAACAGTTGATATGTAGAAGTAATGATCTCGCCTCGGATACCTTTTTGACTCAAGTCGTATAATGTTGATTTGAGTGTTGCCAAACCTGATTCTGTAATGAACGCAACAGCGAATTGAAACTTCTTACAAACTTTCAATTCATCGAGTAACACGGTCAATACATCCTGTCTTTTAACTCGTTCGTTTACTAAAAGTTCTGGTTTAAATGGACTAGAATGATGGTGATCTTTATCTATAAACCCAGTATAAAGAGAGCTTTCTAATTGTCTTTTAAAATGACTCATTGGTTCCTCCTACTTATCACTAAGTAAATTGAAATATATTCTATGATGTGAAATAGTTTTACATATATTTCATTATTGGCTTTTCACTAAAAATGATCAAGGAGAATCCATCATGCCCACACTCTATTTGATTCGCCACTGCTCAGCCGCGGGCCAAGAACCTGACGCCCCGCTCACGGAAGCAGGTCACGCACAAGCTCTCCTGCTTCACGACTTTTTTCGTGATATCTCGATTGGTCGGATCATCTCAAGCGATTATATCCGTGCGGTCGCTTCGGTCACGTCACTCGCCGATTCTCATCACCTCTCAATCGAGCGTGAACCGTTACTGAGAGAACGCATCCTGTCTCACGAACCGCTCGAAGACTGGCTGACCCCATTACGTCAGTCATTCATCGACCCGACTTTCAAACTACTTGATGCTGAATCTAGCCAAGAAGCGACGAATCGCATCCTACAAGTTGTGGAGCGTGCTCAATCTCAACATGCCGCGACACTATTGGTGACGCACGGCAATCTGCTCGCACTCTTATTGCAACATCTCGACCCGCAATATGACTTTGAGACATGGCGCACGATGCGTAACCCAGACGTCTATCGTCTCGATTATCACGACAGCACACCGTCCATCGAGCATATTTGGCCAAACAAATAAGCCGTCTCGCGATGAGACGGCTTTTGTTACTTCTCTACGAAAAACATCGAGATGGCACCGAGTCCGACATGCGTTCCGACCGAAACCCCCATCTGCATGAGGTAAATCTCACCGGCGAAATCGGTTTCGGTTTCGAGCTTCGCTTTTAAGTTCTCCGCGATTCGTTGGTCCGATGTGTACCCGATGATCACAAAATTCGTGATATCCGGATTCACGCGTTTCACGAACTCGTCCGTATAATGCTTCAGCACTTTACGGGTACCTCGTTCCTTGGCAACAATCGCACCTTTGCCGTCCTTCATGCTCATAATCGGCTTGACCATAAGTAGCTTTCCGATGATGGCACTCGTGTTCGAGATTCGTCCGCTCTTGATCAAATGGTCCAAGTCGTCCACGGATAAGAAATGCTTCACTTTCGTCTTGTACGTCTCATTGAAGTCAACGAGCTGTTCGAACGTCGCACCGGCTTCACGCATCTGCGCACTCTTTAGCAACAGCCAGCCGCTCCCGTGACTCATCGAACGGGAGTCGACAACGTGAATTTTAACAGTCGAGTCAGGATGCGCCTCTTCGAAGTACTCTTTTCCGATGATCGCCGACTGATACGAGCCGCTCGTGCCACTCGACATACAAATGCATAAAATCTCCTCATGACCGGCAGCGACCGCATCTTCCATCAATCGTAAGAACGTCGCCGGGCTCGGCATTGCCGTCGTCGGAAATTCCGGGAGCGCTTCCAACATTCCATAAAAATCATCCGGCTGGATATCCACCCGGTCCTGGTAAGACATATTGTTCATGGTAATGATCAACGGCGCGACCCCGATGTTGTACCGTTCAAGCACTTCATCCGATAAGTCACACGTTGAATCTGCTAATAATTTAATCATGCATTCCTCCAAAACTTTCTCCATAAGTGACGGGAATCATCCTATAACTTCGTCGATTCCGACGTCACGATAGGACCTCTTCTAGTGTAGCAGATTTGGAGGGGGAAATGTTTTTTTACTGGGTTTGATGTGCGACTTGTTTCTCGTGGTGTAAGAGCCATTCTTTTCGCCATAATCCGCCGGCATAGCCAGTCAATTTCCCGTTTAATCCGATGACACGGTGACATGGCACAACGATGCTCAGCTTGTTGCGTCCGTTCGTTGCTCCGACCGCGCGGACAGCCGCGGGTCGTTTCACTCGTTCGGCGAGTTCTCGGTAAGAAGCCGTCTCCGCATAAGGAATTTTCTGTAACGTACTCCACACATCCCGCTGAAACGGCGTGCCCACTTGTTCAATCGGAAAGGTGAACGTCATCCTCTCCCCTCGAAAATAATCATCGAGTTCATCCTTACACTGTCGCAACACATCAGGTACATTCGGTTCAGGTAATTGCGCCGCTTCGCGTTCGACGAATAAGATTGATTGAATGACTTTCTCTGTCCCAACGACTTCGATCAAGCCAATTGGTGTCTCCACGTCTAGTCTATACGTTTCCATATAATGACCTCCACAGATAAAATGTCGCGTATCCTTCCCAACCCTTCCAGGACTCACCGTAACGTCTCACTTCTTCAATCGTCGGCTTTTCAGTCGTCCCTAAACGATGTTGAATCGCTTGATGCAATCCGACATCCGCGACTGGGAATGCTGAGGCGTCTTGGAAACACTTCATCAACACATAGTCTGCCGTCCATTCTCCGACACCCCGGATTGCGAGTAACCGTTGACGGGTATCAGTTGAAGATTGCGATTGTAGAGCCGATTTTGATAATGTCCCACCTGTTATTTCCCGTGCAATATCAATGATATACTCCGCTTTCCTTCGACTGAACTGAAGCTCACGTAACGCTTCCGGTTCGAGCGAGGCGATTCGTTCCGCCCGTGGGAACGTCCAATACGTTCTTCCCTCGACGACTCGCTGTTCTCCATATCGTTCGACGAACCGACGTTTGATTGTATAGGCGAAGGATAACGTGATTTGTTGCCCGATGATGGCCCACGTGAGTGCCTCGAACAAATCTGGGAAGCCGATCATCCGTAACCCGCGATGCACTTCAATCAAAGGAGCCAGTAATTCATCCTCTGCCCCCATCGCCTCAAACGGTGTTAGGTCACGATCGAGGTCTAACCAGTCACGCACCTCACGTTCAATGCTTTCCATCTCCATCTCTGAAACGTCATCGACTGGGAACACCACACGAATGTGACCCTGCTCTCCTTGAAGTTCGACGAGGATAAGGCGTTCCCCGATTCGCATCAACTTTTGAATCGCCTCGTCC
Organism: Exiguobacterium sp. ERU653; assembly: GCF_018617775.1. NCBI lineage: Bacteria > Bacillati > Bacillota > Bacilli > Caryophanales > Exiguobacterium > Exiguobacterium sp. ERU653. The sequence goes on from NZ_JACSKV010000002.1 coordinate 235,440, forward strand.
GTCGTGACATGGAGCACCTCTTGATTTGACCGACTTAAAAAGACGAGACACTCTTGAAAATCAAACGGCTGCTGTACAGCGATTAGCATCTCTGTCATACGTCCTCTCCTTTTCGATACGTATTTGGTGTACAACCTTTCACTTGACGGAACACGCGGTAAAAGTTCGACGGTGTTTGAAACCCGACCTCATAGCAGACTGTCAGATTGCTCATCGCGGTCGTTCGTAATAAATAAGCTGCCTTGTCGATACGAAGTCGCTCCAATAGTTGCCTTGGCGTCTCTCCTGTCGTTTGGGTGAACGTTCGCTCCAAATGGAACGGACTCAGCTGGACATGCTCGGCAATTTGTTCGAGGCGAATCGGCTGTTTATAATGTTCCATCAGATACACTGTCACCTGTTGTACGAGCGCTCGGTGTGGAGCATGCTCGACTTCCGGCTGGCATCGCTTGCACGGTCGGAATCCGTTCGCTTCCACCTCTTGTCTCGTCATATAAAAATCGACATTCTCTTTTTTCGGTTTGCGGGAACGGCATGATGGTCGGCAATAGATTCCTGTCGTCTTAACGGCCGTATAGAATAGCCCGTCATACGTCGCATCACAAGCGAGCACTTTCGCCCATTTTTCTTCAAATGTCAGCATCTCCACACCCCTTTCTCCTTACACTGTAGCAAATCTAAAATCAACATTTCGTCCTCTTTCTTGCGCTTACAATCCCCTGTTTTTGAAACGTTTTACAGATTTCAATCGTATCCTATAGTACGATTTAGTTAGAAGACACTGTCAGTCATATGACAGATAAGGAGAAAACCTCATGCGCACTCGTTTTTCATGGAAACAATTAAAATGGCTCATCCCTATAGCATTAATCGGTTTGATCTTGATTCAGAGCGGACAAGAGTTGAAAGACCTCTCGCTCGCGACCGCCTTCACGACACTGAAACAACTGACCGGTTGGGAACAGTTCACACTCATCCTACTCGGTGGATTCGCTGTCTTGACCATGACGGGCTATGACTATTTCTTGCTACGCTCTTTACATATCGAGCTACCGAAACGAAAAATCGTTCAAACGGCATGGATCACGAACTCGATGAACGGGTTGCTCGGCTTCGGCGGCGTGATCGGGATCGCGCTTCGTACCTCGCTCTATCGTCCCTATACGGACACGAAACGCTTGCTCCGTGCCATCGGGTGGATGACTCCGACACTTATCAGCGGTCTGTCCATTCTTTCCATCGGTGTGCTCCTCGGTATCTTCCCGGCCGGTGGGCTCGTCGGTACGAAACCGTGGATTTGGCCAGTGTTACTCGCCGTGAGTGCGATGCTCCCGTTTTATTTGTTCGTCACCTCACGCCGATCAAACGTCGGGTGGTCCACTCTGCTCGGGTATACGATGACCTCGCTCGCAGAATGGGTCACCGCTGGATTCGTCGCCATCTATGCTTTGACATTACTAGACGGTTCGGCCTCGTTCGTGCAACTTTTCGGAGTATTCATCGTCGCGACGGTCGTCGGTGTCGTCTCTCTCGTACCTGGGGGTGCCGGAACGTTTGACTTACTGTATCTCGTTGGGATGACTCAACTTGGGATTCATCAAGACATCGTTTTGTCTTCACTAATCATCTACCGATTCGTTTATTTTGTCGTCCCATTTTTAATTGGACTCTTTCTCGCGGCTATCGCGTTTGGGGACCAGGTCGTCAAACAAATCGAGTATCGGCCAATCATCGGGTCATCGTATGAGATTGGGACCGTCGTCTGGCGCGTCGTTTCGCGGACGCTTGCGAAGATTGGACGATTGACCGGAAGTCTCATCGCACTCATGAGCAGTCTGTTGATTTGGTTCCAGACGCTTCTCCCGAGCGTGACGCCGCTCTATGAAGTGAATCGCTGGTTTGAATGGGTCGGTACCCTTTTCATATTGAGTGCCGGACTTCTCATGTTTTTGTCCGTCTATGGCATGTATGTGCGGACTAAACGAACACTCTGGTTACTCAACACTGCCTTCATCTTGGCGACCATCGGGGTCATCGCTCGTGGTTTAAACCTGTTTGAGACCTTCGTCGTCATCGGGTTTGCGATGTTCGTCTGGTTGACACGTAAACGACACGTCCGATACCGCTCGATTTTAACGACAGGACGTCTCATTCGAAGCTTGATCTACGTCCTGCTCTATGTCGGCACCCAGGCCCTCTTGTTGCAATCATTCGCGGGTACGGATGACTTATTCTTCACATCTCATCAAGCCGGCTGGTTGACGACGTTTGTCTTGTTATTGACTTCGATCGTAGCAAGTGCGCTTCTGCTCTTATTCGACCGTTGGAAACGCCCGGCGCTTGGAGAGGCATACGATGAACATCGAATCCGACAGTTCCAAGCGGCGCAACAAACATCAAGTAGCTTTGATTTGGCCCATATGGCAGATAAGCGCTTTTACATGACCGAGGCCGGAGATGCGTGTCTGTTGTTTGCGACAGCGCGGAACCATGCGATTGTTCTTGGTGATATCCAAGGTGAGCGACAGGCGGCGACTGCGTTATTGACACGTTTCATCGAGGATGCGGACCGAATCGGGTATATCCCTTTATTTTATCAAATTACACCGAATTGGATGCCGCGCCTTCATGATGCCGGCTTCACGTTCTTCAAACTAGGGGAAGAGGCGACGATTGACGTCTCGACCTTCTCCTTATCCGGGAAGAAGCGTGCAAATATGCGCTCTCTCTACAATCAGTTTGAGAAGAAGGGCATCACGTTCGACATCGTCTGTGAACCGAGCCTCCTTCTGTTACAAGAGTTAAAAGACATCTCAGATGAGTGGATTGGCAATCGAAATGAGAAAGGCTTCTCCCTCGGTTTCTTCGACTATGAAACGTTGACCCGTTATCCGATTGCCTTATTACGAGATGCGGACGGTGTCGTCGTAGCTTTCATTTCGTTACTCCGAGGAGACGGAGCCATCTCAATCGATTTGATGCGTTCGAAAAATGATGCGCCATCTGGAGCAATCGAAGTATTGATTCTTCACATCATCGAATGGGCGCGTGCGGAAGGTTATGAACATGTCGGACTCGGCGTGGCACCACTTGCGGCCGTCGGGGGGCAGACGTTCTCGCACTGGCCAGAGCGCGTCGCCGCCGATATTTTTGAAAATATCAGCTATATCTATCCGTTCAGTGGCTTGCGACAGTTCAAACAGAAGTTCAAACCGTCGTGGGAAGGACGCTATCTCGCATTCCGTCAACGTCGGAAGTTGTTGCCCTCGATTTTACGGACAGCGCGGTTGATTAGTCGGAAAAAATCATAACGAGAGATACCGCTCATCGACTCATTTTCAAAAAATTACATGTAAAACTAGAGGTCTATTTGATTCAAAATCAACTCAAAGAAAAGAGATCTGATTCTTCAATACGAATCAGATCTCATGTTATTCACGAATCTACTTTCACCGCAGCTTTATGATTGATTCCTCCCCATTGCCCTCGCATGGCAAAAAGTAACGGTATCATCGGTGTGTGATACGGTATGAATTCTTGCTGTTGAATCATCTGCAGAACCGCCGCTTCATCCGCCCATTTCACGGCTTGCACTTCAGATTCCTGTAGCGTCAGTTCATTCAAATCCACTTCCATTTCGACCAGATAAATGTCGTCAAACCCTTCATCAAAATTGACGGTCAGATGCGGTCGTGTCTGAGATAGATCAAGCTTGAGCCCAATCTCCTCTTCGAGTTCCCGCATGGCGGCTTGCTGACTCGTATCCCCTACCGTGGCACTTCCTCCGACCGTGATATCCCACATGTTTGCCCAACCTTCCTTGAACGGTTGGCGCTGTTGAATCAACATCTCGCCCTTCTGGTTAAAGATACACACGTGAATGACAAGATGATACTCGCTTTCTGGCAATCGAATTCCCCGTTGCCACGTGCGACCGGTTTTTTCTCGGTTCACCGTATAGACGTCCCAAAATTCCATTAGATCCTCCCCTTTATGTTGCGGCGCTAGATGCTGCTGCTTGATCGGCTTTCGCACAATCGATGGCTACGACGATGGAGATGAGAAGGTGCTCCATCTCTGGTTCTTCGACACGAATCTCGTAACTGTCTCCCCACGTGAACCATTTCTTTTGAACACTTCCGATAGAATGTCCGTTCTTCGTCACATCAAAATCCATGTCCCACCAATCGCCTTGGACATCAATCCCAGCTGCATCGATGGAATATTTCGGTTTGAAGAATGAAAAATCTTTCGAGATGGTCATCATATCTGTGCCGTCCACTTCTACGAAAAACTTCGGCAAAAAGCTGAACGTCTTTTTTGTGATCGTCGTGACCGTCTGACCGTTCATATCTTTGATTTCAAATGATTTTGGAAACTTCATAAAGCTACCCTCGATGAAATAATGGTCATGTCCGTCTGCATCCTTGATGGTGAAGCGCCCGCGTAAACTGAACACTTTTTGTTTCATGTAAAGCGTGTGCATGATGATCCCTCCGATTTTATGTAGTCCTTTACGTACGAGTCCAATCTTGAAATCGATTCACTTATCACGAAACAGTTTCTTTTGATACAGTTTCGAGAACTTCCGATAATCGGTCACCTACCACGAAGCCATCCGGCAGTTCATACTTCTTCACGATTTCTGACACTAAATCGCCCTTATCCAACGTTTCGATTTGTTGAATGCTATATGTTTCTGTAATCCAACGATCCATTCCATATCAAAAATGACTACGTGTTTCATTCATTCCCTTCTTTCTAGATTGAAACTTCTTGGATTCTATCTAAAGGGATATCGGAAAGGTTGTACAGTATTTTATGAAAAATAAAAAGCCTGACTCCCTCGTCAGGCCTGTAACGCTTTATGAACAAAAGTATGCAAAGCCTCTTGGCTCGTGATGTGTTCGTTGCACGTCTTACTGTCTACACATATGTATGTGCCGATGGCTTTGTAATAGTCCGGATTTTTCGCTTGTTTCGCTTTCGTGATCGTAACGCAGTACGTCACGTCCGTGAACTGATTACAGAAGGCACATATGTTTTTCTTCGTATTCGTGCTCGGTTTACATACGATGCCAATCAATCGACCTTCATGTTGACAAATCATCAACTTTTGCTTGGAACGTCCATCGTTCCAACTCAAATAAGTGAGTCGTCCAAAATCAACATCGGCTAGCTCCGGTAAGCGAAGCTTCTTCTGTTTCGGGAACAAATCCTTCAGCTGCTCGGCAGATACGACGGGAAATGGTTGAACCCATTCTTGTAATTGTTGCATGTACTCTTCGAACGCTTCGTTCGTCTGTAACGTCGAGAACTGTAAAAGCTTCAATTGTTCAGTCGTTGCCTCAGGGAATGCATAAATCACTTTCGACTGTGCCAAGTCGATGACTGCCCGCAAAACAGAAGACGGCAAGCTTTGCATTCGACTCTCTTTGACGAGCCTCACTTGTTCTTTGATGAGATTATATTGTTCGTTTTGAATAAATGGATCTGACATCTTGTCGCCCCCTTCCTCAATCCTCAGTTTACAGGAGACGACGCTTCCTTACTGTGTACACTTTGATTAAGAAACATAGTCGACCTAAAAAGGTACGACTAGCGAACTAGTCGTACCTCATTCATGTCGAGCAGTATACAATCTTTCGAATCGTGTGCGTCGCCAAATGATAGGATATGGCCAGATTTTCGATTCGCTCTCCGTTCCGAAACGCTGCGCGTATGGCTTCGTTTCGTTTCTCAAGTAATTGTTTCCCTCCGTTGACCGTTCCCCACTTCCGTTTCGTGTCGGTCGGGGTCGGCACATATAACGTTTCACCTTGTACGTATTGTTGCACCTCTTGCAACAATCGTTCTGGCAGAATGTGTTGCGCATTGACGTACTTCATCATACCTCGCTCCTTATTGAATGAATCCAATTCGATAAGGGAGCAAAGCCAAGTGGGTTACGTTAAATCAAGCGATCAAGGTATTCGTTTCGCCCCATGCAAGTGATCGCCTTTCGTCCAAATGGCTTTGCATGAGTGCGTGAAGACCTAGAAAATCGAAGCCGATTTTCCACGGGTATGCGCCTCCTTTGCGATGTGTCGTTCCTTCAATTATACCGAATTCAATGAATCGGCAAAAGGGCGACTCAGCCGTTCTTCATACTGAATTCATCTGCGAGCGTGAAGGACACGTCCTTCACTTCTAATCCGCTCAACGCGAAATAGAGCTGGAGATAATTATGCTGGTTCAAGAAGAAGACCTGCTTCGTCTGCGTCACCCATTCTCCGTCCGTCCCGTTAAACGTGAACGTCGCACCTGGGATATTGTTCGCAAACAATGTCACCGGCATCTGTGCCAATTCTCCCGCGTTCGAACGGGCAGTCAACGTGATGTCATACGTTCCGGTCTGGTCGACCGAGATAGCGAAGACGTGTGTGTTTCCGGTCGAGGTGTCGATTCCTGACAAATCAACGTGTTCCCCGTTTTCGAGATGTTGATAGTCCAACTCAAATGCATCCTGTTGATTCGTTTCGTCTTCAAAGCCGAGCACCTCGACCGAACCATCATGAATCCCAAGCAGACGCTCCATCGCCGGTGATTTCAAGATGAATGAACAAATGTTGTGCGCACTCCGCAACAACTCGCCTCGTGTGACCACGCCTTCTTCGACCGATGCCATCGTGTTGTCCTCGAATGAGTTGAGGTCCGGGCGGTCGACGACCATATACAAGTCGTTTTGCGAACGAACCATCGCTGCCGTGTTTTTACGGTTGGCCGACTCATCCTCACGGAAGTTCACTTTTGCCCACCAGTCCGTCATGACAATCCCTTCAAAGCCCCACTCGTCACGTAAGATACGCGTGTTTTGGTCATACAGTCCAGCCGTCCAGATTCCGTTGACCGCGCCATAAGTCGTCATGATTGACGTTGCACGTCCTTCTTTCACCGCCATCTCGAAGCCTTTCAAATAAATCTCGCGTAATGCCCGCTCCGAGACGACCGAATCGATATCGTGACGATGTGCCTCTTGGTTGTTGGCGCTGAAGTGTTTGAGTGTGCCCGTCACGCCGACACGATGCATCCCATTTAGTTGGGCGATTGCCATCTTCCCAGTCACATGTGGGTCTTCCGAGAAGTACTCGAAGTTACGTCCGTTCAACGGATTTCGGTGAATGTTCATCCCTGGTCCAAGCAACGTATCGACGCGATTTTTCCGCATCTCGAGTCCTGTCATCTCAAACAAGTCTTCGACGAGATCGACGTTGAACGTGGACGCCAAGAGTGTGCCGTTCGGAAGCGCGAACGCCTTCATCCCGATATCCATGCGAATCCCTGATGGACCATCGGCACAACAGGCCGCTGGAATCTCAAGCTCGTTCAATCGGTCGGACACCCCACCAAACGCAGCGGCCGTTCCCGGTGTGACGCGTGGTGAGTTCATCCCTTGTCCGCGGACGATACAAGCCAAGTCCTCATCCGTCAATTGATCTAGAAATGCGTCGAGCGACGCCTTCCCGTGGTACACATCACTCAATTTGATGCCTTGGTCACCCGTGAACGCTCGCGTCTCAGGGCGTTCTTCCAAATAACGTGTCTCGACGTCAACGGCGCGAAGCGGTGTCGACTCATAGCTCACTTCAAACCCTCGTTCGCCTTGAATCGGTTTCATCCGTTCGAACGGGAGGACAGGTGCCATATTCTCGCTCAACGTCTCAAGGACACGTTGCTCACGCTGCTCGACCTCAAAAGCGAGTGCAGCCGAACGCACGTCTGTTCCGACATATAACCGATACGTCCCCGCCTCTAAAACGAAGCTCGATTCATGACCCGTCACGCCAGAGTCGTCATAACTCGCAAAGTCAGTCATGTGGACGGTGAAAGAAAGTGTCTGTCGCTCACCTGGCTCAAGAAGCAACGTCTTCTCGAACGCGACCATTGACCGGAGTGGGTTCCCGAGCTTCCCTTGTGGCTTCTCGACATAGAGCTGAACGACTTCTTTCCCGTCACAGTCTCCCGTGTTCGTCACTTCCACGTCAACCGTTAGGACACCATCGACTTCTTTAGTCTGTTTGACCTCCGTTTTGAACGTCGTGTAAGACAGTCCGAATCCGAATGGGTACAAGACATCATCCTTCGCGAACGTCTCGAAATAGCGATAGCCGACATAGATGTCTTCTTGATAAATTCCTTTGTCTGCGTGACCAAAGTTCTTTGTCGACGGATAATCCTCGATCGAACGAGCGATCGTATCTGTCAGTTTCCCGGAAGGAGTCACGTCTCCGACGAGAACGTCGACAAGTCCTTTTCCACCTTCCATCCCGCCTTGCCAAGCATAGAGGATGGCACTCGGTTGCTCTGCCCATTTCATGTCGATGATGTTCCCGACGTTTAGGACGACGACTGTCTTTTGGAAGCGTTTCGTGACGCACTCGATCATCGCGTGTTCGATATCCGTCAACAAGTAGCTACCCGGGTCGGCCGTGTTGTCACGGTCTTCCCCTGCCGTGCGTCCAATCATGATGAGCGCGACATCTGACTCTTGTGCGGCTTGATCGACGAGTTCGTCCGTTACGTCCATCTCCTGTTGCGACCACGGTTCACCCGCCCAACCGACACCTTGGTCAAATGGATTCTCCGTCACCCACTCTTCATACGTCGCATAGAGCGATTCATTGATGTGAATGTCCGTACGCTCACGTAGTGCCTCGAGCGGTGTCGTGACGTGTCCGACGTTCACCATCCCGCCTGATCCGGTACCGCTCTTATAGTAATGGAACTGGCTACGACCAAATACGGCGAGCTTTGTTTCAGGCTGTAACGGGAGGGTCTTCTGTTCGTTTTTGACTAACACGACGCCTTCCGCGACCGCTTGACGGGCCAATTCCTCATAACGTGTCCAATCTAATGTATACTGTTTCATTTCGTCAGCTCCTTTAGTCCATTTGCGATTTCATACATACAATCTTCTGCTTGTGGATAGTCTCCCAACTTATCGATGAAAGCATGGTCCATCCCTCGATATTGAATGAGCCTTGTCGGAATACCTGCTCTCGACAGTTTCCGTGCATAGGCCTCTCCTTCAAGTCGTAAATAATCGTATTCGGCTGTCACAATCAGGGTAGGTGGTAGACCCGTGACATCGTCTGCGAACAACGGCGATACGAGGGGATGTTTGAGATCCGTCTTCCCTTGAAGATAGAGATCATTTAGTAGCGAATCTGGATCCGCAAGCGCAAGCACGACACCACGAATCAAATCGTGATGGTATGAGATGTCGTACGCATCGAGTGTCCATTCAAAATCATCTGTCGGAATCGACCCTAGATTGACGACGGGATAGACGAGCGCTTGATAACTGATTCGATGTTCCCCTCGTTCTTGGTCCATCAGACAGCAAGCGGTCGCCAAGTTGCCACCGGCACTGTCACCGGCGACGCCGATTCGGTCGCGATGGACGTTCAACTCAGTCGCATTTTCATACACCCATTCAAAGGCGCGGTAACAGTCATTCAATCCGGCTGGGAACGCATGCTCCGGGGCGAGACGATAATCAACAGAGATGACGACCGCATTCGCCCGTTCCGCGAGTAGCTTACATGGATTCTCGATCGTCTCAAGCGTCCCCCCGAAGAATCCACCGCCGTGGAAGAAGAGAATGGCCGGGATTGCTTCAGTATGATGCGGACGATACAGACGGGCCCGGATGTCGCCGTCCTCACTTGGAATGAGTAGAGATTCCGTTGCGATCTCAATCGTTGTCTGATCCTGATTTGGCCAGCCCATGCCGGCGCGTGCTGCCTCGAGATTGAACGCCACGTCCGGTTCGTCATCTGAATGATTCATGGCCAGTGTCGCGAACACGCGTGGATCGAGGTCTCCAGTACGGTCTGAATCTGGAATAGGTTTGATGATGGTTTCGAGGTGGTTCGCGTATGTTCGATATTGGTCTTGTTGAAGGTGTTGGACGAGATGTTCATAATCGGATTCCATTATGTAAGCCCCTTTCTTTCGATATTCTTTAGCCTGTAAAAATATTGTTTATGGGTAAAGTTGTACATCGACTCATCGCATGATACGTTGTTGGAACAGATCACTAAAGGAGTGTTATTGATGTACAACTGCGTTAGCTGCAACAAATCATTGAACGAACATGACGTCATCCATACAGATGAACTCGGTCACTTTGGTGATCCAATCAAACATTATTGTGATTCTTGTTTCATCGAAGGAGCGAAAATCGGTTTTAACAAGATGGAGATTGGTTGTTGCACAGCATGCCAACAACCGTTAGTTTTACAATATGATGCGGAAGAGACCGCTAGTCTGGCTCGAGAAGATGGAACCATCCACTACATATGCCCTCAACTACTAGACGCATATCGACAACAAAATGAAGAGTTGATTGACCAGTTAGAAGATGTTCATGATCAATTTATTTTTTATGCAATTCAACCCGATCCGACGCTGCCTGACTTCGGATAATGGATTGTCATTCGCTTTCCTACCAACTTTCGGTCTATAATGGACTGTATTGCAAATAGACATTGAAATTTTCTGTAGCAGAAGTTTTCACGAAAGAATGAGGTTACCCATGAACAAACAGCAATTTACTGATTATCGCCTGAGCGACGAGATCACTCGTGCGTTAGGCATTATGAAATACGAATCACCTACCGAAGTACAACAGCAGGTCATCCCCCGTGCGCTCGAGCGCGAAGACTTAATCGTCAAAGCACAGACAGGAAGCGGAAAGACTGCCGCTTTTGGGATTCCGGTCATCGAGCTCATCGACTGGGCTGAAAATAAACCCCAAGTGCTCGTTTTGACACCGACACGCGAACTCGCCGTTCAAGTCCGAGAAGATATGACGAACATCGGACGTTTCAAACGAATCAAAGCGACTGCCGTCTACGGGAAAGAACCGTTCTCGAAACAGCGTGAAGAGTTGAAGCAAAAGACACATATCGTCGTCGGTACGCCAGGACGCGTCATGGACCACATCGAGCGCGAAACCCTCTCACTCGACCGTATCGAATACTTGATCATCGATGAAGCGGATGAGATGCTCAACCGTGGCTTCCTCGCTGACGTCGAGAAGATTCTTCAGCAGTTGCCAAACGAACGCGTGACGATGGTCTTCTCAGCGACGTTCCCACAAGATATCGAACGCCTCTGTCAGAAGCATATGAATGCTCCTGCGCGTGTCGCCATCGAATCGACCGGCATGACCGCTTCGACAATCGAACACCGTCTCCTCCCGGTTCATCGGAATGAGAAACTTGCTGTCCTTCAAGACATCACGGTCGTCGAGAACCCGGACAGCTGTATGATTTTCTGTCGAACGAAAGAGAACGTCGACACGGTGTACGCCGAGCTCGACAAAGCTGGCTATTCGACTGAACGTCTTCACGGTGGACTCGAGCAAGAGGATCGCTTCGCCGTCATGAACGGATTCAAGATGGGCAACTTCCGTTATCTCGTGGCGACAGACGTCGCAGCGCGCGGAATCGATGTCGATAACGTCGAGCTCGTCGTCAACTATGACGTTCCTGTCGAAAAAGAAAGTTACGTGCACCGTACGGGTCGTACCGGACGTGCCGGCAAACAAGGGACGGCCATCACGCTCATGACCCGTCAGGAAGAGCGCCTCATCGGAGCCATCGAATCTTACGTTCAATTCGAAATTCCGATAATCGATGCTCCGACAGAAGCGGAAGTAGCGGCTAACCAAGATGCCTTTGAGCAAAAGTTGAGCGGACGACGCGTCGTTCGCAACAACAAGACGGCTCGCATCAATCAAGACATCATGAAGCTCCATTTCAGTGGCGGGAAGAAGAAAAAACTTCGTGCCGTCGACTTCGTTGGAACGATTGCAAAAATCCCTGGAGTATCCGCTGACGACATCGGAATCATCACAATCAACGACCAGATGACGTACGTCGATATCCTCAACGGAAAAGGTTCGATCGTCCTTCAGGCGATGGAAACGACGCCAATCAAAGGGAAGAAACTTAAAGTAAGCAAAGCTTATAAATAATGCATACCCAGCCTCAAAGATGATGTTCGTCTTTGAGGCTTTTTCGTTATTCGACAAACATCGAAAGCGCTTTCGATAAACGGTAAAAAAATATAGTTTTTAGAAAACGTTTTCATCTGCATCATACCTGTATCAAAGATTGAATTCAACCTTCCTCACTTGATTGTCAAAAAAGAGCCCAAGGTTTAAGCCTTGGACCCTTCACTTGAATCGAAAATCTTGAACGTTCCCTGTGAATCCCGAGATCGACACGTCATTCTTTTCATCGACGCGATAGTAGTATTCTGCGTTCGGTTCATTTGTAAATGTGACGTAGATCGTATACGGATTCGTGTGTTCGAAACCATCCGCGCGAAACGGGATTGTTCTTATGCTGTATGTTTCGTCCGGATACTGCTCAGCGAGATACATGTCAACGAGGTGCTTGTCTTCTGCGACCCGCTCCGCTATAAGAACAGGGCGTGAAAAATAGAACGTACCGTACGTCATAACAATCAGCAATGCAACGCCAACCATACCGAGTCTCCATTTTCCACGCAATGCTAGCGCAAGTAATAGTGGGATGGCAACCAGGATGAAAAATGCAACATATTCAATCAACTCGATCGGATGCATCGATTTTCCCCCAATCAGTCTAACGACTCTTCAGAGATGAGCTTGAACCCTTCGATTTCTGTCTCCTCTTCTACTTCGATTAAGAGACATGGTTTTCCTTTATAATTCACTTGCTTCACGTATTTCAAATCTTGTGGACTGACCGAAATATTGGCGACCTTTGTATTGATCTTGATTGATTTTGACGTATACTTCGGAACGACACTCGTCGCTTTCATCTCATATTTCGTGTCATCCACGACTTGCTTGAACGCCTGCTCGACCTTCTCCGTCGTCACATCTTCCACACCGCTCGCCCGTAAGACGACCTCGACCGCCCGAGAGTCGAGCATGGCCACCGTCTCTTCTTCTTGCTCATTCTCTTCCTCGGCGACGATGATTTGATTGATCTCATCGTAAACGGTCGCGAGTGTCCGGGAATTAACTTCTTCGCCGATGACCGCTTTGATGACTTCTTCAAAGACAGCCTTCTCTTCAACTGCCGTGACGATTTCCGAACCGTTCAACACGTTCTCGATGAACGTCATATCCGGTTGATGCGCTTTATGCGCCGAGTAAAGCACATGGTTCACATCGGCCGCGTTATCCGTGAAACACGGGAATAAGAATCCACCGATCGGCGCCTCGAGTTTGATGATCGGATTTACAATCAAGCTGGCTTTGAATTCCCGCTCGACGAAGTCAAAAACGAGTGACTTTTTCGGAAGTTCTGTCGGGCTGATACTGCCGAGGATGAACTTCGTCGTATACACTTCATCGTTCGCGTGAATCTCAGACTCTTCCGAATGTCGGTTCGTCGGTTTATTGTAATTCCCCCGAATGAACGTCACGACCATGTCTTTCTCAAACGGCGTGTCCTTCACCATCTTCAACGCGATGCGCTGCATATAGTCCGTCCATACGTCTGTCTCTTCCGTACGGAGTCCTTCATAGAGCAACCCTTGCGTATGGTCGACTTGACCTTCCTCAGGATATTGGAACTTCACTTCGAACAACTTTTCATCTAGCTTCCCGCCGAGCACTTTTTTGAAGTTCGTCAAAAACAGTTCTTGCTGTTCTTCTTCAAGGAACGGGAACGGGCGCAACTCTTCGTAATAAATCTCATTCGTTTCCTGTCGGATGTAAATCGTATATAGATCAGCAATCTTGAGTTTGGTCGCATTTACTTTAAACTGTCGGCGAATCGCCGCAATCTCTTTCTTGTTCATTCCATCCACCTCTTCTTTTCTATCAATCCATGTCACCCATTATACCAGTCCTGATTGGTTACTAGTTCCAAAGAAACAATAGGAGGCTGAACAGTCACTCAGATGCTCATGAATATTCACGAATGGGGCAATTTTTATAAATGTGCCCCTTTCTGGGTTCAGTTCAATTCGAGTGAAAGACTACTTCTTTTACTTTTTCATCTAAAAAAGCACCTCAAAAAGAGACGCTTTCAATGGCTATATGGTCTGATATTTTATTAACACGTCTTTCGGGATATGACAATAATCGTCCGGGCAACGTGTCAGACGGTCCTGATGTTCGTCCGCACTTCGCACATAGTTCGTGAGCGGCTTCACTTCAACAGCAATCCGTTCCACATCAGCGCGTTGATCTATAAACGCTCGCGCCTCGAGCAAATGTCGTGACTCCTCACTGTAGACGCCCGTTCGATACTTCTCCCCGACATCAATCCCTTGTTGATTGATACTGTATGGGTCGATGATTTCGAACAAGTAATGCATCAAATCTTCGACCGTCACTACGTCCGGATCGAACGTTGTTTTGACACACTCGGCGTAGCCATCATACTCTCCGTCCAACATATCGGTCATTCCGTTCGCGCGTCCTGCTTCAGTTGAAAGGACGCCGGGTAACGTCTTCACGAATTCTTGAACGCCCCATAGACATCCTCCGGCTAAATAGATCGTTTCGATTGGAATCACTCCCCGTCTATTTGAATCTTTTCTAAAGCATACACGTAATGATGAGAGAAGGGAGAGATTTGATTGAATAAACAACGTTTCTTCATCACACTAGTCAGTTCTATTATCATCTTTTCAGCAGTTACATTTACTGCCCTTAACGATTTTTCGCTATTCATCGAAATGGTGATCATCTTTTTATCTGTCGTCATCGGTCAAGCGATATCCATCCCATTATTTCGACGCTTTGCGGAGCAACGGGTATCGAATCAGACAGTATTCTTCTCGTTCCTGTCGATACTAGTAGTATTTTGGACCTTTGCGAGCATTCTTTTTGATTGAATACGAAGTCATTTTTCTTGAACATACCCCAATCGCTTCAAATCTTCATAGACAAGCGTAGACAATAACTCCCGTCCGTCCCCGTTCAAATGGTCAGGGTTATGGAAGAACGACTGCTCATAAATGAATCGTTCATCCCCCATATAATTGAGGAACGGGACATCTAAATCCAGCTTCTCTAAATGCTGAAACACGAGGCGCTCCATGACTTCTTCATCAAAATACGTATGATATGACGTATGGACCGGCTCCATCGTCAAGACGACACGATAGCCTTGTTGTTTACAGTAGTCGATGATGCTTTGTAAATGCGCCATGTTTTCTTCAATCTCATGATTGTTCACAGCGTTCTCATATTGAGCGGCCACTTCCTCATACTTACGCTCTGAGTAGTTCAGTCCACCATTCTCCCATGGCTTATGCGCATCAAACCGGAAATCTCGGATTTCCCGGGAAATAGCGGCGTAGACACTACCGCTGTTCAGCGCCGGGAAGCGTTCATGCGTATAGTAGTTGAACCAACTGACCGACTCCAAGTCTTCACGTTCCAACACGCGATAGTAGTTTTCTTTCCGCCCGACGTCCGAGTTGCTGAAGGTGATTTGAGATAGCGACACGATGACGACCCCACCTGGCTTCAGGTGCTCATCGTATTCTTTTAACATCTTCAAGTCATATTCAATCGGTTGACTCGGTAACGCCAAATCCAGATGCGACAATCCAAGCGACTTGAATGAATACCCATACATCGCATGGGACGTCCCCAAATTGATGATGTCGACAGGATGAGGGTCTTCTTTAAACGCTAGGACAGCTCGGTTATTATTATATTCCCACGAATCTTTCACAAACTCGTTAACGGGAATGAAGATTGCGATGATGACGAGTAATACGACACCTAATTTGATTCCTAAACGCTTCATGCTAATTCCTTTCCATTCACCTTAAAACCCACCGTATACAAATCCTTGGCTAGACACACCAAATAAGAACGCCGAGACAATCAAGAACAAGTTGATGGCTACGCTCGTCACGGCAGACTGACGTGCCATCCAGTCCCACGCCGACCCTCTCGTCCGCTCGATATGTTGGAACAGATGAACGACGACAAAGACGACGAGGAAGATGATTAAATCGAGTAACGAGAACATTTGAATCGCCTGCACCATGCCTGACGGTGCCCATGAAGAAGGCGTCATATATAGTTTGGCATGAGAGAACGCTTCTGCCATAGAGTGCGACTGGAAAAAGACGCGTGAAAAACAGACGAGCTGGAACGTGATGGCGATTTTCCACCACCGATGCAGTGTCGGCACGCGGTCAAATCCTGCCCATGATGCCATTTTTTCACGCTGCTGTTTCGTATGGTCTCCGAACACGCGATAGATTCCGTGAATGAGTCCCCAGAGTACAAAGTTCCATGCGGCTCCATGCCAAATTCCACTTACTAAAAACGTCGCAAGGATGGCACCATAAATCTGTTCACGCTTCTTCTTTCCTTTTGCGAGCGGCATGAAGATATAATCACGTAGCCACATCGAAAGCGTGATATGCCAGCGGTTCCAAAAGTCAGCGATTGAGACGGCGAAGTGTGGCTGCTTGAAGTTTTCCGATAAGCGAATCCCAAGTAAGCGTGCACAGCCGATGGCGATGTCACTGCACGCCGAGAAGTCGGCGAACAGTTGAATCGAGAACAACATCGTCGCGAGCACGATCTCCGAACCGGTCGGGTCCGGACTGTTGAACACGCTTGCGACAATCGGGGCTAACCGGTCAGCGATTAACGTCTTCTTGAAGAATCCCCAGATAATGCGCTGGATACCATAGCTGATGTTGTCGTAGTCGAGATGTTGTTCCGTCTTCAACTGTGGAAGTAGCTTTTTCGCCCGCTCAATCGGTCCCGCTACAAGTTGCGGGAAGAAGGCAAAATAGACCGAGAAATAGCCGTAATGACGCTCCGCCTTTTGCTTCCCGCGTGAGACGTCCACGACATAGCTGATCGCCTGAAACGTATAGAACGAAATCGCCAATGGTAAGACGATTTCTTTATACGGAACATCATAATCAAACCCGCTCCATACAGCGAACGAACGAAGCGAGTCATTGACGAAATTAAAATATTTGAACCAGCCGAGGCAGAAGACGAGCCCCGAGACACCGACCCACATGAGCCGTTTTTTCTGCTCCTTCTTCTCCTGCTTCTCAATCAGAATTCCAATCACATAGGTGAAAGCGGTACTGATCAGCAGGAGTGGTATGAATTGAATGCTCAACGTGGCGTAAAAGACATAGCTCGCCAGGAGAAGGAGTATCCAACGGAATCGATGTGGAATCATATAGTACGTTCCAACGATGAGTGTTAAAAATAAGAGAAATTCAATCGAAATAAAAGTCATATTTACCACCTGATGCTATGAAACTTGATGATGTACCGATTCCTGACAATCAGGTGGTCACAAGTTCTCGCTTCGGTAACGCGGCATAACGAATCTTTCCGAACGCATTGCGTGGAATCTCGTCAATCTGCATCACCCGAACACCTTTCACCTTGATTTGTTCTTTCATGATTTTTTTTATGCGTGCGACGTCATCCTGTAACGTATACACGTATAACTGGTCGTCTTCTCCGGCACAGACGCAATCATGTCCATGCTCTCGAAGGAGCGCCTCGACTTCGTCCAGGCTGATTCGACTTCCATACAGTTTAATCATGCGCTTGATGCGGCCGACGATGAAGAAATATCCATCCTCGTCGCGATACGCCATGTCACCCGTACGCAAGATACCTTTGTTGTCATCACCTTTTGAAAGGTCAGCTAACGAGGTCGCATACCCGAACGACACGTTATCACCTTGATACACCAGTTCGCCCGTCACGTTCGCCTCTTTGATGTCATTTCCGGATTCGTCACGCAACGTGAGCGTTCCACCAGGGATGGCAATTCCGATGCTTCCTGCTTTTTTCGCATGCATCCGATCCGGTAAATACGACATCCGGGCCGTCGCCTCCGTCTGACCGTACATGATGAAAAATTGAATCCCTTTCTCTTCACATACCGTTGCGAAGTGCTGTGCGAGCACCGGGTCCAACTTGCCACCGGCTTGCGTCAACTTCTTCAGACTTGGGAGGTCGTACGTCTCAAACTTCAATCGTTTCAACATCTCATAATGAAACGGGACCCCACCAAACGTCGTCGCCTGCTCGGCACGACACAGCTCCCAAAACTCCTTTTGAACGATCGAGCGGTCTGTCAGGATGAGGGTCGCCCCTTTCAACAGATGACTGTTGATGATGGAGAGTCCATACGAATAGTTCATCGGCAGCGTCGTGATTGGTTTATCCGTCTGATCGATGTCGAGATAGTCGATGATGGATGAAGCGTTCGCCTTCAGATTTTTGTATGTGAGGCGAACAAGTTTCGGACTTCCGGTACTACCTGATGTCGTCAATAGAAGGGCCAACTCTTCATGAAGTTCGTGGTGAACCGATGTTCCGGTTTCAAATAAGGCGTAGCCACCATAGCCATAGAAGGCATTCAACGAGTTCGCCAAATCCTCCCTTGTCTCCGGAGCCCAGACGTGCGTTGGTTGATACCGTTCCATCAACTTCTGTAATTGTTCTACTGGAATATCTGCATCGAGCAAGACCGGGACGAAACGTCCACGGAGAAAGCCGATATATCCGAAGAGCGACTCGACCCGGTTCGCACATAAACAGAAGACGAGCGACCGTTCGCCGACTTCCTCACAAATCGAATCCCCGACTTCCAACATCTCTCTGTATGAATAAGAGCGGTCCGCATAGACCGCCTCACGATTCGCATACTGCTCGAGTGTTTGAAAAAGCGTCATGATTTGATGTCCACACCGAGACGCTGCAACAACGCGATACCAGACTTGTACGAATGGAACTCTGTCATTTCATCCGAGTCGATATAGACGTCAAACGCATCCTCAATCTCTGCGATGAGCGTCATGTGCCCGATGGAATCCCATTCTGTGGATTCCCCGAGCTTCATCCCTTCAAGGATCACATCGTCCTCTAGTTCCAATCCGTTTTTAAATGCCATGTTATATGTCTCAAGCGTGCTCATTGTATTCATCCTTTCACGTTCACTCCAACGATTCGATTCCATCTATTCTTATCGACTGATAATGATAATCATTTGCCTTGTGATTCTATCACAATTTTTCGAAATCCTCAATTCTTCATAGGAGATAAAGCTTGAAGTTAAGCGATTTTTTGCATGAAAAAGACCACATCGTTATGATGCAGTCTCAGGAGATGATAAAACATATTCGAGTTGTAAGTCGAGTGGTTCTGCCTCGTAGACTTCTGGCACGATTTCTTCGGCTAACGTACATCCCATCGCTTTGTAGAAATGATACGTATCAACGGCCGGATTCGCCCCGATGTACAGTTTTTTCGCACTCCGTTCGATTGCTGCCTGACAGACACGTTCAAATAATCGCATTCCGATTCCCTGACCTCGGCAAGGACGACTCACATGAATGAAACCCAAATTCAAATACTGGCCTTCCGTTCCGAGCGGTTGTCCGTTCAGTCCGGCAAAGCCGAGTAACGTTTCACCATTTCGGATTGCAACAACAACTCCGCCACGGTCGATGTAGTAGTTGAGAATCTCAATGACCTGTTGTTTCTTCGCATCGTCCCATTCATCAATGTAATGCTCATCCTTTTGATAAAATTTACCGCTCGGATCTACAGCATAGATGCGATGCGTTTCCTGGAAACGTTCGAAAGTGTTTAAAAAGTCTTGATTTATTCTTTTTGTAAGAAGATTGATGGTGTGGTTCATAAAGCGCTCCTATGTTTTGATTCGTTATTTGTGAAACTGAATATGTGAATCCTGCGTCAATTCCGAGCAAACTTTAAACAACGTTTACCGAATAAACTCTTTAAAAATCTCACTTAACTCTTGTGGAGTTTCTTTCATGCCAGTCTTCATCCACCTTTTTACAATGCTTGCTAATGAATCCGCGTATACTGCATTCGCATATGCTTCCGCTTTTTCAGATACATTACAATTCTCATAAATTTGAAAATCTGTACAAAGTAAATCAAAATGTTCCTCAAAGCGATTCAAAAGCGGAAGTAAATCATTTTCCTTTAAGAGATTCA
This sequence comes from Exiguobacterium sp. ERU653, assembly GCF_018617775.1. Taxonomy (NCBI): domain Bacteria; kingdom Bacillati; phylum Bacillota; class Bacilli; order Caryophanales; genus Exiguobacterium; species Exiguobacterium sp. ERU653. The sequence goes on from NZ_JACSKV010000002.1 coordinate 255,475, forward strand.
AGAATTCGAGGTTATCACTCCATATCTCAAAATACAATGTATCGAAATCAAATGGTCCTTGTTTCACTTCTGTTGATGCAAGTTGAATCCTCTGTCTAAATATTTGATACATATGATAGGTTAGTACATCCTCTTTCGTATCAAAGTGAGCATAAAATGTATTTCGCGCCAATCCCGCAGTTTTCGTAAGTTCTGATATGGTGATACTCGTAAAGTTCGTTCGACGCATTAATTCCAACATAGTATCCACTAAAAGATTGATTGATCTCTTAGAATTCGTGTTTATTGGTTTTTGTTTTAGCATAAGTACTCCTTAATTTGTACAAAATGAGGGATTTGTATAAATACCTCTCTACTTATTGACCTAGCGTCTACACTAACATTATATTGCAGATATATTATTTGAGCAATTGTTCAAATAAAAGCATATGCTCAAATTAAAGGTTATTTAAATTCTAAAAATAGTAGGAGGGTTACCTATGAAAACAACAATCATTCTTGCTCATCCATGGCATGGTAGTTTCAATAAATCTATTATGGATACAACAATTGAACAGTTAGTCCGTCGGAAAAAAGATTACCAAATCATTGACTTAAATAAGGATCAATTCAATCCTGTATTAAGTGAATCTGATTTATCTCTTTACTCGAAAGGTCAATCCCAAGATCCCTTAGTGAATCAATATCAGAAGATGCTAAGTGACAGTGATGAGTTAGTTTTTATCTTCCCTGTTTGGTGGTTTGATGTTCCAGCCATTTTAAAAGGTTTTTTTGACAAGGTCATGTTAAAAAATTTTGCCTATGTAGAGGAATCTACTGGATTGAAAGGATTACTAACTCATATTAAAAAAACCACTGTCATTTCTACTTCGGAAGTGCCAACGTGGTATTTAAAATTTCTGGCCGGGAATCCCATTGAAGGGACTCTTATTCGTAGAACATTCAAAGGGATTGGACTTAAAAATGTGAAATGGTTGAATAGTCCGTTTACGAGTAGTGGGAAAGATCATCGAAGAAAAAGATTTTTAGATAGAGTAGCGAAGCGTATTTCAGTGTAATCTACAGTGCACAACCAAACTTTTGTGATTCATATATCATCCATGACCTCAAATTTTGTATTAATAGCCAGTAGCAACATAAATTTGAGGTCCAACTTAGATGATTTTCATGAATAGTCACGTTCTTCGCTTTTGTTAAATTCATTTGCTTCACGTAAATAACAAAGAGAAGAGAGTTCGTTAATATCTGTACCTCAGAAATAACGTTTATTTGTGATACGGTTCATTCCGATTGATTCGATACGCCCGATATATCTGCTCACACAATACGAGCTTCATGAGTTGATGGGGGAATGTCATTTTCGAGAACGAGATCGTATCGTTCGCTCGTTTCATTACATCATCGGATAATCCTAGTGATCCTCCGATGACGAAGGCGATTTTACTCTTTCCATACGTCGCGAGTTGATCGAGTTCACGGGCGAACTCTTCACTCGTCCGCTGCTTTCCTTGAATCGCCAAGGCGATGACGTGCGTATCTGGGGATATCTTCGCCAAAATACGCTCGCCTTCTTTTTGTTTTACTAGTAACATATCTGCCTCACTCAAATGCTCGGGTGCTTTTTCGTCTGACACCTCGATTTCCTGCACTTTTGCGTAGGCGGAAAGCCGCTTTGTATACTCGGCAATTCCTTGTTTTAAATATTTTTCTTTCAGTTTGCCGACCGTGATAATTGAAATATTCATCCAATTCTTCCTTTTTCCACAGTTTTTTTGGAGTTATCCATAGGGTTATCCACAGAGTTATCCACAAATCCACATGTTGATAATTAGTTTTTGCTTGACACAACATATGTTGCATCGGCATCACAGAACTCACATGCCACTTGTCCACTTGTGGATAATTCCTCTAGCAACGGGTACTCCTCTGTTTCATCTACAATGATGTCTAAAGCGATTTCAACATGTTCCTTGCATACTTTTTTTTCCACAGTTTTTCCTCCTTAAAAAAGAAGCGTCGCCGCTTCTTTATGTTGCTTCAGTTAATGTCGCCTCAGTTTCTCTTGCTTCCCCTCGACGTAAATACTCAATGGAGATCGTATCACCGACCGTTGCGTCACGATACAACGCATCACGTAAATCGACGTATCGTTTGATCTCCCGGTCTCCGATTTTTGTGATCACATCCCCGACCCGAAGTCCTGCTTCTTCGGCCGGACTACCCGGTGTCACCTCTTCGACGAAGACACCGTCTTCCTGGTCGAATGAAATCCCGTACTCTTCCCGGATGTTACCAGGTACGGCGATGACTTCCTGAATCGTGACCCCGAGCTGAGCCCGTGTCACCTTACCGTCGCGTTCTAACATGTCAATGACCGGTAGCGCCACGTTGACGGGAATGGAGAATCCGACCCCTTCTACGCTCGCCTCGGCGATTTTCATCGAATTGATTCCGACGAGCTCTCCACGAATGTTGATGAGGGCACCACCCGAATTCCCCGGGTTGATGGCCGCATCCGTCTGAATGACTTCCGCGTTATAATCCATCAAGCCGTCGCTGTTCGTATCGACCGGCACCGTCCGCTCGACACCACTGACGATACCACGGGTGACCGAGTTTGAGAAGACACCGAGCGGATTTCCGATGGCCATGACGGTCTCGCCGGCCTGTAGGACGGTAGAGTCACCGAGAACAATCGGCTCCACATCGATATTTTTCGGCAGTTCAACTTCGGCGACAGCCAAGTCGTTAAGCGGGTCTTCGCCTAAAATGGTTGCCGATGCGATTTGACCATCGGAGAAGGCGATGTTGACCTCGTCCGCTTCTTCGATGACGTGGAAGTTCGTGACGATATAGGCCGTGTTTCCTTCTACTTTATAAATGACGCCAGAGCCGGCACCCGCCTCCCACTGCGAGTCCGAGGTGAAGGCGCGCTGGATATTCGTGATGCTGACGACGGAGGTCTTGGCACCAAGTACGGCCGTCGTCACGTCCGATTCTGTGACGGTGACGGCCTGTTCGGTCCGTGTCAGTTCATTCGTCACAAAACGAGAGGTCGGCGAATCCCAGAGCATCACAATGACAAAAAACAAAGCCGCTCCTAAGAATCCGCCAACCCCTCCGAGTAACAACGGTTTTATATTTGGTCTCGGCTTATGGCGTACGTGCTCCTCTTGCTTCGGTCGCCATTCGCTCCGAGATGGGTACGTCGATTGTTGTTCGTTTGTTTCATTTGCTTCGTGTGCTTCAGGTTCGACGTCTTGAGGTTCATACTCATGGTGTCTCTCTTCGTTCACGACGCGTCCCCCCTTCAAGACAGTGTGATACCTGTCTTTTCCCAAGTTTCCTTATAAAGAAACGAGTGAAGTGGGGTTTGTCGGGTCCGTGTCGCACAATTTGATTCGACCTAAGTCGACATCTCGCATGCCGAGTGTTTGTGAGACGCTCATTTGCGCGAGCTCCTTCATGTTGTTGTCCTTGCTTAAGTGGGCCAAATAAATCCGTTTCGTACTGTCACCGATGACCTCACTCATCGCAATGGCCGCGTCTTCGTTCGAAACGTGCCCATAGTCGCCGAGGATACGTCGTTTGACACTCCATGGATAACGCCCCATCTGGAGCATTGAGACGTCATGGTTCGACTCAAAGATGAAGTCGTCCGCTCCACGGATGACTCCTTTCATCCGGTCCGAGACATAACCCGTATCGGTGATATGAGCCAGCCGTTTCCCGTCATGGGCAAACTGATAAAACATCGGGTCTGCCGCATCGTGGCTCACGTTGAACGTCTCGATTTCGATATCTCCGAACTGTTTCACATCTCCGACTTCGATTTGAAACTTCAAGGCGGGATCAATCTTGCCGATGTTCGCTTCCATCGCCGTCCATGTCTTCGCATTCGCATAAATCGGTAAGTTGTACTTTCGTGCTAATATACCGACACCTTTGATATGGTCGGAGTGCTCATGAGTGACGAGTAGTGCATCGATTCCCTCAAACGACCGACCGATGGCTTCGATACGTTGTTGCATCGCTTTTCCGGTCAATCCGGCATCGACGAGCAGCTTCGTCCGTTCCGTCTCGATATAGAGGGCGTTTCCGGTCGATCCACTCGCTAACACACTATACTGTAAAGTCACGCGATCACTCCTTTCATTCTTTCTTTTCAAACTCGACGTGCTCGACCGTTCCATCGATCGCATTGACGAAATAGACTTGATCATCTATCCCAATCGACCAGAGCGGAGGCATGATAATCAAACTGCCCGAGCTATCGAGCGGTAAGCTATAAAACCCGGTGTTGATGGCTCGCATCTCTTGGTTCGGCTGAAAATACTTCCGGGATGCTAGTTGAGAAATCGCTTCGCTCGCCGTCAACACGAGGTCGTCTTGCGTTTTCGACGACAGGTTTTTTAAATGACGCTGCTTATAATCTGTCACTTCAAATGCCTCGCTCAACTGAATGAGGATGAGGGACGGACCGATATACATTTCCGTGTCCCCCTCGACTTCAGGTGTTGAAAAAATCTTGTTCTCCTCGAACGTTTGCACGAAGGCGATTTGTTTCGTCGACTCATCGTATCGCCAGTAGGCATATTCATCTCCGAACGGAACATATTCCGCCACAAACGTCGAAGCGGTCGTTCGTAAATCTTTCGCATCGAGTGGCACAGGTTGCTTCAATTCGACTTCAAGTTGCATGTTATCGAGCGTCGTCGCTAGCTGCGCTTCCCGATTCTTTGTAATCATCGCGGCGGACATCTCTTCAGACGATCCCGTCAAATATCCGATATCGCGACCCATTCGTGGCAATTTTGCCGGATCGACATTCCGCTGATCTAAAATTTGTGCAATCGACGTGTTGTCATTCGTCACGACTTCGGTCGCCCACGTTTCCGTCAACAATTGGAACAATAGATAGATGTTCAAGGCGAGGAAGGCGAAGATTAAAATTGTTTTCGCTTTACTCCAATCCACGATACATCATCCTTTCTGTCCAACCGTCTGCTTGATTATATGGGACCCAACGCCCCGCCTCACGCACGAACCAGTTCGGTGAGAACGTCACGTAGCGGCTCGTATCTTCGTTATATTCGATTTCATAACCGATTCGAATCTCCGTTACGTTCTCAAACCGTCCGGAGTTGATGAGGGTACTGAGCACCTCGTTCGCATTAGCCAACTGTGTCGTACCGACCGTGATCAGCCGATCGATTTCCAAGTGGTGACGTGTGATCGACCGGACCTGTGCCCCGTCGTTTTCCACACGTAATGTGGATAAGTCGATGGCATCGTTGTTGATAAATGCCTCGCGCTGACTAAAGACCGGATACCCTTTCACATGAAAACGGAACACAGTCGTTTCAAAACCTTTATTTGCAGGTGTGATGGCATCAAAGCGAAGTGAGAGCCCTTGATTCTCAGAAGCTTCATCGACCCATCCACCGTGGAAGTTCACGAATTCTACAATCGAATCTAATCCGAGTGCCGTGTCACGTTCTGTACTGTTCCGAGACAAGTTTCGGTAACGACTGGCGTTCAGGGTCGCATCATATTCCCCAACGCTGACACCATTCGTCAAGGCTCCAATCGAACTTGCCGGGTCGACCTCCTGAACATTCGGGTCGCCCGGGAAGAACGTGTCCCGCATCCAGTCAAGACGGGTATCGATTTGAATCGATGATACGTCGTAAGCAAACAACTCATTCATCTCAGGTCCAATGACCGGAATGTAATTCACCCGCTCATCGGTGTACGTCACCCGCTTCATCGTTCGACTCGAATTTTTCAAGAAGAGACTGTTCACATCGCCGTTTCCGACTTTCGTCAACTTTCCTTCCCAAATCGATTGGTCGCTCATGATGGTGCGAATGTTGAACGCATTTTCGTCCATATAGATGAGGATCCGTTGTGGAATTTTCCCAGACAGACTATACGTTCCCGGCAACATATAGCTGAGCGTATCCGCATAGTAGGCCTCTGGTAAGATCAACTCGAGTCCCTCGTTGATATCCGTATAGAAGCTCGGGACATTTTTCACGGCGAGTGGTTTGAACTCACTCGCTTCAAACGAATCCCGAATGACGCGCATCAGTTGCTTCGGCGTATTCTTCGAAGCGAAGACGGCATTGTTGTCATGTACGACCGCTTGAGTCGGGATGATGACCTGATTCGCCCGGCGCTGCAGGGACTCGTCCACCGTCGTGAGCTGCGTCTCCGATTGAACGGCCTGATACGTGGGATGGTAATCCCACAAGATGATGGTTTGAACAATCGACGTGACGATTAACGTGAGCAAAATGAACGACTTCCACAGTTCCGGCTTTGCAATCGTAAACCGTTTCATCAATCATTCACCTCCACAATCGTATCGAACGGGATGGTGAAGTAAATCGTCGTACCGCGGCCAAACTCACTCTCTGCCCAGATGTCGCCCCCGTGAGCGGATACGACTTCTTTGGCAATCGATAGACCGAGTCCGGTTCCACCGATGTTACGCGCCCGTGCCTTATCGACACGGTAGAAGCGCTCAAAAATTTTCTTCAAGTTCGACTTCGGAATCCCGACCCCTTCATCCTTGATCCCGATGACGAGGCGCTTCGCCCGAAGCATCGTCCGGAACGTGATCGTCCCGCCTTCTGGTGAGAACTTGATGGCATTCGTGATGATGTTGTCGATGACTTGGGTCATCTTATCTTGGTCGGCATGCACGTAGACACGACGCTTCATCAGTTTGCGACGGAATTGAATCGCCTCTCCTTTCGTCATCTCGTGACGGTCGATGATGTCGTTAAAGAATTGCACGAAGTCGAACTTCACTTTCTGCATCTTGTATTCTTTACTGTCCATCTTCGAGAGTTGCAACAAGTCGTTGACGAGGCGAATCATCCGCTCCGTCTCGTTTTGTGTCGTCTCTAAGAAGCGTGGCGCCAACTCATCGTCTTGATAAGCGCCTTCCGCGAGGACTTCCAAATAGCTGCGCATTGTCGTGAGCGGTGTACGCAACTCGTGACTGACGTTCGCCACGAATTCACGGCGGTCCTGTTCGACTTGTTCTTGTTCCGTGACATCATGCAAGACGACGATGAGACCTGTGATCGGTCCGCTGTGCTTTTGAATCGGTGAGAAGTAGGCACGGACGAGGAACAATTCTTCATCCGTACTGAGGTCAATCAGCTTCGTCGGCATCGTCCCATCTTCTGGAATAACGATTTCCTCTTCGAACGCGAGGAGACTTTGTAAATTCGTCCCCATCGCCTCTTCCTCCGCAACCCCGATCATGTCGCGCGCTTGGTCGTTCATCAAGATGACGCGTAACGAGCGGTCGGTCGCGACCACCCCGTCCGACATGTTCTCAAGGACACTCGTCAAGCGACGTCGTTCCGCTTCCGTCGTCGCATTTGCTTCCATCAATTCGTCTGTCAATTCGTTGAACGCATACGCGAGTTGACCGACCTCGTCATCCGAGTACACTTTAACTTTCCGCGAGAAGTTCCCTTTCCGCATCTCTACGGCCTGCCTGCGCATGTCGGCAATCGGTCGCGTGATGGTGCGCGATAAGAGAATACCAAGGAACGAGGTGATGATGAGTGCAATCAACGTCCCCGTTGCGAGGATACGTGTCACTTGTTCCATCTGGTTGTAGATGGACTTCATCGATGCCTCGATATAAATCATCCCGGTCGTCGTCCCATCCACTTCTGATTTAATCGGAACGGCGACGACGCGCATTCGGTCATTCGAATCCTCATAGACGAGCGTCTCCTGCGCCCCGCCTGTCGCGAATGACTTCTGGATAAACGTACTCGCCGTCCGTTGTCCGACGAGACTTTGATTATTTTGATTCGAGGTCGCCCGCACGACACTGTTCGTGTCGATGATTTGGACTTCCCGAATGTCGTCAGCTAGCGTCGTGCTCTCTGTAAATTCAGACAGCAGCTGATCCAGTAACTGGTTCAACTGCTGGTCCGTAGTCGAGTCACTCTCGTTCGCTGCGATTCCCTCACTGACGTTATAGCTCAGTAGGTTCGCCCGGTCGACGAGTGACTGCGAGAAGTTGTTGATGTATTGTCGTTCCAAAGAACGTACAAAGTACACGCCGATGACTTGCATCGCAACGAGAATGAGCAGCGCATAGATGACGACGAGCTTCCACTGGATTGATTTAAAGAAGTTCGTCCGTTTCATCGTTTAGTCTTCTTCTCCTGCCTTCAAATAATATCCGACGCCACGACGCGTAATGATGTACGTCGGCGTCGATGGGTTATCCTCTACTTTTTCGCGAAGACGACGTACTGTAACATCCACGGTACGTACGTCACCGAAGTAATCATAGCCCCATACCGTTTGGAGCAAGTGTTCACGCGTCATCACTTGTCCAATGTTTTGCGCGAGGTAATGAATTAATTCGAACTCGCGATGCGTCAATTCGATTTTCTCTTCCCGTTTCGTCACCATGTACGAATCCGGATGAATCGTCAAGTCGCCGATCGCGATATCGTTCGCATTCGCCCCTTTCGCTTCTGGCGCCGGCGCCGTCGCGTGACGTCGCATATTCGCTTTGACACGAGCCAACAGTTCACGTGAGCTGAACGGTTTCGTGACGTAGTCATCCGCTCCGAGCTCTAACCCGAGTACTTTATCGATCTCGGAGTCTTTCGCCGTCAACATGATGATCGGCATATCATACTTCTTCCGTACCTCACGACATACTTCCATGCCGTCTTTGAGCGGAAGCATGATGTCGAGTAAGATGAGGTCCGGTTGAATCTCCTCTACTTTTACGAGGGCTTCTTCACCGTCATAGGCGACATGCACCTGATAACCTTCTTTTTCAAGTTTAAACTTCAATATATCTGCGATTGGTTGTTCGTCATCTACCACTAAAATCGTACGATCCATTCAGTGAGTCCTCCTCTTATCATTAAACGTACATGCCTACATTGTAACTCTTTTTATACAGCTTAGAAAGCGTGGTCCATTTCCGCGGAAATGAAAAAGAGAGCCCGATGGCTCCCTTTCTTATGCTTCGTAAATATCACGCAAGATAACCGTCTGTTCACGAGCCGGTCCGACCGAGAACGTCAACAATTCGATTCCTGTCAATTCTTCGATGCGACGTACGTAACGCTGTGCATTCTTCGGAAGGTCATCGAAGTTGCGGACACCCGTGATGTCTTCTGTCCAACCCGGAAGTTCTTCGTATACTGGTACACACTTCTCGAGGACGCGGAAGTTCGGCGGGTACTCATCAAGATGCTTCCCTTCGTACTCATACGATGTGCAAATCTTGAGCGTCTCAAGACCTGTCAATACATCGATGGAGTTGAGGCAAAGATCTGTGATTCCACTGACACGACGTGAGTGACGTACGACAACCGAGTCGAACCAGCCGACACGACGGGGACGACCTGTTGTTGTCCCGTACTCTTTACCGACTTCACGGATCGTATGGCCGATCTCATCGTCAAGTTCTGTCGGGAACGGACCGTCACCGACACGTGACGTGTATGCTTTACAGACACCGACCACGTGATGAATCTTCGATGGTCCGATTCCGGCACCGCTCGATACGCCACCTGACGCGGCGTTCGACGATGTGACGAACGGGTACGTTCCGTGGTCGATATCGAGAAGGACCCCTTGTGCCCCTTCAAAGAGAACTTTCTTTTCTTCGTCGAGTGCATCGTTTAAGACGACCGATGTATCACACACGTATTTAGCGAACTGTTGGCCATACGCATAGTACTCTTCAAAGATATCATCAAACTCGATCGGGTCGACCTCATACATTTTCACGAACATGCGGTTTTTCAACTCAAGCACGGTCTTTAGTTTCTCCGCAAACACTTCTTTATCAAGAAGGTCAGCGATGCGAAGCCCGATACGTGCCGCCTTATCCATGTATGCCGGACCGATTCCTTTGAGCGTCGTACCGACTTTTGCGTCACCTTTTGCGTCTTCCTCTAGACGGTCTTGAAGCTGGTGATACGGCAAGATGATGTGCGCCCGGTTCGAGATCCGAAGGTTATCCGTGCTCACACCGCGCTCATGTAAGTAAGCGAGTTCGGTCACGAGTGATTTCGGGTTGACGACCATTCCGTTTCCGATGACACACGTTTTGTCCGAATAGAAGATCCCAGACGGAATGAGGTGAAGTTTATATTTCGTATCATTGAAGACGATCGTGTGACCAGCGTTGTCTCCCCCTTGATAACGCGCGACGACTTCGGCTTGTTTCGATAAGAAATCGGTGATCTTTCCTTTTCCTTCATCGCCCCACTGCGTTCCCACTACGACTACTGATGACATAATGAATCCTCCTTATTAATCAACGTTCTGTTCAAACCATCCGTAAGTGTACACTTGAAAAGTGAGAAAGTCAATCTAATACCGAACGTTTTATATAAGATGTAACTATTCGTTCGTTATTTTTTAAATCACCTATTAAAAAAAAGACACCACCGACGTTACATCGGTGGTGCGAAGGCTTGTGTCTCCATATTGACGAACTTGTTATACTCTTTCCGGAAGGAGAGCTTGACCGTACCGGTCGGACCGTTACGTTGTTTCGCAATGATGATCTCAATCGTATTGGCGTCTTCACTCTCTTTATCGTAATAGTCATCACGATAGAGGAAGGCGACGATATCGGCATCCTGCTCGATCGCTCCCGATTCCCGGATATCCGACATCATCGGTCGCTTGTCTTGACGACTCTCTACGCCACGCGAGAGCTGTGACAAGGCGATAACCGGTACTTGCAGTTCCCGCGCAATCGCTTTGAGCGTACGCGAGATCTCCGATACTTCTTGTTGGCGGTTCTCGCCCGGTTTCCCGTTCCCGACGATGAGCTGCAAGTAGTCAATCATAATCATCCCGAGGCCGTACTCCTGTTTCAAACGACGACACTTCGCTCGAATCTCGTTGACACGGAGACCCGGCGTATCGTCGATGTAGATGCCTGCTTGCGAAAGCGACGACATTGCGAGTGACAGACGGCCCCAGTCTTCTGCTTCGAGACGACCGGTCCGGAGACGCTGGGCATCGATGTTCCCTTCCGCACACAACATACGCATAACGAGTTGCTCGGCACCCATCTCCAAACTGAAGATGGCGACGTTCTCGCCCGTACGGACGGCAACGTTTTGCGAGATGTTCAAAGCGAACGCGGTCTTCCCGACAGATGGACGAGCGGCCACGATAATCAAATCGTTTCGTTGGAAACCGGCCGTCATCTTATCCAAATCGGTGAAGCCGGTCGCAATTCCAGTGATTTCACCACTCGACTGATGTAGTTTTTCAATCGTTGAATATGCATCCGAGAGAACCGATCCGATTGGATGGAAACTCGATTGTCCTTTTCGCTGCGATACTTTTAAAATATTCCGTTCGGCATCTGACAGCACGGAATCGACCTCATCTTGGCGCTCATAACCGTCTGACACGATATTGGTCGCTGTTCGAATCAGGCGACGGAGTGCCGCTTTTTGGTCGACGACGTTCAAGTAATAGCCGATGTTTCCAATGGCCGGTACAGATTCAGCGACTTCTGCCAAATAGTTGAGACCGCCGATTTCGTCAAGAATGCCTTGAGCCTGTAACTCTGAACTGAGCGTGACTAAGTCGACGAGTTCGCCCCGGTCATTGATCTTTAACATCGCTTCAAAGATGCGTTGGTGGCTGACACGATAAAAGTCGTCCGGGTCGACGCGCTCTGAGGCCGTGATCAACCGATCCGAATCGAGGATGATTGCCCCTAAGACGGCTTGCTCCGCTTCCACGCTATGCGGTGGTGTATTGACTTGAATCGCATCACTCATCCGTCTCTACCTCACCTTCAAGCTTCTTGTACATGTACGTTCAACGTCGCGACGACGTCATGGTGCAACTTCACAGGCACTTTCGTGAAGCCGAGCGCCTTGATTGGGTGCTCGAGTTCAATTTTACGCTTATCAATCTTGTAGCCCATTGTTTTAAGGGCATCCGCGATTTGTTTGCTTGTGACTGACCCGAACACGCGACCGCCTTCCCCTGCTTTCGTCGTGACGGCGATCGTCTCTTTTTCAAGCTTCTCTTTTAGTTGTTTCGCTTCGTTCAACTCTTCTTCTGCGGCCTCTTCGGCACGACGTTCTTTCGCTGCGAACGCTTTTAGGTTCCCAGGTGTCGCTTCTACCGCCAAATTTTTCTTGAACAAGACATTTTTCGCGTAAGCGTCTGCCACATTTTTCACTTCTCCAGCTTTTCCTTGCCCTTTTACATCTACTTTCAAAATGACTTTCATTCTAATTCCTCTCCTTCAGTTTCATCTGTTACATAATGATCGATTGCCTCTTTCAACATGGCATTCGCTTGTTCGCGACTCACTTCGAGCTGCGTCGCCGCATTCGTCAAATGTCCACCACCATCAAGCATTTCCATGATGACTTGAACATTGACGTCACCGAGGGATCTTGCGCTAATCCCTGTTCGTCCATCCGGTAAAATCGCGATGACGAATGATGCTTTCACGCCTTCCATATTTAACAGTTGGTCTGCCGATTGGGCAATCAACACTTGATGATGCGCCTCATCGTCAGAAGCGACCGCAATCGCCATGCCGCCTGCATAAATTTCGGTGTTTCTCAAAATCTGAGACTGCTCGATATAAGCATCGAGGTCCTGGCGCATAAAATGCTGTACGAGAACCGTATCCGCCCCTTGAATTCGTAAGAAAGATGCCGCGTCAAACGTACGCGAGCCTGTTCGGAGCGTAAATCCTTTCGTGTCGACCATGATTCCTGCAAGAAGCGATGTCGCTTCCAAAATGGAAAGCTTGCGGCTTCCCGCCTGATACTCAATCAGCTCCGTGACAAGTTCACATGTTGATGACGCGTATGGCTCCATATAAACGAGGACCGGATCTTCGATAAACTCTTCCCCGCGACGGTGATGGTCGATGACGACGACTCGTTCCGCTCGGTAGAGAATATCTTTTGAAATGACGAGCGATGGACGGTGTGTATCGACGACGACGAGAAGCGTCTGCTCATCAATGAGGGGTTGTGCTTCATATTCGGTTAGGAACTGGCTAATCAACGCGTCATCGTTCTCTACTTCTTGGACGAGGCGTTGAATTCCGATACTCGTTTCGCCAGACGGAATCACGACATACGCCTCACGTCCGACAAACTCAGCCAATTTCATAATCCCGATGGACGCCCCGAGTGAGTCCATATCTGGATTTTTATGTCCCATTATGAGAACACGACTCGATTCTCGAATCAAGTCACGCATCGAGTTCGAGATGACACGTGCCCGGACGCGCGTCCGCTTTTCGGTCGGGTTTGTCTTCCCTCCGAAGAAACGTACTTTTCCGTTGTGACGTTTGACAACAGCCTGGTCACCACCACGACCAAGTCCGAGGTCTAGACTTGACTGAGATAAGTTGCCGAGCTCCGTTAGCGTTGTCTCTCCACATCCAATCCCGATCGATAACGTCAACGGGATCCTCTGCTCTTTCGTCGCTTCACGTACTTCATCTAAAATTGAGAATCTGTTGTTTTCAAGTTCAGATAACGTTCGCTCGTTCATGACGAGGAAAAAGCGATCCGCCGCTGTACGGCGCATGTAGATGTGATGCTGCTGTGCCCATTGATTGAGAAGTACCGTCACACGACGATTGATCTCACTACGCACTTGTTCATCCACCGCAGTCGACATCTCATCATAGTTATCCAAGTACAAAATACCAATGACTGTTTGCGATTGCACATACTTTTGCTCAATTTCTGCTTCCTCGGTCATGTCAAATAAATAAAGGGTTTGATGTATTTGATTGTAGTAGACGCGGTAGACACGATCGCCTACTTCAATCGTGGCTTCATCCTCTTCCTCTTCAATCAATTCAGCGAATGCAGAATGGAGCGCGTCGAGCGGGACTCCAATCGCCATATCGAGTTCGAAGATCAATCGCGATTGTTCGTTAAACCAACTGATGCGCCGGTCTTGATCAAAGACTAAAATTCCAATCGGCATCGTCGTCAACGCTTCTTTCCCGACCTCTTCGATTTGATGAGAGAGTGAGAGGACATACTGTTCCCAATTTTTACGCTCCCGTCGCATTGTTACTTGCTGATAGATGAAGAAAATCAGCGTGCCCATAAACAGGGTGATTGCCGCCACAATATTGTAGAACGCCAATCCTAACGAGACAAGGACTCCAATCACATATGGAACCATGTGACGCGCGTATTGGTTCTTCACGGATGTTAATGCTTCACCACTGTGCATGTATGCCTCCTAAAATGAGTAATGTTCACCCATGGAATCGTAAAGGTTTCTGCTCTATCATACCATATTCGTCGGTTTCACTTACACACTTACAGACGAGATGAAATACAAAAAAACGACTTATCCAAAAGGATAAGTCGTTCGTCAAACATTACTCTGCAACGTATGGAAGCAAAGCCATTTGACGTGAACGCTTGATAGCGACAGTAAGTGGACGTTGGTATTTCGCTGAAGTACCAGTCACACGACGTGGAAGAATTTTACCACGCTCTGAAACGAAGCGTTTGAGTAATTCTACGTCTTTATAATCGATATGAGTGATGTTGTTCGACGTAAAGAAACATACTTTACGACGACGACGACCTCCTGGACGACGTGCCATGTGAAGACCTCCTTTATAAGTTAGTTTTTCATGTCAACGATGATTAGAATGGCAAATCATCATCTGACAAGTCAATTTTGTTGCCACCCGAGAACGGATCTGCATCAAAACCTTTATTTGAAGACTGGTTTGAGGACTGAGATGAAGTCGAAGCAGCTCCTGCGCCCCATCCTGATCCACTTGACTCACCACCACTGAAGACATCTCCAGATGGTGCTTGCTCACGTTGCCCTGAAGCTCCGCGTGGTTCAAGGAAGCGTACGCTGTCGGCGACTACTTCTGCCCGGTAACGACGTTGGCCATCTTGTCCTTCGTAACTACTGATTTGAAGGCGACCGTCAACGCCGGCCATGCTGCCCTTTTTCAAGTATTGTGCTACGTTCTCTGCTTGTTTGCGCCAAACGACACAATCAATAAAGTCCGTCTCGCGCTTCCCATCCTGCCCAGCAAATGGACGATCGCAAGCGAGAGTAAAGCGTGTTACGGCGATTCCGCTCTGCGTATAACGCATTTCCGGATCGCGAGTCAATCGACCAACTAACACAACTCGGTTAATCATCTCCAAGATCCCCTTTCACGATACGAAACGTTAAGGATTAACGCTCGTCTTTTGTTGTCATTTGACGGACAACGTCGTCAGAGATCTTCATGAGACGCTCTGTTTCTTGGATCGCTTTAGGTTCAGCAACGATGTTAAGAAGAACGTAGTGTCCTTCACGCATCTTGTTGATTTCATAAGCGAGACGACGTTTACCCATGTCTGTTGTTTTTTCAACAGTACCACCGTTTTCAGTGATGACGTTGTTGAAGCGTTCGATTAAAGCTTTCTTCGCTTCCTCATCAACTGATGGACGGATAATGTAAAGAAGTTCGTATTTACGCATTATCTTTCACCTCCTCTTGGACTAGCGGCCCCTACCAATTGCAGGAGCAAGGAGCAAACAATTGTTTTACTCACGTCATAATATACTATCAAACTTACTTAACTTTTACAATACGTTTCCGAAAATCAACTTATACGTTGAAACGGAATGTGACAACATCGCCGTCTTGGAAGACGTATTCTTTTCCTTCAGAACGAAGTTTCCCTTGTTCTTTTACCATCGTCATATTGCCAGCCGTTGAAAGATCGTCATATGAGACGACTTCGGCACGAATAAAGCCCCGTTCGAAGTCTGAGTGGATGACACCAGCACACTGTGGTGCTTTCATCCCTTGTTTGAACGTCCAAGCACGAACTTCTTTTTCACCTGCAGTGAAGTACGTTGCAAGACCGAGTGTCGAATAAGCCGCACGAATCAATTGATCGAGTCCAGACTCTTCGATGCCGAGATCTTGTAAGAACTCAAGACGTTCTTCAGGTTCGAGTTCTGAAATTTCTTCTTCGATGCGTGCACAGATGACAATCACTTGCGCCCCTTCTGTTGTCGCGTGATCACGGACGGCTTGAACATGTTCGTTTGCATCCGCATCCGCTACTTCTTCTTCACTGACGTTTGCCACGTACAACATCGGTTTCATCGTCAATAGTTGGAAGTGCTTCACGATTGCCAATTGGTCATCCGTGAGCTCTGCGACACGGGCAGGACGTTCTTCTTCTAAGACGGCTTGCACGATTTCAAGTGCCTCGAGTTCTTGTGCGGCACCTTTATCTTTTGATTTGACCATTTTTTGAACACGCGTGATCCGTTTTTCAACTAACTCGAGGTCGGCTAAAATCAATTCAAGGTTAATTGTCGTAATATCGTCTATTGGTGAGACACGACCCGCGACGTGCGTGATGTTCTCATCTTCAAAACAACGAACGACTTGGCAGATTGCATCGACTTCGCGAATATTCGCTAAGAACTTGTTTCCGAGTCCTTCACCTTTTGAAGCCCCTTTAACGATTCCGGCGATATCTGTAAATTCAAACGCTGTTGGAACCGTCTTTTTTGGTTTGACGAGTTCTGTCAATCGATCAAGGCGTGCATCTGGTACTTCTACGACGCCGACATTCGGGTCGATCGTCGCGAACGGATAGTTAGCCGCTTCGACTCCTGCTTGTGTAATCGCATTAAACAATGTCGATTTCCCGACGTTTGGCAATCCGACAATTCCTGCTGTTAATCCCACTAATAGTTCCTCCTCATCCGGTGTTTCCCGGGAAATGTTAAACCGTCTGTGGAGTGGGTACATTCAGTACACCACACCGTCACATCCTTCACAATTATAGATAGTCCACGATTAAACCGCAACTCACGTTCATAACCTAAAGAAAAACGCCGCTTATTCCGCGGCGTTGCCTTGCTCAAGCACTTTCTTGAATCGCTTATCAAAGTCCCGGCGTTGCATGAGCACACTTGCTCCACAACCTTGACATTTGATGCGAATGTCCATCCCTACACGTGTGATTTGCCAGCGATTCGTCTTGCAGGCATGTGGTTTTTTCATTTCCACAATATCGTTCAACGCATAAGTTTTACTGTGCATTTTCTACTTCTCCTCCTTTAGGAGTCGGGTTAGGGGGTAACATAACCGTACGTGGGTACGGAATTTCAATATTGCGTTTGTCGAATCCGGCTTTCAATTCTTTATGCAGAATCCGGCCGGCTGTGAAATGTTGGGTCGGTGGTACTTCTGCCATCAAGCGATAGACGACCTCTGAAGCCCCGAGCGATTGCACGCCAGCAAGGGTAATCGGTTCGATGAAGAGGTCATGATATTTTGCCTCAACTTCTTTTGCGATTTCTTTAATCGCCGATTCAACGCGTTCCATGTCTTCTTCATAAGCAACACCAACATCGACGACCGCCACACTGTTTTCAAGTGAGTAGTTCGTCACTTGCATGATCTGTCCGTTCGGAATAATGGATACTTGTCCGTTCAATCCTTTTAACTTTGTCGTCCGGATGCCGACTTCGATGACGATCCCTTCAACTTCTTGGTTCAAGCTGACGTAATCCCCATTTTTATACTGGTTTTCGAAAATGATGAACGCACCGGTGATGACGTCTTTCACCAAACTTTGGGCACCAAATGAAATAGCGAGACCTGCCACACCGGCCGAAGCAATCAACCCGGCAATATTTACGCCGAATTGCCCAAGCACCGTCAGGACCATGATCAATCCGATGACATAACGAATCGTATTTTGTGCCAGTTTCAATAACGTTTCGTTCTGTCGTTGTGCGACAATGTCATTTTCTTTTATTTTTCGGAGCGTAAACACGCGTTCCACCATCGTGGTCAAGATTCTTGTCGCGATGTATAAACCAAGGATAATGAGCGCCACACCGGCGAGTTTAATCCCAAGCCCAATCCACATGTCCGTATCTTTGAAATATTCCACGAATCGGTTCACGCTATCAATCGTTTCATCCGCAACCGTGTTTAAATCTTTTTCTGTATTTTGCGAAGCCATCTTTTCACCTCAAAAGTCGTAGATTCTAAATCATCAAAACACATTTCGTGACTTTTCTCAAACACTGCATTCGGAAGTTTAGATGTTTTCCACTTTTGGGAATGGTTTAATACGAGATCAATCCCCCATCGCAACTAGGAATAGGCAGCTTAGAAGAGAGGATGAGATTCATGCCGTTTCGCTTAAAACCTCATAAACCATACTCCTTCTTCATTGAACACACTGAGCGGAGTGGATCCAGACTGCTTGCGGACCAGCTTCATGAACAGTTGGCCAATGAAGCCCATCGCCCCATCGTCCTTGTTTGCATCGGTTCGGACCGTTCGACCGGTGATTCTCTCGGTCCCCTCGTCGGGACGTTCTTGGAAGAACGTCACATCCGGAATTTACACGTTTACGGCACGTTAACCAAGCCCGTACATGCGCTTAACTTGGTGGAAACGTTGCATGAGATTCAAACACGCTTTCATCAGCCGCTCATTATTGCTATTGATGCTTGCCTCGGTCGTTTGTCGAGTGTCGGGTATGTCTTTTTCTCAGAAGGGCCACTTGCCCCTGGCGCGGGTGTTCAAAAAGAACTTCCGGCAGTAGGCGCTTATAATATAAAAGCCGTCGTAAACGTGAGCGGGTTCATGGAAATGATGATTTTGCAGAATACCCGCCTTCATCTCGTTTATGAACTCGCACGCTTCATTACAGACGGGTTCGTCGACTTTGATGCACGCATCGGACGTCTTCATCATGAAGAGGCCGCCATCACACGACTTCGTCAGTCACGGGACGAGTCAAAGTCTTGAGGTGATAATAACGTCAACAATTGTTCCAAGTCGTCTTGTGAAAAATACTTCAACTCGAGGACGCCCCCTTTTCTGCGTGGGCGAATCGATACATCCATTTGAAGACGCTCTGCAAGCACCGCTTCGACCGCTTCGATATCGGCGTTCGATTGCTTCAGCGTCTTTTTTTCTGTGCGCTCTTTTTGTAAGTAACGCTCAAGGCGTCGGACCGTCCAATGCTCGGTGATGACGCGTTTTGCGATCTGTTCCATCAATTGTTCCGACTTCACACCTGTAATGGCCCGCGCATGACCCATCGTTAAATCTCCGACCATGACCGCGTGCTGAACCGCACTCGGTAAGCGAAGCAAACGTAAGCTGTTCGTCACGTGGCTTCTACTTTTCCCGACACGGTCTGCCAACTGTTGTTGCGTCAGTCCTAGCGTCTTCATCAATTGTTCATATGCGACCGCTTCTTCGATCGCGTTCAAGTCTGCTCGCTGTATGTTTTCAATCAAAGCTAGTTCCATGACCCGATCCGAGTCGGCCGTGACGATTAAAGCGGGAATGTCTTCTTGCCCGGCGAGTTTCGCAGCCTGAAATCGCCTTTCTCCGGCGATGATTTCATAGTATCCAGTCGCTTTTCGAACGACAATCGGCTGTAATACCCCGTAGCGCTCAATCGATTGACGCAATTCTTCGAGTTTTTCCACCTCAAATTGTTTCCGGGGCTGATTCGGGTTTGGGCGAATGAATTTTAAGGCTAATCGTTCCATCTACAAACCTCCTTCATCGTATGAAAAAGCACGGACTCATTTTTGAGGCCGCGCTTTCGGGATGCGAATTCGAATTTCAACAAATTCCTCTTCGTCTACTTCTTCAGTTTGGACATCAATCCCTGTTTTCCCAATCAAATCGATTGAGTCACGAATCGTGTTAATGGCGATTCGCGTGTCGCGCGCAAAACTCTTCGTCCGACGACGTTGTTTTTTTGGCTTACGCTTTTCTTCCTCGATTGGTGTTGTCAAAAAGGCGACTCGCTCTTCCGTCTCCTTGACGTTGAAGTCTTGCTCCAATACTTCAGCGAGAACTTGGAGTTGTAATCCTTCTTCTTTTAACGGTAGCAGTGCACGCGCATGTCGTTCATTGATCCGACGATCGCGAAGCGACTGTTTTACATCCTCAGGTAATTTCAACAAACGCAACTTATTGGCAATCGTCGACTGACTCTTCCCTAAACTCTTCGCGAGCGCATCTTGAGTCAAGCCGTTCAAGGCAAGTAAACGATCGTATGCTTCTGCCTCTTCGATTGGGCTCAACTGCTCACGCTGCAAGTTTTCAATCAGGGCGAGTGCGGCTGTCGTATCATCGTCCATATCGCGAACGATTGCCGGGATTGCTGACCAACCGAGAGATTTCACCGCTCGGAAGCGACGCTCTCCGGCAATGATTTCATAGCAGTCCCCGTCTGCCTTTCGGACCACGATTGGTTGAAGCAGCCCGTGTTCCGAAATCGTCGTTGCCAGTTCTTCAATTTTAGCCGGTTCAAACACTTTTCGTGGTTGGTAACGGTTGGGACGTAATCGTGATAACGAGAGTTCCTGTACCGTGTCATCCGCTCGAACTTCCGCAATCTGAGTCACGGCAACTTCGTCTTTTCGATTCACACCGAACAATTTCGCAAATCTATTCTTCAACGTCGGGCACCCCTTTTTATGTAAAAAAATAAGCAGACTCCACCACTGGAATCTGCTTTTGTTTCACGTGAAACGACATCATCAGATAAGTGGCTCTTTCGCCGGCGTCCCCGCTTTACGCGGATATTTCCCGGGCGTTTTTCGTAGTTTATCTACAACTACGATATTACGCTCACTCATCTCTCCTGGCAATAGGAACTGGTGTGTCGATTTTTCTTTTCCGCCTAGAACAGCTAAAGCGTTTTTGGCATCTGCCATCTCGTCAGAAACCTTGGCCGCTTTAAGCGCGACGAAGCTTCCGCTTACTTTCGCGAGTGGTAAACAGTATTCCGCCAACACGGTCATGCGGGCAACCGCACGCGCTGTGACGACATCAAACTGTTCACGGAACTTTTTATTTTTCCCGAACTCTTCGGCCCGCCCATGATGGAAAGCGACACCTTCTAGTCCGAGGGCAAGGGCCAACTCGTTCAAGAACGTGATGCGCTTATTCAATGAATCGATGATTGTGACGTGTAAGTGCGGGAATAAAATTTTAAGAGGAAGACTCGGGAATCCCGCCCCCGCCCCGACATCACATACCGTTTCGACTTTCGTGAAATCGAAGTGAAACGCTGCGCTGAGCGAATCATAAAAGTGTTTCAAATACACTTCTTCCTGATCTGTGATGGCTGTTAAATTCATTTTTTCGTTCCATTCGACAAGCATTTCGAAGTAGCGTTTGAACTGAGTGAGTTGTGTCTCATTCAATTCAAACCCTTCAGCTCGTAACGCTTCAATAAATTGAGATTCGTTCATCGTTTCACTCCACCGTTGCGTATTGTCCTTGTTCGATGTAGACGAGCAAGATTGACACGTCTGCCGGATTTACGCCTGAGATGCGTGACGCTTGTCCGATCGAAAGGGGACGAACTTGTTTTAGTTTTTGTTTTGCTTCTGTCGCGAGACCACCGATTGCATCGTAATCCAAGTTTTCTGGGATTCGTTTTTCTTCCATACGACGCATCTTCTCGACTTGTTCAAGCTGTTTGGAAATATAGCCTTCATACTTCACTTGAATCTCAACTTGCTCTTTCACTTCAAACGACAATTCTTCTGTTGATGGAACGACCGTCATGAGCGCTTCATAAGATACTTCCGGACGTTTCAACAAGATGTTGGCATGCGTCGCTTCTTTGAGCGGGTGTGCACCGAGTGATTCGAGCATCGCATTGACTTCAGGTGTCGATTTAACGACAAGTGACGCAAGTCGCTTCACTTCTTTTTCAATCGCTACACGCTTCTCGTTGAGGTGGGCATGACGATCTTCTGAAAGTAATCCGATCTCATACCCGATGTCGCTAAGTCGCAAGTCCGCGTTGTCATGACGCAACAAGAGACGATATTCGGCACGCGAAGTGAGTAGCCGATACGGTTCGTTCGTCCCTTTCGTCACGAGGTCATCGATCAAGACGCCGATATACGCTTGCGAACGGTCCAAGATGACAGACTCTTTACCGAGCACTTTGCATGCGGCGTTGATTCCCGCCATGATGCCTTGTCCGGCCGCTTCTTCATAACCACTCGTCCCATTGATTTGTCCCGCTGTGAAGAGACCTGGGACTGCTTTTGTTTCGAGAGTTGGCCAAAGTTGAGTCGGTACGACCGCATCGTACTCGATCGCATAACCCGGACGCATCATCTCTGAGTTTTCAAGACCTGGGATTGTCCGAAGCATTTGATGCTGCACGTCTTCTGGCATACTCGTCGAGAAGCCTTGGACGTAAATTTCTTCTGTGTCGCGACCTTCTGGCTCCAAGAAGATTTGGTGACGCGGTTTATCGTTAAATCGAACGACCTTATCTTCGATTGATGGGCAATAACGCGGTCCCGTCCCTTTGATTGCGCCCGAATACATCGGTGAACGATGAAGGTTCTCATCAATCAATTGATGCGTCCGCTCACTCGTGTATGTGAGCCAGCATGGAATTTGTTCGATTGGGTTCAAATCCGTCGATGTGTACGAGAAGAATGATGGATTCTCGTCTCCTGGCTGAATCTCCGTCTTCGAGTAATCGATTGTCTTTCCGTCGATTCGTGGTGGTGTCCCCGTTTTGAATCGAACCAAGTCGAGACCGAGCTCTTCTAGATGCTTCGACAGCTCGACCGATGGCATTTGGTTGTTCGGACCGCTTTCATAAGCCAATTCACCGATGATGATTTGACCACGCATGAACGTTCCTGTTGTGACGATGACAGCTTTCGCGCGATATTCTGAACCCGTGTTCGTTACCACGCCGCGTACTACCCCGTCCTCAATCAACAAGCGTTCAACGAGTGCCTGACGAAGAAGTAGATTCGGCTCGTCTTCTAGCACTTTCTTCATATGATTTTGGTATTGGAATTTGTCCGCCTGTGCTCGTAACGCACGTACCGCCGGACCTTTCGATGTGTTGAGCATCTTCATTTGAATGTATGTCGCGTCAATCGCACGACCCATCTCACCACCGAGCGCATCGATTTCACGTACGACGATCCCTTTCGCCGGTCCACCGATTGACGGGTTACAATACATGAATCCGACCATGTCCGGGTTCATCGTCAGCATCGCTGTTTTCGCACCCATTCGAGCCGATGCGAGTGCCGCTTCGATCCCTGCGTGCCCGGCCCCGATGACGATGACGTCAAATTCGCCTGCCGTATAAGCCATATTCGTTCCTCCTTATTATTTCCCAAGACAAAATTGTGAAAAGAGCTGGTCAATCAAGCTCTCTTGTACGGTATCTCCATTGATTTCACCGAGCGTATCCCACGCACGACGTAAATCGATTTGGACCATATCGATCGGCATATTCATGACGGCACTGCCGAGCGCCTCATCAATTTGGCCAATCGTTCGTTTGATTAACTGAATGTGTCGAGCGTTCGAGATATATGTCATATCCTGCGACTCGACGCCTTTTGCGAAGAAGAGGTTTGCAATGGCCGCTTCAAGCGCATCGATTCCCTCATCTAGTAAGAGCGACGTCGCCACGATCGGACGTCCTGCCGCTAGTTTCTCTAGCTTAGAAGAATCCATGTTTTGTGGCAAGTCCGTCTTATTGATGATGATGATGGCATTCATGTCTTTGACCGCTTCAAACAACGCCTCATCCTCAACTGTCAATCCTTCATGACCGTTCAAGACGAGAAGGACCAAGTCCGCAGCTTCCAATGCCTTCCTCGACTTCTCTACACCGATTCGTTCCACGATATCTTCCGTTTCCCGAATCCCTGCCGTGTCGATCAATTTGAGCGGAACGCCTTTCACATTGACGTATTCCTCAATCGTATCACGCGTCGTCCCAGCGATTTCTGTGACAATTGCCTTCGTCTCTTGAACAAGCGTATTCATGAGTGAGGACTTTCCGACGTTCGGTCGCCCGATAATCGCCGTGCCCAAACCTTCACGTAAGATTTTCCCTTGCTTTGCTGTCTCAAGCAACTGCTCAAGGATGTGCTTGACTTCGCCAGCCTTCTCTTCGACGATGGCCTGTGTCATCTCTTCTGCATCATATTCCGGATAGTCGATGTTGACCTCGACTGCCGCAATCGTCTCGAGTAATTGTTGGCGTAACTCACGAACGAGTCGTGATAATCGTCCTTCCATTTGAGACATCGCAACGTTCATCGCCCGATCGGTCTTCGCTCGAATCAGGTCCATGACCGCTTCTGCTTGAGATAAATCGATACGACCATTCAAAAAGGCGCGTTTTGTGAACTCGCCCGGTTCTGCTAAGCGGATATCGGATTGATCGAGAATGAGCTCCAGGACACGATTGACTGCCACGACGCCTCCGTGACAATTGATCTCGACGACATCTTCCCGTGTGAACGTCTTCGGTGCGCGCATAATACTGACCATGACTTCATCTACGACCTCGCCCGTTTCAGGACGTTTCAACGTTCCATAATGAATGGTATGTGAATCGACTGTTGTTAAGTCTTTTCCAGAAAACACATTGTTCACCGTTTCGACCGCCAAATCGCCCGATAATCGGACAATCCCGATAGCACCTTCACCCATCGGTGTCGAAATCGCTGTAATCGTGTCAAACTCTAGCATCTTTCTCCCTCCAAACCTAAACATCTTCTTCTATCATATGCATAACGAAACTACTATACACGATATTCGACTTGAACGAAAGCGTTCGCCCATCAATAAAGTCATTGCGAATCTTCCCATTATTTTCGTACAATAAAGGAATATATTTACATAGAAGAGAGGGTATGGATGTGAAACAACAGGCAGCGATTCAAGTTATCACCGAACGACTTAAGCAGGACGAAGCGGTTCAAGCCGTCTATATGAAAGGTTCGTTCGGTCGAGGAGAAGAAGATGAACATTCCGATGTGGACCTCTATGTAATGGTTCAGCCTGACGAAGAGATATCCTTCCTGTCAAGACGTCTCGAGCACCTCCTTGCGTATCGCCCAATCTTGTTGAAAGATGAGATTCACATCGTCGCCCCACAACTCATTGTCGTATACGGTGATTTTCTTCACGTCGACCTGTTCACCGTCACGATAGATTCGTTGAATCACCAAGACTCGATTCATGTGCTCTATGATCCGGCTCACCTTCTCTCCGCGCATGAAAGTTCTTTGCAGTTAGATGATGTGTCGACGGGTGAGCATGCGTTCGATACGATTTGGTTCTTTTTCCAATATACGAAATCACGCAATCGAGGCAATGACATTTGGGCGACCGAGATGCTTCGGCAAGGGATGGTTCATTTCGCATATGTGTTAGCCGCCCACCACACACCTGAACGGGCATCGCTCGGCTTAAAAGATGTGGCACAACGACAAACAATCGATTTACATTCGTTTTATGACCAATTGACCCCCGCTTCGCACGAAAAGGCCGCCCGCATGTATATCGAGCGACTCAAAGAGGAGCAACCGTTCTTCGCGACATTACCCGGTTACGACGTATTCGGACCGTTCATGGAACAGTTGATTCAACGAGAAACAAGCCGCCCCCGTGTATAGGGCGGCTTGTTCTTTAGTAACGTGTTTGCCGTTTCGTCGAGCGAATCGTGAAATAGAGAACGAGTTCTAGCACAGCAATAGCGATGATAATCCCACCGAACAGTTGGAACAGGACGAGCAGACTGCTAAATGGATTCGTCAACATGAGAATTCCAACACCAATCCACAATATACTTCCAATCAAAAACCAGAGCCATCGTCCTGCCATTGATTGACGGTATCCAAGCGCTTGAATCAGGCGAATGATTCCACCAAATAAAAACAATGCTCCGATTAAAATCGGAAGAAGGCTCGCTAACGTCTCTGCGAAGAAGAAGACAATCGCCCCCAATATCAAATAAATTACCCCCATAAAGAAAGATGGTGGTAAACCTTCCTGTCGTCTGCGGATGCCTTGAAAAACCATCCATATACCCATAATGGCCAAATATCCAGCAATCACATACACCATAACATCAAAGAAAAATCGAGGGTACAGCAGAATAAGAACACCGAGCACAAAATAAATGACAGCTTGCCATAATGTCGATCGCTCCAAACGGTGAATGAATGCTTCCATTTTTCTACACCTCCTTTTTTTATTCCTTTCTTTCTGTATTCCCGTCTCATCGACACGCAACCCCACAAAAAAAAGCTGAGTGTCATGAGACACCCAGCTTAATGATTATTTACGCTTTTTCTTTTTGTTTTTCTTTTCTTCTTCAGCAAGAGCTGCACGCTCTGCTTCTTTCGCAGCGATTTTCGCTTCTGCTGCTACCTTCATCTTCTCACGCATCGGGAGCATGATTGCCATCGTGACGATGATTGAGATGATATATCCGACTACCCAGTACAATGAGAGGGCAGCTGGAAGGTTGATTGACATGATAAAGATCATGACCGGGAAGATATAGAGCATCATCTTCAATTGTGGGTTCTGTTCTTGACCCGCCATTGAGATTTTTTGTTGTGCAAACGTCAAGATTGCCGCTAAAATTGGCAAAACAAATGTCGGATCCGGAGCACCGAGGTCAAACCATAAGAAGTTCGCCTCAAAAATCTCAGGTGTACGACGAATCGCATCATAGAACGCGAAGAGAATTGGCATTTGAATCAAGATTGGCAAACACCCTGCGAGCGGGTTGATTTGATACTCTTGATAAAGTTTCATCATCTCTTCTTGGAGTTTACGTTGTGTTTCTTGGTCTTTCGAGCTGTACTTTTCACGAAGCTTCAGCATTTCTGGTTGCAACACTTGCATTGCCCCCATACTCTTCGTCTGCTTGATCATGAGTGGGAGAATCAACAAACGAACGATGATTGTCGCAATGATGATTGAAATCCCGTATTGCCAAGGGCCACCTACTAAGTAAGCAACTTCCTTCAAAAGCCATGCGAGCGGCCATACAAAGTACTTCGACCAAAAACCTTCTGTGTCAGCCGTAACTGGTTCGGCTTGGATGGTAGACGGATCCACACAGCCTGCCATCAGCATGATGACCGCAGTCATGGCAGCGAGTAATCCTAATTTTAGCTTTTTGCTCATAGTTCCTCCTACACTTTCATTATCAATTCTTTTTTAACGCACACGTCGATCGGGCAATCTTATAAGACTCTGATTATATGAGAGAACAAATTCAGATTGTCATGGTCACCGGCCTTGCTTTTGCCAAACTTTCGACCGTTTGAATACGTGTTTCAAACTCTCGGTCACTTCCGACTGCGTTAATGCAGTCGCAGGCTTCCGGGCGATGATGACATAATCATTTGGTGCAACGTTTGGTTCGAGCAAGCGAAGCGACTCACGCATCAATCGTTTCATACGGTTCCGTTCCACAGCATTGCCAAGCTTTTTACTGACGGAAAGGCCCACTCTGAAATGCGCTTGATCCGCTTTGAGCGTGTAGACGACAAACTGACGATTGGCCACGGAGCGTCCTTCGCGAAACACCGCTTGGAACTCTTCATTCTTTTGCAGGCGGTATTCTTTTTTCAAAATTCTCACTCCATCCTTCGCTTCAAAAATCGTCAACTAACATCATATCATATCCGCATCATTTGAACGAGGGAGAATCGATGAAATGCTACGTTTCTGTGACGAACTAAAAAATTGCCCGAGGACAGGATCCCCGGGCAATTTTTATTCGAAATTATACAGTCAAGGCTTTGCGGCCTTTACGACGACGAGCAGCAAGAATGTTACGACCGTTTTTAGTCGCCATGCGTGCACGGAATCCGTGGACTTTCTTACGCTTACGGTTGTTAGGATTGAAAGTTGGTTTCATGGTTACAGCACCTCCTCAAGATTAACGCTCTATTAGCAAGTTATAGTTTCATTTAAGGCAGTCTTTAAGATTATATAAATCGTTTCACCAATTGTCAATGTATTTTCGAGCAGTTTTCGAATTCAACGAAGGAAGCGTTCTGGAATCTCTACTTGAAGGTGAAATTGATCTAGTTCATATGCTAGTAGAGGAAAAATTCATACACAACCTTTACACATTTTATAAATGGTCTTTATAAATATTGATGTTGAGCCATTTTATCCACAATCACTCGAAGTTATCCACATTTATATGTGAATAACTCCTCTTTTTTCATAATTAAATTCTTCATTTTTTCGTTTTCTTCTTTTACAAAAACATTTCTACAGTTTCCTTCTTCCTCTTTTGTGTATAACTTTTTTATTCTTTCATACCCGAATATATCGTTATCCACAACATATCCACATGTTATCCACAAACTACACAGCATGTGGATAAGTGGGTGTGGATACTTTTCTTAATCTGTGGATAAATACCAAAAAGCATTGCCACGTCTATTTTATTTTGCTAAACTGAATGTGCACAAACTTGTGGATGAACAATTCGTGATTCCAAGATATACACAGGCTGTGGATAAGTGTTATCCCCATAATGAACACCATGTGGATAACTTTATCCACAGTTTTTGTTCTTTGGGGATAACCCTAGTTTCTACTATAAAATAGTGTATGTGTATATCGTGTGAATAAGTTTTACCTAACATGTGAGTAAAGGAGGTCTTTTATTGAAGAATGCTCGCGAGATTTGGAGAAATGTCTTATCGGTAATCGAAGAAGAAGAGCGAACGCCAAAAGCTAGTTTTGACATGTGGTTAAAATCAACCGAAGGAATATCCTTGATGGGAACGACACTCGTCGTGTCGGCACCTGCTAGTTTTATCGTTACATGGTTAGAGCGGCAGTATCTATCTCTTTTACAAGATACAGTCGAAGAGATCACAAATAACAAACTTGAAATTCATTTTATTGAAGAATCTCAAGCACACAAGTATGCTCCAGCTGATGGATCTCACGAATCAATTGCTGTGACAGAAACAAAAGAACAACCCTTACCATTACCTTCAAAAGAGGAAGGGGATCTTGGACAACTGAATGACAAATACATTTTCGAGACATTTGTCATCGGCTCAGGGAACCGATTTGCCCATGCAGCATCTCTCGCTGTCGCCGAAGCACCTGCACGCGCGTATAATCCACTATTCATTTATGGAGGCGTCGGACTTGGGAAGACGCATTTGATGCATGCAATCGGTCATTACGTAAAAGCTCAAAAACCGGGAGCTCGAATTGCCTATGTTTCCTCTGAAAAATTTACGAACGAATTTATCAACTCGATCCGGGACAACAAAACCGGTGAGTTTCGTAATCGCTATCGGAATATCGATGTGCTGCTCATTGATGATATTCAGTTCTTAGCAGGGAAAGAGCAGACTCAGGAAGAGTTTTTCCACACTTTCAACGCGTTACACAACGATCAAAAACAAATTGTGATTTCAAGTGATCGACCACCGAAAGAAATTCCAACATTAGAAGATCGGCTGCGCTCGCGTTTCGAATGGGGGCTGATTACGGATATCACGCCGCCAGACCTCGAGACACGTATTGCGATTCTTCGTAAAAAAGCGACTGCTGAAGGTCTTGATATCTCTAATGAAGTCATGCTTTATATCGCTAATCAAATCGATACGAACATTCGTGAGCTAGAAGGGGCATTGACACGTGTCGTCGCTTACGCAAAACTAGTCGGACGACCAATTGATCCGGACGTTGCAGCTGAAGCGCTTCATAATATCATGCCCGTTCAGGAAGCGAAGAAGATAGTCATTCGTGACATTCAAGAAATTGTCAGTCAACACTTCAACATTCAAGTAGAAGAATTAAATTCGAAAAAGCGTACTAAAACACTGGCATTTCCACGCCAGATTGCGATGTATTTGTCTCGAGAGATGACGGAGAGTTCATTGCCTAAAATCGGGGAGGAGTTCGGAGGACGCGATCATACGACTGTGATTCATGCCCATGAAAAGATTAGTACACTCCTGAAAAACGATGTGGAAATGCAAGAGACGATTCAAACGTTGAAAAAGGCACTGTCTAACTAATGAAGAATTCTCTGTGGATATCCTGTGGATAAACCACCTTAGTTATCCACAAGTTATTCACAAGCGGAATGGCTTTATACGTAGGCTTAAAGGGACTTATCCCCAGTATCCACAGCCCTTACTACTATTATGACTTAATTAATACTATTATTATCATTAGGAAATTGACTCATTTCACCTTAGGAGGAATTATCCACATGCATTTAACGATTCAACGAGATGTATTTATGCAAGCAGTACAAGATGTATCAAAAGCTGTGGCTTCACGTACAACAATTCCAATTTTGACAGGATTAAAACTTGAAGCACATGCGGACGGTTTGACACTGACAGGAAGTGACACCGAAATTTCGATTGAACGCTTGATTCCAATCGAAGAGGGTGGAATTGAACTCATTCAAATTCAACGTGCGGGAAGCGTCGTTTTAAACGCTCGCTTCTTAGGAGAAATCGTGAAGAAGTTACCGACAAATGAAGTCACCCTCGAAGTATCTCCGAACTTCATGACTCGAATTGAGTCTGGACAGGCGGAGTTTCACTTGAATGGACTCGACCCGGACGAATATCCTCGTCTACCGGAACTTGCAAGTGACCGTCGGTTCTACTTACCGGCCGATCTTTTGAAGACGATCATTCGTCAAACGAGTTTTGCTGTTTCATCACAAGAGACACGCCCAGTATTAACTGGAGTCAACTTCTCAGCTGAGAAAGGATTCCTTACATGTGTCGCAACGGACAGTCACCGATTGGCACTTCGTCGTGCCCGCTTTGAGACGGATAATGATTTAACGTTCCAAAATGTCGTCGTTCCAGGTCGTTCACTTAACGAATTGGCAAAGTTACTCGACCGCGAAGAATTACCGATTGAGATCGTCCTCACAGATCAACAGATTTTGTTCCGAATGAAGAACATCTCATTCTTCTCTCGCTTGTTAGACGGTGCGTATCCTGATACGTCACGTCTCATTCCAGAAGAATATCGTACTGCGGTACGCATGAACGCGAAAGAATTCTTACAAGCCATTGATCGTGCTTCACTCTTGGCACGTGCAGACCGCAACAACGTCATTAAATTTGTAGCGGAAGATACAACGGCAGTTGAAGTGTCTTCACACTCACCAGAAGTCGGGAAAGTGTCTGAACGTGTCAGTATTTTATCGCTTGAAGGGGAAGAACTAAAAATTTCCTTTAACTCAAAATTCGTGATGGACGCACTTCGGGCACTCGATGCATCTGAAATCGAAATCCAGTTCACTGGTTCGATGCGACCGTTCATTTTACGACCGGTTGAACAAGATAGCGTTCTTCAACTGATTTTGCCAGTCCGTACATCGTAAGCTGCGGATAGGGATGATGAGGTGTCTTACCTTATCATCCCTCTTTTTGCCTTATTCGACGATTTTCGATAAACTAATATGTATGGCGATTTTTTCAGATCAGCATATGGGAAAGGGAGTGACGACATGGAAAAAGTGTCGATTACAACCGAGTATGTGACACTCGGACAATTTTTAAAATTAGCAGACATCATCTCGAGTGGGGGACAAGCGAAGTTCTTTTTAGAGGATGTCATGATTAAAGTAAACGGTGAGCAAGATCAACGCCGTGGCCGTAAATTAAGAGATGGAGATACAATCGAAGTCGAAGGCTTCGGGGAATATCAAATCGAGGGAAATTGACGTGTACTTAAAGTCGATCCGATTGCAAAACTATCGCAACTACGAAACCCTCGAGCTAGATTTTTCAGAACAGACAAATGTTCTAATTGGTGAGAATGCCCAAGGGAAAACGAATCTTCTCGAATCGATTTACGTACTTGCGCTGGCGAAATCGCATCGGACGACACAAGACCGTGAATTAATCGGATGGGAAGCTGACGCTGCGAGTATCGAAGGACGGATTCATAAACGTACTGGTGAAGCAGTACAAAGTCTCTCATTTTCTCCTAAAGGAAAGAAAGCAAAGCTCAATCATTTAGAACAACGTCGTCTCAGTGACTATGTCGGCGCATTTAACGTCGTCTTGTTCGCGCCTGAAGACTTAGCCATCGTGAAAGGCAGTCCACAAGGGAGACGGCGATTTTTAGATATGGAAATCGGTCAGGTCAGTCCGGTGTACTTACATGAACTCAATCAATACTTGAAGACGCTGAAACAGCGAAACGCCTTGTTGAAGCAGTTATCTGCAAAAGGTGGCGATGAGACGTTACTCGAGGTGTTAACGGATCAATTGATTGAACTCGCTGTGAAAATCGTGATGAGACGCTATCATTTCATCGACCAGCTCGAAAAATGGGCTAATCCGATTCATTCTGGGATTACGAGAGAACTGGAAACACTGACAATTCAATACGTTTCGGATACGTTCCAAAAAGAACGCTTCTCAAAAGAACAGATGTTTGAAACGTATCGTCAAAAGTTTGATAAAATAAGAGAGAACGAACGACGAAGAGGTGTGACCTTGTTTGGTCCACATCGCGACGATTTTGAATTGTACGTCAACAATCGAAATGTTCAAACGTTCGGTTCACAAGGTCAGCAACGAACGGCGGCCTTGTCATTGAAGCTAGCTGAAATTGAGTTGATTCATGAAGAAGTAGGCGAGTATCCTCTGTTGTTATTAGACGATGTGTTATCTGAGCTTGACGATCATCGCCAAACCCATCTCCTCGATACGATGGGACGGAAAGTACAAACAATTTTGACAACAACAAACATTGATGGGATTGCACATGAAACGATTCAACAAGCCAAAGTGTTTCACGTGAAACAAGGTGAAGTTGAAATAGAGTCAATGTGATCGTGTCAAACAGGAACACCAAAACATGTATAGTAGGTGAAAATAACCGATGAGTAATGAAAATGAAAAAGAATTGCAAGCGTACGGCGCCGATCAGATTCAAGTCCTTGAAGGCTTAGAAGCTGTTCGTAAACGTCCAGGGATGTATATCGGTTCCACAAGCTCTCGCGGTCTCCACCATTTAGTATGGGAAATTGTCGATAACTCCATCGATGAGGCGCTTGCAGGTTACTGTGACACAATCACAGTGACGATTGAGCCAGGAAACTCGATTGTTGTCGAAGATAATGGGCGCGGAATTCCAGTCGACGTTCAAAAGAAAACAGGTAGACCTGCCGTTGAAGTTATATTCACAGTGTTGCATGCGGGTGGTAAGTTCGGCGGTGGCGGATATAAAGTATCTGGAGGTCTTCACGGTGTCGGGGCGTCGGTTGTTAACGCCTTATCGACAAAGCTTGAAGTGTTCGTTCGTCGCGATGGAAATGTGTATTACCAAGCGTTTAAGCGAGGTGTTCCACAGGGTGAACTCGAGATCGTCGGGACGACAGATACGACAGGGACGACTGTCCGCTTCTTCCCAGACGGGGACATCTTCCAAGAAACTCTCGAGTATGACTTTGATCTGTTGGCGACACGTCTGCGTGAGCTTGCCTTTTTGAATAAGGGACTACGAATCGTTGCAAAAGATGATCGTAGTGATGAGACGATCGAGCGTAATTATCACTATGAGGGTGGAATCAAATCTTACGTTGAGCACTTGAACCGTTCGAAAGCTTCGATTCATGAAGAACCTGTGTATGTACACGGTACAAAAGATGGAATCGAAGTGGAAATTGCACTTCAGTACAACGAAGGTTTTGCTAGTAACATCTATTCGTTCACGAACAATATTCCGACGCATGAGGGGGGAACACACGAGACTGGATTTAAAACAGCCCTCACACGTTCCATCAACGATTATGCGAAACGGTTCGGATTGATGAAAGAAGCCGATGGTAGTCTTTCCGGAGACGATGTCCGTGAAGGATTGACGGCGATTGTCTCGGTCAAACACCCTTCTCCTCAATTTGAAGGGCAAACGAAAACTAAACTCGGGAATGCCGATGCACGGACGGCAACGGACACGTTGTTCAGCGATACGTTCGAACAATTCCTGCTCGAGAACCCATCGGTCGGTCGTCTCATTGTCGATAAAGGTTTGATGGCGGCACGCGCACGCCTTGCAGCGAAGCGGGCACGAGAGATGACGCGTCGTAAAGGAATACTCGAAGTCAGTTCATTGCCAGGGAAATTGGCCGACTGTTCTTCAAAAGACGCATCGAAGTCTGAATTGTACATCGTCGAGGGTGACTCGGCGGGTGGTTCAGCGAAGTCTGGACGTGACCGTCACTTCCAAGCGATTTTGCCGATTAGAGGTAAAATCATCAACGTCGAGAAAGCACGTCTTGATAAGATTTTGGCCAACCAAGAAGTCCGGACGATCATCACGGCTCTTGGAACAGGGATTGCGGACGAGTTCGATTTATCAAAAGCGCGCTATCACAAATTGATTATCATGACCGATGCCGATGTCGATGGTGCACACATTCGGACGCTATTGTTGACGTTCTTCTATCGTTATATGCGCCCACTCGTTGAAAGTGGATATGTTTATATCGCACAACCACCGCTCTATGGTGTGAAGCATGGTAAAGAAACAACCTACGTTCAAAACGAGCGTGAGTTGCAAGCTACGATTGCACAACTTCCTGAAAATGCACGTTATAGCGTTCAACGTTACAAGGGTCTTGGAGAAATGGACCCTGAGCAGTTATGGAATACGACAATGAACCCAGAAACGCGTTCGATGCTCCGTGTCGATCTTCAAGATGCGATTGAAGCGGATGAAATCTTCGAAACACTCATGGGGGACAACGTCGAGCCACGCCGTGACTTTATTCAATCTCACGCCCATTACGTGAAGAACCTCGATATTTAATAAGAAGGGTAGGCAATAACGAATGGCAGAACAAGAAAATATCAAGGATATAAATATTAGCCAAGAGATGCGGACGTCATTCATGGACTATGCGATGAGTGTCATCGTATCACGTGCCCTTCCGGACGTGCGAGATGGATTGAAGCCGGTTCACCGTCGTATTTTATATGCGATGAACGAACTTGGGATTCGTGCGGACAAGCCACATAAAAAGTCGGCGCGCGTCGTCGGGGATGTAATCGGTAAGTACCACCCTCACGGTGATTCAGCCGTTTACGAGACAATGGTCCGTATGGCTCAAGATTTCAGTTATCGTTATGAATTAGTCGACGGTCACGGGAACTTTGGTTCAGTCGATGGTGATTCAGCCGCTGCGATGCGTTATACCGAGGCACGGATGTCTAAAATTGCGATGGAACTCGTACGAGACATCGGAAAAAACACAATCGATTATCAACCGAACTTCGATGGTGAAGAAAAAGAACCGGTCGTACTCCCGGCTCGATTCCCAAACTTCCTTGTGAACGGAACGAGCGGGATTGCCGTTGGGATGGCGACAAACGTTCCACCACATAACTTGAACGAAGTCATCGATGGCGTCTTGGCCCTTTCTCACAATCCAGACATTACGATTGCTGAATTGATGCAACACATCCCAGGTCCTGACTTCCCGACAGCGGGAGAGATTTTGGGACGTAGCGGAATTCGTCGTGCGTATGAAACCGGACGTGGGTCGATTACGATGCGTGCGAAAGCCGAAATCGAGACGTTGAAAAATGGCCGTGAGCGCATTCTCGTGCACGAGATTCCTTACCAAGTCAACAAAGCACGTCTCGTTGAAAAGATTGCCGACTTGGTCCGCGATAAAAAGATTGAGGGCATCACAGACTTACGAGATGAATCGGACCGGAACGGGATGCGAATCGTCATTGAGGTTCGCCGCGACGCGAATGCAAGTGTCATCTTAAACAATTTATACAAACAAACACCGATGCAAACGACGTTCGGGGTCAACATGCTCGCCCTTGTAGGCGGTCGTCCAAAAACGTTGAACATCAAACAAGCGATTTATTACTACATCGAACACCAAAAAGAGGTCGTACGTCGTCGTACGCAATTCGATTTGGACAAAGCGGAAGCACGTGCTCACATTTTAGAGGGTCTTCGTGTTGCCTTGGATCACTTGGATGAAGTTATCGCCATCATCCGTAGTACGCGTACAGGTGACGAGGCTCGTGAAAAGTTGATTGCCCGTTTTGGACTTTCGACTGAACAGACGCAAGCAATCTTAGATATGCGCCTCCAACGCTTGACTGGATTGGAACGTGAGAAGATTGAAGGCGAATATCGTGAAGTGAAAGCGTTGATTGAAGAACTTCGTGCGATTCTTGGAGATGAGGAGTTGCTCCTCGATATCATCCGCAACGAACTGCTTGAAATCAAAGAACGATATGGCGATGCACGTCGTACGGTGATTCGTACAGATATCGTCGAGCTTGAGGATGAGGATTTGATTCCGGTTCGTGACATGATGATCACGCTCACGAGTGAAGGCTATATCAAATCGATTCCATCGGATTCTTATCGGACACAGCGCCGCGGAGGACGTGGAAAACAAGGAATGGGAACGAACGATGAAGATTTCGTCCTTCGCTTGCTTTCAGCATCGACACACGATACCATCCTGTTCTTTACGAACTTTGGACGCGTCTTCCGTCTCAAAGGATACGAAATTCCTGAGATGAGCCGTACCGCGAAAGGAATGCCAATCATTAACTTGCTTCAAATCGACAAGGGTGAAAAAGTCGAAACAATGATTCCGGTCGATTTCAACAGTTACTTGGCTAACCAAACGGTAGTAGAAGAGGCAGAGGATGAATCAGAAGAAGTGGCAGATGAGCAGTTGTCTCTTGTGTTTATCACAAAAGAGGGCTTGGTCAAACGTTCCCCACTCTCGGCATACGCTCGAATCAACAAAAACGGTCTCCGCGCTATTAGCTTGAATGAGACAGACGAACTCGTCACGGTCCGTCTTGCGAAGAGTGATGATGAGATGTTGATTGTCACACGCCAAGGAATGTCGATTCGCTTCCCACTTGAAGGAGAAGTTCGCTCGATGGGACGTACGGCACGAGGAGTACGCGCGATTCGTTTGAAGAAAGAAGACGATTTGGTCGTTTCAATGGAAATCGTTCGAACAACACAAGATGTCTTGATCATCACGGAAAAAGGATACGGAAAACGTACGGCCATGGAGCAATTCCGCACACAAGGTCGTGGTGGTTCCGGAATCATTGGAATCAAGACAGACCGTGGGACAGTCGTTGGTATGCGTGTCGTAGATGAAGATGATGACATTATGTTGATGACAGAACATGGGGTCGCGATTCGTATCGATTCGCAAACGATTTCTCAGATGGGTCGAAGCACACGTGGTGTAAAAGTGATGAACATTGAAGAAGGCGATCGTTTAGCGACTATCGCTAAACTGAAAAAAGATGAATTAGAAGAGGAATTAGCAGTCGATTTGGAGAATGGGTTTGAGGATGAAGCACCTAAACCTGACGAATCGTCTAATGTGAATGAGTAAGACGAGAGGTCGAGCGGTGTTTCCGTTCGACCTTTTTTCTATATATAGGAGGGATTCGCGTGCGTTTGAACTTATCTACTGTACATGTTGGCATGACTTTATTGTCACCAGTTTCTTCCTTAGAGGC
This sequence comes from Exiguobacterium sp. ERU653, assembly GCF_018617775.1. Classification (NCBI taxonomy): domain Bacteria; kingdom Bacillati; phylum Bacillota; class Bacilli; order Caryophanales; genus Exiguobacterium; species Exiguobacterium sp. ERU653. Next base: position 292,915 of record NZ_JACSKV010000002.1, read on the forward strand.
CGGAATTCACTTAACGAATGAACACCTTCGTTTACTCCGTTTCTTAAAAATCGAAGAGATTGATGTCGCGCCTGTAGAACGAACGACCCTCACTTCAAAAGAAAAGGATATTTTATATGGCCAGGTGCTTCAATATGAAAAGCATTACAATCAATGGGAAGAACGGATTGCCCCTAATCCTTATGAGGCTCTAGAATTCATTCATCAACTCTTTCGTCAAGAAGTACCGTTGTCAGCAGTTGTTCATTTCTTTACAGATCAGCCCTTACGAAAGAACCATGTTATTTATCATGCAATCTATCGAGCTCTCGTTTCTCATGCCTTATCGAAGTATCGAGGTGATGAGCATCAACTTCAATTTGATTATGGACTCGCTTCTTATTTTGCGGATGCAAGTTATGCTAAAATTCGGAAATGGTCTCATATGCGTTATTTCACAAAAATGGAGCGGGAACTTTTGTATCAACATCCGCTTGTCTCAGCAGCGATGTTGCCAAGCACTCAAACGTTACGAGGACGCGTGTATCAATTAATCGAAGAACATCATGAACGATTAGATGGAGCTGGGTTTCCGAAACGTCTAACTGAGCGCGAACTAAATCCAGCTTCTCCTCTATTTATTGTAGCGGACCGCTTTTGTCAGTTAACGGCCCAAAGAACGTTTCGAAAACCACTCTCTCCAGAAGAAGCATATTTTTATATGTGTCAGAACAAAGCATATGATGAAGAAGCGCTGTCGCATATTGCTACTTTACTAGGATTTTATGAGATTGGTCGATCCGTTTTATTAAGTAGCGGGGTGCGTGGGAAGATTCATGCATATACGACTTGTATCGATCAGCCTATCGTCATAGAAAATACGAATCAAAAAGAATATGATTTATCCCGTTTGAATGAAGTTCGGATTGTAGCGTTCCAATAAGAAGAAACTGACGATTCCTTTCACAAAAATAGATGGGAATTGTCTTTATTTATTCTTTTTCAAAAAACTTTATTTTTATAGTTGACGGATATAAATACAGGTGTTACTATAAATGAGTCGCTAAGAGCGGCAGACGAACTTTGAAAACTGAACGATGAGGCAAAAATAAGTTTTACAATTTTTGAATGAAGCGCAAGCTTCGTCAATTTAAGAGCTATATCAAATTCTTTGGAGAGTTTGATCCTGGCTCAGGACGAACGCTGGCGGCGTGCCTAATACATGCAAGTCGAGCGC
>NZ_JACSKV010000003.1:0-208065 GCF_018617775.1 Exiguobacterium sp. ERU653
CGTTCGTCCTGAGCCAGGATCAAACTCTCCAAAGAATTTGATATAGCTCTTAAATTGACGAAGCTTGCGCTTCATTCAAAAATTGTAAAACTTTTTTTGCCTCATCGTTCAGTTTTCAAAGTTCGTCTGCCGCTCTTGGCGACTTCATTAATCTATCACGTTTCGATTGTTTTCGTCAACAACTTTTTCACAAATTGTTTTTCTGAAATAATCTTTTGCCGTGACAACGTTTATAACTATAATCTCTATTTACCACTTCGTCAATACAAAAAACAATAAAATTTAAAAAAGATTTACTTCCCGTCAACATGACAAAAAGTAAACCCTCTGCTTTGTATTAATCGAGACGGACATAGCCCGTCTTTTCAACCAACGTTTGTCCATCCTCGCTTTCGAGCCATTCTAAAAAATCTTCATATTGCTCTGCCTTCTCTTCCGTAGTCACCGCATAAAATTCAGAAGTCAGTGGATACGACCCATCCTGAATCGTTTCAACGGTCGGTTCGATTCCTTCTATACGAAGTAACTTGATTTTATGGTCACGCACCATTTCTGTCGCATAGTATCGGAATGAGAATCCAATCGCATTTTTATGGTTTCGATAAGATGAGGTTTGTTGGATGATTCCGCCCATCCCTTCAGGCACATCTTCTACCGGTGCTTCCATGAGCTTCTGTTCGCCCATCATCTTTTGTAACGCTGTTTGACTGCCGCTATCCTCCGGTCGTTGGAAAGCTCGAACGGCTTCCGAGTTGCCGCCGACCTCTTCCCAATTCCTTATGTCTCCCGAATAGATTCCACGAACCTGTTCCATCGTCAAAGACTCGACTGGGTTATCTTCATGAACGAAGAAAACAAATGCTTCCCTACCGATTGGTGTCATATGTAGAGAGACGTCTTTTTGTTCCGCTGCCTGCAACTGACGGTCAGATGGACCAGCAACGAAAATCATGTCAGTCTGATTGTTCATTAGTCGACTGTATGCTTCCGGCGTTGTCGTCGACACAACTTTACTCGTTTGGTCATTATAAGGATCATACGTTTCCGTTTCCGGATAGACTGTTTCCACGAACGAGGCATACATCGGATAGAGCGCTGTTGCCCCGTCTAATCGCGGCAACCCTTCTTCAAATTCAACCGTGGCCTCATGATCGAGCTTCGCGAGTTGTCCTGAATTCGTAAAGGGCTGATAGTCCGTCAACTCCACACCGCGTTCTTCAATCTTCAAGCTATCTTGATACATATAGTATCCTTTCACAGAAGCGAAGAGAACGACACCGGCCAACGCTCCCCAGCCGAGGACTTTCCGAATCTTCTGTTTTGAAAAGGACGAGAAATCATAGAGTCCCATACATACGATGAGCAGAACGGCTATATACCATACCGTCCAAATAATCGGTCGCCCTAGTGTAATCGGGTCTCCCATCGTAAAAAGGGCGACAAAGATGGAAATCACAATCGTGACAAATAAAATAAAGATGGTCCCAATGCTAAACTTCAATAGTTTCATACGACTGATTTTCTCCTCGTTGTTCTTAGGAAGAGATCGTCAAGCAATCTCATAGAGAACTGCTTCTACCCCGACTCCTTTTGTCGGTCTCGTGACCGTTCGAACATATCCTTTTTTCACTAAAAAGCCAACGATGCTCCCAAGGTCGACACGAAGCTCATTCAAATTCGGGTGTTCCATCAATTCTGAGAACGTCCACGCCCCGTCTTTCTCCTGCATCGTCTGAAGTAACAACAACGTCCCAGGCAGCACCTTCGATTGAATCAAATGTTCCATACCAATAACGACGAGATGGATGCGCTGTTCAAGCGACTCTTGTCCTCCGACCAATTCCTCATGCAGTTTGTAGATTTCAAGGTCAATGGCTCGTACCTGTTCCCACAACACGATTTCCGGATGAATTCCCGCCTCAAGAATCGAAAGGCGTGCCAGATGTGTGAGTGCATGATGAATCTGTGTGAAGGCGTCTTGGAACTCTCCTTCTAAAAATAAATATCGTCCGTCTTCAAACCGGCGCAACAATTTCGCGAAAGAAAGCGAGAGTTGCAAACGCTGTTCCCGATTCGTTAAATTACGGTTGCGTTGTCGCAACTCCAAGATGTATTCATTCCGCTCAAACAAGACGATCCCGTCTTCAATCCAATGAATGGCACGGCGGTTTTCATTTAAGACAATCCACCGATCCATCATCGAGTCACTGACTACGTGCAGAACAATTTTCTCCTGTCCGACTTGATAATGCTTCACCGTCCAAAACGGCTCCTGTTTCGCTTCAATCACAATGAGCAGTCGATCCAACTGATCTGTTAACGGATCACGTGCCCGCTTTTTCTTCACTTCAATAATTCCGAGCGTCGTTTTTAGTGCAGCATATTCTGTATAAATGGTGCGAGTCGCATATTCCATCGCCATCCGGACCCCTTCTCTCTCAATCGCAAGTTGACTATATATGACGATTGTCATTTTCGATACGAACCAAATTCGCCCTCTTTTCAAAAAACTCCTGCCGAAAAAGTGCAGGAACTTCTCACTCGTTTGAAGATGAGCTATGATAGAGACAGACTATTGGAGGGATTCGCTCATGAAAAAACGGGGGAACAAAATCAACCGCGCACGTAATATAGCACTACTCCTCATCTTTGGCGGAATCGGTGTCATGTATCTTGGACTTCTCGCGAAATCCATCACATGGCTCATGATCATTTTTATGCTACTTGGATTTATCATGGTACTCGCAAGCTCTGCCCTTTACTTTATCGTCGGTCTGGCCTCGACGAAAGCCATCATCGTGACTTGTCCGAACTGTGAAAAAGAAACGAAGATGCTCGGACGTGTCGATTTATGTATGCACTGTGACGAACCACTCACCATCGATCAGTCGCTCGAAGGTAAAGAGTTCGATGAGAAATACAACAAACGTCAGTCACAACAAACCGACTGACACAAAAAATCACATCCGAGCAATCGGATGTGATTTTTTAATGTGTTTGTGATTGTTCAGACTGACAAGACGGGCACGTTCCGTACACTTCAAGACGGTGACGATCGACTTTGAATCCCGTCAATTGAGAGGCAACAGACTCGATTTCATCTAATACAGGATAGTTAAAGTCGACGACTTTTCCACACGTGTCACAGATGATGTGATAGTGCTTCGACGTCACAAAGTCAAAACGACTTGAGGCGTCCCCATAGTTCATCTCTTGAACGAGACCTACTTCTTTAAATACGCGCAAATTGTTGTATACAGTGGCCACACTCATATTCGGAAACCGTGCGGCAAGTGCCTTATAAATGTCATCCGCTGTCGGGTGACTGTGCTCCGTGACGAGGTACTCCAAAATGGCCTGGCGCTGAGGCGTCATTCTGACTCCATGTTCCCGGAGCGACTGAACAGCATGGTCAAGCATTTCGCTTCCCACGTCAATCCCTCATTTCTTCTATAAAATTCATGCGAAATAGTTTTGAACATTAACTTATTTCTTACATAGTAATCTTTATAAATAGTGTACTGATTTCTCAACTACTCGTCAAACACCGAGCTTAAGCGGTTGACGGCTATGTTACAATAAGTGCGAATTTGAATAAGGAGGCAATACATATGACTACTTCATCAAATCGTCAGTCATCCGATGCATTATACCAAGACGCACTCACTCACATCGTCGGAGGTGTCAACAGTCCATCCCGCTCGTTCAAAGCGGTCGGTGGCGGCGCTCCTGTTTATATGGAACGCGGCGAAGGCGCCTATTTCTATGATGTAGACGGGAATCGCTACATCGATTATTTGGCTGCTTATGGTCCAATCATTACCGGGCACGCCCATCCACACATTCATGAAGCGCTCGTCAATGCTTCTTTGAAAGGCTTACTTTACGGCACACCTCACCGTCTCGAGGTTGAGTTTGCAAAAAAACTAAAACAAGCCATCCCTTCGATGGATAAAGTACGATTCACGAACTCCGGAACGGAAGCCGTCATGACGACGGTCCGAGTCGCCCGTGCTTACACTGGTCGTGAACTCGTCGTGAAATTTAGCGGTTGTTACCACGGGCACTCCGATCTCATGCTGATCGCGGCAGGTAGTGGTCCAGCGACACTCGGTTCTCCTGACTCTGCAGGTGTGACGAAAGCCACTGCTAAAGAAGTCATCACCGTCCCGTTCAACGATATCGATGCATATCGAGAAATGATGAAAGAATGGGGAGACCAGATTGCTTGCGTTCTCGTCGAACCGATTGTCGGGAACTTCGGAATCGTTGAGCCAAAACCTGGCTTCCTCCAAGCTGTCAATGACATTACGCATGAACACGGTGCCCTCGTCATCTATGATGAGGTCATCACGGCGTTCCGCTTCACGTACGGAAGTGCCCAACAAGTATATGGCATCGAACCGGATATGACGGCACTTGGGAAGGTCATCGGTGGTGGTCTACCAATCGGCGCCTACGGCGGGAAAGCTGAAATCATGGAGACGGTCGCTCCACTCGGACCTGCATATCAAGCCGGTACAATGGCCGGGAACCCAGCCTCGATGGCGACAGGAATCGCTTGCCTTGAAGTACTCGAACAACCTGGTGTTTATGAGAAGTTAGATGCTCTCGGCGCAAAACTGGAGGCCGGCATCCGCGAGGCGGCAGAAAAACATGACGTCACCATCACAATCAACCGTTTAAAAGGTGCCCTTACCGTTTACTTCACGGATGAAATCGTCACCGATTATGAAGGTGCGGAAAAGTCAGACGGTGAGAAGTTCGGACGATTCTTCAAGTTGATGCTTGAAAACGGTGTGAACTTGGCTCCATCTAAATATGAAGCCTGGTTCTTGACGACGGAGCATACGGAACAAGATATCGAAGAGACAATCGAAGCGGTCCACCGCTCGTTTGCTCAACTTTAAGAATGAGATGCGCGAGCATCTCTTTTTTATTACCTAAAAGGGGACATCTTCATCAAAAGTGTCTTTTTTTGTTTTGCACCGTCCCCCATTACAGTAGAACCAAGGAGGTGCTCACCATATGAAATTTAAGGATTTTCCATTGGTGAACTCCTGTATTCTCCGATACGCCAGGTGAAACAAATTGATTTTCTCGACCCTGAACGACGTGCTTCTTATCTCGCCTCCGGTGGCCTTACGTTCCACGGAGCCAAACTCGTCGCGGCAACCGGCATTGTCGTCGATGCGTTCTTCGGCCCTGTCTTTATGAGTGGGTATATTTTGAACTTCGGTGCACTCGGTGCATACTTGTATTATGTCTCGCTCTATAAGATGCAACCTGCTCGTCAACTTGCTGCTTGACGTTTAACAGGACGACAAAACGGTAAAACAGTACGATGAAGGAGGCGAAGTACTTGCCTGCGATTGTTTTATTTGATGGCGATTGTAACTTCTGTGATGCCAGTGTCCAGTTCATCATTCGTCACGACCGACACGCCTCGATTCACTTTGCATCGCTTCAAAGCGAGGTCGGTCAGTCGTTTCGAACACGACACCGGATTCCGGAATCAGTCGACAGTATCGTCTATATTGAAGAAGGAGTTCCCTATTTAAAATCAGACGCTGCGATTCGAATTGCCGAACACCTTGATGGCCGTTGGCGCCTGCTTCGACTTATTCGTTTCATACCTAGACCGATTCGTGATCATGGATATACATTCTTCGCCAAATATCGGACACGTCTATTTGGAAAAAAGGAAGTGTGCACACTCCCTTCACCGGATGTTCGTAAACGATTTTTAGACCGCTAAAAAGTCGAGCCCATAAGGACTCGACTTTTTTATCATTCAACTACGGCTAAATCTTGAATCATATACAGGTCGTAATACGCCCCTCGACGACGCATCAGTTCTTCATGCGTTCCCGACTCCATGATTTGACCGTTATCGACGACGACGATTTGATCCGCGTCCGTAATCGTTGACAAACGGTGGGCAACGATTAACGTCGTACGCCCCTTCGTCAGACGGGCAAGCGAATCTTGAATCATCGCTTCACTTTCTAGGTCGAGTGCACTTGTCGCCTCATCTAGAATCAAAATAGGAGGGTTCTTTAAAAACACACGGGCAATCGCAAGCCGCTGTTTTTGTCCCCCGGAGAGTTTGACACCTTTCTCCCCGACCGGTGTCGCATATCCACCCTCGAGTTTCGAGATGAATTCATGGGCGTTAGCCGCCTTCGCCGCTGCGATGACTTCTTCGTCCGTCGCATTCGGATTCCCCATGCGGATGTTCATCGCGACCGATTCACTGAAGAGGACGGAGTCTTGCATGACCATTCCGATTTGATCACGGAGCGCACGCAATTTGAAATCACGCACATCGACCCCGTCGATTTTAATGCTTCCATCCGTCACGTCATAAAAACGTGGAATCAAGCTGACGAGTGTCGACTTCCCTCCACCGGACATCCCGACAAACGCCACGCGTTCCCCGGAACGAATCTGGAGGTTCACATCATTCAACGCCCGTGTTCCATCCTGTTCATACGAAAAGCTGACGTGGTCAAGGTCAATTTTACCTGCTGTCGACAACGGGACGAACCCGTTCGGTTTCTCTTCGATATCATACGTTTCATCTAAAAATTCAAAAACCCGGTCCATCGAAGCGACCGACTGCGTGAGTGTCGTCGCCGAGTTGACGAGACGACCGAGCGGTGCATACAGACGGTCAATATAAGCGATGAACGCGACAAGCGTCCCGAGCGTTACCGGCCCTTGAAGGACAAGCCATGATGCCGTCGTAAAGATGAGGATCGGTGCGATGTCGGTGATGGTCGACACGACGACATACGTCTTGGCGTTCCAACTCGTATGTTTAAGCGCCGCGTTCAAGAAACCGCCGTTCTGTTGTTCGAACGCCTTGTTCTCATATGGCTCTAACGCAAAACTCCGGATGACGGCCATTCCGTTGACGCGCTCTGTCAAATGACCTTGAAGGTCAGCGAGTGCCGCCGACCGTTCACGCGTCAAGCGACGCAACCGCCCATAGAAATAGCGGACTGCGATCGCATAAAACGGAAGTGGTAAGATCGCAATCAGCGTGAGTTGCGGGTCAATCGTGTACATGATGCCGATGGCGATAAGGATGGTGACCATGTCGAGCCAAATATTCATCAGCCCGGTGATGACGAAGTCCTTTGTCTGCTCGACATCGTTGATGATCCGTGAAATGATTTGACCGGTCTTATTGTTTGAATAAAAGCGGAGTGACAACTTTTGGACGTGGTCAAATAACCGGTTCCGGACATCGAACAAGACACGCGTCGCGGCCCACTGCGCCAAATATTGACGCAAATATTCAATTGGCGGCTTGACGACGAGGAAGACGAAGAAAACGATGCTGAACAACCAGACGAGTGTCGTATAATCCTGTTTCGGTGCGTCATCCACCAAATAGTTATCGATGACATATTTATAAAGTAACGGTAATCCGAGCGGGATCGAAAACTTCAAAATCCCGACGAAAATGGTAAGGGCAATTTGTTTTTTATAAGGCTTAACAAATTGCATATAACGTTTAATACTACCCATAATGCCTCCTGACTTAAGAAAAAAAGCGGAGATGAGGAATCATCTCCGGTAACGTGCTTCGTATTCGCGATACCATTCATCGACAAATGTTGGGTTGAACGGCCCTTTCCGTCCTCGAATCCAGTTGATCAGTTCTTGCACGTTCTGCTTCAAGATTCGATCAATCGCTTTCGGATAATTCATCTCACGACGATGCCGCTCATATTCATCTTCATCTAAAATCGTATACGACATATCTGGGAACACCTTGATGTCCAAATCGTAATCGATATATTTGATGGCACGTTCATCCCCATCAAATGTAGTCGGCGAACCTAGATTACAATAGTAGTAAATCCCGTCTTCGCGAATCATACAGATGACATTGAACCAATACTCAGATGAAAAGTAGCAAATTGCCGGCTCTCGCGTTCTCCATTGCCGACCGTCTGACTCACTGACCATGATCCGGTCATTGAATCCGATCATATCCGTTTTTGACGACTGAAGGACGAGCGTTTCTTCCCAAACGCGATGCAAAGTTCCGTTGTGCTTGTAGCTCTGTATCTCGATTTTGCTACCTGCTTTGGGAAATAAGCTCATAAGCTCCTCCTTTCCGCTGTGATGCTATACAATTCTCATATTTAATTATAGCGACTTTCAGAACCAATGAAAAAGGAAATCTCTTATTTTCATGAATTTAGTGTTTTTCGGAAGGCCCGTGCCCGTTCTTGAAACATCGGACGAAGCACAAAATATTCAACGAGTAGGTTCGGAACATAGCTATCAAATGTCACTTCGTCTACCATTACCGCCTTTCCCTGTCGTTCTTCAACCCGATGCACGTGTGTGAATCGTTTGAACGGAAACGGTAACGTCTTCCCTTGATCGCAGAATGCCTGTTTTCCTGCAATGGTAATGGTACTGTTCCACGGCAATTCCACCGGTCCAACTCCAATCAATAATTTTATCTCATTCCCCTCGACCGAGGCGCCATCCCCAACCAAACGTACTTTAGGAAACCGCGTCAACTTCGTCAAAAGCGAAGCATCCTGCAACAATTCCCATAAAGTATCGACCGTTGTATCGTATGTCGACGCTACATCAAATCGTCTCACGTTCACCACCTGCCAATCGCTCTAATTTTTGTTGGGCCACAGAAACCGTCTTCGTCTCACGCTCAGAAGCATCTAACCAGACGACATTATCGGTCGGAAGCGTATCGACTCGATATAAATCGATATACCAGACGATATGGGAGAAGACATGTTTCACTTGCCCGAGGTACGTTCCGTTAACCTGTTCCCCCGTTCCCCGTTCTGTAAGCGGGTATTGCCACATCCCAGCGAGAAGTCCTTTTTCCGGTCGCTGTACATAGGCGACTTTCCCTTTTTTCTCAATCCAAAGCGCATCATACATTTCGACACGTGCCGCCCCTTTTTTTGTTTTGACCGGTAACTCATCTTGGACGTTATGAGCGAAAGCATAACATGTTTCCTGGACCGGACAGAGCGAACACATTGGATTCTTCGGGGTACATACCGTAGCACCTAGCTCCATCACGCCTTCATTAAAATCGGATGCGTGAGCCGGATCCATCAATCGACGAACGACTTGTTCAAAGATTTTACGTGTCTTCGGTAACGCGATATCGTCATAGATCCCGAATTGACGAGACATCACGCGCATGACGTTTCCGTCCACAGCCGGTTCCGGTTGATTGTACGCAATCGACAACACCGCTCCCGTCGTATAAGGACCGACTCCTTTTAATTTCTCGAAACGTTCTTTCTCTTCAGGCACAACCCCATCGTAAACAGAAGCGACTTCCTTGACCGCCTCATGTAAATTCCGGATGCGCGAGTAATAGCCGAGTCCTTCCCAGTACTTCACGACTTCGTCTGTCTCTGCGGCGGCAAGTGTCTCAAGCGTCGGGAAACGCTCCATAAAGCGATTGTAGTACGGAATGACCGTATCGACCCGCGTCTGTTGCAACATCACTTCACTCACCCAAACGCGATATGGATTTTTCGCATGTCGCCAAGGTAAATCACGCTTTTCACGATTGAACCAGGTGACCAATTCCTCATTGAATTGATGAATATTATAATTTGTGAACAATTTATCAAGATTAAGCATTGTGTTTCCCCTCGTTTTAAAAATATTGTATGATAAATAAGAATAGATGACGTTATTATTGTATTTATTGATGGAGGTGCTGAAGCACATTGGATACTGCGACACACATTGGTATGGGACTTGGTTTAAGTGCCATCGCGACACTCAGCCCGGAAGTGTCAGGTGATGCACAAATGTTTCTGGCCATGACAGCGACGGCTCTCGTCGGCTCGCATGCACCAGACTTCGACACCGTCTTTAAGTTAAAAGGAAATAGTACGTATTTACGCCAGCATCGTGGTCGTTCACACGGAATAACCGCACTTCTTGCTTGGCCAATCATTGTCAGTGCCGTCATCGGGACGGTCCTTGGCGTCAATCCCGCTTCCTTATGGGTAATGGCACAAATTGCCGTGTTACTACATGTCACGGTCGACTTGTTCAACGCTTACGGAACGCAAGCGCTGCAGCCATTTTCGAAAAAATGGATTGGTTGGGGCGTCATCGGAACGTTCGATCCGTACTTGTTCTCTGCTTATTATGGTGCATATGCATTATGGATGATAACCGGTGCGACTGTCCCTATTTTTGCATTGCTCATTGCGCTTGTCATCAGTTACTATGCAATTCAGTTTAAATTGCGTAACCGTGCGCTCGCTACAGTAGCAAGACACTTTGCTGGTGCACACGAGTTATTCATCTCGCCAGGAATCGGTTGGGATGACTGGCATGTCGCCGTGCGTTTCCGTGACGGTCTCGGAGCTGTCAAAGTAAAGAAAGGGAAAGTCATCGAGTGTGGTCGCTTTCGCGATAAACCGATGCCAGGGGAAGAAGACCTTCATTTCGTAGAGGCTCGAAAAAATGCAGATTTGCAGGCGTTCCTCGAGTTTTCCAAAATTCATACGTACACTGTGACACGCCATAACGGAATGATTGAATACCGTTTCACGAACTTACGGTATTTCTCGAAAAATATGTATCCGTTCGTCGCTGTCGTCATCGTAGACGAGCAGTCGAATGAGGTCTTGTCTTCATTCACTGGATGGGTATTCAGCGAAGACAGTCTCCAGAAAAAATTAGTATATGAACAATAAAAAGTCGCTCAGGTGAGCGACTTTTCTTATGCCTCAACTTCAGTGAACTGAAGCTCGAACTCAAATTTGACTTTCTTGTCGACGAGGACGCCGCCCGCCTCGAGCGCTTGGTTCCACGTCAATCCATAGTCCTCACGGTTGAGCGAACCTTCACCGGAGAAAGCGTGCTTCATGTTGCCCCACGGATCTTTTGCGCTTCCTTCATACTCCACTTCAAACGTTTCTTCCCGCGTCGTTCCTCGAATCGTCAAATCCCCTGTCAATTCGAATTCTCCGCCCCCTTTTGAACGGAAAGAAGTCGAATGAAAGACGAGATGCGGATACTCCTCGGCGTTGAAAAAATCGCCTGAACGGAGGTGGTTATCCCGATCCGTGTTGTTGGTGTCGATCGATACTGCCTGAATCGTCACCTTCACACTCGCATTCGCTAGATCGTTCGGCTCACCATTTGCCTTAATATCAAATTCTTTGAACTCGCCCTTCACTTTTGAAATCATCATATGTTTGACAGTAAATGTGATTGAACTATGCGCCTGGTCAACTTGATATGTCTTAGCCATCTTAGTTCACTCCTTATAGGTAATTGAATGATGTACACAATGTACTGATTACCACAAATCTTGACTTCAAAACGTTTTTACAAAAGATTGACAAATTATTGTCAAAAAATTTTGACTTTTATCACAACGGACCGTTACGATAAAAAAAGGGAGTCGTTCGCTTACTTAAAAATGTAAGCGCATACATAACTCCTCTATCTCGTATGAAAAGGGAGGAACGAACATGATTTATGAAGTACCGAACTCAGCAGGAACAAAAGTACAGTTTAAGGACCGTTACGACAACTTTATTAACGGAAAGTGGACCGCACCGGCTGGTGGGGAATACTTTGAAAACACATCTCCTGTAAATGGGAAAGTACTATGTGAAGTCGCCCGCTCAACGAAAGAGGATGTTGAACTCGCTTTGGATGCCGCTCATGCAGCCAAAGACGATTGGGGCAAAACGTCCGTCGCGGAACGTTCTATCATCTTAAATAAAATCGCCGATCGCATGGAAGAGAATCTCGAGATGCTCGCGTATGCAGAAACGTGGGAGAACGGTAAAGCAGTACGAGAAACACTTAATGCCGACCTTCCTCTCGCGATCGACCACTTCCGTTACTTCGCCGGTGTGATTCGTTCACAAGAAGGCGGAATCAGTGAACTCGACAACGATACAGTCGCTTATCACTTCCATGAGCCGCTCGGCGTTGTCGCTCAAATCATTCCGTGGAACTTCCCGATTTTAATGGCTGTCTGGAAACTCGCTCCGGCGCTCGCAGCCGGAAACTGTGTCGTGTTAAAACCAGCCGAACAAACACCTTCTTCCATCATGGTCCTCATGGAACTCATTGAAGACTTATTACCACCAGGCGTCCTCAACATCATCAACGGTTTCGGACTTGAAGCAGGGAAACCACTCGCATCGAGCAATCGTATCGATAAAGTCGCTTTCACGGGTGAAACGACGACGGGTCGCCTCATCATGCAGTACGCTTCTCAAAACATCATCCCCGTCACACTCGAGCTCGGTGGGAAATCTCCGAACATCTTCTTCGCGGATATCATGGAAGCGGATGATGATTTCTTTGATAAAGCGATCGAAGGCCTCGTCATGTTCGCGTTGAACCAAGGGGAAGTATGTACGTGCCCATCCCGCGCGTTGATTCAAGAATCCATCTATGACAAATTCATGGAGCGTGTGCTAGAGCGCGTCAAAGCGATCAAACTCGGGAACCCGCTCGATTCTGACGTCATGATGGGTGCACAAGCTTCGAACGAACAGATGGAGAAAATCCTCTCTTATCTTGAAATCGGGAAAGAGGAAGGCGCAGAGTGCTTAATCGGTGGCGAACGTAACATGATGGACGGAGACCTGGCGGATGGTTATTACATTCAACCGACCATCTTCAAAGGTCATAACAAGATGCGCATCTTCCAAGAAGAGATTTTCGGACCGGTCTTATCGGTGACGACGTTCAAAGATGATGCGGAAGCACTCGCTATCGCGAACGATACGCTCTACGGTCTTGGGGCAGGCGTGTGGACACGTGACATGAACCGTGCCTATCGCTTTGGTCGTGAAATCCAAGCAGGTCGCGTCTGGATCAACTGCTACCATTCATATCCGGCACACGCTGCGTTCGGCGGCTATAAAATGTCTGGGATTGGACGCGAGAACCATAAGATGATGCTCGGTCATTATCAACGGACGAAAAACATGCTCGTCAGCTACAGCGAACAGAAGCTCGGGTTCTTCTAAGATGGTGAAACGAGTCGAGGCCACCCCCGCCGCGCTCGAACTGATCGAACGCCTGAAATCGAAACACGGTCCCCTCCTCTTTCATCAGTCTGGAGGATGCTGTGATGGAAGTTCACCCATGTGCTTTCCACGCGACGAGTTCATGGTGGGCGATCATGATGTGCTCCTCGGCGAAATCGGCGAGACACCGTTCTATATCCATGAGAAACAATACGATTATTGGAAACATACACAACTAATCATCGATGTGGTCGATGGTCGAGGCGGTATGTTCTCACTCGAAGGTGTCGAAGGGAAACGATTTTTAGGACGTTCTCGAGTCTTTACAGAAGAAGAGCGTAAAGCGCTAAAACAAAACACCCCGCGCTCACGATGAGCGCGGGGATGTTTCGTCATTTACTCTGCATTTTAAATCGTAAATACAATTCGTTATAGTAAGCGTTCATCCGCTTCCCTAGATTTTCATATACTTCGAGTTCTTGCGTCACGTCGCGAGACGGATAGAATCGTTCATCTGATGTCACTTCCTCATCCAAAAAGTCGAGAGCGGCATCGTTCGGAGTCGAATAGCCCACATAATCCGTGTTACGCGCCGCGATCTCAGCATCTAACATGAAGTCGATAAACTCGTGCGCACCGTCCACGTTTTGTGCCGTACTTGGAATGACGAGGTTATCGAACCAAAGATTCGTGCCTTCTTCCGGAATGACATATGTCAGTTCTTCGTTCTCATACATGATTTCTGAGGCGTCACCGGACCAGACGACGGCCGCTGCCGCTTCACGGTTTGCCATCAACATTTTAATCTCATCTCCGACAATGGCTTTAATGTTTGGCCAAAGCGTTTCTAACTTTTGCTCCGCTTCAATCAACTCATCTTTGTTCGTCGTATTGAGCGAATAACCTAGCGAGTTCAAACCGAAGCCCATCACTTCTCGTGTTCCGTCCGCAAGGAGGATATCGTTCTCAAGCGGCATCTCCCATAAGTCGTTCCACGATGTGATTTCTTCGTCAACTAATTCAGGATTATAGACGATCCCGACCGTTCCCCAGAAGTAAGGGACCGAGTACTTGTTACCCGGGTCGAACGATTTATCGAGGAAGCGTGGGTCGATGTTATCAAAATTCTCGAGCTTGTCGTAGTCGATTGGAAGGAGCAAATCCTCTTCAATCATCTTACTAATCGCATAGTCTGAAGGGACAGCGACGTCGAAGGCCGTACCACCTTGCTCAATTTTCGTGAGCATCGCTTCGTTCGAGTCGAATGTTTGATAGACGACCTTCAACCCGCTCTGCTCTTCGAACTCCCCAATCAAATCCTCATCGATATAGTCTCCCCAGTTATAGACGACAAGCGTATTGTCGCCACCAAACCCTTGCGCAGCGTTCAGTTGCTGAATCCAAAGAAGGAGACCAAAGCTGACAACCAATGGCACAGCCAGCATGATGACTATTTTTTTCATCGTCTAACCTCCTTTGATCCTCGTTGCGACAACACATAATATCCAATGACAAGAATAAGGGTGAAGACGAACAAAATCGCAGACAGCGCATTGATTTCAAGCGAGATCCCTTGACGTGCCCGTGAGTAAACTTCTACCGCAAGTGTTGTAAATCCGTTCCCTGTTACGAAGAACGTGACCGCGAAGTCATCTAACGAATATGTGAGTGCCGTGAAGAATCCGGCAAATACCCCCGGCGTGATATACGGTAGAATGACTTTCGTCAACACGTCCCATGTACTGGCTCCTAGGTCACGTGACGCATCAATCAACGTCGGACTCATCTCTTGGAGTTTTGGTAACACTAAGATGACGACAATCGGAACTGAGAAGGCGATGTGCGACAAGAGGACGGAATAGAAGCCTAACTGAATCCCAAGCATCGTGAAGAGGATTAAGAATGATGCTCCAATGATGACGTCCGGGCTGACAATCAAGACGTTGTTCAAAGACAAGAGCGACGTCTTCGTATACTTTTGTTTCGCCGTATAAATGGCGAGGGCTCCTATCACACCGAGCACAGTTGAGATTGTCGCCGATAACAGCGCGATGACAATCGTGTTCAAGACGATGACGAGAAGTCTCGTATCGGTGAAGAGGGATTTGTACCATTCAAGTGTAAAGCCTTCGAAGTTACTCATCGTTCCGCCGCTATTGAACGAATAGAAGACGAGATATAAGATTGGCGCGTATAGAATAAAGAATACGGCCGCCAAGTACAGGTTTGATAATTTGAATCGTTTACGTTTCATCGACGGACCGCTCCTTTCGCACCCCAGTCACGCGTGATGACCATGACGAGAACCATCGCCAAGATCAAGAAGACGGCAATCGTTGATCCCATCCCCCAGTTTTGCGTAACAAGGAATTGTTGTTCAATCGCTGTACCGAGCGTGATGACACGGTTCCCTGCGATGAGGCGTGTGATCATGAAGAGTGACAACGCCGGAATAAAGACAATTTGAATCCCTGACTTGACGCCGTCAAGCGTCAGCGGGAAGATGACACGTCGGAACGTCGTCCAGTTCGATGCACCTAAGTCTCGTGATGCATAGACGAGAGAGGCTGGTAATTTTTCAATCGCGTTGTAGATCGGCAAAATCATGAACGGTATGAAAATGTATACGGAGACGAAGACGAAACTGAAGTCTGTAAAGAGAATCTGTTTCGTTCCAATCCCGATCGCCTCTAAAAACTGATTCGTGATGCCGTACGTTCCAAAAATACCGAGGAATGCGTACGCTTTTAATAACAAGTTAATCCATGATGGAAGCAAGATGAGCAAGAGCCAAAGCTGTTTGTGCTTTGTCTTCGTCAACAAGTATGCCGTCGGATATCCAACGAGTAGCGAGAAGAACGTAATGAGGAACGCATACCAAAACGACGACAACGTCATCGTCAAATACGTTGAGGTGAAGAACGTCTGATAGTTCTCTAAACTCAAGTTCCCATCGATATCAAAAAAGGAATAATAGACGACGAGGACGAGTGGTGCGATGACGAATAAGGCAATCCAAATCCAATACGTCGTCAAATATACCGTCTTTGCGGTCTGATTAGTTTGATTCATGAGGAACCTCCTCATAGGATTCGAGACGACGGTCAAACTCTTCTTCCGTCTCCCCTAATCGCATGACATGAATCGCTTCTTCGTCAAACGTCAACCCGATTTTTGATCCGACTGTCGACTTCTTCGTCGAGTGAACGAGCCATTCGTTCCCTTCTTCGTCATAACAGCAAATCTCATAGTGGACGCCTCGGAACAATTGTGAATCGACGTCGACGACAAGGTTTGCCGCTTCGACCGATGTCATCTCCAAGTCTTCCGGACGAATGATGACTTCGACTTTTTCATTCCGGTCAAACCCTTGGTCGACACAGTCAAATGTTTTACCAGCGAACGTGACGACGTTGTCTTCCGGCATGACACCAGGTACGATATTGGATTCTCCAATGAAGTCTGCGACGAAACGGTTAATCGGTTCGTCATAAATATCAGTCGGCGTCCCGCTCTGAACAATTTTACCGTTATTCATGACGAAAATCTCATCGGACATCGCGAGCGCCTCTTCTTGGTCGTGTGTGACGAAGATGAAGGTGATGCCAAGACGTTGTTGCAATTCACGCAATTCGTATTGCATTTCCGTCCGAAGTTTTAAATCTAAGGCAGATAGCGGTTCATCGAGGAGGATGACTTCTGGCTCGTTCACGATCGCGCGGGCGATAGCGACACGTTGACGTTGTCCCCCTGACATCTCATCGATTTCGCGCGAGCCGTATCCTTCTAAGTTAACAAACTTGAGAGCTTGCTCTACTTTTGCTTTTATATCTGCCTCTTTTAACTTTTTAATCCGGAGACCGAACGCGACATTTTCAAATACGTTTAGATGAGGAAACAGCGCATAATCTTGAAACACGGTGTTCACTTGTCGTTTGTTGGCCGGTACATCGTTGATTCGTTTCCCACTGAAGTGAATATCTCCTTCGGTTGCATCCGTAAATCCTGCGATGAGACGTAAGATTGTCGTCTTCCCACATCCCGATGGACCGAGAAGCGTATAAAACTTTCCACGCTCAATTTCAAAACTGATATCTTCTAAGACGACTGTGTCGTCGTAACGCTTTGAGACGTGGTCAAAGCGAATTATTGTTTCTGTATTCATGCTGTTTCCTCCTTTATTGGCTTATAAATATGAATGGGTCGCTACGATGAGACACTCACTCTCGCCATCATGGTCGTTGACGATCTGGTGTGAATCCGAGGCGACATAGTACATTGTTTCCCCTGCTTTAGCGAAATAAGTGTGATGACCTAACTTCAGCGCCACTCTACCGGACAAGACATAAACCAATGTCTCTGAACGTGAAGGTTCATACTGTTTGAACTCTCCATTCTTGCAAAACGTGACGAGAATCGGCTCCATCTCTTTCTCATTCGATTCCGGAATGAGCCACTCTGTCCGATATTTTCGTTCCTCATCTACATAAGTAGTGCGATCATCGACGGTGTAGACGACTTTTTGATTCAAGTCTTCATCGAAGAACTCTTTTGGAGAACTCCCGAGGACACTCAATAAATCAAATAACGTCTCTAACGAGGGAGAGCTTAAATCCCGTTCGATTTGAGAAATGTATCCTTTACTCAAATCCGTACGCTCCGCCAATTCTTCTTGGGTCAATCCTTTTTTAATTCGGAGCCGCTTAATGTTTTGACCTACTTCCAACGACTGAACGCCCCCTTCTAGTTTAGTAAAACATGAGTTCAACTAAAGAAAGTTTATCTATACTATACTTACAATAAAACTATTAGCGACCTTCATTATAACGAACTGAATGATAATTGCAATAAAAAAATCACGTCGGATAGACGTGATTCAATGTAAATTCCGTTTAGACATCAAATGCTTAAACTTTTCGTTCTTCGTTTGGAACAAGTGGAGCTGTGCGCCGTACGCATCAATCTGTTGAATGACGTACTGAAACGCCTTCGCTTCTCCCGGATACGGCTCCCCGGCCTTGGCAAGCGTTGTTTCAAAGTCTTCCCATAACACCTCGACCCACGTTACCGCTTCCGAGTCGTTTAACACATCATTCTTTTCTTTTAAGATTGTAGCAAGCCGATCATACTGTTCGTTCCGATTCATTGTTTCACCTCCGACAGTTCAGAGAGTGGGATGGCCCGTTCTGTCATGTCCCCTTCAAACGTACCCCAACCCATGACACCGTTGACGAATTTCAAGCGGAACGGTTGGTCATTATAGTTGACGACGTATGTTTCACCGGGACGAAACGATGATGGGTCGACCAAATAACTTTCGGCAATCGCAATCCGTCGAAGGACAACTTCGATTTCGCTGACCATGCCCATTTGTTCAGCCTTTCGCTTTCTCTCATGTAATGCTTGAATTTCCTGCTCTAACTCATATTTTGATAAGTCACTTAACCGCTTTTCCATTTCGTTCACCTCGATGTAAGCGTATCAGATTTTACGAAAAAAAGAAAAAGGCGAAACTGAGTGAAAACCCACTCAGTTCGCCTTGAAGTTGTACAACGGTTTGATGACTTGATCGATGCTGACGGCCGGTTCGATATAACGGACGATTTCTTTCATCGATTTGTAGACGAATGGTGACTCATCCACCGTAGATGGTCGAACCGATGTCGACCAAACGCCTTCCATCGTACGTTTGAATTCTTTGAAGTCGACGCGTTTACGTGCTGCCGAGCGAGACATGATTCGCCCTGACCCGTGCGGACCCGAGAAGTTCCAGTCCGGGTTCCCTTTCCCGGTACAGATGAGCGAACCGTCTCGCATGTTCATCGGAATGATGACACGCTCTCCTTCTTGCGCGGAAATGGCTCCTTTTCGTAGAATCATCGCATCATGGTCGATATAGTTATGAACGGTGTCGAATTGATCGACGACGTTCCACTTCATCGCTTCCACGATCACATCTGTCATCGCGCGACGGTTCGCCGCTGCGTATTGTTGGGCGATGCGAACGTCATGCATATAATCGTCCATGTCCTCTCCTTCGACATAAGCCAAGTCTTGGAATGATTTCCGCGCTTCTCGTTCCACTTCCAGATACGTCGAGATTTCTTTCTGGCGTCCAGTATCCTTCAATCGTTCGATTGCTTCTATTACATCTTTCGTTTCCATCATATGTTGAATCGCGCGCTCTTGATAGTGATCGGCAATCTGTACACCGAGATGGCGTGAACCGGAATGGATGACGAGAAACGTTCGTCCCTCTTCATCCCGGTTCACTTCAATAAAGTGATTTCCTGAGCCGAGCGATCCGACCGAGCGCAAGGCACGGTCGAGTTTATACGGCGCCCGCACCTCTTCTAGCGGAAGTTCAGAAGCATATGGATGAACCTTCTCACGAATGTTCATCCCGCTCGGTACCAGTTCACGAATGATATCGTCGAGTCGCTGAAAATCGATTCGCTTGGCTTTAATTTCCGTACAAAGCATCCCACATCCTAAGTCGACACCGACCAGGTTAGGCACGACTTTGTCTTGAATGGTCATCGTCGTCCCAACGACCGACCCTTTACCGGCGTGCATATCCGGCATGATCCGAATCGATGCCCCTTCTGTGAATGGTTGGTCGAGAAGAGTTTGAATCTGATTCCGCGTCATATCATCGATTCGTTCATTGAATACTTTGGCGCGGTTATATTTCCCCGTGATTTCCATGTGACCTCCTTAGCTGATGACTTGTTGTTTACTTTGTAATTCGTGCATTCGAGCATAGACACCACCGAATTCGATGAGTGACTGGTGATTCCCCCGCTCGATAATTCGACCATGGTCGAGGACGAGAATCTGGTCCGCTTCCCGAATCGTAGAGAGACGGTGGGCGATGACAAACGTCGTTCGACCGTACGTGAGTGTTTTGAGTGCCTCTTGAATCAGTGCCTCGGTCTCCGAGTCGACACTTGCTGTCGCCTCATCGAGGACGAGGATGGCCGGGTCGAAGACGAGGGCACGAGCGAAGCTGATCAACTGTCGTTCCCCACTCGAGAGTGAGGCCCCACGCTCAATCACCGGTTCATCGATTCCTTGTGGCAACTGCTTCACGAAACGGTCAGCCCCTACGGCTGTCAGTGCGTTCCAAACCTGCTCATCCGTGATTGTCTCGTCTCCTAGCGTGACGTTCGTCCGAATTGTACCGGTGAACAGGAACGGGTCTTGTAAGACAATCCCGAGGTGGTCCCGTACTGCCTGAGTTGGGAGCTTCGTCACATCCATCCCATCGATTCGTAGGACGCCTACAGACGGGTCATAAAATCGCATGAGCAAGTTCATAATCGAGCTCTTTCCACTACCCGTATGTCCGACCAGAGCGATCGTCTCACCCGGAGCGGCGTGTAGTTCAATCTGTTGCAACACCGGCTTCCCTGCTTCATAACTGAATGTCACATCATCAAAGACAACTTCCCCTTTAAAACGTGAAATGCGTTCTGATGAGACCGGTTCCCCTTTTTCGTCAAGTAACTGGAACATTCGGTCGGCCGAGACGAGCGCTTGCTGAAGTGGTGACAATTGGTTCATGATTTGTGTCACCGGCTCAAAGATCCGTGAGACGTAGTCGATGTATGCGTACAAAATCCCGAGCGTCAGGATGCTTCCCCCACCGAGCGTTTGTGTTCCGACGAACCAGATGAGCAAGGCGAGCGCCATGTTTCGGAAGAAATTGACGAGGTTATGGCTCATCAACGCATCTAATTTCAACAGTTTTCGTCTCGTTTGGAAGTTGTCACTGTTCTTCTCGTTAAATTCGTCATAGACGAGATCTTCGCGGACGTACGATTGAATGATTGGCATCGTCTGAATGCTCTCATTTAACTGCGCGTTCATATCCGCGACGAGTGCGCGGACACGGAAGTTATTTTTCGTCGAGAAACGTTGGAACAATTTAATCCAGACGATGACGACCGGGATGATAATGAGTGAGACGAGTCCAAGACGTACGTCTAGGAAGAACATCGCAATGAGTACCCCAATCATCATGACGACACTTTGGAAGACGCGAGCGAGCACCCCTAAATACAGGTCACGAATCGTCTCCGTATCATTTGTGACACGACTGACAATTTTCCCAATCGGTGTCTGGTCAAAATAGCGGACCGGAATCGTTTGGAGATGCTTCATCACGTCAAGACGCATCGTTTTTACGATTTTATGCGCTGACCGTTGCAAGAGCATCTGTTGTCCCCAGTTCAATCCCGCCGCAAATAATAACAAGACGACGTAAAGTCCCGATAAGAGAAGGACCGCTCGTAAATCCGTTTGATAGAACTGAAATACGTCGGTCGACGAGAGTGAGACGATATTATCATACGTCGCCGTCTCGTCTCCTCTTGTAATCGTCAGCACGTCTCCTTCAACTTCACGGACTCCTCCGCTCATAACCGCCTCAGGTACAAGATAGTATCCTTCGGTCGTTTGTACGATCGAGACCGGCTGAATCACATCTTGGTCGTTTAGTCTCGTTTCCTTCTCATAAGAATCACCATTAAAGGAAACACTACCGCCGGATTCGACTTGAACCCAGTCACGCTCGATGGCGACGATATGCTCATCGATAATGACTTTGGCGATATACGGCCCGGCAAGTTCTGCGCCGACCGCTAAAAAGAGTAATGCCAGTCCGAGGAAGATGGAGCGCTTCACTTGTTTGGCATAGCCAACGAGTGAGCGAATCGTCTTCTTCCGGCGGACCGGATCTAATTCATATTGATCGATCATGAGAGATTCCCCCTTTCCCGGATTACTCCGACTCTCCTTGTCGAATAAATTGTTCATAGTACCAACCGTGTCGTTCCATCAGTTGGTCATGTGTGCCGCGCTCTGTGACACGCCCGTCTTGAAGGACGAGAATTTGGTCAGCGTGCGCCACCGCAGAAAGACGGTGAGCCACGATAAATGTCGTCTTCGCCTTACGGCTCGTACGGACCGAATCGATGATTCGTGACTCCGTTTTCGCATCGACCGCCGAAAGCGAGTCGTCAAGAAGTAGAATCTCTGGATTTTTCAACAACGCTCGTGAAATCGACAAACGTTGCTTCTGTCCACCTGACAGCATGACACCCTGTTCCCCGACAACCGTATCCAGACCATTGTCAAGGTGTTCGATATCTGTATCAAATGCGGCGAGATGAATCGCCGTCTCGAGCGCTTCATCCGATACGTCATCTACCCCGAAGCGAATGTTATCACGTACTGTTTTCGAGAATAGGAGGTGTTCTTGTGACACATATCCACTCCAGCCACGGACGGTTTCGAGTTTGATGTCAGAGATTGGTACACCGTTCACGAGAAGTGAATCGTCAATCGGATACTCCCGAAGCAATTGACGCAATAACGTCGTCTTCCCGGCCCCAGTCGGTCCGACGATTCCAATTGTCTCACCACGTGAGACGTGCAGGACGATGTCTTCTAACGACTCCCGATTTGCGTTTGGATAACGGAACGAGAGCGATTTGAAGGTGATTTTCTCCGGTACATCGATGTGAACTGTTCCCGTCGAGGCAACGTCTGGTACTTCGTTCATCGTCGTTTCAATTCGCTCGAGACTCGCTGTTCCTCGCTGCACGACGTTGATGAGTTCCCCGAACGCATACATCGGCCAAATGAGCATCCCTAAATAAATATTGAAGGAGACGAGCTGACCAAGCGTGATGTCGTTCGTAAAGACGAGATACGTCCCGAACGATAGCCCAATCAAGTAACTGAATCCGACAAGCAACTTGATGACCGGTTCAAACAACACATCGATTTTTGCGACATGCAGGTTTTTTGCCATCACGTCATCCGTGATATCATCAAACTTTTTCGTGTCCGCTTCTTCTTGGACGAAGGAACGGACGACCCGAAGACCTGAAATCGATTCCACGACTTGGTCGTTCATCACCCCGAACGAGTCTTGAGCTGCCGTGAAACGTGTATGAATTTGACTTCCGAGTTTATTCATCGACCAGGCAAGAATCGGCATCGGCAAGAGTGCTGCGAGCGTCAACTTCCAATCGATAAACACACCCATGATCGTCAACGCGATAAGCGTCATGTTGAATGAGTCGACTAATGTCATGACCCCAAACCCTGCTGTCCGCTCTACCGCTTTCAAGTCATTCGTCGCAAGCGCCATCAAGTCACCTGTACGATGTTGTTGATAAAAACGCGGTGTTTGTTTGAGGAGATGACCAAAAAAGCGACCTCTTAATTTCTTTTCCAGTAGAAAGGCTGTCCCAAATAGTCGGGCAATCCACAAGTACGACATCACATAAGACAGCACCATGATGCCTAGAAGCGACGACACAATCAGAATTAACCGCTCTGTCGTCAAACTACCTTCACGAATCGCATCGATTGCCTGTCCGATAATCCATGGTGGTAGCATATCCACCACACCCGTGATGATAAGTAAGATGATGGCGATCACATACGTCCGTTTCTGTCTTTTAATAAACCAATCCAATTGTTTAATCAGTTTCATGACTGATTTCCCCCTTTCGCCCAATCCATCTGAGCACGCAAAAAAGCGCACTCCACCTGATTGTGCAACCAATCAAATGAAGCGCGCTTGAAGAAGTCTTCAGTCTTTTGCATGGTCAGGGAAAGGACACTACCCCTATCCAGCTGCCAAAGTCACGCAGTTAAATACGAGTAGCCATATGATGTTTTGAGTGTGTTTGTGAGTGCAATGTTGTTCATCATTTTGGCTCCTCTCGTTTCATCGTTTTAAAATCTACTCAAACCTTAGCAGACTGTTCTGAAAATTGTCAATATTATTCTGTAAAAAAATTGTAACTTGTGTTTAGTTTAAGAAAAACATGCCCAAAATGAGACCAACGACCCCTGTAGCCGTTGCATAATAAATCATCGGCATGAGCGTATAACGGATGATCGTTCCTTCTTTCCCAAGCAATCCGGCAACAGATGCCACCGCTACGACGTTTAACACACAAATCATGTTCCCGGCGTTCGCCCCTGCCATCTGCATCGACAAGGCTAGTGACTCATTCAACCCAACTGAACTAGCGACATTTGTCGTCAAGCTCGAGAACATCATGTTCGAGAAGGTCGCCGATCCTGAAACGAACGCGCCGAGGGCCCCAATCCATGGTGCGACGAGTGGCCATACTCCACCGAACGTGTCAGCAGCCGCTGTCGCGAGTTCGACTGGCATCGACGCAAGTCCAGCTCCACCACTTTCTGAGTGGATGAAAATACGAACCATCGGAACAGAAGCCGCTAACGTAATGGCCGTTCCAACGACACCAAGCGTCGTTGCTTTAAAGACCGACGTGACTTGCGACCAACTCATATTGTGCAAGAAGAATGTTGCGATGATCGTCAAGATAAACATGAATCCTGGTGAATAAAATGGTTCCCAAGATGTTGAAATCCCTTCGACCCCTAAAATATCCGGGAGATTGATTCGTACACTACGAGATAACTCGTTCAAGAATGGAACTGTTCGTGTCAAAATCAAGAAAATCGTCAAAATGAGATAAGGTGCCCACGCTTTCCATTGTGGCAACTCACGCTTTCCAGTTTTAACGGTCTTACTTTCAACAGGTTGTTCGATTTGATCCGCGTATCCATCAAACGTCCATACGCGTTTTGGCATGAGAATCCCTTTTCGTGCCATTGTGACGAGAATGACTAGCCCCGTCAATCCACCAAGCATTCCACCGAACTCAAACCCTAGAATCAACGTCCAAATGTATGCCGGCACACTATACAGAAGCGCTGCGACAATTGCGATTGGAAACACTTCAAGCGCAGGTTTGATTGACTTTTCTTTACTGAAGAAACGAGTCAGCATCAAAATTAAAATAAATGGGATGAATAATCCAACCGCCATGTCAATCAAGACTGTTTGTAAGACGACCTCTGTAATAAATTCAATCGCCTCCGGCTGATTCACATCAAGGGATAGACCATTACCAATCCCGATGAGTGCCGGTGTACCCACTGCCCCAAACGTAACGGCTGAAACGTCTGCTGATAGTGCGATGACGACTGCCGCTATTGGCGGAAAGCCGAGTGCAATCAAAAGTGGTGCCGCCACGGTAGCCGGTGTACCGAACCCTGAAGCCCCTTCAATGAATGAAACGAATAACCAACCGACAATCAAAACTTGAATCCGCGGATCGGGTGTGATGTTGACGAATCCGGAGCGAATTGCATTCATTCCGCCTCCTTCTTTCATCGTATTCATCATTCCGATGGCACCGTATACAATCCATACTGTTGTCACGGCAATGACAAGACCTTGTAGCGTGGCTGACATAATCCGTGTCGCATCCAATTGCCAAACAAAGAATGCTAAAATCGCCGTCGTCACAAGTGACAAAGGCATTGCTACTGATGCAGGTAAACGCATAATTACCAATAAGATAAGCACGGCCACAATCGGTGTCAGTGCTGTAATCCATTCTAAAATCGTCAATGTAGACCCACCTTTTCGTATTTTCCCCTACCGTAAACAGATGTCCCATCACGATTCTTCTTGAACGAGTCGATCTAATGTACGTTCAATCACGTCATACGGAAATCCTTTGCGCCGAAGCTGCATCTTCATACGCTGTTTGCGTTCGAACGCATCATATCCGTTGAACTTCCGACTCAACTTTTCAGCCTGTTTCAGACATGCCGCAATCTCGACATCTTCGTCTTCTTCCTCCCAAAAAGTTTGAATCGCCTCTGAAATAATATCAAAGGTAAACCCCCTTTGCATTAGGGTTTGTTGAATTCTTTGTTGCACTTCTGTGGCAGAACGTCGATTTGTTTCCATTTGTTTCCTTTTCACGAACTTTCCTGCCTTTTCGACAAGCTCTTCATGAGTGATTGACGCCACTACCGTCTCGACGATGTCTGCTGGAATACGAAGCTGTCCAAGCTCCCGTTTAATTTTAATTGGCCCGCTCGGACTCGTATTGAACTTAGTCTGGACATAAGCTTTCGCGAATTCAGCATCATTCAAGTAGCGTTGCTCTTTCAGTCGCGTGATGGCATGTTTGATGGCAGTTTCACTTAACTCCTTCTTCACTAGGTAGTCCTGTACCTCTGAAATGGCACGCATTCGATACGATAAATAATTGACGGCCAATTTATACGCCTTTTGAGCCTCTTCCGCTTCAAGCACATCTTGGACAAAGTCATCCTCAAGCTCCATTCCTTTTGCGAGTCCGTACTTAATGAACACGTCAACATCGATAGCAAACGCAAACTCCTCTTTTCCTTCGCGCTCGATGAAGACGTTCAATCGGTCTTTATTCTTTTGTTGGGTAGTGAACTTTGCAATTTTCACAACGATTCCCCTCCATTTCATGTTTCTAACATATCACGTTCAGGAATTGTAGAGGATTTTTGATAAGTTAGAAGAAAGGGTATTCATCTGGATATACTGACTTATACCCATTTTAGAAACAACACATGATATCGGAGGGAATTTCATGAAAATCGCAATCACCGGTGGAACCGGGCTCATCGGTCAACCGCTCGTCCGCGCACTAGCCGATGCCGGTCATCAAGTCGTCGTGTTGACTCGTCATCCTCGTCCTCGCCATCGCGGGGTGTCATTTATCGAATGGTTGACACCAAATAGCAAACCAGAAAAAGAACTTGAAGGAACGGATGCTTTCATTCATTTAGCTGGGGCCTCCATCAATGATGGACGATGGACACATAAGCAAAAACAAGCCATCCTTCAAAGTCGAATCGAAGGAACGAAAGAAGTCGTTCGCCTGATTAAACAGTTGAAACAGAAGCCACAAGTCGTCATAAGCGGCTCAGCGATTGGGATATATGGTGAAGACCGCTCCATCACTTATTCGGAAGAAACGCCCTTACCGACGCGGACCAATTTCCTAGGGAATGTATGTATTCTTTGGGAACAAGAAGCCGACCCGATTCGCGACCTTGGCATACGTCTCGTTACCATGCGCACCGGAGTCGTTTTATCAAATGACGGAGGTGCTTTCCCATTAATGAAACTTCCTTATCAGTTCGGGGTCGGTGGTAAAATTGGATCGGGAGAGCAGTGGGTACCCTGGATTCATTTAGATGATCTTGTACGGTTATTCGTGCATATCATCGAAACAGATGCAATCGAAGGTCCCGTAAACGGAACGGCTCCAACACCGGTGACGATGAATGAATTCGGGAAGACGATTGCAAAAGTGATGCATCGTCCACATTGGATTCCCGCACCTACATCAATGATGAAACTCGTTCTCGGTGAGAAAAGTGTCATCGTCCTAGAAGGCGCGAAGGTCGTTCCGACTAAGGCGCTTCAACACGGATTCGATTTTCGATATGAAACACTCGAACCCGCTCTAACACAACTACTACAAGATGCCTAAGGAGAATTAATTGTGAGTCACTTACTTATTCGAAATGCCCATGTTTATCCGATTACCGCACCTCACTTTTACGGAGACCTTCGTGTTCGAGACGGCAAAATCATCGAAATGGCTGAATTGCTTGAGCCACTTGACGATGAGAACGTCATCGAGGCGGAAGGAAACTTCTTATTCCCTGGTTTCATCGATGCCCATACCCATCTTGGCTTATATGATGAAGGGACCGGGTCCGTCGGAAACGACGCTAATGAAACAGTAGAAGCGATGACTCCTCATGCCCGTGCGATTGATGGTGTTTATCCACTGGACGAAGGTTTTCAGGAAGCGCTGATGGCAGGGGTGACTGCCGTACAAGTCATGCCAGGTAGCATGAACGTCATCGGTGGTGTGACAAGTGTCATCAAAACGCACGGTCGCTATATTGATGACATGATTGTCCGACGTCATGCCGGACTGAAGATGGCGCTCGGTGAAAACCCAAAACGGATTCATAGTATGGGAAAAACGGGGGACTTAACACGAATGGGTATTATGGGATTGCTTCGTGAAGCGTTCCGCACGGTCGGGTCGACCAAGACGATTGGAACTTTCGGCAGTCAGATGATTCAACTCGCTCTCAATCGTGAAATGCCAATTCGTGTTCATGCACACCGAGCCGACGATATCCTATCTGTCGTACGTTTCGCAAAAGAGTTTGACCTCGACTTTCGAATCGAGCATTGTACGGAAGGTCACCTCGTCGCTAAAAAGTTACAGGAACTCGGTGTGAAACACGTCACCGTCGGACCGACGTTCACTCGAAAATCGAAAATCGAGCTCCAAAATAAGACGTGGGAGACGTATCGTGTTCTACATGAACATGGCATGATCGTTTCGATTACGACCGATCATCCGTACACGCCTGTTCAATACTTAAATTTATGCGCAGGACTTGCGGCTCGTGAAGGCTTACCGGTTGATGTCGCTTTACGAGGAATCACCATCAATCCTGCTGAATCATTAGGTGTTGACGACCGCATCGGCTCACTAGAAGTCGGGAAAGACGCCGATCTCGTGCTGTGGAATCACTTCCCCCTCGACTACTTGGCGAAGCCGATTATGACGATTGTAAACGGCGAAGTCGTCTACAAAACGGAGCGTGCCGAAACGCATCATGAGGTCGAATAATTTTCATTATTTTTCATAAGCGTTTTTACGCATAATTTACTTGCTTTTTTAAAAATACTATATAAAATTTATCTTGTAACTTTATAAAGCAGCCAAGGCGGTTCGAACAGCGAAGCCAGAAGTATGCTTTCGTTACGACTATTCTTCAGCGGTCTGAAATAGGAGGAGGAATGTAAAGGTGCTCAAATTTCGTGAGCTCACCGACTGCGCGGAGTTGTTCGAACTGATGCAACACCCAGATGTCTTTCCGTATGTCCGTCAAAAGACGGTCCACTTTGACGAGTTTTTATTTAGCACGAAGCAAATCATCGAGCTAGAAGAGCAAGGAAATATCATCTCACGTACCATCACGAACGAGTATGGTACCCCAATTGGGACAATCAGCTTGTACGACGTCGAATCCGGCTACGGGTTTCTTGGTACATGGCTTGGCAAGCCATATCATGGCAAAGGTTATAATCAAGTCGCGAAAGAGTCGTTCTTCTCGGAACTCTTCTTCGAACTTGACATGGAAAGTGTGTTTTTAAAAATCCGTAAATCGAATGAACGCTCGATTGCCGCAGCAGAAAAGCTTCCATACGCGTTTTGCGCGAATGAGATTCGTTCAGAACTGCTTGCAGAAATCAATCAGGGTGACGCCGAATACGTCCTTTATGAAGTATCCAAGTCGAGTTTCCAACTTTACTCGCATACCCTTCATGTCCCAGAATACGAAGTTCCTTACGAAACGCAACTCGAAGCCTGAGCCAATTCTGTCAAAGAATTGGCTTTTTTGTGGCTTTTTTGTGTGGATTTGATGGAGGTAACTTGTCGGAGCCGAATAAATCTGTTCTAATTCGAAGAGATAGGTATGATAGAACTATGGGGGATTCATCACAACTCCCGTTAACCGTTTTGTAAAGGAGAATGACATATGTCAGAATCAATGTTTCGTATCCTCGTAACTGATGACGAAGAACAAATGCGAGATTTACTTGTATCAAATTTAGAAAAAGAGGGGTATGAGACGGTCACCGCCTCAAACGGTCTTGAAGCTATTGAGCGCTTAAAAGAAGAGACATTCCATCTCGTCTTACTCGACGTCATGATGCCGGAACTCGATGGTTTGACGGCATGCATGCGCATCCGTGAGTTTTCGAACGTGCCCATCATTCTGTTAACGGCACGATCGGAAGAACTCGACCGGATTCACGGACTAAAAATTGGGGCGGACGACTATATCACGAAGCCGTTTAGTCCACGCGAATTACTCGCTCGTATTGAGGCAACTCTCCGTCGCACTCATAGTTTCTCTAAAGAACAAGAGGCAACGTTTGATATCGGGGTTCTCTCAATTGATATCGATGGCCGTGCCGTCAGTGTAAAAGGAAAAACCGTCAACCTGACACGTAAAGAGTTTGATTTGCTTTACCTGTTTATCACAAACGACGAGAAAGTATTTTCTCGTGAACAGCTACTCGATCAAATTTGGGGAACCGAATACCACGGGAACCTTCGTACAGTCGATACACACATTAAGACACTACGTCTGAAACTTGGTGAAGCGGGCGGTTACATTCAAACGGTATGGGGCATCGGATATAAATTCGAGGCAAACGAATGAAACGATACACGATTCGGAAGCGGATTTGGATTACCATCTGGACAGCCAGCCTCTTCTCAGCATTCGTGTTTCTAATTATGACGTTTTATTTGTACGATAAATTCTATATTCAAACGCAAGAAGAGCTGCTCATCAATCGTGGAGAGAAACTCGTCACCATCTACAAGGCCGACGGTTTTTCTGACGCGTTTGCAGACAGTATGACGTATACGAATGAGCTAACGGAAACGAAAGTGTTCCTCTCCTCGGTTCGAGAAGATACACTCGGTTCAGGAAAGACGTTTTTAAGGCAACAAGATCTCGAGCGGCTACAAGACGGGTATGCAATTTCCGTGACTCGGAAACACCCGACCGAGGACGTTGACATTTTGATGACTGCATTCCCCCTCGTACGAGACGGTGAACTCGATAATGCGTTAATCCTTTACATGGAGCTCAGTAAAATCAGCGAACCGTTTCAACCGATTCGGCTCATGATCACGTTTTTGCTCGTCCTCATGATTGTGAACTTGCTTATTTTTGGTAAACAGATCATCGACACCATCATTCAGCCGCTCATCCAAATGAAACGTGCCTCTCAAGTATATGCGCAGGGCGATTTCTCACAC
Source organism: Exiguobacterium sp. ERU653 (assembly GCF_018617775.1). Lineage (NCBI taxonomy): Bacteria > Bacillati > Bacillota > Bacilli > Caryophanales > Exiguobacterium > Exiguobacterium sp. ERU653. Next base: position 30,800 of record NZ_JACSKV010000003.1, read on the forward strand.
CGCATCCCGATTGTCTATGATGACGAGATTGGTGAACTGGCGGATACGCTCAATTCGATGGCGGAATCGCTCGGACTCGTCGAAGAACAACGAAAAGAGTTTTTAGCGAACGTCAGTCACGAACTCCGCACACCGTTATCATACATTCGCGGTTATACCGAGATGCTTCAAGACGACACATTGGATGAACAAACGAGGGCACAATATTATGACATCATCGAGAACGAGACGAACCGGCTTCAACGACTTGTTACTGATTTACTCGACCTCGCACAGTTAGAGCGAGATTCGTATCCGATGACAAAAGAGCCAGTCGTCTATTCACAAGTACTCGAAGACGTCCTCTATCGACTCGAACCCATTGCCCGGGCGAAAGGTGTGACAATTGAATCGAACTTAGATTTCGACTTAATTATCCTTGGCGATCACGACCGACTCGAACAGGTCATCGGTAATCTACTTGACAACGCACTCCGCTACACGGAATCGGGCAAAACAATTCATGTGAAATCGTTCGCTGAAACAAACTATGCGATTACTGAAATCCGCGACGAAGGTCGGGGCATTCCGAAAGAAGATGTAGATAAATTGACGGAACGCTTCTACCGCGTCAATAAATCAAGAACACGAAAAGATGGTGGGACCGGTCTCGGTCTGGCCATTGCTAAACATATCATCGAGCGGCACGAGGGGTCGCTCCACTTCAGTTCAGAAGTCGGAAAAGGAACCACTGTCACGGTCGGTTTACCTCTCCTCCCGGAAGACACGTTCGATATGTAAAAGGCAGCCCGCATGAACCGCCCCCATAAAAGTTAGACATGAAAATCTAACTTTTATGGGCAGTTCAGCATAGGGCTGCCTTTTTAAATGTCTTTGCCTTTATATTGATTAATCGATTCTTGTTGCAGTCGCTCTCGTTCGGCGTGCGTCTGTGGGAATCCGTTCGCTTGCCACTCGGCACGATGACTAGAATCTAGTTGCGTGAGGCCCTCTTCTGCCTCATCCTGACTCGCGTCCACACTCTCCCGTTCATCCATCTTTTGCCATGTGTCTTCTGCCTCACGTTGAGAAAGTAGTGCCGCCACTTTCGGTGCTACGAGCGCAGCTCCAGCGACACCTAATACAATCCCGGTCAATACTTTCCGGTCCATCATAACCCCTCCTTCACTATGCACTCTTCATTCCACCATTTCACAATCTCAAAACCCATGACGAAAACGTTTACAGCTTTACATGTAGTGGAATGTTTAGGTGGAAGGAGGCGATTGGATGGAAAAGAAACGACCAACCTCGAAGCGTCCGTTCGATAACCCAGATGCTGTCGACACGGACAAAGAGAGCATTTTTGACGAGGACGGCATGCAGACTGTCGATCCGATTCCCGTTGAGGAGTTAAATGAACGGGTAAAAGACGAGAAGAACAAACGTCACTCAAAAGATGACTCGGTGAGCGAAAAGAAATATACGGACAAATAAACAAGCTGCGGACGTTTGTCCGCAGCTTGTTTATGTTAAGTCCTTCGGTGAGAATCCGTAAGGCAACATCTCTTCTTTTGTCATCACTTTTGTGTCACCATTTAAGTTCGCTAGAATTAACGTGAACTCTTCTCCTGCGAATTCGGCGATGACTTGGCGGCATGCCCCACACGGTGAAATCGGCCCTTCTGTATCGCCGACGACAACCACTGTCTCGATCGATTCGCTACCTTCTGAGACAGCTTTGAAAATCGCTGTTCGCTCGGCACACATCGATAGACCGTATGAAGCATTCTCCACGTTACATCCTGTAATCTCATTACCGGATGCGTCGATGACGACAGCCCCGACGTTAAATTTTGAATAAGGTGTATAAGCGCGCTTGCGCGCCTCAATAGCTTTATGCACGAGTTCTTGTACGCGTTCTTGTGAAATCATTGGATGTTCCTCCACTTCTATATTTGATAAGAAGTCTGACATCTGAACTATAACGTGAAAACGCTTACTTCACAAGTATTTTCACCGACTCGTCAATATTTTTTCTTTTTCTTCTTCTCGAATACAACAACGGATTCGACATGTGATGTCTGAGGGAACATGTCGTACGGTTGTACGTAATTCACCTTGTATCCGGCCTTCATCAACTGATCGGTATCACGTGCGAGCGTCTGCGGGTTGCATGACACGTAAACAATTCGTTTCGCCTTGGATGAAATGATTGAATTGATTAATTGATGATCCATACCTGTCCGTGGCGGATCGACTACGACGACATCTGGGAGCCATCCATCTTTAACCCAACGAGGGATCCAATGCTCGGCACGCCCTTCGACGTACGTGACGTGGCTGTAGCCATTCTCACGCATATGGTCGTTCGCATCTTCGACTGCTTCCGGTACAACTTCCATTCCTCGAATTTCCTTCGCGTGTGGCGCTAACCAGAGACCGATCGAACCGACACCCGCATACGCATCAATGACACGTTCTTCACCCGTCAATGCTGCAGCTTCAACGACTTCACGATACATTTTTTCCGTCTGTGCCGGATTCAACTGGAAGAATGCGCGTGGTGACAAGTGATAATGGACGTCATCAAGCTGCTCATCCATCTTTTCTTGACCCGCGATGTGAACCGTCCGATAACCAAAAATAACACTAGATCGGTTTGAATTGATATTGATATGGAACGAGACAACATTTGGCAATGCCATGATGCGGTCACTCAATTCATCTAAATCCGGGACATCTTCATGCCCAACGACGAGAACAACTTGTACGTCATTCGTGTTGTATCCGGAACGAACGACGACGGTTCTGGCATACCCCGTGTCGCGGCGTGCGTCATAGACGGGGATGTCGAGTTCGTTTAAAATACGGACAATCGCATTATTGATGTTCGTTGTGTCACGTTGTTGGACCATACAGTGCTCAATCGACACGAGATGGTTTGTGTTCGGCTTGTAGAGTCCTGAGACAATCTCGCCATGGCGTGTGCCGAGTGGGAATTGTGATTTATTTCGATAGTACCACGGGTCTTCCATACCAATTGTCGGACGAATATCCGATTTTTCCACGTTTAGCTTCGTCTTTTGACGGAAGGCATTTCGAACGATTTCTTCTTTATACTCCATCTGCAGACGAGAACTCATGTGTTGGATTTGGCAGCCTCCACACTCGTCGTAAATCGGACAAGGTGCTTTAACACGGTCTTTCGAGTCGTTGTCGCGTTTGACGACACGCGCTTCTGCATAATTTTTTTCTACACGTGTGATTTCGACTTTTGCTCGTTCTCCCGGTAATAAGTTTGGTATGAAAATGACCATGCGATTGATTGTCGCGATGCCCTCTCCATTAATGCCAAGTCGGTCGACTGTGACATCTTTAAAATCTCCAGTAATTAATTTCAATCTGATTCATCCTTTCGAGACGATTGTTCTAGGTCTTTGGCGTAACGCACCACTTTAGCGCGCAACGAATCAATGTCGGCTAACAGGCGATGTAAATCTTCAGGTGTCGTATGCTCGTCTAGCGTGTTGACCGATAGACATAGCAGTTCCGTTCTCGATTTTAGGACGTTCATCTTTCCGGCAGTATCTGTACGTGATTTACCCATCTTGTAATCGCTCCTTTGGTTCGTGACAAAGAGTTGCTATTATAGCATACTATTTCGTGTAACTTGATGAAAAGGTGGAATCCACATGCAAAACATCTCCCCAACTTTCGACCCTTGGGAAGCCTATCTCGATCAAGTCGAACATGGTCGACTCGTCTTATCCAACGTCGAAGTAACAACAACAAAATTGTGTAATATGCGCTGCGAACATTGTGCGGTCGGTTATATGCTTGACCAGAAGGAAGAACCTGAAGTCCCACTCGAATTGTTAATTCAACGATTGGATGAAATCGAACATTTACGCGCCTTCTCCATCACAGGTGGTGAACCGATGTTATCGATGAAATCGGTCCGTAACTATGTCGTTCCGCTGTTACGCTATGCGAAAGAACGTGGCGCCCGCACTCAGATCAACTCGAACTTGACGCTACCGTTATCTCGCTATCATCTTATTACCCCTTACTTGGACGTTTTGCACATTTCGCATAACTGGGGCACCGATGCCGATTTCCTCGAAGGTGGATTTGCGATGATGGATCGTAAACCGAGTGAAGAGGCAAGGTTAAAAATGCTCCAAACGATGAAAGATAATGCCCGTGCCCTCACAGCTGAAGGAATCATCGTGTCAGCGGAGACGATGATCAACAAACGGACGATTCCGCACCTGAAAGAGATCCATGAAGAAATCGTATCGCTTGGTTGTCAGCGACATGAGGTGCACCCAATGTACCCCGCAGACTTCGCTAGCGCCCTAGAATCAGCATCGCTCGCTGATACGCGACAAGCCATCCATGACTTACTCGACGTCCGTGACGAAAACGTCTGGATGCTCTTTGGGACATTGCCCTTCTATGCATGTTCCGATTTACCAGAAGATCGTGCTCTCTTAAAACGACTTCATGAAACAAAAAACGTGACCGTCCGAAATGACCCGGATGGTCGTTCACGCCTTAACACGAATATCTTTGACGGACAAATCATCGTGACCGATTTTGGTGACGAGCTCGGTACTCTTGGTACCGTCTATGATACGTCATTCCAAGATGCGTATGATACGTGGACGAACAGCCAACTGAACGCCACGCTGTCTTGTCATTGCCCAGCCGTCAAATGTCTTGGACCAAATGCTCTGGTCAAGCAAGCCTATTACCCGACCGTGGATTTTAAATCTCGCAAAGCTACATCGTTTTAATTATTTCGATTCGGGAAATGTTCTGTATATTAACTGAATCGAGGTGTGTGTAGATGACTGCGATTTACGTGTTCATTATTACGGTTATGGCCATCGTGATTTTCGGTGGAACACTCAGTATTTTATTGACAGCCGCATTCGTTTCAGACAAAGTAGAGCATGATGAAATGTTTAGTCAAGGCAGTTGGGATGATGAGTTACTACACTTAAATCACTCTCCACAACCGATTGACGACACGAAAAGCTGAGAACATTCTCGGCTTTTTCACTTTGACTTCATGAGGTGAATCCATGCTCCGTTTTCGTTTTATGATCTTACTATTGATCGTCTTTATTTCCGGTTTGATTCAAGGCGCACTCATCCCACTCTTATCCACTTTAATCGAGCGTGACGGGGCACCAGCCTGGGTGAACGGGTTAAATGCGACGATGCTCTATGTTGGGGTAATTGTCTCTGCACCTCTCTTAGAGAGATTCGTTCGAAAATACGGCTTTCGGCCGACCATCGTCCTCGGGATTGTTTTGACGGCATTCGCAACCTTCGCATTGCCGATATGGCCGTCCCTACTCGTCTGGGCGATGATGCGCTTCTTCATCGGATTTGGGGACTCCGCATTACACTACGGATCGCAAGTATGGGTCACGTCCTCTAGTGAAAAACGTAGTCTCGGTCGAGCGATGGCCTATTATGGGATGTCGTTCAGTCTCGGGTTCGCCGTCGGTCCGTTGATTGCACCACTCGTCGATTTATGGTTTTGGTTACCATTTTTGATTATTGTCTTTTTCTGTCTCGCTTCGTTGATGCTCGTCTTTAAAGTCGAGAATGAATTCCCTGAGGTCGAGAAAGTGAAGACCAATTCGAAGGGGCGAATTCGACTAATTCTAGTCGGTGCAGGGTATACACTCCTTCCCGCCTTTACATACGGTTTCCTCGAAGCGAGTTTAAACGCCAACTTCCCAATCTTCACATCACGAAACGGGATGAGTTTGACGGAGACAAGTACACTCATCACGACGTTCATCGTCATGTCGATTGTCGTTCAGCTTCCGCTCGGACGCCTCGCTGACTTGTATGGAAAGAAACGCATCTTACAAATTGTGCTGACATTTGGAACACTCGTGTTCGCCTTGGCGAATCTCGTCGTCGATCATTATATCGGTCTACTCCTCCTATTCGCCCTAGCCGGCGCAGGTTTAGGGTCGACGTACTCACTCGGTTTAGCGCACATGACAGAAGTACTCCCTCGCTCCTTGTTGCCGACCGGAAACATGCTGTACAGTATTTCATTCAGCATCGGTTCGATCTCAGGTCCGATGATTGGTGCGTTCTGGTTGTCCCTTCCAAAAGAAGTTTATTTCTTGATGTACGCAGTCATTTTAGGGGTTCTATCGTTCCGACTGTTTACGTCAAAATCAAAACCAATCCAAATTTAAAAAGGCAGGTGATTCCCATGAACCACCTGCCTTTCATTATTCTACAATCCGATCTTTCTCATCGTTTAGTTGTAAAGCCCGGATGAACACCTCATCTAGCGCGAACGGTTCCGTATCTAGCGAAGCGAGGACATCTGGTTTCAGCGTCACCTCTACGACACGGTCATCAAACTGCCATCTCGTTTGAATGTCGTCTCCTTGTCTCGTCGCGCGGGTCGCCACCGGACCGTGACGTTCCTTCAAAGTTTGACTCACGCACTTCATCACGTACTTGACGTACTCATCTCTCGGTTGACGCGAGATGAGTATGTTTCGAACGATTCGATTCCTAGTCATTGTTTTTCCTCCTCCCTTTGAATGATTGCGCACGCAAGTCTTTACAAACGAAGACCGATTTCAGAACCAAAAAATCAGAATTTTTAATATATTTTGTCATGATATTTTATTTCCGTCAACTCTGTCTCATCTTCAATTGCTTAATGCATGTTTCTCATCCGCCTCCCTTGAAAGTAAGTGGATAAATAAATACCCGCGATGACAAACAAAAGTCCAACAACCGCATTCCAAGGAATCGATTCTCCAAGCAAAATCCCAGACAAAATCACGCCAAATAAGGGAACTAAGAAGATATATAGTGAAATCCGACTGACCGGATTATATTTCATCAATGTGTTCCAAAGCGTAAATCCAATTGCGGACAACATTGCCAAATAAAAGAGAAATGCAATCGTCTGTCCTGTATACGGCATCGAAATACCATTCGGCTCGAACACGTAACCGATGACGAGTAAACCGATCGAACCGATGACCATCGCCCACGCTGTCATCGGGGCAACATCATATTCTTTTGAATAATCTTTCGCAATCAAATTCCCAAATGCGCCAGACACCATTGCCAAGATGAGTAGTATCTCGCCAATCCCGAACCCAACCTCTGTACCAGGCGCGGGCCAGTTTGCGATGACAATCCCTGAGAATCCAAACGTCAAGGCAAGACCTTTCAAACGATTCAGTTTATCGTCTTCATACCGTATATGAGCGAGAGCCATTTGAAAGAACGATGTTGATCCAGCGATAATCGACCCTTGAACTCCGGTCGAGATCGAAAGCCCGATGTAAAAGAATAAATACTGTAAAAACGTCAAAAAAGATCCGAGGTGCGCATACGCTTTAAACTTTTGACGTGTTAATCGAATCGATTGCTTTAGGACGGTTTGACTAATAAGAAGTAGAAGCAGCCCCGCTAATAAAAAGCGCTCTCCTGCGAACAGTAGCTGTTGCCCATACTCATTCGATTGAATATCTAGCTTTTCATAACTTAATTTGATGAACGGGAAAGCACTCCCCCACAACAACGTATTAAATATCGCAAATAACGCCACTGTCCATGGACGTTGAAATATATTTTGCATGACACAAAAACTCCTTAATCTTTTTATTTGTTGGCAGATGATAAGCATGATAAAATAAATCTAGATAATAATTATTATAAATTAAAAAAAGGTTAACAAGGATTAAATCGTTAATTCAAAGCCAATTGATGATGATAATCATCTTCAACCATTATCATTCAATCGAGATTTATTCTCAATTAGAAAGAAGGGATTACATGAACGCTCCAACTGTTACACACGAAAAAAGCCACGTTTTCAAACGGGCTAACTGGTACGAACATATCGAATTGATTATGGCGCTCATTAGCGGTGTATTGATTGTACTCGCTTATATCACCGAAACACAAGAAGGAGCCCCTTGGATTCACGTCTCGCTTTATTTATCCGCCTTTTTCATCGGGGGATACGCGAAAGCTAAAGAAGGGATTTCGGACACCATTGAAACGAAATCTCTTAATGTAGAACTCCTAATGATCATCGCCGCCATCGGGGCCGCATCGATTGGATATTGGATGGAAGGCGCGATTCTCATCTTCATTTTCGCCTTATCCGGTGCGCTCGAAACATACACAATGAACAAAAACGAACGTGCGCTCGAATCTTTAATGGAACTCCAACCTGAACAAGCAACACGCCTGACAACTCCTGATAAACTTGAAGTTGTTCATATCGATGACTTGAAAGTTGGGGATCGTATTTATGTACGACCAGGTGAACGGATCCCGGTTGACGGAAAGATTGTAAAAGGTAGCGCTTCGGTGGAAGAAGCCGCCATCACAGGAGAGTCCGTCCCTGTCGATCGCCAAATCGGAGACGACGTATTCGGATCGAGCGTCAACTTGAACGGTGTATTGACAATCGAGGTGACAAAGCTCGCCACCGAGACACTGTTCCAAAAAATCATTCAAATGGTTCAACAGGCACAAGAAGAAAAATCACCGTCTGCACAGTTCATTGATCGATATGAAGGACGGTATGTTCAAATCGTGCTCATCTCCGTCACGGCGATCATCCTACTTGGACCGTTCTTTACGTCGTGGTCTCTTGAAACGAGCATCTATCGCGGCATGATCCTTCTCGTCGTCGCCTCTCCTTGTGCGCTCGTCGCCGCCATCACACCTGCTGCGTTGGCTGCCATCGCCTCTTCCGCAAAACACGGTATTCTCTTTAAGGGTGGCGCGCATATCGAGAATATGGGACGCCTAAAGGCAATTGCTTTCGATAAGACGGGGACACTCACGATTGGGAAACCTATCGTACAAGAAGCACTCATCTCTCCGGAGTTGCTTGAAGATGACGTGAACCGAATCGTTAGTTTGATTGAAGAGCATTCGATGCATCCTCTCGCCGAGGCACTCGTGTTATATACCGGGAGACATACCGGGGAGATGACACACTTCAAAGACATCACAGGTTCTGGAATTGAAGCAACAATTGACGGGACGACATATCGCGTCGGGAAACAAAAGTTCGCTGACCGCAGTGGCGATTTCTTTAAACAGGATGTCGAACGATTGAAAGAAGCTGGTCACACGCTCGTTTTCATCAGTGACGACTCGCGTACAATCGGTGCCTACGCCTTACGTGACACGCTACGACCTGAGGCGAAAGTAGCGATTCAGCGACTGAATGACCTAGGCATCGCCACCATCATGATTACCGGTGACAATGAAGCGACCGCTCGTGCCATCGCGAACGAAGCCGGATTGACACGCTACGTCGCCGAATGTTTACCGGAAGAGAAGGTTTCGCAGATTAAGACGTTACGTGAAGAATATGGGGCAATCGGGATGATCGGCGACGGAATCAACGATGCCCCCGCCCTTGCGACCGCTGATGTCGGAATCGCCATGGGCGAAGGAACGGATGCCGCACTAGAAACGGCAGATGTCGTTTTAATGAAAAATGACCTCGTCCGATTGAGCGACGCCATTCGTCAATCGCGGAAGTTGAATCGGATCGTCTTACAAAACGTCGTCTTCGCACTCGGTGTCATCCTCGTCTTGATCGCAACGAACATTTTCGAACTACTCATCATGCCGTTCGCTGTCGTAGGACATGAAGGCTCTACCATCCTTGTCATTTTGAACGGGCTTCGACTCCTCACGTCAACATGGGAGTGACCAATTCGACAAATGAAAACGATGATTGAAACAATATGTCGATTTCGTTATAATTGAAACAATGTGTCTAAAAGACTGAATTAGATCGAAAGATTGGCTAAAGGTGGTACAAGATATGAATACGATTGCAGTCATCGGCAAGGTATTTGTCGATATTAAAGGGACTTCCTTCGCACCGCTCCATAAAGATGCGAAGAACGTCGGCGACATCACTTTCTCTAATGGTGGAACAGGTCGCAACGTTGCGCAAAACTTAGGAGTACTCGGCAATGATGTTCGTTTCGTCTCAACCGTTACGAACGATCAAATCGGCGTCGGTGTCCTCGAGGAATTACGTTGTTTGAACGTAAACGTCGATGGGGTTGATATGCTCGAAGATAACGGCATGGGTATGTGGCTCGCCGTTATGGATAACAACGGCGACCTCCAAACGTCGATTTCAAAGCAACCTGACGAAGCGCGAATGGAAAAAGCTATTTTACGCCAAATCGATACCGTCTTTGAAGAGAGCGATGCGGTCGCAATCGACTTAGACTTGTCGGTCAACGTACTAAACGAGACGATTGAACTATGTCGCGTTATGGATTTGCCGCTGTACGGCGTGTGCGGCCACCTTTCTGTCATTGAACGAAACCGTCATTTACTCCAAGGGTTTACGGGGTTCATCTGTAGTCGGGAAGAAGCAGAAATCTTATCTGATATGTCAATCGTCACCGTGGATGATGCCCTGCGTGTCGCTGAAGTACTCGCCATGAAAGGCGCTCCCCTCACCATCGTCACGATGAGCGAACTTGGTGCCGTTTACGTCGATCTCCGCACGAATGAACAAGGTCACGTCCCGACGACGAAAGTGAAAGTCGCCGACTCTACCGGTGCCGGTGATTCATTCTTCTCCGCTGTCATCTCTGAACTCATGAAGCGCCACTCTATCGAAGATGCACTTCGACTAGGGATGCGTATCGCCGGAAAAGTTATCTCGTCACATGAGAATGGATTGACACAAGATATGTACGCATCATTAGAACAACCTACGCAAGAATGAGTTGAACGCATCGGCGAATCGTCGATGCGTTTTGTGCAAAATTATAGGAATGAAAGGAACGATCTCAGTGGTTCGAACGAAATTAAGAAGCGCGATCATTTTAATAAATGATCAAGATGAAGTAGCTTTGATTCGACGTGAAAAGGAAGACGTGCTTTATTACGTCTTCCCTGGTGGCGGAGTCGAATACGGTCATACAACAGAAGAAACTGCCGTTCGCGAAGCATTTGAAGAGCTCGGCGTCCATGTAGAATTAGAAGGCGTGGCTGCCTACGTCGCATTCAATAACGAGTTAAATCCTTACTATTGGGCGAAAATGACAGGTGGCGAATTTGGTACCGGAACAGGTGAAGAGTTTCAAGAAGAACAAACAAACGGATCATATACCCCTATGTGGATCAAACGATCAGCATTACCCCATCTTCCGATTCGTCCCCCATCGCTCGCTGAAAAATTAGCCTCACAAGAGACACGTTTTTACGATTTGACGTTGTCTGAGGCGTAATCAAGTGTACCTTTAAGCAATTTCGGGAAACGTTCACTAATGATTGTTTCAGGAGGGTTTCATGATGGCGATGACAGAAGTAAAGGAAAAGAAGAATTGGTTCTCGTTTGGAAAAGAATTATTTCGACGCTTTAAAGAACACGATGTACAAGATTACGGGGCAACTCTCGCATTCTTTTGGTTTTTATCCATCTTCCCGGGGATTATCTTTATTTTGGCACTCTTATCATTTTTCGATATCTCACAAGACACGTTCCAAAATCAATTGAATGATTTAGCTCCCGGTTCAGCCGCTTCTGATTTTTTGACCGGGATTTTTGAAGCAATTGGCGAACCGAGAGGCGGTCTGTTATCTATCGGTGCAATTTTAGCGATTTGGTCTGCCTCAAAAGGTGTCGACCGTCTCGTGACGACAGCACTACACGCTTATGGTGAAGACAATGAACGTAACTTTTTTGTCAAAAAAGGCTTAGCGCTCGGATTAACTATCTTACTTGGAATCGGCATGTTGTTGCTCATTCTTTCGAACGTATTCGGGTCACAAATTATCACGTTTATCACCGAATATTTTCCAGTGAACATCACCGGCGCTGAAGAGTTGATGATCAACGTATTCCGATACGTCTTGACAACAGTTGTCTTAATTTTGACGCTTTCAATTTTTTATAAAATATCACCACAGCAGCACGTGTTTTGGAAAAGTACGATTCCTGGGGCCATCTTTGGTGTCATCGGTTGGCAACTCGTGTCATTAGGATTCAGCTTGTACGTCTCAAATTTCGGGAGTTACGATTCAACTTACGGATCGCTCGGCGGAATCATCGTCACCTTGCTATGGTTGCAATTAACTGGAATGATCATCCTTATCGGTTCTGAGATCAACGCGACGTGGATGCGTTTCTTTAAAACGCCAAGCGAACAAGAATACGAACGGGATTTCAAGAAGAACAAAAAGAAAGCAAAACAAAAACAACAAGAAGATGACTACGATGATATCCCCACTAACACGTATGGCTAATACAAAAGGAGCACGTTCACAAAATGAACGCGCTCCTTTCTTATGCTTCTATTGGATCAAGACGTCCCGTTGCCGGGTCGATCACAAATCCATGGACATTCGTGCCTGGTGGTAACAAGGGATGATTGTTGATTAAATTGATGGAATGAACGACATTTTCCTCTACTGAATCAAAGCCATGTAACCATTGTTCTAAATCCATTCCTGACGATTTTAGCATTTTCAAAGTTTGAGGGTCGATTCCCCGACGTTCCATTTCTTCAATCACGATAGACGGTTCAATCGCTGCCATTCCACAATCATAGTGTCCGACCACAACGACTTCTTCCGCTCCTAGTGCGTAGAGGGCCACCAAAATCGAACGCATGGCCGAACCGAATGGATGTGACAGGACAGCACCGGCGTTTTTAATAATTTTAGCGTCTCCGTTCTTAAGTCCTAACGCTTGAGGTAACAGCTCCGTCAAACGTGTATCCATACACGTTAAAATCACAATTTTCTTATCCGGAAACTTATCGGACACGAACGGTTCGTACTGCTTCTCCTCTACGAAACGTTTGTTAAATTCAAGCATTTCCTTTACGACTGACACGTTAACGCCTCCCCTTTTCTCACATCACAAACCTCGACACAATCAGTCCAACGACCATCCACGCCCCGAATAACGTATTCACTTTCGCTGTCATCGCCATAGCAGGCATCAATGCAGCTGGTTCTGCTTTTGGCCAAAACTGTTTAATCGCCTGAACCATGACCGGCACTGTAAATAGTGAAAGTAAGACCCACGGTGTGACTCCATAATACACTACGGCGACGATGATGCCGACTAATGCGGCGATAAAGAACATCGCAAGTACATACACCGCACGTCGATGACCGACTAAACAAGCAATCGTTTTTCGACCATTCTCTTTATCGTTATCTAAGTCACGAATATTATTCGCAAGTAAGATCGCACCGATTAATAATGCCATCGGAAACGATACGAGTAATAACTCCGTCGTCACCGTATTGATTTGGATGAAACCGGCGATTCCAATAATGACATAGCCCATGAATAGACCTGCGACGAGCTCCCCGAACGGTGTATAGGCGATCGGCAATGGGCCCCCGGTATACAAGTAGCCGACGAGCATGGACAACGCACCAATCCATAGCAAATGCCAGCTCGTGGATGCGGCAATATATAACCCGAGTAACGCTGAGACAGCATACATGCTAAGGGCAATCGTCAATACCTGTTTCGGCGTAAATCCATCACGAACGATTGAGCCACCAATCCCGATCGATCCTTCATGGTCGAGCCCACGTTTATAATCATAATACTCGTTAAATAAGTTCGTTGCGATTTGAATGAGGACAGACGCCACTAACATCGCAAGAAAAAGTCCCCACTTCAGCTCGGTTTGATTGAGGACGATGAACGTCCCGAGCAAGACCGGAATAAAGCTTGCTGTCAGGGTGTGCGGGCGAATCATTCGCCAATATGCCCCTTTTGATTTCTGTTTCATTTACTTCCCTCCCTTCGTTAGTTTACGTCTCGAGGAAAAAATCTGTCAACGCCAGCCTACAATCTCATTTTCCGAATAATTTTCCGAGCATTTCATAGGCAGGTCGATTGCAAACTCATGATACACTAAAAAGTGAGAATTCTATCGGATTGAGGAGGCTTTTCTTTTATGCCAGATACTCAAACACATATAAAACAACGAATTGAACAAGCCCATAAACGGGCGCGAGCTTGGCAACGTCCAGTCCTCGCTTCATACACCTGGGAAATTACAGCGTTCGATGCTTTTGAAATCATTCAGAACACCGATACGTCCCACTACTATTTCATGACACCGGACCGCACGCTTGAGATGCTCGGTTGCGGAGATGCGCTTGTCTTAAGTGCTTCTGGACCAGAACGGTTTCAACGCTTGCAGTACGATTGGAGTTTACACCGACGAGACGTTGATGCCAAAATCTATGCATTCGCCGGATTTTCATTTGACACATTCATGCGTCCACAAAAAAGTATGTGGGATGCCTTTGGGGAGGCATCTCTCGTCGTTCCAAAATTTTTATACCGTCGTTATAAAAACCGATATACGTTGACAGTCGCCACCCTCGTTTCTTCAAAGCAGTCGGTTGAACAGTACTTGATTCAGTTGGCGGATCAGTTGGCCCAGTTCAGTTCACTTCATCCGACAAAGGAAGCGACACCGTCCTATTCGAAAGTGAAGGATGGCATCGATCACTTCAAGTCGAGTTTTCAACAGGCGAAACAGTTGATTGAAGAAGAACTGGTCGAAAAAATCGTGATCGCGCGCGAAGAAATCTATCAGCGTTCCGACGATGCGTTCCCATTCAGTAAAAGCTTGAAGCATTTGGCAGACCATCAAGAATCAAGTTATATCTACTTATACCAACCAAAACGTGACATCGGTTTCTTTGGCGCGACACCCGAACGACTAATACAAAAAGAAGGTATGCAACTGCATACTGCGGCCATCGCTGGCACAATCAAGCGTCCTGACACAGAAATTGAAAGCGACCTCGCGAAGGAACAGTTGCTGAACGATCCAAAAAATCGCGAAGAACATCAAATTGTCGTAAAAGATATAAAACAAGCACTGACACCGTACACCGCACCAATTCAAACGAACGAAACTCCACAAATTTTGGCGAATCGCTCGGTGTTCCACTTGCATACTCCAATCCAGGTGACACTTGAAACTAACGCCTCATTGCTGTCGTTAGCGGAATCATTACACCCAACGCCAGCACTTGGTGGCTCACCGAAGCGGACATCGGTCCGATTGCTTCGTGAAATTGAACGGTTCGACCGCGGATGGTATGGTTCTCCATTTGGTTGGATTGACAACGAAGGTGATGGCGAATTTGTCGTCGCGATTCGTTCAGCACTCGTTCAGCATCAATTCGTCGCACTCTATGCAGGATGCGGCATCGTCAAAGACTCTGTGCTCGAGCAAGAGCTCGAAGAAACTGAAATGAAAATGAGTCCAATCAAACAAGCTCTGCAGTTTGATTCGCACGATTAAGGAGGCACCCCTACATGAATAAGATGTTGACCGATTGGGTAGCATCCATGGTGAATCGACTTGTAGAATCCGGCGTGACGGATGTCGTCATCAGTCCTGGCTCTCGTTCGACTCCACTCGCGATGGCGGCTTATCTACATCCACATATCCGTCATCATATTATCGTCGACGAGCGTTCTGCCGGATTTTTTGCGCTCGGATTGACACGTTCCACAGCAACCATTCGTCCCGTCGCACTGATCTGCACGAGTGGGACTGCTGCGACAAACTACTACTCGGCTGTGACGGAAGCGTTCATATCACAGTTGCCACTCGTCGTACTGACGACCGACCGACCACATGAATTGCGGAATGTCGGGGCACCACAAGCAATCAATCAAGTCCGGCTCTACGGGGAACAAGTGAAGACGAGCGTTGATTTGCCCGTTCCTGAAGAAACAACGTTATCGTTCATGCAACAAACGATTACCCGCTTCACGACTCTAGCGATGCAAGCACCGATGGGACCCGTTCATTTGAATGTACCGTTCCGGGAACCTCTTCTTCCAGATCTCGAGTCATTGAAACAGATATTGAAGGCTGATCCTGTCTTGCCAGAACGACAGCGTATTCGGCCGACACAGGCAGACAAAGACATTTTCTCAGAACGGACGAGTCACAAACAGCTTGCCTTCGTCGTCGGACCTTACACACCAACATCTTGGCAGAAACCCATTGTTGAATTTGCTTCCGAACGACAAATCCCGATCTTCGCCGATCCTCTCAGCGGCATGCGGCGTTTCGACGACGTCTTGACCAACTATGACACGTGGCTCGCAAGTGAGCATCGAGCCGATTGGCTGCCTGAGGTGTTCGTCCGTTTCGGGGCTGCACCTGTTTCAAAGCGATTCAATCAATGGATGGGCATGGCGGACCAACTCGTCATCGATGAGCCAGGGTCTTATCGCGACCCAAGTAGCCGTGCTACCATCTGTTACGGCGACGCACTCGATTTTCTACCGCTCATCGCATCCGCAAACGAACCTCGGTATCTTGAGCGTTTACGCTTTTTTGAAGAGATTGCCGAGTCTGCAAAATCGTCACTTCAAGGTGAAGCGGCATTGACGAAACGATTGCTCGATACATCGATAGAGCGTCTATTCGTCAGTAACAGCATGCCGATTCGAGATGTGGATACAACACTTTCTGCCGGCACGAACAAACACGTTCTCGCCAACCGAGGCGCAAACGGGATTGATGGTGTGTTATCCAGTGCACTCGGAAACAGCTATGATACGTCTCACGGCGCTCTATTGATTGGTGATTTAGCGTTCTATCATGATAGCAATGCCTTGCAACTGTTAAAACATCATCCCGGAAAATTTTCCATTGTGATTGCAAACAATAACGGTGGAGGGATCTTCTCCTTCCTCCCGCAAGCTTCAGTCGACACGCAATTATTCGAAGATTTGTTCGGGACACCGCTCGATTTAAACATCCGTGGCTTCGCTGAGACATATGGCTTGTCCTATCGTCTGATTGAACGACCTGATCAAATTCAAGAGGCAATCGAAGACGGCATCCACCTGATTGAATTCCCATCGAATCGCGAGGAGAATGTGATGATTCATCGGAGGTGGACTCAATCGGTCTGCGATCGTCTCACTACGGAGAATGAGTCATGAACATCGACTTGCGTGGCGTCCGTTATGAAGTGATTCATCGCGGTGAGGGAAGACCGGTATTATTTTTACATGGATTCACCGGAAACGCCCATTGGGTCGATTCGCTCCCTGCGTTACCGATTCGCCTCGTGTCACCATCGCTCCTTCAACATGGTGCAACTGAATACCCTTCCGTCAATCGTTCGACGATGAGTCAACAAATTAAGGATTTGTCCCACTTACTGGATACGGACGACCGCCCTTGGACAGTCGTTGGCTATTCACTCGGTGGGAGAATCGCATTGACGCTCGCCGCATGTGACAAGCGCGTCGAACATGTCATCGGGATCAGTACGACTCCTGGTCTTTTATCCTCTAAAGAGCGGACCTCACGTCGACGCCAAGACGCAGAATTGGCTCACTTTATCGAAACCGAAGGACTTGTTGCTTTCGTCAAGCGATGGGAGAACCTTCCGCTTTGGAGACAAACAGAAGAGATGAAGCGTTCGCTCAGACAGGACCGACTCGCACAACATCCCGTTGCTCTTGCAGACAGTTTACGGGCCATCGGAACGGGTCATATGCCCTCGTTATGGGGAAAGCTACACCATCTACCACGCACTGACTTGATTGTCGGAGCAGAAGATCTCAAGTTTAAAGCGATTGCACGAAACATCCAGGAAGAACGACCCGATTTTAAAATCTACGAAATTTCAAATGCAGGGCATGCTCCTCATATCGAGAATGCATCAGAGTTTGGTACAATAATAAAGAAATTGATTTTAGGGGGTATTTAAAATGGAATCAGTAGCGAACTGGACATCGGTCCGTACGTATGAAGACATTAAATATGAAACGTGGAACGGAATTGCCAAAATTACGATCAACCGTCCAGAGGTGCGCAACGCGTTCCGTCCGTTGACGGTCAATGAATTGATTGATGCATTCGCACGCGCTCGTGACGATAAAGAAGTCGGCGTCATCATCTTGACAGGTGAAGGCGAAAAGGCATTCTGTTCAGGTGGAGACCAAAAAGTTCGTGGACACGGCGGATACGTCGGAGAAGATGAAATCCCACGCTTGAACGTCCTCGACCTTCAACGCTTGATTCGCGTCATTCCAAAACCGGTCATCGCCATGGTCGCAGGTTTCGCAATTGGCGGAGGACATGTCCTTCACGTCGTCTGTGACTTGACGATTGCAGCGGACAACGCTCGCTTCGGACAAACAGGTCCTAAAGTCGGTTCGTTCGATGCAGGATATGGTTCTGGTTACTTAGCTCGCATCATCGGTCATAAGAAAGCTCGTGAAATCTGGTATCTTTGCCGTCAATATGATGCACAAGAAGCACTCGAGATGGGCCTCGTCAACACGGTCGTCCCACTCGAGCAACTCGAAGCAGAAACAGTCAAATGGTGCCAAGAAATCTTACAACACTCACCGACTGCACTTCGCTTCTTGAAAGCAGCGATGAACGCAGATACAGACGGTCTTGCTGGACTTCAGCAACTCGCTGGAGACGCAACGCTTCTCTACTACACAACAGATGAAGCAAAAGAAGGACGCGACGCGTTCAAAGAAAAACGTGATCCTGACTTCGGTCAATTCCCACGTTTCCCTTAATTTTTTGAGAGAGTAGCGATGTCGCTACTCTTTTTTTGGAGGTGACTGATATGTATGAATGGATTCGTAAACACCCGGCGTCACACCTCGCACTCGTGACGTCTGAAGATCGACTGACGTGGGAATCGTTACGTACCGAGAGCCTTCAACTTGCCCAATTCATCCATGAACAGACATCTACTGCCGAACGGATTGGCATATTCGCTAAAAACAGCAAAGACTATGTCATCGCCATCCACGCGGTGCATCTGCTCGGTAAAGTATTGGTCCCGTTGAATACACGGCTAACCGAGGAGGAAGTACGTATTCAGTTACAAACAGCGAAAGTGGACCTCCTTCTCGTAGACGAAGAAATCGATTTGTCCGTCACCCAACTTCTGATCACACATCGGGCCACTTCATGTTTCACCGTGACACATGAGTGGAAAGGAGATGAAACCATGTCTCTTATGTTCACTTCCGGTACGACGGGGCGGGCTAAAGCGGTAAAGCAGACGTACGGGAATCATCTCGCTAGTGCGCGGGCCGCTGAAGCACATCTGGACTATCGAGCAACAGACCATATGCTCGCGGTGACCCCACTCTTTCACATGAGCGGACTGTCTCAAGTGTATCGGAGTGCTATCATCGGTTCGACGCTCTATGTCGAGCCACGTTTTGATGTCGATCGAACACTTCATATCATCGAGACAGAAGGAATCACCCAACTGTCGCTCGTCTCGATTATGCTGCAGCGACTGCTCGATACCGGCTTAGAGAAACACCAGCTTCGCACATTACTCGTCGGAGGTGGACCAGTCCCTCGCTCATTACTAGAAGAAGCAGAACGACGGCAACTACCAATCGCCCAGACATATGGGATGACGGAGACGTGCTCTCAAGTCGCCACGTTGCTTCCGAGCGAAGCACTCTCGCATATCGGTTCGAGCGGTCAGGCAATCGCCCCAACTAGTATTCGAATCAATGTGGACGGCGAGATTGAGGTAAAAGGTCCGACGGTGACGAGCGGATACTTCGAACAACCTGAATCAGACGTCTGGACATCAGACGGTTACTGGAAAACGGGCGACCTCGGCACGATGAAGGATGGCTATTTATATGTACACGATCGCCGAAGCGACCTCATTCTTTCAGGTGGTGAAAATGTATATCCGGCCGAAATCGAGGCCGTGATGTTACGATGTGCCGGCGTTCAAGATGTCGGAGTCACAAAACAATCGCATCTGACCTGGGGAGAGGTCCCGCTCGCCTTCGTCGTCGGCTCCTATGACCCCGCAGAGATGAAGGCAGTTCTCGATTCCCAGTTAGCTAGATATAAACACCCGATTGCGATTTATCACGCACAGGAACTACCACGAAACGCGAACGGAAAACTAATGCGCCATCGCTTAAAGGAGTTACTGCCATGATTAAACGTGCTGACCTTTCCATTGTTCCCTTGACGTTTAAACACCCAATCGTGACGGCACACGCCGTCTTATCCGTCAGACGAACGCTTATCCTCCGCCTAGAGACCGTAGACGGTATCGTTGGATACGGTGAAGGTGTCGCTTTTGAGACACCTTGGTACACGGAAGAAACAACCCAATCCATGGTGGATACGTCTAAACTCATTCTCGATTTACTGAAAAGGGAGACGGTCACGACGGACGTGTTTCCGAACTTGGTCTCGTCCATCATCGGTCAGCGAATGGCAAAGGCGATGTGGGAAAGTGCACTCTGGGAGATTGAAGCGGCACGCGCGAACAAATCACTCAAGTCATACATGAACGCAGGAGATTCTGTTTCTTGCGGACGAACAATCGGGATTGGCTTACTGAACCAAACGATGAAATCCATTGAGACGGCATTGGCTGACGGATTCGAACGAATCAAATTAAAAGCATCTCCTAATGAACTACTTCCTGCTCTGCGCGAGATTCGTGCGGTCTTCCCCGACGCACCACTCATGATTGACTTGAACGGAAGCGCGTCCGATCAACCGATGGAATGGTTCGAACAACTCGATGCCCATCGGTTATTGATGATCGAGCAGCCATACCCGAGCCGACAGTTCGCGAAATCAGCGGCTCTCCAAGCAAAACTCACGACCCCCATTTGTCTCGACGAGTCCATCACGTCTTATGATGACGTGGAAACGATGACACAGCTCGGTGCGGGAAAAATCGTCAACATTAAACCCGCACGTGTCGGCGGTCTAAGTGAGGCGCTCCACATCCGACAATATGGTGCGCCATACTGGGTCGGCGGAATGTATGAATCCGGTATTGGAAGATATCATACACTCTTGTTCGCTTCGCTAAGCGGCGCGAGCTTCCCCGCAGATATGTCGGGAACGAGTGCCTATTTTGAACAAGATTTGCTCGATACACCACTTGAAGTGGAAAATGGAAAGTTGATTCTCCCAGATTCGGTACAACCGAACTGGGCTGTGATTGAACAGATGCGAGAAGAAACAATTTCATTACAAGCTTGAACTCCCCCCTACGCTTCGCTTAGAAGTGGGAGTATTCTCGCCTAATTTTGATAAAAAAAGGTGTGGTTCGCATGAACCACACCTTTTACTTAACGGAACGATCCCGTTAACACTTCATACCCATCTTCTGTGACAACGACCGTATGCTCGAACTGCGAAACAAGACTCTTGTTCGGCGTAAAGAGCGTCCAGCCGTCCTCTTCCGACTGATAAACAACTTCGTCTTTCGTGGAGATGAACGTCTCTACCGCAATGACTTGCCCAGCTTTTAAGAGTTGATTCTCCTCACGACTGTAGTAGTTCGAAATGGTCTCCGGCTCCCCATGTAACGTCCGACCAAGACCGTGTCCAGCCAAGTTACGGATAACGGTGAACCCGTTCTTTCTCGCATCCGCATAAATCGCCTTACCGATTTGATTGACTTTCACGCCCGCCTTCACTTTACCAAGTCCAGCTTCTAGCGATGTCAATGATACCTCTACCAAACGTTCGTGCTGAGGTGATTTCGCAGTCCCGGCAATGACCGTACGACCTGTATCGGCATAATAGCCATCCTTCACAGCCGAAACGTCAACGTTAACGATATCGCCTTCTTGAATGACCTCTTCCCCAGGAATCCCATGGGCGGCGACGTCATTGAGTGAGATACACGTGTACCCTGGGAACTCATACATCGTAATCGGCGCAGAAGCTGCACCTTCTTCTTCTAAAATCCGTTGCCCAATTGCATCTAATTCTTTTGTCGTCATACCCGGTTCGACTGCTTTTGCCATCTCGTCTCGCGCAAGTGCAACGATTCGACCGATTTCGCGTAATGCATCATAATCATAATCTAACATCTGTTGTTCTTCCTTTCAGTCTAATAATCGATTCTGGTATAAGTAGTCTTCTGACAAGTCAGCGAATAAGAACATGCCATCTGGTAGTGGATAACTGAATGTGCGCGTCACTTCATTCGAACTAAAATCACGATAGTCATCAGATAAATAACCACGTCCTCGAACATCCATCGCAGCCATCGTCTGAATAAAATACGGTCGGAAACTCCAGTTATACCCCCGAAACGTATTGTCAACGCGCCATTCTTCATTTACATAGTAGACGTTCGCACTCGTCTGAAAGCCTGTCTTATCCGTCAAATAATAACGAACAAACACTTCTTCGAGCTTTGGCGCGATGTATTGAATCCATTCATCTTTCTTATCTCGAGACCATTTACCGGATTGAACCAGTTCGCCAATCTGACGGTGCAATTCAAATTCAAGTTCGTATAATCGGTTCAATCGTTTCTGGTCATGTAAAAAGAATGAAGGCACTTCTTGTGCCAACACACCCATTCCTTTAATTTCTAGTTGAGGTCGCTCATCCTCCAACCCAAGCAGACCACCCATATAATAGCGGCCACCATGTTGCCAAGCGTAACGAAGTTGTCCGACATGATTGATCGACTTATACAGGAGTGGCGCACCGAGCTTCGAAGCGATATATTCCATCGTCTGAAGCATGTTCGGATACGTGACCGATAATGTCTTTTTCTCAACCATCGTCCCTAGATCGACAAGTAACAATTCAGGTGCAAGGGTCATAATATCCTCAATACTGGTCGATTCTGCAAAATCTAAAGCAATCTTCAATCCATAAGACCGATAATATTGAATGACGCGCGACAGACGGGGAACATCAACTAAATCTGTTCCTTGAAGCGTCACATAAATGCGATGTAATGGAAAGTTCAATGCACGAAGCGGAGCTAAGAATGTTTCTCCCCCTTCTTCGAGTATCCATTCAGATCGGCATCTGAACGTGACAAACTGCTTGGCGTCACGAAGTTGTTCCGCTGCTAATTGCTCCATTCGTTGAGAGATGTCCAACTGATATTCGAGCGGAACGTCATCATCATAAAAAAACGGTGTTAACGATTCGCCACGAAAGCGACCATGTACCATATATCCTTCCACTTGAAACGTCGCCGCCCCAAGAATTGGTTCATAAGTTACCATTACTTCTTCAGGGTGGACCATCACTTCTACCGCATCCACAACTCATCACCTCTTCGTTAAATGCGAAAACGAGCTACATTCAGCTCGTTCGCGTGTGTACATACATATAGGCACCGAAACAAGCAATAAAATAGACGATACTCATCACGCCATATGCAATGCCCATCTTTCCGCCTACTCCAATGGCTAACACTAGAAAAATCATCGCTCCAAATAACAATGTCGCCACGGGGATATAACGAAAATTAGGACGGTCCGTCTTTGACACGATTGGTTTTAGTGCAAATATACAACCAAGCAGCACAAGGAGACCGAAACTTAATTCCACCATCCGTTGACACCTCATCCTTCCATCTCTACTCAACTAGTGTAGCATGACCCTATAAAAAAAGCCGCAAATCCACTTAAGGAAATGCGGCATTTCATGATGATTAGTCACGT
Organism: Exiguobacterium sp. ERU653; assembly: GCF_018617775.1. Lineage (NCBI taxonomy): Bacteria > Bacillati > Bacillota > Bacilli > Caryophanales > Exiguobacterium > Exiguobacterium sp. ERU653. The sequence goes on from NZ_JACSKV010000003.1 coordinate 54,327, forward strand.
GGACGGCGTGGACCACGGTCATCCGAGCGACGACGATCGTCACCACCACGGTATGATCCTTTACGGTCTCCGCTACGTCCGCCACGACGGTCGCCACCACGGCCACCGCCACCGCCACCACGACGGTCGTTACGACCACGGTATCCACCACGATCGCCACCACGGCCACCTTGGCGCTTCACACGAACTGGTTCAGCGTACGAGATTTCAACTGGTGTTGAATCTGGCTCTTTTGTCAGTCCACGAAGGGCAGCAGCGAGAAGCTCAACTGCTTCGTACTCTTCAAGGAGTTCTGTTGCAAGTTGCGTGTAAGCTTTGAAATCACCCGCTTGCACGCGTTCGATCAACTCTTCAGCTGCTTGCTTTTGATTTCCTTCAAGTACTTCCGCGATCGTCGGTACGTGACGACGGTTCATCTTCTTGTTCGTTACGCGTTCAATCGCCTTCACTTGTCCAAATTCACGTGGTGTGATGAACGTGAGGGCTGTACCTGTTTTACCAGCACGACCAGTACGACCGATACGGTGTACGTAGCTCTCTGGATCTTGTGGCACATCGAAGTTGTAAACGTGCGTTACGCCTGAGATGTCGAGTCCACGTGCTGCGACATCTGTCGCTACCAAGATATCGATTGTTCCATTTTTGAAACGACGAATGACTTGGTCACGTTTTGATTGCGTCAAGTCTCCGTGAAGACCGTCTGCTGTATATCCGCGTTTAATGAGTGCTTCTGTCACTTCATCAACACGTTTCTTCGTACGAGCGAAGATGATGCTAAGTTCTGGCGAGTCGATGTCGATCAAACGGCAAAGCGTATCGAATTTTTGACCTTCGCGCAATTCGAGGAACTGTTGGTTGATGTTCTCAACTGTCATCTCTTTTGCTTTTACTTTGATGATTGTCGGCGACTTCATGAAACGCTCAGCAATCTTCTTGATTTGCGGTGGCATCGTTGCTGAGAAGAGAAGCGTTTGGCGCTCTTCAGGAAGACCTGCCAAAATCGTTTCGATGTCTTCAACGAAGCCCATGTTAAGCATTTCGTCTGCTTCATCCAAGATAACTGTTTGAATGTTATCAAGTTTGATTGTTTTACGTTTCATGTGGTCCATGAGACGTCCTGGTGTTGCAACGACGATTTGTGGATTCTTTTTCAAACCACGGATTTGACGGTCGATTTGCTGACCACCATACACAGGAAGAGCGTAAACGCGCTTCGCTTCTCCGATTTTGTTTAATTCTTCTGCAACTTGAATCGCAAGTTCACGTGTCGGTGCAAGAACGAGTGCTTGGACTTGACGTGCCTTTGAATCGATTCGCTCAATAGTCGGAATCCCGAAAGCTGCTGTTTTCCCTGTACCTGTTTGTGCTTGTCCTAATACGTCCACTCCTGTGAGTGCGACAGGAATTGTCTCAGCTTGGATCGGTGTTGCTTCTTCGAAGCCCATTTTGTGTACACCTTTTACTAATGCTTCACTTAATTGTAAGTCTTGAAATTTTGTCAAATTATATTCTCCTTTGTTCATACAAAAAAACGTCTGAGTTCAGTTCGACAGATCTACAGACGTTTTCTCAATGTTTCCTCATAGTCAACTTTATTAACTATAACGTATTTCTTCCTAAAATGAAAGAAATACATTTTAAAACTTTTACGTCACCCGAACATCAGTTATCTTATTTCAATTTATAGCCGTTGTCGAGTTTTTCAACTCGCTTCTCTTTTAACAATTTTCCGAGCGCCCGTTTAAATGCGGCTTTACTCATGCCGAACTCGCGGTCGATCACGTCTGGTGAGGTTTTATCGCCATATGGCATTTGTCCACCACGTTCCTCGATATAAGAAAGGACACTCGCTGCATCACCGTCAATTGCCTCATAGGCACGCGGCTTCATTGAAACGAGGACCGTTCCGTCTTGTTTGACCTGTGTCACGCGGACCGTTAACTGTTCACCGAGTCGTGGCCAACGTGTCATCTCTGCTTCATGCAAGAAACCGAGTGATTCGCCTTCAACCCATACGTTAACGCCGACTTCACGTTTATTGACGACGACCGCTTGAACGTCTTGGTTGCTCCATTCTTCTTTAGAAGGTCTCGCCAACAAGTTTAAATACGCGTAAGGTGCAGGGTCCCCAAGTAAACGTCCTTTTTGGTCATACTTCAAACGAACACATAATTGATCCCCTGCTTGTGGCCAATAGGAACGGTTCTCCGGTAAGTCATCCATCGAAACGAGAACATCTTTTTGAATTCCAATATTGACGAAGACACCCGTGTTATATCGAACGCCCGTCACCTCAAACCATTCGTACTCATCAAATGAGACCGTCGGAATGGTCATCGTCGATGCGAGACGCCCTTCCGAGTCATGATATAAAAAGACACGAACCGTTTGACCAACCGTCACTTCTTCCGTCTGTTCTTTCCGATGAAGGAGTACCTCTTCGCGTCCGTTACTAATGAATACTCCAAAATCAGCAGAACGTTCCGCGACCAAGTCTACTACTTCTCCTGCGCGCAATGCCATTACACCCACATCCTTTTCTAAGCTATTACTGTCAGTATACCTATCTACACACGTTCCTAATCATATCATGTTCTCTTACAGCATTCAGCCTATTTGTGTCTAAATTGTGAATAAGGAATTGAAAGATAAAATTACGTTGAAATTAGCAGCATGATCCTAATTTATTAAAATTTTGTGACAATTTTGTGAACGGACCTTTTTCTTCTAGTATCCTTATTTTGAAAACGTTATTATATAGGAAGTGTCCAGTTTGAAAATGGTTTCATTTAGTATCGATCGGGGGATAATAAATGTTTGATATACAGTCTCGTTCATTTGCAAAACGATTTACGAAAGGTCTGCTTGTCGCTTTTTTCGCATTATTAGCATCACTCAGTTTTATTTTTTCAAACGGTGTCGATACGAATGTATCGTCATCCACAACTTACATGACGCAAGAGTGAACGCCATTCAGCCACCTGAAGGCGTTTTTTCTTTACATGATATAGACAGGAGTTTCTTTCAAAAGGTCGAATACGAATTAGAAGACCTTGCCTTTTTCTTTCATATCATTTAAGAAAAGGAGATTCCGCTATGATTTTTTATTTTCTCACTTCGATTTTGTCTGTTGTAGGACTTGCCTTCTTATTCCAGACTGAATTGTACAAAGATCCGATCGGAACATTTCTGTTCGCTATCTTAATTGCGATGGCCCTCTCTTCCTTTAAACAACTCTTCATGCAGGCAAATGAGTTCTTCGCGGAAAGACGAAATCAAAAGCGAATCAAACGCGTCGTGGCCAGAATGCATTCAACGACACGAAAACGCTCTACATAACGCTCGTCTTCACTCGCCACATTTGGTATCCTATGGAGGAACAGACAACGTACAATGGATTTATAATCGCAGGAGGCACAAAAACGTATGAATGAAATTCCGTTATCGAATGAATGGCTACTTCGTTATTCACCCGTCATGGAACTTTGGTTAAAGGAAGACGGGATCTTACTTGTCGATGATGACAATCGAATCCGTCTCACTCTTGAAATCGGCAACGACCAAGCCATGCAAATCAAAAGCATTGAGCAAGACGGCGCTTATTTCGTCGTCGATCCTGTGAATAAACGCATTACATTCGAACTCGAGGAAGAGGAAGAAGAGAGCGATTCTCGCTTTTGGGAATAAGGATTCATACCTAAGGGTCGGATTCTCGTCAAGAGAAGAAGACTCTTTCTTGTTGTCATCATGAGAGGAGAAAATAGAATGATTCGAACAGTAGTATGGTTTTTCTCATTTTTTGCAGTGTTACCAATCACCCTTCCATTTTTACAGAGAGCAAAGAAAATCGAACCTCCACAACGTTATCGTTATGTACAAGACATCGCCTATAAGTGGGCTCAGTTCTTGCTAAAAGTTGCGGGTGCCGATATTCGGGTCCATGGACAGGAACTGATTCCAGATGAGCCCGTCGTATATGTATCAAATCACCAAGGAAACTTCGACGTGCCGATCATGTTGACGGCCACGAAACGACCGAAAGCATTCATTTCAAAAATTGAAGTACAAAAATTCCCGATTATTCCGCGTTGGATGGAATTGATGGGCTGCATCTTCATCGACCGAAGTGATCGTCGTCAATCGATTAAGGCGATACGTTCCGGTGTCGAGACGATTCAGTCTGGTCAATCGATGATTGTCTTCCCGGAAGGAACACGTTCAAAAGGCGGTTCGATGAAAGAGTTCAAAGCCGGGAGTTTGACGCTCGCAACATCAAGCGGTGCCAAGGTTGTTCCTGTCGCGATTCAAGGCAGCTACAAACTGCTAGAAGCAAAGAACCGAATTACTCCGGCAACAGTCGACGTTACGTTCCTACCAGCAATCGACCCAGCCGATCTGCCAAACAAAGAAATCGCAGCGACGATTGAAGCAGCCATTCGTCAACAGATTGAAGGAGAGAACGCATGAGTTTATTAATGATTGAAGGCATCCATAAAGAGTTTGCCGATAAAGTACTATTTGATGATGTGACGATGACCATCCACCCTGGAGATCGTATTGGTATCATCGGTGTGAACGGCTCTGGAAAGTCGACGTTTATGAAAATCATCGCCGGTACTGAGACAGCTGATCGGGGAACAATGCAACATCCGAACGATTATCGAATTCGCTATTTGACTCAAACTGTCCAATTCGGCGAAGGTCAAACGATTCTCGACGCCCTGTTCACAAGCGATACCCCGTCTGTGAGAGCGCTGAAACAATTCGAACGTGCCCGTCAAGCACTCGAAGTGGATCCAACGAGCGAGCAGTTACTCGAACGTTTCATGAAAGCTCAACAAGCCGTCGATGCTGCAGATGCTTGGGAAACGGAAGCAAAACTAAAATCAATTTTGAACCGCCTTGGCCTACCTGACTTATCGGTCGATGTAAATGCGCTCTCCGGCGGGCAACAAAAACGAGTCGCTCTCGCCGCAGCATTACTGGATGAGGCCGATTTATTACTTTTAGACGAACCGACGAATGAACTCGATGCCGATACGATTGCGTGGCTCGAGACGATGCTTACCGACTATCGAGGCGCAATCCTTCTCATCACCCACGATCGTTACTTCTTGAATCGTGTCACAAACCATATTTTAGAGATTGCGGACGGAACGAGTTACTTCTATAACGGAAACTATGAACTGTTTCTTGAGAAGCGTGCTGAGCGAAAAGCACGCGCCCAGTCGATGGAACAAAAACGACAAAATATTTTACGCCGTGAGCTCGCTTGGTTACGTCGAGGTGCAAAAGCACGAACGACGAAACAAAAAGCCCGCATTCAACGCGTTGAAGACTTGAAACATCAAGAGAGCTTAGCGGAAGAAGAAGCGCTCGATGTTTCGGTTGGTTCACGTCGCCTCGGTAAAAAAGTCATTGAAGTCGAAGACATGTCTTTCGGATACGACGAATCGTTATTGATTCAACAGTTCAATTGGATTTTTGGTCGCCGTGAACGGTACGGGATTGTCGGACCGAATGGGAGTGGGAAGTCAACGCTCATGAACCTGCTCGCGAAACGTTTGGAACCGACAAGCGGTATAATCGTGCATGGAGAAACGGTTCATCTAGGTTACTACGGTCAACAAGTTGAGTTTGAAGATGAGTCAAGACGTGTCATCGATGAAATCGAGCGAATTGCGAAAGTGATTTATACCCCGGATGGCGAGACCATCACGGCCGGTCAAATGCTCGAGCGTTTCCTTTTCACACCGGACGCACAATATAAACCGATTGCAAAGTTATCCGGTGGCGAGAAACGCCGTCTCGTCCTGTTACGAATTTTGATGGACGAACCGAACGTCTTGTTCCTTGATGAGCCGACGAACGATTTGGATACGGAAACGTTGTCCGTGTTAGAAGACTATTTAGAATCGTTCCCAGGCACTGTCATCGCCGTCAGCCACGACCGTTATTTCTTAGACCGTGTCGCCGCCCAGTTAATTGCATTTGAAGATGGAGCCATCCAAGTGTATCACGCAGAATATAGCGATTATCTGGCCACACGCCAAGAAGAGGTTCGTCAAGTAAAGAAAGAGAAAGAACCGAAAGAGAAGAAAGATCGTCCGAAATCAGAAGTCGTGAAATTCACCTTCAAAGAACAGAAGGAATGGGACACAATCGAGGAAGACATCGCTGCGCTTGAGGAACAGATTGAAGTACAGGAAACGACACTCGCGACAGCGGGTAGCGACCTCGGTCAAGTCAATGAATTGTATGCAATGATTGCAGAACTGAAAGAAGCACTCGATACGAAGATGGAACGCTGGGCGTACCTATCTGAAATCGACGAACAAATACAAGCACAAAAAAAGGGCTGATCTGTTCGTAAGATAGCCTGGTCTATCAAATAAGAAAAGGAGTTGGATTCCCGGCATGTGCTCTGGGACTCCAACTCCTTTTTATCACTTCACTTTAAGGAAAAGCACATCGTCTGTAAGGCGATGTGCTCAAACCGGCTGATGAGTCAGTGATTTGTCACAGTCATAGACATAGACGTCATGGGCCTGCCCCCGCTGGCGCATGTAGCTATGTAGTCGGTCATCCTTTACTGACCAAATTATGTTGGAATGCATAGACGACCGCTTGTGTCCGATCGTAGACGTCAAGCTTCGTCAAAATATTTGAGACGTGTGTCTTCACCGTTTTCAGTGAAATGAACAATTCATCTGCGATCACTTGATTCGATTTACCTTCCGCCATCAGTTGCAAGATTTCTCGTTCACGGGCAGTTAGACTCTCATGGAGTGTCATTTCCGGATGGCGCAGACGTTCGAGCATCTTTCCCGTCACTTGGGCGGCCATGACGGGATTTCCGGCAGCGGTTTGACGAATCGCATCCGCGATTTCGTTCGCGTTCGCCGTCTTGAGGACATAGCTCATCGCACCGGCCTCGATCACCGGATATACTTTCTCATCATCTAAGAAACTCGTCACGACTAAAATTTTCGCTTCTTTCCAACTTGCTTTAATTCGTTTCGTCGATTCGACCCCGTCAACAGGCTCCATAACCAGATCCATGAGGACGACGTCCGGTTTTTCTGCAATGGCAAGCTCCGCTCCCGTTGCTCCGTCCGACGCTTCGCCGACGACTTCGATGTCCGGTTGTGTCGATAAAAAAGCAGACACGCCCGCTCGGACCATTTCGTGATCATCAATTAATACGACTCGAATCATCATTACCCCTCCACTTGTTGTTTCACACGTACTTCGATTTGTGTCCCGACATTCGGCACACTGACCAACCGCAACGTTCCACCGACTTCTGCCGTGCGCTCTCTTATCGATTGTAATCCATATGAGGCGACTTGTGTATCGTCCACATTAAATCCGATTCCATCATCGTTGATCTTTAAAATGACCGTCTGTTGCACTTTACGCATCTCGATTTCCAAACGTTTCGCTTTGGCGTGCCGTAACGTGTTACTGATGGCCTCCTGTACGATGCGGAATAGTTCATTTTCGGTATGACGGGACAGCTTCACTTCTTCTAATCGCCAGACGAGCTCGGTCGACTGTTTGCGCGACAATTCTTCTAACAAACGTTCGATTCCCGTCTTGAGTGTCATGCCTTCTAGTTCGACCGGTCGCAGCTGCAGGAGTAACGAGCGCATCTCCGCCTGTGCCGTTTGAGCCATGAGCTCGACTTGTTCCATTTGCTTACTCGCTAATTCCGGTTTCGTCTGCATCGTCTGTTTGACCGCCGTTGTCATCATCGAGATGGCGTAGAGCTGTTGACTCACCGAGTCATGAAGTTCTCGTGCGACGCGACGTCTTTCTTCGACGACGGCCTCACTTCGCGCCTCTTCTACACTGATTGGGCGCTCTCCGACACGCTTCGCCATCTCGATCATCTCTTGCCGCTGTTTTGACACGCGGACGATTCGTTCGAGTGTATCCCGATAAGGAGACATCGGACGGAATGTGATGTCTTTTTGATTTTCCAGTTTCCACAAGGCATTGGCGACTTCTCGAAAGTCTCGACGCAAATAAAAGTAAGAGCCTACGCCGAAAATACTCCCAATCAACACGGCAATGACAAGGATGGACACACCGAAAGGCAACCCTTCTTCCCGCGAAAATAAATCGCTCAGTGAAGTCGAGTCACCTATGAGAAACGCTACTGTGATTAAGAAAGCCGTCAAGAGGCTACTAAATAACTGATGCCAAACGACCGTTCGTGGATAAGAATCTTTTTTCATACCGTCATCACCTCGACACTTCCGCTCATGAGCACGATATGAATCCGAACTTTCCGTGTGGCTTGAACATAATCATCGGACGCTGTATAGAAGCGGCGATTGAACACTGGCGAATAGTTCGAGTCATCTACCTGAACTTTACCGAAACCGATCGACGCATCAATCGAATAGTCATAACCCGCTGGAATGAGAATTCGGATGTCTCCTGCAAGACCATTCAGGAGTAAGAACGTCTCCCCTTCCGGAATAATGGCTTGTGATAGGTCCATCTCGACATCCCGTAGTAAAAAGAACTCGTTCGTATCACGTAACACATAGTGTCCTGATTCTTTCATACCGAACGAGAAAGCTTGCTCCTGGCGAAGGGGTGTCCGAATTTTCGCTTCGACTGGTCGATTTTTATAGAGTCGGTACCCGAATAACAATAACAGTCCCGAGAGCACGAATCCGAATGCGGCAGATGAGAAAATCAAGCCGATCAAGAGGATGCCGCCAATCGCATAAAAGATATAGCTCGCTGACTGCTTGCCCCGACGACTGAACCGTCGTCCGATATAGAGGAGAAGTAGCGGGAGAATCATGCTGAATAAGACGCTATTCCCACCCGTCACGATATCGATAAACAGTCCGACTGAAAATAAAATAATCATGAATCCGATGATTTGACGTGTGTTCCAACGCTCCATGTCCCTTCCCCCTTTCTGTTTATATGTATGAAGCAAAGAAAGCGATGACCTCATTTAGGTCATCGCCGAACCGTCACCTCACTCCTGTTTAAAGCGACGCTCCAGTTCTTTTAGTTTTGCTTCAAAATCATCTTCGTCTGCTTGCGTGTCTTGTTTCTCTTCAGCAGGCTCTTCTTTCTTTTCTTCCTCAGTGAAAGGATGAGACTGTGACGTGTTCTGACCAAAAATTTGGTCGAGTGTCCCTTTTAACAGATCTAGATTTTCACGCATCGCGAACTCATATCGTTTGTTCTGCATCTCATCGAGCTTGAGTTTCATCTCGAGCGCACGACGTTCAAGTGCATCCAATTCACGCTCTCCTTCATCAATCAAGCCTTCAAAATAACGGTACTGTTCTCCGTAATGTTTCGACTCGAGCGCTGCACGCTCTGCCAACTTCTCTTCATCAGCTTGTTTCGCCAGCTCTGTCTGTTCATATCGCTTATCCGCCATTTTCTTGGCATCGTCACGTTTTTCAGCAAGTTCTGAGAGTAGTGTACGTTGACGTTCAACAAGTCGCTCAACAGACAACGCTTCCTTCTCCGCTCCACGGATATGACGGTTCAATTCCGCTTCTCCGCTTGAACGTGGCATCTCTTTATCTTGATACTTCTTCACTTCTTTTGAAATCTCTTTCGTCAACTCATTCGCTAATTCACGAAACTGATCAAACGGTGTCTTCATGGTGAATCCTCCTTATGAAATCTTAACGACGATTAACAAATTTCTGCCATACTTGATCGAACTGTTGGAAGCTGCTACGGCCAGCACGAGTTCCATCCGCATCTAAAATCTCGACATCCGGATCTCGTTTTTGTCCCGTATACATCATATACCCTTTAAATAACAACCATGCCACAATCACTCCGACGAGTGCCCAAATGTTCGAGAGCATCGTCCCAATCCCGACGACAGCAAGGATTCCGAAACCAACTTTAGCACCGATGTGTGTCACAGCCTGAAAACGGACTCCAGCCCAAAGCGTCAAGAGAGCTCCTAATCCGAACAAAATCATATTCGGTAAAGCACCGATTAACACGAGCACTAGAGCGATCCCGGCCACGATGAACAGCACCTTCTTCATTTGGTGATTCATCTGTCATCCCTCCTTATTAAGTACACTCTTATCATAATACGTTATTTTGTATAGGTCGACGAGCGGAAGGCTTGTTTCGCCTCGGTCTTTAGACTGAGATGTTACCGTTTTCAAATATTATGGTAAACTTATGCTATCGAACAATGAAAGGATGATGTTTTATGAGCAACATGATGCATGCACGCCACCTAATGTCAGCGAATCGGAGGGCTGTCGTCCTCCATCATTAAAAGGAGGATTCTATTTTGTTTCAACAAACTGAAACGGGACGTGTCACGGCACAGTTCCAACATCTTTATACGGTTTCCATCGGAGAGAAAGGTTATATGTGCGGAGTCTCCGGAAAATTTCGACATGCAGCGACGAGCGAACGGGATTACCCGGTCATCGGCGATTATGTCACGATTCAAGTTCGCGAGCATGGTCAAGGTACGATTCACCATCTCCTTGAGCGTCGGACCGTTCTATCACGAGCGGCTGCCGGCAACGAGACACGTGAACAACTGATCTGCGCGAACGTCGACTACGTTCTGATCACGATGGCGTGTGGACACGACTTCAATATCCGCCGACTAGAGCGCTATACGTTAGCCGCTTGGGACACAGACGCCATTCCAATCATCGTCCTGACGAAGACCGACCAAGTCGACTCCGTCGACGCATTGCTTGAAGACATTCAAGTGAACGCACCCGGGATTCAAGTATTCCCCGTCAGTGCCGTGACGGGAGAAGGTGTGGCTGAACTTCGTCACGCGTTACCGAGCGAGAGCACGATTGCATTCGTCGGTTCGTCCGGAGTCGGAAAGTCCACACTGACGAACGCCCTCGCCCACGAGGCACTCGCCGTCACACAAACCGTTCGGGCACAAGACGAGCGTGGGAAGCATACGACGACACACCGCGAACTCTTCCGAATCGATGATTTATACGTCATCGATACACCGGGGATGCGAGAATTCGGACTATGGGAAGGAAGCGAGCATCTCGAGGACACGTTCCGTGATATCGAAGCGCTTGCCGAGACGTGTCGTTTCCGCGACTGTTCACATCAGAAAGAACCGGGCTGCGCCGTCCAAGAGGCGCTTGCGAACGGTACGATAGATGCGAAACGCTACGCGAGTTACCTCAAACTCGAACGAGAACTTCTCTATATGGAGAAGAAACAGGCAGAACATGCACGAGTGTTAGAAAAGAAAAAGCGTCGGTCATAAAGATTAAGAACTGTGAACTTCTCACAGTTCTTTTTTATACGATTTGACAAGCTATTTCACCAGGCGTAAAATTGCCTTATACTTAAAAAGTTTCCTTAGGTAAACAAATTAACCATCAGGCAAAAGAAAGAAGGATATGTCATGTTGAACGAAGTCGAATCGCCTCGAACACATCACTCGATATCTCAAAAAATGAAAACACTCCTCCCATTTCTAGGTCCGGCTTTTGTCGCTTCGATTGCTTATATTGACCCCGGAAACTATGCGACCAATATTGCCGCAGGTTCTCAGTTTGGTTACTTGCTTCTATGGGTGATTTTAATTGCAAACATCATGGCCGGTTTGATTCAAACGTTATCTGCCAAAATCGGAATCGCGACCGGAAAAAATTTACCTGAGATTTGTCGAGATCGCTTCTCTCGGAAAACTGCCATCTTTTTATGGATTCAAGCCGAGTTGATGATTATGGCAACTGATTTGGCCGAGTTTGTCGGTGCCGCTCTCGGAATCTACCTGGTGTTTGACGTAACACTGATTCAAGCCGCACTCCTCGCAGCGGTCGGTTCCTTTGCGATTTTAGAAGTGCAACGACGTGGCTACCGACCTCTCGAAACGGTTATAACAGGTATGCTACTCGTTGTCGCTCTCGCATTCGCCATTCAAACGTTCAGTGCTCAACCTGAAATGAAGCCTCTTTTATCCGGTCTCTTAATTCCTCGTTTCGATGGCACTGAGAGTATTTTACTGGCTGCCGGAATATTAGGTGCAACCGTGATGCCGCATGCCATTTACTTACACTCTGCGTTGACGCAACGACGGATCATCGGAAAAGATACGGTGGCACGAAAGCGAATTATGAAATTCGAACGAATCGATGTGATGATTGCAATGATTTTTGCTGGTGCGATCAATGCGAGCATGTTAATTATCGCTGCTGCTGTCTTTTATAAGAACGGTATAATCGTAAATGACTTGGAGATTGCCCACCAGCAGTTCGATTCCTTTTTAGGTTCACCGATTGCTATGCTGTTCGGGATTGGATTAATGGTCGCTGGACTATCAAGCGCATCTGTCGGTACGTTGGCTGGAGATGTCGTTATGCAAGGTTATATTCAAAAGCATATCCCGATTTACGTGCGTCGTCTAATTACGATGACCCCACCGCTCTTACTCATTTTGTCTGGCGTCAATTTGTCAAACGCTCTCGTTTGGAGTCAAGTCGTTCTTTCGTTCGGCATCGCGTTTGCCCTCGTCCCCTTACTTCTCTTTACGAGCAACAAGCAATTGATGGGCGGACTGGTGAATCACCGCTTCACAACATGGATCGGTTGGGGAATTACAGCGATTGTCATCGCATTAAATCTCTTTTTGATTCTCCAAACTTTTGTCTAATCTCTAAATCAATAAAACAAGCGCAGGCCGATGTGGCCTGCGCTTGTTTTATACAGTTCCCTGCAAAATTCCTTCCGCCCACTCGACTTCATCTGATGTCGGAGGTTTCGTTCCTTTAAGCGGATAATCTAATCCAAGCGCCTCCCATTTGTAGACGCCCATTTCATGATACGGCAAGATTTCGACTTTCTCGACATGGTCTAGCTTCTGAATGAACGCGGCAGTGCGACGAAGCGCACCTTCTTCAAGCGTCCACCCAGGAACGAGGACGTGGCGAATCCACATTTTTGTTCCGCGCTCGGAAAGATGTTCGGCAAGCGCGAGCGTGTTGGCATTGCTACGACCCGTTAGCTTTTTACACATATCGTCATCGATATGCTTGATATCGAGCAAGACAAGATCGGTATGATCTAAAATCGCATCCAAATTAGGAGGACGGAGCGCACCGGACGTATCGAGCGTCGTATGGAGCCCGTGCTTTTTCGCTTCACGTAGTAGCGCCTCTAAAAATTCGGGTTGCGCGAGTGGATCGCCACCAGAGATGGTGATGCCACCATTCGATGCTTCCATGAACGGACGATAGCTGAGCGCCTCTTGAATGACGTCTTCAGCCGAGCGGTGATTATTCTTTTTGAAATCCCACGTGTCCGCATTATGGCAATACAGGCAACGTAACGCACAACCTTGTAAAAAGACGATGAAGCGAATACCAGGGCCGTCAACTGTTCCGAATGATTCGACCGAGTGTACATATCCCATTGTCATCGAAATGACCTCCTAACGAATGAGCGACCTTCCTAACGAAGGCCGCTAAGCCTTTATTTACAACGAACCGTGGAACGTACGGTTGATTACATCAATCTGTTGCTCACGCGTCAATTTGATGAAGTTGACCGCATATCCAGATACGCGGATTGTGAGCTGTGGATACTCTTCTGGATGTTCCATCGCATCAAGAAGAGTTTCACGGTTGAAGACGTTGACGTTCAAATGATGTCCCTTATGCTCTCCACTCATATAACCGTCGAGAAGTGCCGCCAAGTTGAGTTCACGTGCGATTTCTTCTTTTCCGAGTGCTTTCGGTACGATTGAGAACGTGTACGAGATTCCATCCTGTGCGTGCTCAAACGGAAGTTTCGCGACTGATGAAAGTGATGCAGCCGCACCTTTAGTATCTCGTCCATGCATTGGGTTTGCTCCTGGAGCAAACGGTTCACCAGCACGACGACCGTCTGGCGTGTTCCCAGTTTTCTTACCGTAGACGACGTTTGATGTAATCGTGAGTACCGATTGTGTGTGAAGCGCGTCACGGTACGTTTTATGTTTCCGTACTTTTTCCATGAATGACTCGACGAGTTCGACAGCGATCGCATCGACACGGTCATCATTGTTTCCGAATTTCGGGAAGTCTCCTTCTGTTTCGAAGTCGATGATGATTCCTTCTTCGTTACGGACCGGTTTAACGTTCGCGTATTTGATTGCCGAGAGACTGTCGGCCGTTACCGAGAGACCAGCGATTCCACAAGCCATCGTCCGTAAGATTTCTGGATCGTGAAGCGCCATTTCGATTCGTTCATATGCATATTTGTCATGCATGAAGTGAATGACGTTGAGTGTGTTGACGTATAGTTCTGCCAACCAGTCGAGTGTACGGTCGAAATCGGCATATACTTTTTCGTACGTGAGTACATCTTCTGTGTTCATTTCCCAAACCGGGGCAATTTGAGCGCCGTTCTTCTCATCGCGTCCGCCGTTCATGCTATAAAGAAGGGCTTTTGCCATGTTGGCACGCGCACCGAAGAACTGCATTTGTTTCCCGATCTTCATCGGTGATACACAACATGCGATGCCGTAGTCGTCGCCGAATTGTGGCATCATCAAATCATCGTTTTCGTATTGAATGGCCGACGTTTCAATCGACATTTTCGCACAGTATTGTTTAAACCCTTCTGGAAGTTTCGTTGACCAAAGGACAGTCAAGTTCGGTTCCGGAGCTGGTCCAAGGTTTGTGAGTGAATGCAAGAATCGGAACGAGCTCTTCGTGACGTTCGAGCGACCATCTTCACTCATCCCACCGATTGATTCTGTTACCCATGTTGGGTCACCTGAGAATAATTCGTTATAGTCCGGCGTCCGTAAGAATTTGACGATCCGAAGCTTCATGATGAAGTGGTCGACGATTTCTTGGACATCTGATTCGGTCAAACGACCAGACTCGATATCACGCTCTGCGTACACATCAAGGAACGTGGAGACGCGACCGAGTGACATCGCCGCACCATTTTGTTCTTTGATGGCTGCGAGATAGGCCAAGTACACCCATTGATACGCTTCTTGCGTGTTTTCCGCAGGACGACCAAGGTCAAACCCATAAGCCGATCCGAGTTGCTTGAGCTCTTGGAGGGCACGAAGTTGTTCATTCAGCTCTTCCCGCTCGCGGATGTCCGATTCAGATAAGAATCCGCCGCGTTTTGCCAAATCTTTTTTACGTTCTGCCATCAAGAAGTCAATCCCATAGAGAGCGACGCGACGATAGTCCCCGATGATGCGTCCACGACCGTAAGCATCCGGAAGACCTGTGATGATTCCCGACTTACGAGCGGCCCGCATCTCAGGCGTATAGGCATCGAAGACACCTTGGTTATGTGTTTTACGGATTTCTGAGTAAATTTTTGTGATTTCTTCATCTGGTTCGAAACCATATGATTCGAGTGCGGCATCAACCATACGAATACCGCCATTCGGGTGAATCGAACGTTTGAACGGTTCATCCGTTTGAACGCCGACGACTTTTTCTAACTCTTTGTTTAAGTAGCCTGGTCCATGCGACACAATCGTCGATGGTGTGTGTTGATCGACGTCCCAGACGCCTCCACGTTCACGTTCTTCTTTTGTAAGTTCCATCACACGATTCCACAGAACGTTCGTCGCTTCTGTCGGACCTGCTAAGAACGTATCGTTCCCTGTGTATTCATGACGGTTCAAACGGATAAACTCACTGACGTTTACTTCATTCGTCCATTGACCAGGTACAAAACCTGACCATGCGGATTTGATTTCGGTTGCCATGTTGATTCACTCCTCATTCTCGAAAGTAACTGCCTGCTATCTATACTTGAAGTGTACGTGAAAACGTGAACAATATGTTTTACATTATTGTGAAACTTGTAACAATCTTATGAACGTGATAAAACAGCCGTTTTTGAAAGCGTTTTACAAACTGTTATATTCCTTACTTCATAAAGTTTGAAACAGATGAATCCCTGTTAGATAGGGTTTCAATTTCATCTGTACTATTTTGATTGTTCTGTGACTAACTATACAGTTTTTAGAGTGATTTAACTCACATCACTCTGTTAGAACTTGAATTTTCGTGTCGTATCAGACACAATGAAGGCAGAACATTGTATAAGAGGAAGGGGTTCTACTTATGACGTACGAACCATTAACAACAAACAATACCTTTCAAGTCGGCGATCGTATCTCATTGAAGGTCGACGAGGCAGGTGAAAAGCGTGACGGATTTATCACAGAATTTGAAGATGGAGGGTTCTGGATTCGCTTTGACGATGACATCGAAAATGAAGATTTTATCGATTATCGCGACCAACTACTCGCTGCACTTGAGTCGCGTCCAATGAATGTCATCACGACACACCCGGAACTGAAACCGTTCGAGCAAATGACGACCGAGTTACAGTATCGTGTCTATCAAGGATTCACGATTGAACAAGTTAAATTGACAGAAGAAGGTGCGGATGCCCACATCCAACTCATTGAGGACGGTCAAACGTTTACACAGACGTTACGTTCTACAATGGAAGATGGTCAGGAGCATGTTCGCTATATTTGACGAGGGAGCGCTTTCGCTTCCTTTGTTTTTGCCTAAAGATAAGGAGACCGATTATGAATTTTACAAAACCTTTTATTAACGAAACGTGGGAACGGATGGGCTTTAACGAGCCGATGCCGGTCCAAAAAGAAGCGTTTCCCCTACTATTAGATGGAAAAGACGTGACAATCGAAGCACCGACGGGAACGGGTAAGACGCTCGCCTATTTACTTCCCGCGATTGAAAAGATTGATCCGTCGAACGATCGTATCCAAGTCGTCATCGTCGCCCCGACTCGTGAACTTGTCATGCAGATTCAACAAGTCGCACAGCGCTTCACTGAAAAAGGCGACGTCCGCATCGGTTCATTCATCGGCGGTGTCGAATTGAAACGCCAAATCGACCGGATCAAGAAAAAGCCGCATTTGATTGTCGGGACACCGGGTCGTCTCGTCGAGTTGATTGACAAGAAAAAACTGAAGCTTCACGAGACACATACCGTTATTTTAGATGAAGCCGACCAAATCATCGACAGCGGGTTGACAGAGGCCGCAGAACGAATCATCAAGCATACTGCGCATGAGCGTCAGCTTGCACTCGTCTCGGCAACACTCACCGATTCACTCAAAGAGTGGTCATCACCATTCATGAACGAGCCGGCTCATATCAAAATCGAACGTGCTGTCAGCGATCAAGTGACATACGGCTATCTGTTGACGACGCGTCGCTACAAACCGGAACTCCTTCGTCGTCTTTCACACGTCGATGGCGTGAAGGCACTCGCCTTCATCAACAACCGTTCGTTCTTGCCACCTCTTCGAGGAGAATTAGAGAAGTTGAAAGTGGACTATCGGATGCTCGACAGCTTGAAAGGAAAACGTGAACGCGTCGAGACGCTCCGTGAATTCCGTAAAGGGGAATACCCGCTCCTCATCACGACCGGCCTCGCGGCACGCGGCCTCGATATTGAGGATGTGACACATGTCGTCCATTTCGACTTACCGGAATCAATCGACGACTTCATTCACCGTTCAGGCCGTACCGCTCGCGGTAGCGCAGCCGGAACCGTCCTTTCCCTCGTGACGACAGATGATCTCCCACACTTGAAATCATTCGCACGTCAACTCGGTGTCGAGTTAAAAGAACTTGAGATTTATCGTGGCGACGTGATTGAGAAACGGATTGAGGAGAAGCCTCCTGTCGTCAAACGTCCTGAGAACAAGCGAGGACCGCGCCGATGAAAAAAGACCGGAAAGTAATTCCCTTCCCTTTGCTCGTCGAAGAGTCCGAATTGCTTGCCGAACTGAAAAAGTTATATGAGCAAGCGGCTCTTGCGCGAAGCACACAGTGGACGAACTATATTCAAGAGATCGCGTCGGAAGGGACTTGGCATTTAAAAGACGCTGAGCTCTTCCGTGACCTCTTCATCGACTGGGCCGTCTTCTTTGAGACAGACGAGGACGGTATGACGCCCCACGGTCGCTATTTGACTGACCATAAAGGCGACATGTCACCTGCCCTCTATCACGCACTCCGTGGACTTGCTGTCCCGCGTTGCAGCATTTTTGAAGTGACCGAAGACGGTCAGTTAAAAGACTGGGAGTCAAAAGAGACATATGCTGTTCAGTTACCGGAAGAACGTGAGACCGGCGACCTCGTCCTCGGGAAGTTACTCGATATCCGAGGCAGCTGGCGCTTCGGTTCGGCGTTCCTCGCCTTACCCGCGAAAATGTCTGGTAATGTTGTCGATCTATATATCGACTTTACGGATGAAGTCGGTCCCGGTGCCTTTTTGGAGCAGTTCCCAGAGTTCTGTGCGGAACTGATCGACTTGTTACTTGATTTAGAAGAAGGCGTCATCATCCCGAAACCGACTAAGTAAAGGGGCCGGATTTGTATGCAATCATCGCCTCACTATACTTATGGGTGCAAGTTCAGTATTCCAACACTAATACAAAGAGCAGGTATGCCAAGACCCGCTCAGATTTTATGAGACTCCGAAATCAATCGGGGTCTGTTTTATTTCCCAAAGGCTGCTGAACATGAACCAATCACAGATGAAACACCGAAGAGATCTAGCAAGGCTTCGCGCGCATCTGGTCCTGCATCTTTAGCGGCGAGTCGGACAGCTTGTTTAAGTGACGCTGTCTTACTTAATTTATCCTCTTGTGACATCTTATAGTATGGTTTAATTGCTTTAACAAACTTAGTGGCGCCACCGACAGATTTCAAGGCAGACTTAATTTTGAGGATTTTAGCTGGAGTAAAATTGACGACGATTGCAGTTCCAACGGCCCCTACACAACCTGCAATTGAACCTATACTAGCCATTCGAACATCCGATAAACCTTGTCCCTCATCTAAACCGAGTGGGAAACTCACTTCATTCTCAAGGTATGTTTTAATGGCTTCCTCGCCTTGCATAATCACTTCATCCGGCATATTCTCGATTGCAGTTAGGATCTCAATTAACTGTAAATCCTGCTCATTCAAACCATCAGCAGCGTTAGCTGAACCTACTGGTATGAGTGAGGCAGACAAAACAAGTACCATTGCCATCATAACTGATACAATTTTTGATTTTATGGACAATTTATCTCTCCTCCTTCGTTTTCACTCCAAATTTAAGCACTGCAGCGATCAGAAAAATCGCAATGGTTATAACCGTTTTACTATTCTCAGACAATCCATCCACAAAAAAGTGTATAACGGTAATGGCTGCGAGGAGTAGGATGTAAATCCACTCTTTAGTCGAATTTTTCATATATATGACCTCCCATTCACTCGCAAAATTAACATACTAAAATTTGGAATGTAAGCCCGGAAAAGATGTTCTAAGGAGTAAGACATATGTCTATATTTAGAAATGTAAAAAATAAAAAAGCGGACAAACTTGTCCGCTCAGAATGTTGATGAGGCATCCTCCCCGTTATAGCAGTGAAGAAACGTTATCGTAGCGGTCATCACTAGTAATGACGCTGACTCACGCTTCGGATGGACCCCATCTTTGCATATTTTTATCTGACATATACGTCAATCTGTTTGAGCATGTCACGCGCTTCTTCATTTTCAGGCGTGATTGCCGCGCTTGAGATTTGTCTCCCATCCTCGTATACATCGATAACGACACCGTCCTTCGCTTGGCGCGTTTGGTACAGGCGACCATTTACGTAAGAGGCATGATCCACCGAGTCGAGAACTATCCGAGTCGTTTGTTTCCCGGTGTTCAAGTCGATGACGACTTCCTCGCCGTCTTCATTTAATGCGATCAGGTTGTGGCCTGACACTGTATGATCCCAAAAGCCTTGGCCTTCAACCAATTGAACAACTTTCCCCGTTTTTGTATCGTAAGCGAATAGTCCTGGCATCGCGTCCTCAACATGGATGTCCTCTTCCCCTTCTCGGATGACTTCGTGAGAACTAACACTGACTGGAACGTAACGTGTTTCTGTCAGCCGAGTATCTACATCAGTAGCATAAAATCGATTCGTATGCATGACACCGGTGATAAATCCTTTGTCCATACTCAATTCTTTGACGGTCACATCATTCATCGTCTGGTTGAACGTGGCGAGCATCGTTTTTGTTACCTCGCCATATCCGTCCCGATAGATCAAATTTAACTGGCCGTCCTTAATAAAGATACCTGCCCACCACCCTGTCATGATCTCATAAATTTGACGTTCCTCGGCATCGAACGTATAAGTCGATAGCTCTTTTCCTTCTACTTGTTCAAATACGATGAGCTCTTTCATTCCATCCTGACCGACCCCGATATATCCCTCTTCTGTTTGAATCGATTGGGCATATGTCATTCCGCTCATTTGTCGATGAACCGGGCGTTCTCCCTCATTTAAACGTTCATGATACCGTAGCGCCTCAGCAATATAATTCAAATTTGACGTGATGCGACTCTCATCAGTCGTCACTTCAAACCGCTCTTCTACACTGTCCTCTATGCTATAACTGATCTCAACCACTGCGTCTGTCCAAACAGATGGATTCGAATTGATGTCTAACGCCCATTCTGCTTTCGTTTCCGTCGCATCAACAGCAAACGTCCCAAGTCCAATCACGATGACCGCACCAAGAGCGGCCACATTCCACATTCGTTTCATTTTCTCACCTCAAACATTCAGTTTCGTCTGTAAAAATCGTCCGCCTAGCCAAATCGTCACACCTGCCCATGCTATTAACACCACACCGACATATACAATCGTCTCATCATAAATCAGGTAATTATCCAAGAACGCGTAGCCTAAAATCGGAATAGTTAAGATGACAACTAGAATCGATAAGCTAAGTACCGGTGACCACAACGTCCGTTGCCAGAAACTTCGTTCAATCAACACAAATGCGAAGATGAAGAGCACAGCGATCGTGATCATCAATTGATGAATGACAAAATTAACGAGTGAAGAAGGATACATCATAGACAGTATTCCCTGGTACGATAGTGCTTGTTCAAATGACCCTTGCATCGGAATCATCTTATCTTCGAACCAACTTGTAAACGCTATGTATTGCAACTTAAGGGCAATCCATTCGACAGCGAACAACCCGAACGTCATCATTAATATGGTAGCGAGTTTGGCGAAAAAAATGGTCATTCGTTTTAGTGGCATTGTGAGGAGTCGCATCATGAACGTCCCTCGTCCTTGAAAATCGCGATACCAAATCCATACGCTGTACAGTAACACGGCAGCAACGGCAATCCCGAGGGATAAAAGATATGGAGTTCCGTTCAAGTAACTGACAAACATCAATTGATAGTCTGCATTCCCTGCACGACGTAACTGTTCATAAAAATTCGTCTCGCCCCATAAAAAGTAGCCGAGATATCCAAACTGGACGACGAGGAGACCGGTGACTAACATCAAGAACGGTTTTGTGACACGCTCGACTTCCCAACTCAATAGTTTCAATAGATTCATGCCCCGTACTCCTCTCTCATTACATCGACGATGGACTTCCCATGAATGAAACGGACATCTTCGACATCAAACTCACGGACGATGCGTCCGTTATTCAACATGACCGCCTTGTCGATCAAGTACTCGATATCTTCAATCTCGTGTGTCGTAATGAGCACGCCTCGGTTCTCCATGACCTCACTCGAAAACAGTTCGACAATCTGTTCTTTCGAAAAGACGTCGATTCCTGAGAACGGTTCATCGAGTAATAAATAATCCGGGTCTTGGGCAATGCCGAGTGCGAGGTTCGCTTTGGCGAGCGTCCCTTTCGATAACTCGCTTAACTTGTCCTCCGGGAACAATTTAAAGTCTTCGACGAGACGAGCAAATAATGCCGAATCAAATGTCGGATAAAAGTCTTTCATGAACGCCTCACATTGCTCGATTGTAAAGTGAATCGGGAACATCGCATGGTCTGCGACGAAAGCGACTCGATTCAAATCGATCGGTTTTCCATCAATCAATACCGAACCTTTATCAAAAGGTGTCAATCCCATGATGCCTTTCAATAACGTCGATTTCCCTGTACCGTTCAGTCCGATGAGGCACGTGATTTCTCCTTTGTTCGCTGTGAACGAAACGTCTTCAATGACTTGTTTTTTGCGATAGCGCTTCTTAACTCCCAACACTTCGATCATCGTATATTCCCTCCTTGTACTGTCGTTTAATCTTCTCGACAAGTTCGTCTACCGAGACGTCGAGTTCTTGAATCGCTTCCACAAATACAGCGACCGCGTCATCTACAATCTCAGAACGAATGTGTTTCAAGATGGCGTCGTCTGTCGTCACGCGACTCGGTCGATTTCGTTCGGTCGTAATCAATTGTTGGTCCTCCATTTCCTTAAACGCTTTTTGAACCGTGTTCGGATTAATTTTTAAATCGTTTGCTAGTTCTCGTCGGGATGGCATCTCATCCCCGGCTCTCAGTTCACCGAGTGCCATCTTCTTCTTGAAGTAGTCGACGACCTGTAGATAAACCGGTGCCCTCGTATTGAATTGCATGTTCATCACCTTTCTAAGTGTATGACATGGTTAATACACTTTCTAACTGTATTATTAGTTTAATACACTTCTGCGTCAATCATTTTTTCAATTTTTCTCCAAATAAAAAACATCTGACACGTGCGTCAGATGTTGAAATGTTCAGTCAGAGTATGATATCCGCCCCTCTTTTCGGATCGATTTGTTGAAGATACAGATCTTCCCCGGGCCAGTACCGGCGCTTATATTTCGCAAGTCTTTTCGCCGGATCGCCGAGGTATGTATCACGGTTCAATACTCGCTCATAACGAACCTCGCGTGGGCAGTCGAGATAAATCACATAATCGAAATAAGGACGCCATTCCGGTCGCTGCAAAAAAATCCCCTCTATGACGACTGTATGAGCAGATGACACATCAATCTTCTCTTCTGCGATGACATCTCGTTCATACACGTAACGAGGTAATTTTAGTTCGGTAATCCCATTCCTTAATGGACGAAACAGTTCACACTCAAGACGCGATACGTCCCATTGTAGAGCATAATACTCGGTCGGTTCAGACTGTCCGGTCTCATAGCGCTTTGCACGTTCGACGATATAGTCATCGATGTGAAGAACATAAACACTCGGCTCATTGCTCAAATGTGAAACGCGCGTCGTTTTGCCCGCTCCGCTCAGTCCATCAATCGCTACGACAAACGGTCGATTCCCTAAGTGTATCGAACGTGCTGCATGGATGACTTCTAATGTGTTCATACCGTTCCTCCCCACACAAAAAAGTCAGCTCACGTATGAGCTGACTTTAGTTTACCAGAGTACCCAACCACGCGCTCCAGGAGGCGCACTCTCAATCAAGTGCCAGATTGGAACGGTGTATGCAAATGCGATCAAGACGAATGTCACGGTGATCCATAGTTTCCAATTCTCGAAATAACGTGGTGTATCCATCGCTGCTTCCTCTGTCTCAGCGAGCGGGAATTCTTCTTCGCCTTTCGGTGCGAGGAATGACAAGTTGAACATCGAGTAGACGAAGATGAGAACAGAGATGAACAAAATTGTTCCCCCGATTGCCATCATGACGTGATATGGAATCCATTCACGTGTCAACGCATCTGAGAAATAAGTTGCCGGACCCGTACGACGTGGGTTCCCATTCAACCCTGAGATATGCATCGCATACGACATGATGGCCATACCGAACGCCCACGTTCCTGCTTGAATCAAACCAAGTTTGTTCATCGCCTTCGTCAACGTGCGACCACGAAGGACTGGTACGAGCCAGTATGCCGTTCCGAAGAACGTCAAGGCAACAGCCGTTCCGACGGTGATGTGGAAGTGTCCTGTGACCCAAAGTGTATTGTGGACCATCGCGTTCAATTGGTGCGAAGCGTTGATGATCCCACCTGCGCCGGCAGGAATGAAGAACAACATCCCGACGAATGGTGCAAGGAAACGAACATCGCCATATGGCATTTTCTTCACCCAGCCGAACAACCCTTTTGCACCAAGCGCACGTCCACGAAGTTCGAACGTCGCAAAGAGCGAGAACGCCGTCATAAACGAAGGAATGACAACTAAGAACGTCAAGATAACTTGAACGAACTTCCAGAACGGTTCAATCCCTGGCTCTGTCAATTGATGGTGGAATCCGACCGGGAATGAGAAGAGTAAGAATAACAAGAATGCCATTCGCGCCAACGCATCAGAGAAGATTTTTCCGCCGATTACTTTCGGTACGACCGTATACCACACAATATATGCCGGCATGAGCCAGAAATACACGAGCGGGTGCCCGAAGTACCAGAATAATGTACGGGATAATTCAATACCGACTGTATCTTTCCACCCGAGTGAGAGCGGGAGGAGTTGGAATAAAATCGTCGCTGCGACACCGAGTGTCGCGATGACCCAAAGTAGCATCGTCATAATACTCATGTAAGCCGGGAGTGGTGGATGAACCCCTGGGTTATCACGTTTGTAATCTGCATACATCCGGAACATCGCGAACGAGGAGAACCACGTTCCGACTACGAACAGGACGAGTCCGACATAGAAGAGCGGATCTGCCATGAGCGGTGCATAAAATGTATAAAGTACAGTCCCTTTATTAGCAAGAATCATCACAGTGATCATGACAGCACCGATAATCATCGTCCAAAAACCGAGCCAAGCGACACGGGTCGGGAACGATTCAAAGCGACCGAATGACTTCGCAAGTAGCGCATATAATAGACCGATGATGAACATCGTTGTGAAGACGATACCGAGCATGATTCCGTGAGCTGTTAGTAACTGATAATATCCAAAAATTTCAGGAATGACACCGGTCCGAATTAACGTCTGCATCAAACCAGCCAACGCACCAATCAAGACAGCGAGAATCGATACAAGAACGTGACCGTAAGCAAGACGCGCTTCTTTCGCTCCAATACTCGGAACCGGAACTCCACGCTCCATCTCCCATTGCTTCAGTTTAGATGATACATCGTTCATTTACTCCACCACCTTGATTTTAGTCGACATCATGTGATGTCCTGTTCCACAATATTCGTTACAAAGAATCAAAAATTCTCCAGCTTCCTCAAACGTGTACGTCAATGAGTTGATATGTCCAGGGACGACCATCATATTGACCGGTGTACCTGTCAACTGAAATCCGTGAACGACGTCCGGTGACGTCACGAGGAACGTCACTTTTGCACCTTTTGGAATTTCGACATTCCCTGGTGTAAAGGTAAATGCTTGTGCAATCATGACGAGCTCGTATTCATTCTCGCCAATTTGATGAAGTCCCGGTTGATCAAACGGAGCCGTCTGATTCACTTTTGCCGGGTCGATCAAATCCGCATCCGATGCAGGTTGATTTCCCGCTGCGAAGGCAGATACCCCTAGAACAGTCAAGAAAACTGCAAGTAAGATAATACCAAACGTAAGCCAATATTTTTCTAATTTATGAATATGCATGACGAGACCCTTCTCCCTGTATGTTTATCGAGTAACAAATAAGTAAAAGACCGAAGACCACATGGCGATGATGACACCTGCGACAATCATGACCGATGTAAACGTTCCTTTAAGATTTGGTTCTTGCCCATCTTTATGTTCCACGTGTAAAACCCCTTTCGCTTGTTTTTCCACCTTTATTGTACGCAATCGCTCAGGTGATAATATGTGACATTTATCACTTCAAAAGTGACAATCACATCAATTTTGCGTAGTTTCAACACACAAAATTCACATTTTTAAAAAGGAGTCCACAAAAAAACCACCTACACATGAGGTGGTTTACAAACGACATATTCCAGCAGGACAACCCTCGCAGTGACAAAGCTCTTTCAAAAAATCAACATCGTGAATAACGATCGATTTTGCTGTTGTACTGATAACTCCGTCTTTTCGCCACTGGCTGATCAAACGGTTCACCGTCTCGCGCGGAGCTCCAATCAATTGCCCCAGTTCTCCATCGGACGGATGACGAGGAATCACAATGGTATCTTCTTCCTCTACACCATGCATGGCCGCCATCCGCAGTAATGTCGAGCCCAGCGCCCCTGGCTTTCCGTACAATAATAAGTCGCGGACTTTCATTTCCGAGTGCTTCCGCATCATCGATGTCCAGCGTAAAATTTCTCCAGCAAACCGAATATCGCGTTGCATCAGTGATTCTAGCTCACGTTTCGAAATCGTTCCAATTGTACTTTCTTCTGTCGTCTCGATACTGTATGAACTCGGGAAAGTTTCCACGATATCGAACTCACCGAAGAAATCATCTGGTCCATACATGAACATGACGAGTGGATTTCCTTTTTTTGTGATTTTCGTAAATTTAACAGAACCACTCTTTAAGTAAAAGAACTTATCACACTTCTCGCCTTCCCAACACACGATACTTGCTTTTGGATGATGCTGAATCGTCATCATTTCAAGAAACAGTTGTTTCGTTTCATCTGAAAATACAAAACTGTTCGGCTGAGTCGTTCCACATTGCATTGACATAAGTCGTTGCTCCCTCCACATTTCATTCGTCCGTTCCATTTATGACTTTATTATACAAGAGTGTGACAGGAAGAATCGTAAAAGTATGTGACATTTCAAACAATCTTTAAAAAAGAGATTCGGCTATTCTCCCGAATCTCTCTGCTTGTTTAACGCTGAATCAACCGAATCAATTTTTCTGCCGGTTTGAAGTTCGGATACCGGACCGGTAAATCGAATTTTGTCGTATTCTTTAAAATCGATTTGGCGTGACTGAACGTTTCAAAACTCGTTCGACCGTGATAAGCCCCCATCCCGCTCTCGCCGACTCCGCCAAACGGAAGGTTCGGATTCGTCAAGTGCATGATGACATCGTTCACGCACCCTCCGCCAAAGGAAAGATGTTTCATAACTGTTTTTTCCACGTCTTTCGATTCCGTAAAGAGATAGAGAGCAAGAGGATGCGGTCGGTCAGAAATGAACTCGATTACTTCATCAAGTTGACGGTACGGAATGACCGGTAAGATTGGACCAAAGATCTCGTCTTTCATCACATCAGCATCTTCATGAAGATTCGTCATGACAGTAGGCGCAATTTTTAGTTCATCTTGACTCGTTTCACCACCGAAAATAAGGTCACCCTCCGTCAAGTAGTGGGACAGACGGTCGAAGTGTGCTTCATTGACGATGCGCGTGTATCGTTTTGTCCCGACACCATTCCCGAACATCGCAAACGCTTCTTGTTTAACGGCTTCTAAGAAAGCTTCCTGTTGTGATTCATGCACGAGCACATAGTCTGGTGCGACACATGTTTGACCGGCATTCATCCATTTCCCCCATGCGACACGTTTCGCTGCAATCGAGACGTTCGCATCTCCATGAACGATAACAGGTGATTTCCCACCGAGTTCTAGTGTGACCGGTGTCAGATGTTCCGCTGCTGATTTATTGACGATCCGACCAACTTGCGTAGAACCTGTGAAGAAAATGTAATCCCATTTTTGATCCAATAATTCTTGAGCCGTGTCCTTATCACCTTCGACACTTGCTACATAGCGATCGGTAAAGGCGCGCTCTAACACCTGTGTCAAGATACGAGCGACGTTAGGCGTCAACTCTGAAGGTTTGACAACGGCGGTGTTCCCTGCGGCGATTGCGCCGATGAGTGGAGCAACAGCCAATTGGAAGGGATAATTCCAAGGAGCGATAATTAATACCGTACCGTACGGCTCATAACGTATCTCGCTCTTCATCCCAAGATGGATGGCTGTTCCACGGACACGTTTCGGACGCATCCACCGTTTTAATTCTCGTTTCGTTCGTGAAATCTCATCGTAAATAAATCCGATTTCTGTCGTATACGCATCCATCTCTGATTTGTTCAAGTCTTCGCGCAGAGCTTCTAACAAGTCCGGTTCATAGTGCTTGATCGATTCCTTTAAAAACGTCAGCATGCTCAAACGGAATGCCATTGATTTCGTCGCCTGAGTTTTAAAGAAGCGGCGTTGTTTCTGGACAAGCTCATCAATCGTCAACTGTTCAATCGGTGCCAGCATAAACTTTCCTCCTTATGATTTATCACATTTATTTCATCTTATCATCCAATGAAGAGTGAATCTAAGAAATCGCTTTCATCCATCGAACATCTTTCAATCCCCTATAAACGTTTAAAGGTTTAAACATTTAATCATATGTATAGATTAATGAATTAAAGTCATCGTGTCAAAACATTCGCCCTCTTTTTAGAGAACTCATCATAAAGAGAAGACTCGCTCCCCATAAAATTACTCCGGTCAGCGTAAACTGCTGGATGACCGAAAGAGAAAGCGCACTTAAAAACGACGATCCCGCCACCGTTCCGAGAGAGAAAAATGCATAAAATGCCCCGTACGCTTTTCCCCGATTTTGTGGGGATGTTGATTGAATCAACAATGTGTTGATTGCCGGAAATAAGATTGCAAATCCGACTCCATATAAGGCAAGTACCCCGTAAAGGCCAGATTGTACACTTGCTTGTCCAATGAGCAGCTGACTCGTCCCGATGATGGCCACCCCGAGTGCGCTCAATTTAGTCGGGGAAAAGCGATCGAACAGTCGGTTCGTTGGTAATAAAAAGAATAGGACGGCGACCACACCGAACATACTGAGTAACGTCCCACTCAATCGCGAATCGTATCCGAGCGCTTGCACATGGAGCGGCAATAAAAAAGCGAGCGCCCCTTGTGAAAACATGAGGAAGAAAGCCCCCCAATAGGCCCGAATCACTCTAGAATCAGCTTTCACCGGTTCGTCATCTGTTTTTGTCTTCACATCTATCATTTGACCGCGACGCATCGTGATGACCGTCAAGAACAGAATTATCCAACCGAATAAAGAGACGAATAGAAAAACGGTCGGGGGTGACGTCATACTTGCAACAATCCCACTAAAGGCTGGACCGACGATGGCCGCTAGACCAACAAAACTACCGGTGATTGCAACTTTCTTCCCTTGACGATTCGTCGCGGTGACGTTCGCAGACAGCGTAAACGCTGCCGGGACGATGAGCCCGGCCATAAAGCCGTGAACAAACCTTACAAACAGCAACATAGATGCTGAGTCGACGAACTGATAAGTCAATAAACTGAAGCTCGTCAAAAATAAACCGAGAACTAAAACGCGATATGGACCATTCCTGTCAGTCCATATACCAGATAATATATTTCCAAACGTGTTCGTCAACGAATAAATAGCAATAGAAAAACCAGCGATAAACGAAGATGCCCCAACGGATACCGCAAATGTACTCATAATCGGAAGTTGGGCGAACAAATCAAAAAAAGCAAAAAATACAATTGCATATAATATAAAACGCGATGGAGTTTTCATCAGACAATTCCTCTTTCTCGTGATCTTACCCTTAGTCTAGCTGGAGCTCCGTACGTTTCATAGGGATGAGTGGGTTTGGACACAAAAAATCCCTACAGCCATTGGCTATAGGGAAAATCGCTTAGTTTGTCACTTCGACGGCTGTGTCGAGAGCGACACGAATCATTTCATCGAACGTCGACTGACGCTCTTCTGATGTCGTCTCTTCACCCGTCAACAAGTGGTCAGAGATCGTGAGGATCGTCAACGCGTTCACTTTGTGTTTCGCTGCAAGTGTGTAAAGACCTGCTGCCTCCATTTCGATGGCGAGGCACCCGAAGTCTGCCCATTTCTTGAAGTGATGGAAATCGTCTTGGTAGAATTGGTCAGCTGTGAAGATTTGTCCGACTTTGACCGGGATGCCCGCCTTCTCTGCATTCATATATGCGCGATGTAGGAGGTCGAACGTCGCTGTTGGCGCATAGTCCATTCCGTTGAAGCGGACACGGTTTTGACCCATCTCACTTGATGCGCTCATCGCAATGACAACATCACGCACTTTAACGTCTTCTTGAATTCCGCCCGCTGTTCCGACACGGATCAAGTTTTTAGCACCGTACGACATGATGAGTTCGTTCACGTAAATCGACATCGAAGGCACACCCATCCCTGTACCTTGAACCGAGATACGCTTCCCTTTGTATGTTCCCGTAAAACCGTACATGCCACGAACTTCATTATATAATTCGACGTCTTCTAAAAACGTTTCCGCGATATACTTGGCGCGAAGCGGATCCCCTGGAAGTAGTACCGTTTCTGCAATTTGTCCTTCTTGAGCTCCAATGTGTACACTCATGTTTGAATTCCTCCTTTAAGCTTGTCGTTGAACCTGTTCCCGAAATTCGTTCGGAGTAACACCGACTTGTTTTTTAAAGACCTTCCGGAAATACTTATCATCCGAAAAACCGACTGCTTGGGCGACTTCATAAATACGTTGTCTACTCGATTCTAACAGGAGCTTCGCTTCGTTCATCCGAATCGTCAACACATATTCAGACAAGTTCACGCCATATTGCTGTTTAAAACGTCTCGAGATATACTCTCGACTTAAGTAAAATCGTTCACTCATACCTTGTAAACTCAGTTCTTCCGAAAAATGCTGTTCAATGAACGTTCCGATTTGGGCAATCGGGTCTTCACTCGATTCAGTCACCACGTCCGCTAACGCGCGTGCCAACGTATCATTCAATACGTCAGGATCAATCGGTTTCAACAAATAGTCAAAGCTACCATATTGGATGGCCCGTCGCATGTATGAATATTCATCGTATCCTGTCAACACGACAAGCTTAGAAAATGAAGCGTGGTCGTGTACCCACTCCATCAGCTCGATGCCGTCACAATGAGGCATTTGAATATCCGATAAAATAAGGGCAGGACGCTCTTGCTCGATGAGCGTCTGTGCTTCACGCCCGTCCGTTGCCTCGAGTACTTTCGTCACACCGAATCGTTCCCATTCACCGAGTAATTTCACCGCTTCCCTTACCGGAGATTCATCATCTACAATCAACACTTTCGTCATAACGCCACCCCCTCAGAAGAAGCGGGGAAACGCATCATAATTCGAAAACCGCCTGTTTCAGGTGTAGCCAACATAAATTCTGCCTCCCGATTATAGTTTAACATGAGTCGATCGCGAATGTTTCGTAATCCTGTTCCTTCTGTGTCATAAAATGTCGAATCGTCTTGTTCGATTCGTGACATGACCCGTTCCCATTCCTCGGTCGTCAACGAACGTCCGCTGTTCTCACAGCGAATCACGAGTGTCGCGCCTTCCATCCAAATCATCACGTCAAATCGATTCGCTAAAGCAGACCCGTCCCGCTCGAACCCATGTTTGAAAAAGTTCTCCGCCAATGGCTGTAAAATCATTTTGGGGACAATGAGTTCATGTAGTTCTTCTGAGACGTCGACTGTCACTTGAAACTGATTCGGAAAGCGTACGTCTTGCAGTCGAATGTATGAGTTCAAATGCTCGATTTCTCTCTTTAGAGAAACCATCGATTCCTCTGGATGCATCGTATATCGCATCATCGAAGAGAGTTGTGTGATCAATCGATAGACGGTCTTGCCATCCCCTTTTAAAGCTAACGTTCCGATGGACTGTAACGCATTGAATAAGAAATGCGGATTGGTTTGCGCCTGTAAGGCACGTAGTTCATTCGTTCGATTCTCTAGGGCAAGCTTATACTCCCGTTGAATCAAATCATCGATTCGTTCAATCATCCGTTTGAACTGTCTACCGAGGACACCGAATTCATCATTTCCGAGGGAATCGAACGATACGGTCATATCCCCCTGCTCGATTCGCCAAATGTTCGAGGTCAACGTCTTGATTGGAGTCGTCAGTTTCATCGAGGCATATGTCGCTCCAATCAAAGCCAAGATGAGCGAGATGATTCCGACAAGTAAGATAATGAATGACGTTCGTGAAGCCGGCTCAGTCAATAGCTGATCCGGAATCGATTTGCCTACGTAGAATTGCTGATGGTCGAACTCAAACGTTTTTGTGATTTGGTGATGTTTCCCATCGTTCGACACCGATGTCGGTTGAAACGAAGATGGAATCTCTCCATCTCCAAGATGGGCAAACACGCGACTGTCCTCACCGACGAACCATAAACTTTCGTCCGGACTGTTTTGAAGAGAAGCCAACTGTCCGATAAACGAGTCTTCTGGGATATCAAGCGACAGAATGGCAAGTGGCTCATCCGTTTCAATTTTATCGAGTCTGAAATGGAGGGTGACGACGTCTTCTTGTGTCATGATTGGTCCAAAGTCATGATAGGGAATCAGCGGATGTGAAGCTTCCAGCAATACACGACTTTTCGAATTGTCCAATAGCTGTTGTTGGACAGCGCTCGGTTCTTTTTTCGAACGTGGCGATACCTTCATTTTATAGGCTGCAAATGAGTCCATGTCTTCAAGCATTAACAACTGAATTTGGGCCACATCTTCCCGCGAAAGATACATCGCAAGAAGTGCCCGCCTCACTTCAATCTCTGTTTGCCTGAGTGATAGACCTGGTCCATATTCCAATATGTCTAATACATCACGATCTGCATATAAACTTGTCGGCAGCCTACTCAAGTCAGAGATGTATCGTTCCATCTGACGCGTCCCCCGCTCAAGCGACCATTCGGTCATCTCGAGACCACGTTCACGCTCTCGGTCCTCTACATACCAAAATGAAATGATGGTCGCCACGATGACCGGTACGATGATGGTCAACGCAATCATTCCCGTTAACTTTGTACGAATACTACTCACCGATATCCCTCCTACCTCATCAGTATATCACGCGCTATGCAAACGTTTGCAATAATCATAAAAAAAGACCCTTGTCTCTTTCGAAACAAGGATCAATTCTTTATTGATGCGATTCCATCAATTCAATGATTCGAGGACCATGTCCCCAGTCTCTTGCCACGTCAATCGGTTTCATGCCGTCTTCGTTTTCAATCGTGACATCTGCACCATTTTCAAGCAAAAGTCGGACCGTTTCTGGATCAACGTCATCGTTGTAGAACAGGTTATGGAGCGGCGTGTCTCCATACTCGTCTTGGATGTTCACGTCAGCCCCGTTCGCGAGTTCAGCTTCAATATCCTCATAACTGGCATTGGCATACGTCAATTCTTGAATTGGTTCTTCCTGTTCCGTCGCCCAGTCATTTTCAATATCCTCACTCATAGCCGATGCGACAATGTCAGATAAATCATCATTCATGACGAGGAACGCAATGATTGCCCCATTTCCGATGACAGTTAAGAGAATCGCTGTAATGATAGACGCCTTCACATATCCCGCCGTCTTGAACATCGGTACGTTTTCTTCACCGGCATGTGTCGCAATCGCTGCGATGCGTTTCGGTAACGTCGGATGTGTCGACAACAATTCACTATACTTCGCAATGAACCCATTTTCTCGGCTTGCTTCGTATAGATAGTCAAACTCATTCACTTCTTTAGCGAGCGGTCCCCCGATTGCGAGTACTGTCAACGCTCGTTTCGCCGCTCCAAAATCTTGAAGATAATGAGCTGCCATCCGGTCACACGTGTATTCACATGCGCGTGAGTATGCCGAACCTAAGAACGGAATGATACTACCGAGTAAGACCACCCATTGTTTTTGGACATGGTTTCGGCGAATGTGTGCCAACTCGTGCGCGATGACGAATTCGACTTCTTTCGTCTGTCCAGTACGTGTCAATTCCACGACGTCAGAATATAAAATGACCATATTCTTTTGGAAGAATCGTGTGGCGAAAGCATTTAACACGCCACCGGCCTGTAAGATATACACATCTGGCAACAAACGAATACCCATCTCAGCCCCGACGCGTTGAACCAGCTCATGAAGCTCTGTGAACTGCCGTGCCGTCACTTTGACACCGTTCGTCCGAATATACCCAATCTGAATCCAGTGTGTAAACATCGAGAGTGCTAAGATCGTCCCAATGATCCACAAGAAAAGACCGAATGATGCAATCGTCAGTACGATTCCTAAAATCAAGACGAGTACGCTTGCTGCGACTAATAATGAGAAGTATAAGTTTTCTCGTTTATGTACCAAGTTTGAATGTTTCATCTAATTTCTCCTTCTTTTCCCAAAATACATGTTTAATTATACCTTTCATTCCAGAAGAGACAATGAAAAAATAGAAACTGACGGATTCGTCAGTTTCTATCGAATGGTCACTTGATAAAGTTTGTCGTCTTGCGATTGTGGATTGCCGCGTCCGTCCGTATTATTCGAAATAAAATACAACGTATCGTCGTCTAACCATACATCGCGAATCCGCCCTACCCCTTCGACAATCGTCGTCACTTGTTTCGTCTCTCGGTTGATGGCGACGAGACGCTCGTTCCGAAGTGTCGCCATATATACATATCGTTCATCTGTCGCAATACCAGACGGCGCCCAAGACGTCTCACCGACTTCAAACCATGGCGTGACAAGACCTTCTTGTTGCTCGTTTCCTTCAATGATGGGCCAGCCATAATTGTTCCCTTCTTCAATCACGTTGACCTCGTCATGTCCACTCGCTCCATGCTCGCTCGCATAGAGAACGTCGTCAATCCGACTCAGCCCTTGTGGATTCCGATGACCAAGCGAATAGATCCAGTCGGTCGGTTCGCCTTCACCCGATAATGGAATTCGTAAAATCTTCCCTGCCAAAGATGACTCGTCTTGAGCAAGTTCTGGCACGAGCGCATCGCCCGTCGTCACCCAAAGATACTCACCATCGATTAGCAGACGCCCTCCATTGTGGAAGCGTGCCCCTGGAATCTCGTCAAGCACGACGTCTGTCTCTTCGAAACGTTCCCCGTCCCACGTCAATTCCACTACACGATTCTGCACGTCTCTTCCTGACGAGCCGTATGTGTGATACGCGTAAAGGATTCCGCTCGATTCAAAATCGTCACTTAACGCGATGCCAAGGAGTCCCCCTTCACCAATCTCAAATACGTCTTCCTTCAAGTTCACTGCAGATTGCGTCGCGCGACCCGAATCATCGATCACGGTGATCGTTCCGCCACGTTCCGATACGAACCATCCGTCCGGTGTACGAGCGATTGACCAAGGGATGTCCAAGTTTTCAACGATTGGTGTCACTTCTCCAATGTTAAGGTCCGACTCTTCAGCGATGCTCGATTCATCCGTAGTCTCTACCGATTCTTCTGTAGGCGGTTGTTCCGAGCCCTCATTTGTCGATTCTGGCGTACATCCTATAAGAAATAATAGTGTCACAACCCCGATTTGACGTTTCATGTCGGTTCGCCTCCCTTTCCTTCATCATACCCTTGTTTTAAGAATGTTGTGAAGGTTCAGGTCGGTGCGTTGGTAATCGGGACGCAATGATAAACGCGATGATTGCGGCGACCATCGCCCCGATAAATATACTGTTCAATCCGGTCGCGATGATTTGTTCACCTTGCAGACGGACAGAGGCGCTTAGCGTCTCCGTCACACGTTGATTAAAGAAATCTTCCAAAGACACTTTGGATAACGAGCTGCTTTCTTTAAAGTCGTTAAGAACGACAAAATTGAAAACCGCCCCAAACACAGCGACACCGAGCGTTTGACCGACTGTACTTAAAAATGAATTGGTCGCAGTCGCCGTTCCGCGTTGTTGATACGAGACGACGGTTTGCAGGACGACGATAAACATCGGCTGGGACAATCCAAATCCGACACCAATCAACGCCACTGCACTATATACCCACACGTCCGAACTAGACTGTGACAATAGCGTTAACGTGAGTGTCCCGATGACGAGTAACCCCATTCCAATCATGGCACGCCGTCTCGGAGAAGCCACACCGAGTGTCCGTCCACCGATAATCGACGTGAATGTCCACGCAACAGATAATGGCATCAGCATAAATCCGGCCTCTGTCGCCGTCTTGCCCAAAACAGCTTGTGCCCAGATTGGAATATAGGCTGACATGGAGACGAGTACCCAGGCTGCAAAGAAGACCGAACCGTTGATTGCGGCAATCGTTGGCTGCTTTAACAAGTCAAGCGGCAACAAGGGAGATTTTGCTTTTCGTTCCGATAAGAAGAAACTACCTAACAAAACGATACTTAACATTCCACTTCCGACGATCGTCGTCGTCCATTCATTCGTTTCACTGAACGTGATGAGGGCATATAAAAATGCGGTAGTTCCACTAGCAAACAAAAGGGCCCCTTTCAAATCGATTCGTTCACTCGTCTCGGTGACGTTCTCTTTATAAAAGATGATAATCATGATGAATGAGAGTAAGGCAAACGGCACGTTCAATAAGAATACGTAACGCCATGATAACGTTTCAACTAAAAATCCGCCGATAACGGGACCGAGTACACCCGATACCCCCCAAACCGCGCTTAAAATCCCTTGAATCTTTCCACGCTCTTCATATTTATATAAATCACCGATAATCGTCATCGAAATCGGGAGTACCGCACCAGCCCCCAAACCTTGCAGTGCTCGAAAGACGATCAATTGTTCCATCGATGTCGCCAGTCCACACAATAATGAGGATAGTGTAAATAATCCGATTCCAAACAACAAGACACGTTTACGCCCGAACAAATCTGCTACTTTCCCATAAATCGGTGTCGATACCGCTGTAAAT
Source organism: Exiguobacterium sp. ERU653 (assembly GCF_018617775.1). NCBI lineage: Bacteria > Bacillati > Bacillota > Bacilli > Caryophanales > Exiguobacterium > Exiguobacterium sp. ERU653. The sequence goes on from NZ_JACSKV010000003.1 coordinate 90,788, forward strand.
AGTAAAAAGGCAGCAAACACCCAACTGACGAGCGTCGCTCCGTTCAATTCGCTAGCGATAACCGGTGTCGCAACTGATACGACCGTTCCTTCAATTGCCGCTAAAAAGGTTGCCAACAAAAGAGCAACCGTCACATTTTTTCTCATCCATTCCATCTCCCCAAAAAAATAGTGGCGTCGGAAGGTTCCGAGCACCACTTCAACTGTCTATTATTTTGTGCGAGCCACGTCTATTTGACAAGTGTCATCTTTCGATTCGAAAAAGAATTCTCTCAGTCGTTCGTATGCGGCCTGTTCTTCTTGAACATATACCTTCCCACAAACAGAACCTGCTCGCATCATCCAGACTTCGTCTGACAACATAGCAGCAACGTCCAACTGATGCGTTGAAAACACGATGGTCGCCCCTCGCTCGGCTTCCTGTCGTAATATGTCTCCGAGTGTATGCATCCAAATGGGGTCTAGGCCATTCGTCGGCTCATCTAGTAAAAGAATATCCGGTTCGCTCACAAGTGCTTGAGACAGCAGGAGCCGTTGGCGCATCCCTTTCGAGAGTTCGGCGACGCGCTTTTGCTTATGTTCATACAATCCGACCCGCTCAAGAATTTTAGGAATCGGGCGTGCCCCTTGCAAAAAAGAATAATAAGCAAACGTCTCTTCAACTGTCCATGCGCCGTCAAATGAGAAATCGTCCGGCATGTATCCAAAGTTTTGATTATATTTCGTCCGTTGTTTGATTGTATAGCCGTTCAATTGAATGATCCCGGTGCTCGGTTCAATCGTACCGTTCATTAGATTCAAAAGCGTCGATTTCCCAGCTCCGTTGCTCCCGCATAATGCAACAATTCGCCCCGGATTAATTTCTTCACGAATAGGATGGAGCGACCATGTATTACCATACTTTTTGCCTACGTCTACACAGTTAATCATGACGTTTTCCTCCAAACCAATATCGAAGCAAGCCATAGTAAGAAGCCACTCATCGTAAGTAAGGTCGCCCAAACCACTGCATACCCAATCGGTCGATTCATCCAACTCAATAGATCAAGATAGACATCTCCAAAAACGTCTGATGATGACGCCGCTGTACTGGCCCAAATTCGCATCAAATCAAATCCATTCATAAACAACATAACGATCATCCCGTTCACTTGCATGCCGTAAGGGAGCCAGGAAATGATGGTCACGAGAATTGTCGGCCAAAGTAATATGAGGAGGACCCACGTTAAAAAAGCAAGCAATATCGCCCGAATCCGCGTACGTCCCACTAACCCAAGTAACGTACCGAGCGCTGCAGCATAGATCGTCAATCCAATCGCATAGGAAAGCAGAATCATCCATGTCTGAATCGATTGCCCGACCACGAGCGAGGCAATGAGGAATGCCAATAATAGAATGAGTACTTGCGTGACCAAAAAAGTGCTGAACCGAACGAAAATCAGCTTCCACTTCGGATAGGTGAACGTTGACAGCAAGTTCAGTCGCTTCGACTCCCGCTCTTGCCCCCAATGGAGTGCCGTCGTCAATAAAATAAAAAGAGGGAGCAACAAACCGAGCACCGTGATGAGCGTTGCGCTTATATTCGTATAGTTCGCAGCAACCGGTAATGCTTGTCCAAGCCCCCCTAGTAGAACGAGCGTGAGAACCCATGTGAATAAGAAAACGTAATTTTCTCGTTGCCGTAGGGTGCGTGCCCATTCCATTCTCCATAACGACATCGTTTACTGCCCTTCTTCTTCCATTTCCATGTCCATTTCCGTATCACCATCATGATTATGGTCCATCGAACCTTCGCCGTCCATCATCATCTTCATCTCGCCGCGTTCCCACGTATGATCTTTTAATTGATCAAAGTCCATCATTTCGCCGCCATTGTCTTCCATATAGGCTTCAGCGTCTGCCTCTTTTGCGAACGAGAGAATATTATAAGCCATCGGTGTTTTTGACTCTTTGTCGTAAACAAACATCGCTTCGTCTAATTCGACCCAATCTTTCGTATTGAAGTCCTTCACATACATTGCAGCGATGTCTTCTTCTTTTTGTTCAGGATACCAATCTCGCATGAGACAACCGATGTCATCAAATGCATATCCTTTTTCATTTTCCATGATCGCTTCCGCTGCAAACTGCTCATCCATAATTTTCATTTTACATACTTCACATTCGGTTTCGCCCCATTTGATATCAAACGGTTCTGCCGATGCACTTGAACATGCACCGAGTGCTAAAGATAGTCCTGCTACTGATAATAATCCTGCTACTTGTTTATACGATTTCATGTCTTTTCCTCCCAATTATCCAAATCATGATGAATAAAATGATACTCCCTAAGCTCCAAATCGAACCGTTCCATTGCCACGTCGCGGAATAGGTTTGTGGCGTAATATCTGTCAAAGATAAGTCTTCCGGGCTTCTCAGTATGTTTTCTAGTAGAAGAAGACCCGGTGACCCGTACAATAATTCAAATGCCTCATATGAATCCGTTAATAAAAATAAATACGGATCGGTACGAAATGGAATCTCACTATAACCGTCACGGTCTAGGTCAAGTGTCGTACCATCCCAAACATTACCTTGCACAATATTTTCATATGACTCGACCATTGTCACCGATTCACGATTCCCTAGTAGATTATTTTGAAGAATCATCATCCCTGTTGCTTGTTTCAATTGAAATCCAATATCGTTTCCATTGATCGCATTCCGTTCAAGAATCGTTCCTTCTGACTGCTCCGCATATAAACCGATATGATTTCCGTAAATATTCGTCATCTCAATTGTTGTGTCGACGGCCTCATATAACATCAATCCCGTCGCCGTTCCGCCGAATTGGTCGTGCACATTCCCATTTTTGAAAACGACCCGATTCGTTCCCATAATCATCGCACCTGTCAAGTTATGATGTAGTTCCGGTACCGAAATCACAAGGTCGGTCGGAAACATCAAATGAATGCCATATCGAGAATAGGAAATAACCGGTCGAACAATCGTGTGCTGGGACCCGTTTTCTATGTAAATCCCATCTCGCACACCTTTGACAACGACTCCTTTTAATTCTGCCGCTTCGCTATTTAGAAGTGCGACTCCATCCGCCTGGCCGTTCCCATACACAGCAGTTCGTATGACACGAACACCGTAACTATCTTCAATCAACAGACCGGTACCTGAAGACTCAATCGACACATCGAGTAGCTGATGTCCAAGACCAGATACGTGAATCGCCGGTGCCTCATCACCCTCGCACTGCTGAATCGACACACGTTCAAGCACTGCACCCGTTCCTTTTATAATAAAAGCGGGATGACCACAACTCGTATACGTTTTTCCAGCCCCATCAAAACTGTTATTCGATTCGATAACAATCGGTTCAGTCACCGGAATCGATGCTCCTTCCGCATTCGCATGCGGCATCCAACACATAAATAGGATGAATATCAGTAACCGTTTCATGCCCCCTCCTTCTCATAAGCGCTTACAACATCCATTCTACTGAAACCCCCATAGGTATGTGTGTGGTTTGTATGGGGTTCCTGTGACAGTTTCTTCATAAAAAAAACACAAACGGTGAAGGGGTCGTTTCACCGTCTGTGTATTCTTTATTTCACTTTGTCTTGCCAAACTTTAGTGAAGTCTTGAAGCATTTCTTCACCTGTTTTTTGTTCACCAACATACGCCTGCATGAGTGCACCATATTCATTCACGGCACCATCCGGATACTTGAACCAGTTCCAAGAGATTGTCTTCCCTTCATTTGAATAGGCTAAGATATCATCTGCAAGTGGTCCAAGATCATTCGCTTCAACCGACTTGAAGGCCGGGATAAATTTGAACTTGTTGACCATGTAGTCTTTACCTGTATCAGACGTCGCCATCCACTCTAAGAAATCTTTTGCTTCTTCTTTATACTTCGAGTTTTTGTTGACGACCCAGTTGTTCGGGACACCGACCGGGAGTCGGTCCATCTTCTCAGCATCGTCGTTGATCGGGATTGGAACGAAGCCCATCTCTATATCCGGATTGACATCAAAGATCATCTGTTGTGCCCAGTTTCCTTGTTGGAGCATCGCTGTCTCTCCTTGAGCGAACTGTGTGACTTGAGTGTTATAGTCTGTCGTCAGTGGATTTTTATTCCCGTATTTAATCGTCAAATCAAACAGCTTCAAGAATTCCTGGAACTGTTCGTTGTCTTCAAACTTCGCTTTATTTTCGTTAAGCGCTTGAATAAACGCATCTGGATCATCTTGCTGAGCCATCGGGATATTTAATAAGTGAATTCCTAAAATCCAAAACTCTGCATAACCGACAGAGAATGGTGTAACTCCCGCCTTATCTAATTTTTCAGCTGCAGTAGTCAATTCAGAAAGCGTTTTTGGCAACTCATCGATGCCTGCTTTTTCAAACAGTTCTTTATTATAAATAAAACCGTACCCTTCAAGATTCATCGGCATACCATACAGTTTACCGTCCATCGTCATCGGTTCTTTGGCGACTTCGGTCAAGTCTCCTACCCATTTCTCACTCGATAAGTCCTCGAGTTTGTCTTTCCATGTTTGTGCTTCCGTGAATCCACCGTTGTTGAAAATGTCTGGTTCGTTTCCTGAAGCAAATTGTGATTTTAAGGCCGCACCATAGTCCGCACCGCCACCGACCGTTTGAACGGTCACTTTGACACCCGTTTCTTCTTCATACTCTTTTGCCATCGCTTCAAGATCTTTGGCGATCTCCGCTTTGAATTGGAAGACGTTCAACGTGACGTCTTTTTTATCTCCGCTGTCCGCATTTCCTTCAGAAGACCCTTCGTCCGTCAGTGATCCTCCACCACATGCCGCGAGTGATAAAACCATTCCGGCTGTCATAACCGCTGTCGATAATTTCCACTTCCGCTTCATCTCATTTCCTCCCTTAATCTCATCCATTCTTTACAAAACCAACTTTAAATGAAAACGCTTCCAATATGTAGGTGTCAAAATTGACGGATAGGGTGGAAAATGTTGCACAGAAAAACAAGACCCGTTTTAACGAGTCCTGTTCCCTGTTTCTAATTATTTTTATATTACAACAAGCTGATACCAGCATCTTTGCACGACTGAATCACTTCTTTTGGCCAGACCGATGTTTGGACTTCACCGATATGACGTGCACGTAAGAGATACATCGCTACACGGGATTGACCGATGCCTCCACCAATCGTGAGCGGAAGTGTTCCTTCGAGCACACCTTGATGGAATGGATAAGCACGTTTTTCTTCGGCCCCGGCTTTTTGAAGTTGTGCTTCAAGAGTCACCTCGTCTACACGAATCCCCATCGACGATAATTCAAATGCCGACTCAAGTTCAGGGTGCCAAACGAGAATGTCACCGTTGAGCGACCAGTCATCATAGTCCGCCGCACGTCCATCATGTTTCATACCTGAAGCGAGTTTGTCTCCAATTTGCGAGATGAAAACCGCGCCGTACTCTTTACAAATTGCACTCTCACGCTCTTTCGGAGTCATCGTCGGATACGCATCCTCTAGCTCTTGGCTCGTGATGAAATGAATGGCATCTGGAAGAATCGCTTCAATACCATACGCTCTTTCCACTTCCGACTCTGTTTCACGGAGTGCCACATAAATCGACTCGACCGTTGCTTTTAAATACTCCATCGTCCGCTCTTCTCGAGCAATGACTCGCTCCCAGTCCCACTGATCGACAAAGAGAGAATGCGTCGCATCGAGCTCTTCATCACGACGAATTGCTCGCATTTGAGTATACAATCCTTCTCCGACACCAAATCCATAACGTCCGAGTGCCTCTCGTTTCCATTTCGCAAGCGATTGAACGATTTCAAGTTCATGGCCTGGATACATCGTATCAAACTGAATGATGCGCTCCACACCGTTCAGATGATCGTTGACACCACTTGCTGATTCGACGAATAACGGCGCCTGTACTTGTGTGAGTCCGAGTTCACGCGAGACTTTCTCCTCGAAGAGTGCCTTTACTGCTCCGATTGTCTGCTGTCTTTCCTTCATCGTGCTTGTTGCTGTTGTCATTTTCCGTTTCCTCCAATTGTGGAATATTTGGGAGTGAAGCCATGAAAAAAAGCCCTCCAATCCCATCGAACATGGGACGGAAGACTTCGGTTCCGCGGTGCCACCCAAATTAGTAGACGAATCTACTCACTTTTTCGAGACAAACATCTCGTAGCTCCGATAACGGGGAGCGGTCCGGCTACGTCTACTGGCAAAGCGTTCGGGTAGCGACTCCAGGAAGTTTTTCGACGAAGGGTTAAGACCGGGCTCTCACCTCCCCCGGATCGCTTGACTCACTACCTTCATGTACTCGTCCTTTCGACGTCGTTCACAATTGAATTGAATTCATTATTATAAATATTCTGAATAATGTCAACGGTTTTTCAAAAAAAAAATAATCCTCCGTGTAGCGAACGGAGGATTCCCTTAGGAGGGTTATTTAATCGAACCACTCGTGATCCCTTTGATGATATGCTTTTGCATACCGAAGAAGAAGACCAAAAGGGGAACGATTCCTAACACTAAACCAGCTAACGCAAGATCCCACTGTTTTGTATATTGTCCAAAGAAATAGAACGTCGCGAGCGGGATGGTCCGTAATTCCACATCACGAAGAACGAGAGACGGCAATAGGAAGTCGTTCCAAATCCAGAGACTGTTCAAGATGACGATTGTCACCGTGATTGGCTTTAGTAGCGGAAAAACTATTCGCCAAAATACACCCCATGTCGAACATCCGTCAATGATGGCCGCTTCTTCAATTTCTTCAGGAATGGACTTCATGAACCCATGGTAGAGAAACACGGAGATTCCAGAACCGAACCCAAGATACATGACCATCAGTCCCCAATGACTGTTCAACAACCCAAGGACGCTCGAAACCTTTACAAGCGGAATCATGATAGATTGAAACGGAATGACCATAGCTGCCACGAATAAGAAAAAAATCATCGTGGAGACCCAATGTTTCGTACGAACGAGTTTCCATGCTGCCATCGAAGTAAAGATAACGATGATTGCATTTGCACCAAACGTGATGAGAAGTGAGTTTAGAAACACGCGTCCATAATTCATCGCTTCCCATGCTTCCGTATAGTTCGACGTCAACCATTCGTTCGGTAAGGCGGAAGTATTCGTAAAGATTTCGGCCATCGATTTGAACGAGTTGGCGACAACGTAATAGAATGGCACCAAATAAAGAAGTCCGAGCAGAATAGCGACGAGTTCAATGACTCCGAGATTCCAAGAATACGCTCCCGGGCGGAGAGGCCGCTTCGGGACGAGCTTTGGTGTTTCATCCAATTTTTTCTCGATTCGTTCCAATTTTTCCGTCGTCATGCTTCCACCTCCCGTTTTTTCGTCACGTACACTTGCGTCACCGTAATCGCAGCCACGACCAAGAAGAAGATGACCGCTTTAGCTGAGCCAAGACCATAATTGTTATTGACGAAGGATTCTGTGTAAATGTTTAAAGCCAACATCTCGGTCGATTTGAACGGTCCTCCATTTGTCAGCGACAAGTTCGTATCAAACACTTTGAACGACCATGAAATCGTTAAGAATAAACAAATCGTGATGGATGGCATAATCATCGGCAAGGTAATGTGACGAAGCATCTTGAAACGGTTCGCTCCATCAATTCGAGCCGCCTCCATCAAATCGGTCGGTACATTCTGTAATGCTGCGATATAGATGACCATGACGTAGCCGCCACCTTGCCAGATTGCGACGATCACGATTCCCCAAAATGCCGTTTGCGCATCTCCGAGCCACGGTAGTTCAAATAGACTCCATCCCGTCAACGCCCCAATCGAGGCAAATCCTTTCACGTAAATGAACTGCCAAATGAATCCGAGAATCAATCCACCAATCAAGTTCGGCATGAAGAAAATTGTACGTAAGAAATTTCGTGTTTTAATATTCATCGTCAACAATAATGCTAAAGAAAATCCGACGATATTCGTCAATAAGACAGATACAATCGTATATTTTGTTGTTATCCAAAAAGAAGCTCGGAATTGCTCATCTTCCAAAAATAATCGTTGATAGTTATCGAATCCGATAAAATTCAACTCGCCTGTCACACCGTTCCAATCCGTGAAACTATAGTAGATTCCATTGAAGAACGGGATCAGTACAATGGCGACAAAAGCCAAAAAAGCGGGTCCGACAAATGCTATAAAACTCGCAGGCTTCTTCCAATTTCGTCTTCGTTTCGTCCGTTTTGCAGTCTCAGTCATGTGTATCGCCTCCACTATCAATGTATCGTGAAGAGCTCTTTATGAAAACGGATACATTTGACAGAAAGGGTGGAAAATATTGAACGGAATGAATGAAATTCAAGGAATGATGAGTTATGATAAAATCAATGACAATACGAACGGATTGTACTCCAAACTATCCGTTCTGTTTTTTATGACGTTAATCACGAATATTATTCAATATATTAAAACACATCGTTCGATAAACGGAGGTACTTTCACATGACAACAACGAAACCATTATCCGACTTAACCATCGCCCAACAAGCTAAAACATTGCCGATCAAAGAAGTTGCAGCAAAAATCGGACTACAAGAAGACGACCTTGATCTTTATGGAAAATATAAAGCCAAACTTTCTTATGATGTCCTCGAACGTGTGAAGACACGAAAAGACGGAAAACTTGTACTCGTTACTGCAATCAATCCAACGCCAGCCGGAGAAGGAAAATCAACGGTCACGGTCGGTCTCGGTCAAGCCTTGAATCAGTTGGACAAACAAGCAATCGTTTGTCTTCGCGAACCTTCACTCGGACCAACAATGGGCTTAAAGGGCGGCGCAGCCGGTGGTGGCTTCAGTCAAGTTCTCCCGATGGAGGACATCAACCTCCATTTCACAGGAGACATGCATGCGATTACGTCGGCACACAACACAATTAGTGCCATGATCGACAATCATCTTCATCAGGGAAATGATCTCGGGATCGACGTTCGCCGAATCGTATGGAAACGAGTTCTCGACTTGAACGACCGTGCGCTACGTCATGTCACCGTCGGACTTGGGGGTACCGCTCATGGAGTACCGCGTGAGGACGGATTTGATATTACTGTCGCTTCCGAAATTATGGCCATCCTTTGTCTCGCGGATTCTTTGAATGACCTCGAAGAACGAATCAAGCGAATCGTCGTCGCTTATGACCATCAACAAGAACCAATCACCGCCGAACAAATTGGTGCGGCAGGCGCGGCAACATTACTTTTAAAAGAGGCATTTAAACCAAACCTTGTCCAAACACTTGAACAAACCCCGGCTCTCGTCCACGGTGGACCGTTTGCGAACATTGCGCACGGATGTAACTCATTGATCGCAACAAAGACAGCTTTGAAGCTTGGTGAATATGTCGTGACGGAAGCCGGTTTCGGTGCAGACCTCGGAGCTGAAAAATTCTGTCACATCAAATCTCGAGTTGGAGAATTAAATCCCGATGCGGTCGTTCTCGTTGCGACCGTACGTGCTCTAAAAATGCATGGAGGTGTATCTAAGGATCAGCTTCATATCGAAAATGTCGGTGCAGTCGGTCAAGGAATGAAGTTACTCGCCAAACATATCGACACGATGAAAAAGCTCGGACTTCCGACTGTTGTCGCTTTAAATCGTTTCAATTCAGATACAGAAGATGAGCTCGCTGCCGTTCTTGATTGGTGTACTGCACATGATATCCGCGCTTCATTGAGTGAGGTATGGGCGAATGGTGGACTTGGTGGTCACCAGTTGGCCGAAGCCGTCATTGATGCGGTGGAATCAAAAGAAAGCAAGCTATCTCCACTTTATGAATTAACTGACTCGATTGAACACAAAATCAAGACGATTGCCCGGGAAGTATATGGTGCCGCGGATGTCACGTTCACACCAAAAGCACAAAAACAGATTCAAGCCATCGAAACAAATGGGTGGGCCGACCTCCCAATATGTATGGCGAAGACACCGTTCTCCCTCTCTGACGACCCTTCAAAATTCGGTTATCAACAAGGATTCACGATCACCGTTCGCGAATTGAAACCATCAGTGGGAGCAGGATTCCTCGTCGCCTTGACAGGAAACGTGCTGACGATGCCAGGCTTGCCAAAACATCCGGCAGCTCTCAATATGGGAATTGATGAATCCGGAAAAGCAATCGGACTTTTCTAATAGGGGGATGACAGATGATCGTATCGGAGTTGACGTATCCTGACGGGTATCAAACGGAAGTGATGCACGTGCAGGCAGATCAATCAATTGGAAAAATATTCATGTTTCATGGGATGCTCGAACATCATGAAAGATATATTGAGTTCGCGCATTTTATGGCAAATAATGGATACGATGTGTTTGTATGTGACTTGCGAGGTGCGGGCACTAGCGCCCATGACCAAAACACTTACGGCCATCTTGCGCCAGAGACTGGATTTCAGCAACTCGTCGATGATGCCCAGTATCTCATTAACCAGCATGAGGATGAGCGTCCGACTTATCTGTTAGGTCATAGCTTCGGCTCACTTCTCGCACGACGACTCGGACAAGTCATGGGACACGCTTTATCTGGCGTGATTGTCGTCGCCCCGCCTCCACACCCTGGAGTCGCAGGGGAAATCGGTCATCGCTTGATTGCTACTGCGATGAATCGAAAAGGCGCGACACACCAATCTAAATTTTTTGAACGACTCTTGTTCGGACGCTACAACCTAAAATTTTTACCAGCTCGAACAGATAGTGATTGGCTCTCGAGCGTGCCCGATGAGGTTGACTCCTATATTGAAGATCCAAATTGCGGTGGACTACCGTCCCTTGGCTTCTTACATGAGGTGACCCGCGCCTCATTAGATGTCACGACATCCGCACGTATTCATGAACATCCGAAGTCACTTCCAGTTTTATTCGTTGCTGGAGTGGACGATCCCGTCACTCATGACGGCGAGGGGTTGAACGGAATCATTCAAAAATATCGTAAAGCGGATATCGAACTCTCTGTCGTCACATACGACAATGCCCGACATGAAATCCTTCGCGAAGCTCACCGTGAACAAGTTTGGTTGGATATCCTTTCTTGGATGAAGCAAATCAAAACCCATTAATTTACTCAACCTCCTTTTATAAGGGGGGTTTTTATTTACCTGATTTCGGAAAAGATATTTTAACCATTTACCTTTTTTAAAATTTTACTTCTTCTTTCCAATTTTTAAGTGCGTTATACTTAGACCGCAATCATTTTTATCATGTTTTTTCATCCGAAAGGGGTAACATATTGAAATCGACACTCTCACGATTAGGAGTAGCCGTCATCGTCTCAGGAACGATTCTGAGCACCGTTGCGCCTCTCCAATCATACGCAGCAACATCTGAAGGAACAGTCAACACACCCATTTTAAATGTACGGTCTGATTCATCGACATCGTCTTCAATCGTCGGCAAGTTAACGGAAGGAACGTCGGTAGATGTGTATGCCGTAAATGATGAATGGGCACAAATCAGCTTCGAGGGACAGAAACGTTACGTTTCTTCTACGTATTTGACGATGGGTTCATCCATTACAAAAGCATCTACAACGTCCGCTTCATTATATGTGGCTGAAATGAACGTCAATCTTCGGTCGTCGATGTCAACATCTGCTTCAATCGAAACGGTCATCCCGAAAGGATCACTCGTGACGCATCTTTCTACTCACGGTGCGACAGGGTCTTGGTATAAGGTACAATTCGGTACATATACTGGATATGTGGCCGCACGATACTTTAGCGAAACGAATCCTTCATTTTACGCTTCTAAGACAGCCGTTCTATATGACAAGACCGGTACTGGCGCGTCAAAAATCGCAACGATTCCAGAAGGCGCGCACGTCACTTACCTCGATTCATTGGGTGCGACGGGATCTTGGTACAAAATCGAATACGGTTCACTCGTCGGTTATGCACCAGCACGTAATTTTACAGCGACTCCCCTTGCTCCAGAAGCAGTCACGACATATTACGCAGTGAAAAATGTTGCGCTCTACAACGGTTCAGGAACGGGTGCATCAAAAATCGCAACGATTCCACTCGGAGCAGAAGTGAAGCGTGTGTACGTGAACGGATTGAGTTCATCTTGGTATAAAGTCCAATACGGGGACACTGTCGGTTATGCAGCTGCACGTAACTTCTCGACATCAAAACCTGAAGCAGTCGTCAAAACAACATATTATGCGGTTCGAGACCTAGTACTGTATGAGTCTTCCGCTTCCGGAGCGGCTCGCCTCCGCACGATCAAAGAAGGAACGAAAGTGGTACAAGTTTCTGACGCCAACCTATCCGACTCTTGGTTCAAAATCGAATATGATGGAGTCACTGGCTTCGCTGCCGCTCGCCATTTTTCAACGAAGGCACCTGAAGAAGTGACGATCACACCATACTTTGCGATTCGAAATGTGGCGATGTATAGTTCTTCTGCAGCCGGAGCAACAAAGATTGCGACGATTCCGTTCGGTGCAAAAGTGGAACAAGTCTCGCAAAGTGGTCTATCTAGTTCATGGTTCAAGATTCGCTATGATGGCAAAACAGGATATGCAGGCTCTAGTCACTTCTCATTGAAAAATCCAGAGGTTATTGTGAAAACAGATTACTATACAACTCGCGATGTCGTCTTATATAACCGTTCTGATGCTGAAAAGGTTAAAATTGCGGTCATTCCGTTCGGTACGAAAGTTCAACAAGTATCTGAACCTGGCCTCACGGAACGATTCTTTAAAATTGAATACGGCCCAATCACAGGTTATGCGACGGCGGATCACTTCTCGAAAACAGCACCGTCAGACGAACAATACGAAGAAGAACGTCAAGTTCGCATCTATGTAGATGGGAACGAACCGCTCAACGTTCGGTCTACTCCTGAAGTAACGACAGCAAATAAAGTCGGAACGTTAAGTACAGGAACGATTGTCAACATCAAACCGATTGTCGGCTCAGACTGGGCTCTTCTCACGAATGGAACGTATAGTGGTAACTATATTCATACCGATTACGTCGTACCTGTCACAACGACTCCACCTGCGACAGGCATCACGAAAAAAGTTTCATATACAAGTTATCCAATGACGGTTCGCCAGATGGCAGAACGCCAAATGGCTCAATTCGCTCAAACCGACGCACATCGATATGATGAAGCATATTTACCTCGCGCTTGGGTTAGCGTCAATGGTTCGACTGGAACGATTGTTAAGCCTGAGATGACAGTCATCTCGGGCTTAGGAACAGCTCTGAAGATGACTGCTTCCTCAAGTTCTTCTTCACTCGTTACGATTCCATACGGGGCGTCGATACAATATGTTGACCGCTACACTTCCGGTTCAACAGTTTGGTACAAAGTGAAATACGGCACAATGACTGGATATGTGACACCGAGTTCAGTCGTTGGGACAGCAAACATTTTAAGTCGACCGATTTTGACATCTCACGCCTATGGACAAATCAACACAGGTGAGACTGTAACCATAACTGGTCAGACGGGGACATACTATACAATTTCGTATAAACGCCCGGCTGGACACAACATTCGAGTATTCGACAACACATGGCGTCGCGCGTCAGTAGATGACCTTATCTCGTATGTCGATCCAAGTCAGATTGATTCGAACTCTCGTTCATTCTATCAATTCTTAGATTTATCAAAGAGCGCTGGGACAACAGCGACCACGCTCAACAAAGTTCTCACATCTAAAGGGACACTTAGTGGACAAGGTCAAGCATTCGTAGATGCGGCTAGCATGTACGGCGTAAACGAAGTCTATCTTCTCTCGCATGCCCTCCTTGAAACGGGACACGGTACGTCACTTCTTGCAAAAGGGGTTCCTGTCGATAAAGATGGGAATGCATTGATCAACTCGAGTGGGAATCGGATTTATCCGGAACGTCCTGTTGCCGCAACCGTCTATAATATGTACGGAATACAAGCTACCGATAGTAATCCGCTTGGGAACGGCGCAAAGTACGCTTTCCAACAAAAATGGTTCTCACCGAAAGAAGCAATCATTGGGGGAGCTTACTGGATTGGAGCGAAATATATTAACAATCCGCAATACATGCAGAACACACTCTACAAGATGCGCTTCAACCCGTCTTCACCCGGAACTCACCAATATGCAACCGATATCGGATGGGCTGCGAAACAGACGACTAGTATCTATAACATCTATCAATCTCTTGATGCTTACACGCTCAACTTCGATGTACCAAAATATCAGTAAAAAAATGAGACACGCGCCCCTAACTGGCGTCGTGTCTCATTTCATGTCCATTCGATTGAATCGATGATGGACTCAATCTCCATCTTTTCATCGGTCACCTGATCGGCTACGTATGTTAAAAATAAGAGCCGTGTTCCGTCGGTCAAGGACCATACATCTAAATGCATGCCGTCTTCAATCCCACTCGCATAGGCCGTCGTCATGTCACTCGTCTCATCGGTCACACTCGGTGCGACTTTCACGTCGATCGGAAACTCTCCTAAGAACGTTTTCAACTCGCTCATTGCGGATTGCTTTGGTTCTTGCGAATCTTCTGATTCATAAATTGAGATTTGAAGCGTTCCTTGCGCATCCTCTTCCGTCGAATAGAAACTCACGTAGTCTTCTTCTTCGCTGTATTCATAATGTTCCGGATATGTCAGGCGGAACCACCCATCAATTTCATACTCTTTCATGCTGTTTTCTCCTTTACTTGCTTAAATGCTAGCCCCGTGACCATCCTGGCTTGAAGTGCATACTTCAACCGTTCCGTCACGTAAAGACGTTGGCTGTTTACGTCTTGGGCAATCATATGTCCAAATAAATTCATTCGGACCGTTTGATTAGATAGGAAATAGAGTCGATCCGCACTTAATGGACGATATTCGTTCGAATGCTCAAGGTATTCGATTTCAAAGCGGCGAAGGACATTGAGTGCGCAATAACGGTCGGTTTTTCCCGTACTCGTATGAAGTTCGACCCGAACGAGTTGAACATCATACGGACATACATTCATAAAAACGGGACCTATCCGTTCATGTATCAAGAGGACACCCATATCGGTTTCAATTAAGTCAGGGAGGGCCCCTTCATCTTGCGAGATACTCAGCACGACATAAGGGCGGTTTGTCGGTGCGAGCAATTCTCCTTTGTAAAATCGAAATCGTTGAATCCCTGTTAGCACCCGGGCACGCCAAGCACTCCCCCGAGCCTCGGCTTCCATCCGATATAACCTCTCTCCACTCACGCTTACTCCCCCTTCACTCGTTTGAGCGCATCGACGAATGTTTCCCATTCTAGGTTGTCACAAACAACCTTATTTTCCAATCCCCATTCTTCATCGATTGTCAAACGTACTTCATTCGATTCCTCGTGACGGGTGATTTTTAAATCTCCTATTTGAATCGTGTCAGGACGTATAAGAAACGTTGTGGTCGGCAACCCGATCCACTTGATCCGACTCGTACGTAGTACAACGTACCATTCGTGATCGTGATGAATCGTAAACGTCCAATTCCGGAGAGACACCGTGGTATCCGTTTGTTTTGACTGCTTCAACATTCGAAATCCTTCACCCATCAGTTGTAAATATGATTTCCGTTCACTCATATTTGATTTCTCTCCTTTTTTCTATTATCTTCGTTGTCGATAGGGTTCTGCAACCTAAAAAGTTTTTTAAAAAAGGGTTTGCAAATAGAATCGTATATGCTATTATATCAAAGTAACGTTAAAACGTTTCGCGGGTGTAGTTTAATGGTAAAACCTCAGCCTTCCAAGCTGATGACGAGAGTTCGATTCTCTTCACCCGCTCCATATTTTTTCACTCATGCGGGTGTAGTTTAATGGTAAAACCTCAGCCTTCCAAGCTGATGACGAGAGTTCGATTCTCTTCACCCGCTCCAATATCGACATATACGCGAGAACATCTCGCACACATACACTGCACGGTTGAGACCTTGCAAAAGCAGAAAGTCACACGACTTTCTGCTTTTTTGTTGTTCTCTCAAGCGATTTGGGGAAAGAGTAAATGAGTCTAATCGAATGAGGAGGAACTCCATTGATTCAAGCGAAACTGCAATCATTTACTGTATATGAAAGTGCGTTGATGCGAACGACATCGACTCTCATTGATACACCCGATGCTATTATTTTGATTGATCCGACGTGGCTCCCTGAAGAAATCGCCACGATTCGCCGAGATATCGAGCTGCGTCGCAACGACCGTCCACTTTACGTCATCTTTACGCATCATCATTTTGACCATATCATTGGAGCCTATGGCTTTACCGATGCTACAACCATTGCCTCACAAGCGTTTGTAGAGACAGATTCATCTGAGCAGCTAAATGAGATTCGTGAGTTTTATGAGCAACATTACATCAATCGTCCTATCCAAAAACCCGACATCGATCTCGTGATCAAGCCCGATCAAACGCTTTTGCTCGGTTCAGTACCGGTCACATTCATCTCCACACCTGGCCATGACGCGACACACATGTCGATTTTAATCGAATCGATGAATCTACTCGTTTGTGGGGATTACGGATCAAATATCGAGCCCCCATTTATCGAACACGACCCGACTGCCTATCTCGATACGTTACAAACGTTGCAATCAATCATTTATGAACATGAAATCCAATGGTTCGTACCGGGGCATGGTGATTTATGTGATAATCGAAGTCAAATGATTAAGCGGTTGAGCGCTGCGGAAGAATACATTCTAGCTCTTCCTGAACAACGTCATTGGTCTCCATCTTGGCCAGATCACGCATTTTTCGATCGGGTTCATGAACGAAATCAGAAGATGGTGGAACAAAAAGAGACCGATCGTCGGTCTCGTCGACAAGACTATTAAAAAAATCGCAACGTCTCCCCAAGACGTTGCGATCCCCCTATGTAGACCTATTTCTTTGTGATGCGTTCTGAGCGGACCGTGAACATACGGTCAACCCCATAGATTGTTACTCCCGTCAGAGCGAGCAATCCAATCATAGCAGAAGAAAACATGACCATCCCCCCATTGTTCACAGTTTCGTCATAATCACCCCGTGGTTTTATTATAGAAGACCGCCTCCAAAAAAGAAAGCGTTTTCTTCAAACTTTTTTCACATTTCTTGTTAATAACATCCACGGGTCTCGAACATAACGCCCACCCTTTCTATGGACGGACACGTGTAAAGAGGTGTAGCTTTTATGTAATTTGGGAATACATGATGTAAGGATAAAAAGAGACAGAAGCTGCTCGTCGAGGAGGAAGAGGTATGATTAAGTACGGTACATTGGTACGGATCGAGGGAAAATATGCCGTATTGAGATGGAATAATGGCTCAAGTTTCATTCCTAGACGATTCCTACCATCCGAAGCACGTGTTGGTGATACAATCATTCGAGACAATCATCACTATTATCTTGAAGAAGATATGACCCCTAACTTTGATGCGTTGATTAAGCAACACTACAAAAGCTGAACGATCTGCCCAATCAAACCGGGCAGATCGTTCAGCTTTTGAATGACGTGTCATTCTGATAATTGACTAACCTGTCCTTGAAGCCACGCTTCGTCAACTGGACCCGTCTGTTTCGCCACGATGATTCCTTTTGCATCTAGAACGTACGTTGTCGGTAATGCGACAACACGATATCGTTGCTCGACAGCTGCCTCTTCATCTAACAGAATCGGAAAATCGACGGGATACTCATCTAAGAATGCTTCCACGTCTTCTTTTCCACGTCGTTCATTCTTCGTGACATTTACTCCAACAACCGGAATATTCGTCGCTTTTTCAAAAGACACGAGTTCAGGGAACTCATCCCGGCATGGTGGACACCACGAAGCCCAAAAGTTAATCACGACCGGCTTTCCTTGATATTGAGAAAGAGAAAGACGTTCCCCTTCTAGCGTGCTCAAAGTGAAGTCTGGAGCTTGCTGTCCGACTTCTAACCCTCCCAAAACCGATTCATCTTGTACAATCGGAACCGCTTTATCTCCCTCTAACGTCGACATATATTCTTCATAACCTTTATAAGCAAGCCCAACAATCAATAGAAGGATTAGCGTTCCGATTACGATTTTTTGTAAGCGCATCATTTACCCCTTGTTTGTTTTCCTCAAGATTTCTACACTTAACTTATCATAAACTGTAAAGGAGCGTGTGTATTGTGCAACTTCAAAATGAAAAAATACAGATTAACTTAAAGGCGCAAGGGGCGGAGATGACTAGTTGGAAAGTAGAAGGACAAGAATTTCTTTGGCAAGGGGACCCCACGTATTGGGGGAGACAGGCACCGATTCTTTTTCCGATTGTCGGTCGGTTGCTCGATGATCAATATTTGTATGAAGGAAACACGTATACGATGAGCCAACACGGCTTTGCCCGTGATGCTATTTTTGATATCGATTCATCGTCTGCCACGTCCGTCTGTTTCACACTGAGCGATACAGCTGAATCGCGCCAACACTATCCTTTCCCGTTTACGCTAAACGTTTCATATCAACTTGTTGGCGAAGAAGTCATCGTGTCGTATCGTGTCTATAACTCCGGTGAAACCGTGTTACCATTCAGTATCGGAGGCCACCCCGCATTCAATGTTCCATTCATGGGGGGAACGTTTGAGGACTATACGATTGACTTTGGTGAAGTTCGCACACGCGATCGCTATCTCTTAGACGGTCCTTATTTGACAGGTGCGTATCAACCACTCGGTGAACGACAGTATATCCCGCTCACTAGATCGCTATTCGATGACGATGCGCTGATTTTTGAGAACGTTGACTACGCAGCACTCCGGCATCAACCGACAGGCACCGCCATCGTGATGGAAAGTCCGTCCTTCACGCATTTTGGTATTTGGTCTCCACCGCACAAAGACGCTCCGTTCGTCTGTTTGGAACCTTGGTTCGGACATGCGGATTATAAAGGGCACCGAAGAGACTTCCTGAACAAAGAAGGGATTCAACTCCTTTCACCAAATGAGACATTCGAAGCGAGTTACACTTTATATGTAGAGAAATAAAAAATCAATCCGACGAGACGTCGGATTGATTTTTTATTAAAAGCGATCTTCTTGTTCTACTTCATATTCTGATGGCGGCTTCTTCATAATAATTGCCAGGATGATGTAAATGAGGAGTCCTGGTCCTCCGAGAAGAGCCATCGCCACGAAAAGAACGCGCATGATCGTGACATCCACACCTAAATAGTTTCCTAGTCCTGAACATACTCCGGCAATCATTTGATTACTTGGGTCTTTGTATAACTTCCGTTCCATGTTATCTTCTCCTCAACTCATTATGAGCGTTGTGGTCGACGCAACGTCGTTCTTCCTCCATTCGCTACTTCTCCACGTCCTTCAAAATCAAGTGCTTCGTTGATTGGTGTACTGCCAGACTTAATTTCAATCCGGCGACCGTACAAGCCACGGTTATCGAGGGATGCTGCGATGATAGTCGCGACATCAGTTTCAGAAATCGTCGCACCATCCGCGTCATTCAGATCTTCAGATGCTTCGATGGAACCTTTACTCGGTTCATCGACAATGGTCACTGGGCAAATAATCGTATAGTTCAAACCGCTATGTTCGATATACTCGTCGGCGGCATTATTAGCTGACAGAAAGTTAAAGAGTTCTTTCGGTGCAGCATTCGGTTGATCGGCGCCATAAGCACTGAGCAAGACGACATGACGTACTCGTTCTTTTTTTGCGGCATCAATTGCGTTCATTGCGACGTTTCGGTCAAGCAGTTCAATTTCAGTGCTCGAACCATCTGCACCAGCAGTTGCCGCAATAATAACGGCATCTTGTCCGCTCGTCGCCTCATGCACTTTTTTCTCGAGTTCTTTCTCAACGTCAACCGTCAATACATGCGCACCCATTTTTTCATACTCTGCTTGTAGTTCAGGATAACGAATTAAAGCGGTCACTTGATGGGTTTTCGCCAGGCTTTTCAATACACGTTTCCCGATCTTTCCTGTTGCTCCAATGACTAAAACTTTCATTCAAATTTCCCTCCTCAAAAGAGTAGTTCATTTGTTTAAAATTCCTCTTTCAAGTCAGAATCAAACCCTTTTCTTAAAATTATCTGACAGTACCCCAAATAGATAAATCAAGAGCATCTCGAATCGTCTGGACACTCTCTTCTAACGGTTCATAGTAATAGACGTTGTTGATATAGGCATCCTGACCTTCGACTTGCATTTTATTTACCTCCGGATTCGAAATCATCGTCAATCCGACAGAAGCCATTTGCAAGACGTTCATCTCAAGCCCCATCTCTTCTTTCATAAAGCGGTATGTCGCAGGGATTTTGGTCCACCCAGAAGGACTTGCCAGTTTTTCTGCGACAGCCGTCATGACCTCCGTTTGACGATTCGAACGAGCCCCATCTGTATCAGATTTACGGTGTCTCGCATACGCCAATGCCATGTCTCCATCCATCGCATAGGAAACGCCTTCCGTATATTCATACGTTTGGTTGAACCCTTTCTCACTAAACGAATGCGTTGCCGTGACGTTCACCCCACCGATTAAATCAATCAATTCCATAAACGATTCGAACGTGATGACGACTTGTCCATCGACCGAGGCATCAGTCAGTCCTTCCACGGCACCAACCGTACACTCTGCACCACCGAATGCGAACGCATGCGTAATTTTGTCACCTTCCCGTTCAGGTTCACATGGGATGGCCGTATACGTATCCCGTGGAATCGATACATTCTGAACAGTACCAGAGCGTGGTACGAATTCCATCAACTGCAAGGAGTCCGTACGAGATCCCGAGAGTGACTCACCAACCCGTGCGTCGCTTCCCATGATGAGGAATGTGAAGGGAGATGTCGCCATATATCCAACGACTAGTAGAATCACAAGTAGGAAAAGGGCAACTTTCCCCTTCCATTTACGCTTCCGTTTCGTTGGCTGTTTAGAAGAATGAGACATTTCTCGTTTTGTGGGAGTAGGTGATTCTGATTGTCTCGTCGCATGCTGTGATTTCGAACGAGATGATTTCTGTTTCGAAAATAATGAGATACGGGGCGATCGTTTCCGACGTGGCTTCACCGTTCCATTTTTCGGTTTTGAAGAATCTTTCATATGTTCATTTAAAAATGGATGTTCGGATTGACGTGTCGCCTGTTCACGCCGTTGTTCATGTATAGATAGTTCGTCCGGTTGACCACGGTCCACATGAGACGATTCGATTTCTTGTTGTTCTAATTCGCGTTTTCTACGTTCGACACGCGATAAATGTTGTTCATCTTTCATCATTATAATCCTCAACTTTATCAATTTTTCTCTATTATCCCGAACCTGCCTTCATCTGACAACGTTTCTTATGAAAATCCGTCTTAAGCATGAGACCAAATGATTGTTTCAGATGAAAACCGGGAAAGGAATAATAATTGGTGTTTGCCCAAATCAAGAAACGGTGTAATAAGAAATGACCGAAAGGAGGAGAGCTGATGCGTGTCGGAAAATTACGCATGTTATTGGAGCAATACGGTGAGACGACGTTACGCGATTTACTCGTCGAAATGTATCGTCATACTCCTAAAGATGTGATTGATGATCAAGATTTTGATTTCATGATTAGCCAGTTCACACGCTATAAAGAAAAAAAGCATTCGGAAGAACGGCATTCGCTCTCGCAAACGATTACGCTGGCTGAACGCTTTGTTGACTCCGCATATGAATATTTATATATTCGCCCGAATCAGGTGATGTCAGAGCGTGACCAAAAAAATTGGTACATCCACGCCAAAAAAATCATTCGTGATTTATCCCACTACGCAGAAGAGTATACAGAAGCGCGTATGATGTATGAAGAAATGTTTTACCTTCTGTCTACGTCGGCCGGAGAAGAACCGCTCTTTTCAACGAGCGACCCATTCCGCCTTTTAAAAATTTCACAAGTCACCATGCTTCAAAAACTCATTCATTACTATCAACTAGATGCTCCGATTGATACCGTCTGGATTGACCGCGCCTTATACACCGCTCTTCATGTCCCAAAAGATGTCGATTCCACAAGAATTGATTTACTTTCAACGTTGTCCATCGAGCATAGTCACGCCAACTCAAGAAAAATCCTCCACTCCCGTCTCCTAAAACTTTGTGACCGTACTTTAGAGAAGTCTCAGATAGAAGATACCGAACTGGAAAACTACCAGGCACTCAAAATGTTAGAGCTTCGCCTTCTTGTCTCTGAAGGGAAATTAAAAGAAGCGGAACAAAAACTGTTTTCAGAATATATTCCGTTCTTTTCTCATCGCTCCGAACCATTTCAAGTATATGTCGACTTTCTAGAAAGTCACGGACATACAGACGAGACAAAACGGTTAAAGCGGTTAGCAAAAGAAAAGCGAATTCGTTTATAGAAAAAGGGAGTCAATCGATGAGATCGATTGACTCCAATACATGATATGAACGAGGGGTGTTCATTTGAAAGGAGGACAGAAAGTTGGTGCAGAACTTCCTTCCTACACGTACAAGTATAAGCGAATGATTGTAAACGTTACCAAACTACTTATTGCATTTTTGTGAACGTTTTCACGTTATTCAATCGTATTCATTATCCCAAGTCCGATGACTGATAATAATACGATGAGTACGAACAAATAAATCATTTCATTTGGTGATTGAAATCCCTCATGAATTTCTACGTCTTCTTCGATAATGATATTTTCATGAATGACCACTGGTTCTGTTTCAGCTAGCGCTGGAGATGGTGTGCCTGTCATCAAAAGTACAAAAGCCAGTATCATGTAATAAACGTATTTCATTTTATACTCCTAATATATGGTTTCATTGTGATTAAGTATAGCATGTTTCATCGGTTCGTTACGGATGACTTTTGATGAAACTCACACATCAGCGCTCAGGTGAATCATATTTTACTGTATTAAACGTATATCTTCTATTTTACTCAAACCTTTTTCTAGAAGGTTTGATTTTTTCTTAAGTTAGATGTCATCACAATGCCACACACGATAATATAAGGAAGCGCTTACAATTTAAGTGTACGTACCATCCAATATAGAAAGAAGGATTCTTTGTGAAACGAGCGCTACGTTTTGTGGAATGTAGACAATTACCGTTGCATGAACGCACTTCCATTCAATCATTATATCCATTTAGCCAAGCACCTTTACTTCTCTCCCTGCCTTCACATCACCACGTCTATGTCGCATTAAACGAACATACCCCACTAGCCTCCGTCGTCGCAAACGACGAACATCTTGAAGAATTTCAAATCATTCAACTTTCAAAATCGGCATACGATGATCGTCATGTTTTCCGCGGATTACTCGATCGAATTTTATATGAGAGAAGTCGGGAAACAAAGCACATGATAACTTACTATTTACACGAAAACGACTATCACAATCAAGATAAACTTCGAATATATGAGGCATCCGGATTTCAAAAGTATCATCAAACGACTACGTATCATTTGCCATTACTCCCATGCGAGAAAGGATCACATACATATTGGACGCTAGATTTGATTGATTATTCCAGAAGAAACGAATGGATTGAATTTCGAAATACATCTTATTATGTCCTTCCGGAAGCGGTCCCTATGACAGACCAACAGTTTACGAATGAAATGCGCCAGCATACATTGTTCTATATGTTACGTTGGTGTCACCGCCCGATTGGGATTATGAAAGTAAGATTACGAATGTACCATGTGTTCGTACAAGAAATCCACTTAGAATGTGACGAACCGTTTGTACGGGAAGCCATTTCGTTTCTGCAACAAAAGTTTTTCTATAAGCTTCGATATATCGAAGAGGCTCACATTTCCACGACCAATTTGCAAACCGACTTGACCTTTGCGCTCCAAAAACACGGTGCTCAAGCATCTTCTGTCAGCGGATTAACTTACACGCAACAGGTGCCGCCGACCCCGCTCTATTCATAAAATGCTAAAAGACGTCGAGCAAATCAACTCTTTCTCACAGGAAAAAGTTGTTCGTTCAACGTCTTTCATTCTGCAGCGGTTGTCGACTCCATCGCTAAAGGTGGCATCTCTTCAAACAGTTCTGTCCGAAGTCCCGTGTCTCTCAAATCGAGCGATTCAATCCGATCGAATTTGATTTTGCGGTCGACAACATTGAACCAATACGTGATGTTTGGCTCATCTTTGAAACGAATCGCATAATTCGATCCATTCAAATGAAAGTCGACTTCGGTAGACAGCAACTCCGTCGGACCAATCTGTTTATGAGTAGTTAACCGTTCAAGGACAACCTGTTCTTCATTGATGCGATAGTCGACAAATGTCGCAAGTGAGAGTCCAAACACAAATGATACCAAGGCGAAAGTGCCCACCAAACCCGTAGTGATTTTTCCGTTCATTTCGCTGTCCCTCCCTCTCCTATTATATCGGATATGCTTGAAACGTTGTGAAGTGACATTTTGTTCAACTTTAGGCAAACTGAAGAGTGAGGAGGAATGTTTATGCAAATTGACCATACAGGAATCGCCGTTCGAGATTTAGACGAGGCGATCACCTTTTATACGACCGTGTTAGGCGGAGAACTCATGGATCGCTATACAAATACGGCTACCGGGGTCGAAACCGAGTTAGCCGTTATCCATATCGGGGAAGATGTTATCGAATTACTACGTCCGACAAGTAATACGAGTCCGATTGCCCGGTTTATGAAAGCTCGAGGGAAAGGGGTCCATCACATCGCTTACCGCGTGGACGATTTAGATCAAGCCATTACCAAACACATGCAAAACGGAATCACGTTTTTAGAGGATACGCTTCGTACGACCGCTAAAGGTCGACGATTAATCTATATGGATCCGCGTCATTCAGGTGGCGTGATCACCGAACTTTGTGATTATCCTACAGAAAAGCAGTAAGAGTGTCCCTCTTACCGCTTCATCATGGTTTCTTCTATCAGTTGACGGTTCTTTTCTTTTAATCGTTCGTTATGAGAGGACACCATTGCCGTTGCGGTCGCATTCGGGTCAATGTATGTTTTGGCCCGGTTTACCGCATTCGCAGCATCTTGAAACGCTCCCGCGATAAGATGTACTTTCCCTTCATGTGTGAGGATGTCACCGGCGGCGTATAATCCCGATACGGATGACTCGCTACCTGAATTGCCTTTCACATAAAATCCATCCTTCATTTCTACCTGTAAATCACTGTGACGAAGCAACTCCGTATCTTGCTCGTACCCGTGATTGATCACTACTTCATCCACATCGATCACACGCGACTTACCTGTTTCTACATGTGTCAAACATACTTGCTGAATCGATCTCCCATCGTGAGAAATCAAATCCGTCACTTTAGATTGTGGGCAACAATCAACCCGACTCTGTTTAATCTTCTCGACTTGTGCCTCATGTCCACCGAGTTCTTCTTTTCGATACGTCAGTACGACCTGTTCTGCAATCGGCTCAAGGGCATTGGCCCAATCAACAGCACTATTGCCTCCACCGGAAATCAATACACGCTTCCCTTTGAAGCGTTCAAGCGATTTGACCGTATAATGAAGATTTGACAATTCGAATCGTTCCGCTCCGCTCACTTCGATTTTATGAGGCTTGAGAATCCCGCTTCCGGTCGCAACGATGATGGTTTTCGACACATGATGCCCATTCGTCGTATCGATTCTAAACAATCCGTCTTGGTGTTTCGAAATCGACTCTACTTTCTCGCCAAGATGAACCGTTGGAGAAAATGTGAGGCCTTGCTCGACTAGCTGATCAATCAGATTCGCACCTGTTGTCGGAAGGAGTCCACCTACATCCCAGACCATCTTTTCCGGATACGCGTGCACTTTTCCGCCTAAAAAAGGTTGAAATTCGATGATTTTCGTCTTCATGCCTCGTAAACCGCTGTAAAAAGCGGCATATAATCCGGCAGGTCCCCCACCGATAATCGTCACGTCGAATACTTCCTCGTTCATCGTCGCACCCTTCCTCTCTCTATACGTAAAAATGATAATCATTCTCATTAGATGATAACTCGTTTTCCTCACTTTGACAAATTATTTTCGTAAGTCGGTGACGCTCATTTGGTTTTTCTTATGCGAAGGTCGGGTAATGAAAGATGAATCAGAGGGAAGGGTGTGTACTATGGAATGGATGGATCTCATATTGATCATCGTGTCCTGTTTTTGGATTGTGGAAGTATGGCGATTTCGTAATCGGAAAGAGGCAACAGATGGATCGGTCGAGCGGAAAAGCTTTTATTTCGTAGCAGCAACGATGATTGCTGTCTTTTCGTTATCCATCATATCTTCTGTTGTTTTTGAAACGCCTCCATCAATCACTCAACAAATGATTGGACTTACATTTTACATAGCCGGTGTGTCCTTACGATATTGGGGAATTTTACACCTCCGTCACCAATTTACTCGACACGTCGTCGTTCGACCTGAAGATGAGCTCGTCAGCTCAGGACCGTATCGCTATTTGCGTCATCCGTTGTATACAGGCTTGTTACTGATCACGTTCGGATTTTCTCTATATTTTCTCCATTGGGTCATCGCATTAATCGGTGCGGGTATAACATCACTTGCGTTACTATACCGGATTCACATCGAAGAAGGAATGCTGATTCGTCACTTTGGGCAAGCCTATCGTACTTGGTCGAAGTCACGCAAACGTTTATTCCCCTTTATCTATTAAAAAAGGAGTCCGGAAAATGAACCGGACTCCTTGACTATTTAAGCAGAATATCTACTGAGTAATCGGACGACAATAACACCTGCGATAAACGCGACGATACTGAGTACCCATATAAGACCGGAAGCCGGAACTCCTGGAAACACGACGGCGAGCGAACCAATCACTAATCCGATAATGACTGAAAACGTCATTCCAGGGAAATTCGCTAGCAAGTAGCGGATGACTTTACTACTCACAATAAAGCCGACTGCCACTCCTGCACCAACAATCCCGATAATCAACAGGTTAAAGTTTGAAATGGCACTGATAACCGTTGGATACACCCCAATCAGCAACAAAACGAATGAACCACTAATACCGGGAAGTAGCATAGCCATACTGCCTAACCACCCAGATAAGAATAATAGAAGCACTGTCCCGAACGTCATGTCGGTAATGATTGATGAATCAACCGGATTAAGAAATGCCATACAAGCCACGAGTAACATTGCCAACGTCATTGCGATGACATGAATCGGGCGAATCGATGCGCGCGATTTGAATTCCATGAATAACAATGGAATAATCCCTAAAATCAGTCCGATAAAGAAAAACTGTGTCGGTGCATAATACTCAAGTAATAAGTATTCGATGATTCGACTTAGGACGATAATGGCTGTCCCCATTCCAATTGCCAACGGAATTAAGAACCCGATATATTTCTTCCAATATCGGCTAAACACGCCGCTGATTGCTTCGATGAGTTGATCGTAGATACCTAAAATGACTGCGATGGTGCCGCCACTGACACCTGGAATCAAATCACTTGTTCCCATGGCCATCCCTCGCCAAATATTTTTCCACTCCATAACGTATCTCCTTTGCGTATATCTTTCCTCAAGCACTTAGTATAGTCGAGAAGAACGGTTTACGCATCCGCTTTTAGACTGAGAAAGGAGGCGAGTTGATTTCTTTTTTCATATAGTCAAATTTCGCCCCGGAAATATTGATTTCTTTTTCTTTTTGGAATCCGAGACGTGTATATAAGCGATGCGCCGCAACATTTTCTTGGTCCACATTCAATGTGACTGCTGGAACACGATGCTCTTCCGCGACTGTACAAATATGTTCGATTAACTTCGTCCCAATTCCTTGTCCTCCAAACGCCTCTGCGACAGCGAGTGAGTCGATGTACTGAACGTGCCCTTCCGTTTCAACGTCCAACTCTTCCTCACTTCCACGTGCCTTCAACCATTCTCGAATCGGACGATCTAGCTCCTCTGCTTCGTCTCCACGGTACGAAATGATTATCCCGGCCACTTCACCTTCCACATCGACCACCCAAATATTTTTGTGACTCAAGCGATTTTTCGGATGCTCCACCCAACCCGCAAGACGTTCCAAGACTTCACTTGTATTTTTTGACGCTGTTAACGTGTACGCAATCTCATGAATTGCTTGATACATGAGTGGTGCAATCTGTTTACTGTCTTGTTTCGTTGCTTGTCGAATATTCATGATTGATCCCTCCACCCTCTAGTCTAGCATAGCCGCACAAAACGATTGTTTGTCCACACTCGTTTTGTGGCATCATATAGAGTGAAAGGGGCGAATCAAAATGAAAGCAATCATTACTGGAATGAACGGTACTGTAGCACCAGTCGTCGCCGATACGTTACAGCGCCATGGAATTGAAGGAGTTGCGTGGGACCGTGAACGTGTGTCAACGACGAATGAAGAGGAGATGCGACGATTTATCGATAGCATCCGTCCTGATTATTTTTTACATATCGGTATGGGTGCAGTGGAATGGGCCGAGACACTCGCTCGATTATGTGCAGAGAAAAATATTCCGTTTCTGTTCACGAGTACCGTCTCCATTTTTTCAGACGATGTAACCGGACCAATTACACCGGACACCTCACCAGATGCGGAAGATGACTATGGGCGGTATAAGCGTGATTGTGAACGTGCGATTGTTCGCGTCAATCCAGGTGCACAAATCGTCCGTCTCGGATGGCAAATCGGAGAAGAGGCCGGATCGAATAATATGATGGACTACTTTACAAACGAGATGAAACAACGAGGTGTCATTCAAGCGAGTGAGCATTGGTATCCATCTTGCTCATTTTTACCGGATACAGCAGACGCTTTATTCGAAATTTTGACAAAACGTGGTCCTGGAATCTATCAATTAAACGGCAACGCGAACTATTCCTTGTACGACATTGCGGTAGGGTTAAAAGAACTTCACGATGCGGATTGGCAAATCGAAAGTACAGATGAACCGAAACGAGACAATCGGATGATTGATTCATCTGTATCCATTCGTCCGATTTCAAAACGCTTGAATCTGCAAACCAAATAAATCCTATACGACAAAACCCGCCTGCTCGATGATCAAGAGCAGGCGGGTTCTTAATTAGATTCGTTTCACATCGGCCAATCGCAGTTTACTTTTCGGAAGACTCGGCATATCCACAAAGCTATAACTCAAGTCTTGAGGAGGAACCGTGTAGGAAAACTCCTCTGTAAACAGTTCGATGACTTGTTCTAGTACTGCAATCGTTACATGTTCTCCAGCACAACGATGTCCAAAGTCCACATCTCCCCCACCTTGTGGGATAAAGTTGAACGGACTCTCTTTCCAGCCCTTAAAGCGAGAGGGATCAAACCGATCAGGCTCTGTCCAAATGGATGAGTCATGGTTCGTTCCATACAAGTCTAATAGCGTGAGCGTGCCTTCGGAAAACGTATATCCGTTCCATTCAAAGTCCGATTTGACACGAGCTGCCGCTACAGGGAAGAATGGATAGAACCGTCTCACTTCTTGGACGAACTCGGTTTTTGTAAGCATACCTTGCCTCACTTGTTCCGTCTCGTTCGGGAACTGATGTAATGCCAGGACAGTAAAGAGAATATAGACAGAGATTGCGACAGTCGGGCGTAGAATATTTAACACTTCAACAGCCACGACTTCTTCAGGCAACAATTCGCCTGACTCGTCTCGATGCCATGAAAACTCATAAAGTGCCGTCTGTTCGTTCGGCAGTAATCGGTTCGTCCGTACTTCTTTTACCATTTGACGAATCCAAGATTCAGCCGAAGCCCTCGCTTTGCGCCCTTGCAAATAGGTTGGCCCAAGGGACGTGCCGGATTCGAATAATAATCTCATCTCGTCTGTTCGTCTTACTACTTCTTCTGGCGCAAGCGGAACCCCAGCCCACTCACATACTGCCTTCATCAACACCTGTTGAGACACATCATATAAGACGACTTCCTCTTCGTTTTGTTCGATTTGTTTCCACTCGCGATGCGTCAATCGGAGCAATCGATCAATATTCTCTTTCGTCATCAGTGACATGAACATGTGTTTTCGATGCGTATGCGCCGCTCCATCTAATGTTTGGACACCATCTTCCCCAAATAACGTTTTAAGGAGACGTTTCGGCGCCGCGTCTTGACGCATAAATTTGTTGGCATCATAAAACACCTCTGCAGCCTCTTCACCCCCAACACAAATCACACGTTCCCCGAGTAAACGAGTCTCAAAGATGTCTGATTGAAAACTTTTGCGTCGATTGGCGACGAACAAATACCCCTCTCGTAAAAAATCGACACTGTGGTCGATTCCTTCTTGTTTCGGTATGACTTTCCCCATTCAACTCACCCTTTCTCTTTTTTCGAACTATAGAGGATGTTCCCGTGTTGTTAGCGAACAAACCTAATATCGAAAGGAGCGAGTGACATGTTACCATTCTTACTGACACTACGACGAATCGTTCGCGGAATTTGGCGCGGGCTTCGCGATCCTGAGTTTCAGGTCCTGTTCAGTCTCGCCTTCCTCACAGTCCTATCTGGTACACTTTTTTACACCCGATTCGAGGCGATGCGTTGGTTGGATGCACTTTACTTCAGTGTCATCACCCTGACAACCATCGGATATGGTGATTTCGCACCTCAGACCGACATCGGAAAAATATTCACAATCGGATATGTATTAACCGGGGTCGGTATTATGGTCGGCTTTATCACAAAAGTGTTTGACCATTTACAAAAAGCACGACTCGATGAATTGGAAGCAAAACAAAAGACGCCACCCTCTGATTCGTGAGGATGGCGTCTATATGTTTAGGATACTTTTCGATTTTCAATCTCAAGCTGTTGATTAAATCGCTTCGTCTCGGCGATGACGACGCCCGACAAGAACAAGAGACCAATTAAGTTCGGGATGGCCATCAAGCCGTTAAAGACGTCGGATAACGCCCATACCAAGTTCAAGTTGGTCGTCATCGCACCGAGTCCGGCGACGAGGACGAAAGCAATCCGATATGGAAGAATCGACTTTTGCCCAAACAAGTAGTGGATGGAACGTTCTCCGTAATACGACCAACCGAGCACGGTCGAATAGGCGAATAAGACGAGTCCGATCGTGACAATGTAGCCACCCGCCGGACCGAGGAACAATTCAAATGTAGCGGAAGTCAATTCGACCCCTTCAAGTCCTGTCCCGATTTGCCCACCCATGACGAGCGTCAAACCGGTCACCGAACAGACAACAAGCGTGTCTAAGAAGACTTGCGTCATTGAGACGAGCGCCTGACGACCCGGCATATCCGTCTTCGCCGCAGCCGCTGCGATCGGAGCAGAACCAAGACCCGCTTCGTTCGAGAAGACACCACGCGCGACACCATATCGAATGGCCGCCCCGATAGCTCCCCCACCGATTGCTTCCGCACTGAACGTACTGCTAAAAATGAGTGCGAGCGCATCCGGAATAAGCGAGTAGTTCATGAACATGATCAATAAGCCGCTGCCTAAGTAAAATACAATCATGACAGGAACAAAATAACTCACAACTTTCCCGATTGAACGTACGCCCCCGAGAATGACCGCACCTGTAAAAATCATAATGAGAATTCCTGATATGTAGAGTGGTACATCGAATGTTGTTTTTAGTGCCAACGCAACCGAGTTCGTCTGGACCCCGTTTCCAATCCCGAACGCCGCAATCGAAGCGAATGCTGCAAACGCCACCGCTAACCAACGTTGATTCAATCCTCGTTCAAGATAATACATCGGCCCACCGGCCATCTGACCGCGTTCATCGGTCACCCTGTATTTGACGGCAAGTACTGCTTCTGCGTACTTTGTCGCCATTCCAAAGAATCCAGATACCCACATCCAAACAATGGCGCCCGGTCCTCCTAACACGACTGCTGTCGAGACACCAACGATATTCCCCGTACCGACGGTCGCCGCAAGAGCGGTCATGAGTGCTTGGAAGTGACTGATATCCCCTTTAGAAGATTGATCTTGATTTTTCGAAAACGCCAGTTTCAATGCATACGGTAACTTAGTGATTTGAATCCCACCTAAACGCACCGTCAAGTATATGCCTGTCCCCACAAGCAAGATCAAGAGCGGTGGTCCTCATACGAAATTGGATGCTGTACTCACCCAATCACTAAATGATTGCTCCATCATACTGTATCCCCTTCCCCGAAAAATAGTGTACACTTCTATTTTTTCAGAATACTTAGAACAATGCAAAAGTATTGTGATAAAACAACGGATAAACAACATCCCTGTATATATAACAGCGAGACGAACTTAATCGTCTCGCTGTGATTCTGGTTTCTCTCGTTGCAAAGGTGCTTTCCAATCAAATGTATCCGGTACATAATCAAGCCCACCCGGATGAAACGGTTGACATCGGATGAGTCGGCGTGCTGTTAAGTAGCTCCCTTTGACAGCCC
Source organism: Exiguobacterium sp. ERU653 (assembly GCF_018617775.1). Classification (NCBI taxonomy): domain Bacteria; kingdom Bacillati; phylum Bacillota; class Bacilli; order Caryophanales; genus Exiguobacterium; species Exiguobacterium sp. ERU653. The sequence goes on from NZ_JACSKV010000003.1 coordinate 123,193, forward strand.
CATGTTTTTCAATCGCTTCAATTCCGTAATGCGAACAGCTCGGATAAAATCGACATGTCGGTGGCTTCAACGGTGAGATAAAACGCTGGTATCCTTGAATTCCTTTAACTAGTACACGTTTCACGTGATTTCGCCTCACTCTTTTGAATTAGTGCCATCATAGCGCGATTTGAATCGTTTGTCATGTTCATCGCTTCATGTGTCAGATTGTTTTCCATCTCCTTACAAATGAGCGAGATAGGCGATATTCGAGAGCAAGTTTGTTATGATAGTCAACATAACTATTGACCGAATCGAAAAGAAGAGGTGACGAATCATGAATCAATTATTAATGGTCGGTGCAGGATCGATGAGTGAGGCGCTCGTTCGCGGGTGGATCGAATCGGGAGTCGAACCGACACACATCACAATGACAAACCGAAGTGACCGGGAACGTTTGCACTTCCTACAAGATGAACTCGGTGTTCAAATCGTCGAGGACGAAAACGTCAACGACTATGACATCGTTGTATTAGCGATGCAACCAGATGGCGTCATTCCGTACGTAGAATCGAAAGAATGGAAGACCCCACTACTCGTCTCGGTCGCGGCACACATCGAACCGAGCCAATTAGAAGAAGCTTCAGGGCTTCCTGCCGTATGCGCGATGCCAAACACACCTGTCGCGTATCGCAGCGGGATGACGGGACTATGGTTTGGTCCAGAAACGGATGATACCGACCGCGATCAAGCGACTTCTCTCTTTGAACGTGTCGGTCGAACGGCCGTCACCGATGCGAAGACGATGTCCGCCTTTATGGCCGCTGCAGGTTGTAGTCCAGCCTTCTTCTATGAAATCGTCGGTGCGATGACCCCTGTCTTGACGGATGTCGGATACGATGAACAGACGGCGCGACAAATTGTCGCTCAGGCGATGAAAGGTTCTGCAGAGTTACTGTCACACGAAACACGTGAGACAAATGAATTGATTGCCGACGTGGCTGCCCCAGGCGGACCGACCGATCGAGGTGTCGGTGTACTTCGCAAACGTGACCTTGCCGACGTCATGTCGTCAGCTTTGCGTGAGAGCGCCAAAGAAAATCATGAAACGATTGAAGAAGCGTAAACGATACTCGTTTACGCTTTTTTATGTTCATTCGATCTTATTATTTATAAAATATAACTTTTTACATGAACAATATTTCACTTTCACCTTGAACATGATAAGATAACGAATGAGAATCGTTATCAAAAGATAGGGAAGGTTACTTATGAGTCTATTACGACATGTCGCGTTGAATCAAACCGTCATTCTATCTGATTTGACTAAAATTGATGATCGCTTGCGCCGGCGAATGATTTCTCTTGGTTTTTATGAGGGATGCTCGGTACGTGTGAAGCGCAGAGCTATTTTTTCAGGACCGCTAACCATTGAACAAGTCGATCATCAACAAATTATCGCCATCCGAAGATCAGATGCCGAAAAAATCGGGGTGATTGTACCATGAGTCAACGTATCGCATTGATTGGCAATCCAAATACAGGTAAAACTTCATTGTTTAATCGATTAACAGGTTCATTCGCACATGTCGGCAACTGGGCCGGGGTTACAATCGAACAAAAAATCGGTCAGTTACATGGGAAGGTCGGACAATTAATCGATTTGCCCGGGGTTTATGATTTAGATCCGCTCTCGGCAGATGAAGCGATTGTTTCCCGTTTTTTATTGCATGAACCGTTTGACGGGATGATCAATATTGTCGATGCCTCACAATTAGAACGCAACTTACAACTTACTTTGCAACTTCTAGAGATGGGACGTCCGCTTCAAATCGGTTTAAACATGGTCGACGTCGCAGAAAGCCGTGGGATGCATGTCCATCTCGATAAATTAAAAACACTTCTTCAAGTAGATGTGTTTCCGATTACGGCACGAACAGGTGATGGTTGTGACGTCTTACTCTCATCGATTCAAATGGAAAAACGTCAACCGTTCGAATTAAACTATGGGCCAGAGACCGAAGAAGCGATTGCACGCATCCTTCGAGAGGTAGGTCTATCGAGAACGGATCGATGGATTGCAATTCAATATTTAGCAGGTAACCGGATTGTCGTTGACCATTTGGAAGCATCATCTCCAGACATTGTCGCCATCCGTAAAGATCTCGAAGCGACACTCGGACGTTTTGCACATGCCCATATCACCGAACGTCGTCGCGATTGGGCGAAACAAATCCGACATCAAGTCATTGAAAATCAACGTATGCAAGAAGTGACGATGACGGATCGTATCGATGCGGTTGTGACACATCCTATCTTAGGTCTGCCCATCTTTTTCGGGGTACTCTATGCGCTATTCCATGTGACGTTTAATTGGATTGGCGCACCCTTTTCCGATTTATTAGACGGATTGTTGTCTGGCCCCATCACATCAGGAACCTTTTGGATATTGGATGCTTTAGGTGCCTCGTCATTCATTCAAGCACTTCTCGTAGACGGTGTCATCGCAGGTGTCGGAGGGATATTAGTCTTTGTCCCACAAATCTTTGTCCTCTTTTTCTTCATCTCATTTTTAGAGGACTCGGGATATATGGCGCGGGTCGCCATCGTGATGGACCGTTTCATGCAACTCGTCGGACTGAACGGAAAAAGTTTTATCCCGATGATTATCGGATTTGGCTGCAACGTTCCTGGAATCATGGCAGCTCGAACGGTCGAAGAGGAGAGAGAACGCCTCGTCACAATCTTCATCTCACCATTCATGTCATGTTCGGCCCGGCTTCCGATTTACGCTGTGTTTGCAGCTAGTTTCTTCTCAGCTCATCAAGCTCTCGTTGTGTTATCGCTTTATATGCTAGGCATTTTCCTCGCCTTGATTGCTGCAAAACTATTTACGAAAGCATTAGCTGCCGAAGATCAGACGAGCTTATTCATCGTAGAGCAACCCCCATACCGCGTCCCCCAAGGACTCACTCTATGGCGCAGCACTTGGCAAAAAGCCAAAGGATTCGTTCGCAAAGCCGGTACTTTTATTTTTGGAGGCTCTGTATTTATCTGGCTCCTTGCGTATTCAGGCCCGGGCGGTTTTGATGTGCCCATGAACGATAGTTTTCTAGCTATGATTGGTGGGGCAATCGCCACTTTGCTCATTCCTCTCGGATTCGGTACTTGGCAAGCCGGCGCGTCGCTCATTACCGGCTTCTTAGCAAAGGAAGTAGTCGTTTCCACTATGGCGATTATCTATGCCGTTAGCGAATCTGATTTATCTGAGTCGTTATTGCCAGTCTTCACGCCACTCAGCGCGTATAGTTTCATGGCCTTCGTCTTGCTATACGTACCTTGTTTAGCGACGGTCGCTGTCATACGTCGTGAAGTCGGGAGTGCCAAACTCACATGGTTCACCAGTTTATATGGCTTAGGGGTTGCCTATGTGGTATCGCTTGTCATTTATCAAGTCGGTCGTCTGTTCGGATTTGCGTAAGGAGGAACACCATGCCATTCTTTGACTTACTTATCGGATCTGTTGTCTTTGGATATGCCGCCTTCTCCCTTTACCGCTACACGCAGAAAGCAAAGGGTGGAAAATGTGCAACATGTGAGATTGAGCCTACATGTACAACGGCATGTGATGCTGCAGATTGGGATAAAATCATTGCGGAGGCTCTTCAGAAAGACCCTTCCGCTTTCAATTCAAATACAAAAAAAGACTGAATTCCGATTCAGTCTTTTTTTGATTACAGTATATGTATGACGGAGACAATCATCGCGACCACCAAAATTCCTGGCAATAAGTTGGCCACGCGAATTTTAGTGATACCTACCAAGTTCAAGCCGATTGCCACAATCATCACGCCACCGGTCGCTGTCATTTCTAAAATAAAGCTATCCATGAGCGACTCTGGAATAAACTTCATGATTTGAATAGCGAGAAGGGCAATTCCGCCTTGGTACAACAAGACAGGAACAGCTGAGAACATGACGCCAATCCCGAGCGTCGAACTTAACACGAGGGCCGTAAATCCATCAATCAATCCTTTTGTATATAAGACGTCATGATCACCGCGTAACCCACTATCGAGCGCGCCAATGATGGCCATTGCTCCGATAACAAAGATGAGCGTTGCAGTTACGAATCCTTCTGCCACACTAGATTGACTCCCAAGGCGCCGCTCAAGGCGATAACCGACTTCATTCAATAATTCATCTAATTTCCACCATTCCCCGAGCGCAGACCCGACGACAAGACTCCCGATGACAATCAAGAAGTTTTCACTTTTCATCCCCATTTGAATGCCAAGTAAGATAACTGCAAGTCCGATCGCGGTCGTCACTGTTTCTTTCATACGCTCTGGAATGCGGTGAAATAAGAGACCTAACAATGCACCGATGATGATTAATCCGGCATTGACGAGGGTTCCCGTTAGCACCATTTTACATTCCCCCTCTCTTATGTATTGAAAGGAATATACCAATTGCTTTCGTTCATTGTCAATTCACAAAAAAAGCCACTTCTCGCAAGAAGTGGCATCGCGGAAACCCACGTTCCTATGGGTTTCGCATCGGGTTTGGCACCCAAGTGATTCTGACTGGGCTCGAACCAGCGACCTCTACCCTGTCAAGGTAGCGCTCTCCCAGCTGAGCTACAGAATCAGGTCGTGTCCTCTCTTAAGGACACTATTAATATATCAAGAAACTATTGAGTTGGCAACTACTTTTTTATATTTTTTATATTTTTTTATCGCGACATGTGCTGACGGTTGATGTGTCGGCAAAGACGTTCCAAGTCACCAGCATAGACAGATACGAGCATGTCCTTGTACAACGTGTCTCGATCCCAGTGAAGACCATTCGCTTTGGCGACACGCTGAGATGGAACGTTTTCTGGATGAATGAGCGAAATGATTTCCTTTTCTCCTTCGGTGAAAGCATACTGCATCAAACGCGCAGCCGCTTCTCGTCCGTACCCCATATGCCAATGCTTAGGTGACAGCCAATAGCCGACTTCTAATTCGATTTTGCCATCTAATTCATGTAATAACGTACCGGCATGACCAATCGGTTCATCGTTTTCAAACGTCATGAGCTTCAATAGACCTGTTTGTCGACCAGTTTCATAACGGGCCAGTTGACGTTCGAACCATTCAATCGTCTGTTCATCTGTATACGGTCTTCCGTCCGGACTGATGAAGCGCATCACCCGAGGATCTTGGAGAAGCGATTTGACAAAATAAAAATCGGAGATCGTATACGGTTCAAACCGCAAACGTTCGGATTGCAACTCAACAAGATGCATCGTTTTCCGCCCCTTTCTTTCATCTCATAATCTGAACTATTCAATTCCCGTTTTCAGCTTGTTTTAATCCATTACGCTACAACTTTTAAGCCGACCACACTGCCGATAATCATCGTCAAATAAAAGATTCGCCAACGACTTGTCGATTCATCTAAATAGAGCATTCCTAAAATGACACCACCCGCTGCCCCGATACCGACCCAGATGGAATAGGCCAAACTAAGGGGAATGACTTCAAGTGACTTCGACAACAAATAAAAACTGAGCGCAAACGATAAAATCGACAAGATTGACCATTTTAAAATTTGATAGCCTTTTGATTTCCCCATAAAGAAGACGGCCGTCATCTCAGCAATCCCTGCACTAATCAAAAATATCCAACTCATACTTCTTCTCCTCCTGTCACTTGTTTCAAGCCGATGATTCCGATGATCAACGTCGTCACAAGTAAGAGTTTCCATCCACTAAGCGCCTCGTCAAATAAAAGGGCGCCGACAATAACCGTTCCGACTGCTCCAATTCCAGTAAAGACGGCATAGCCCGTACCTGCAGGAAGAACTCGAAATGCTTTCGCCAATAAGCCGAAACTGACAATCAAGAGGGCAATCGTCCATAGCGTCGGAGTGAGAACTGTGAATCCTTCTGATAACTTCATCGTCGTAGCCCAAATGATTTCAAGCAATCCGGCAAACAAGAGTGACATCCAAGCAACGCTTTCCTTATTCATTCCAACCCACTCCTTTCTTGAAAATCCGGAACGCGGCTTGTTGCCTCATCTCCCGATCATCTTCAAACATAAATAAAGACAGCAAGGCGCCATCTAAAAAACAATAGTAGGCAGCATATAACTCTTCAAGCGGTTGGACCGGTAAATCCCCACGCTCCATCGCTAGACGGAATTGTTCTTTTTCAAAACGTTTTAATTCCGTTTCAACCTTTCCAATGACTTTCTCGATATAATCCCGAAATTCCGGAGGTGGTACGAGCAACATCCGTTTCGTCAACATCCATGTCTCGTGATCGCTGAAGAATGACGTGAGTGTACTAACAATCGAGTCAATCCGTTCTAAAGGTGGTCGTTCAACGGTGTTATCGCATGTTTTTTGCCACGCCTCTTCGTACCGATTCGCCATATCCGTCACGACTTGCTTAAACAGTTGCTCTTTCCCATCGATGTGGGCATACAACGAGGCCTTTCGGATTCCTACATCTTCTGCAACCGCTGCGAGCGACAGTCCTTCATATCCCTCACGGGCAAACCGTCTCCGAGCGGATTGCATAATCTTGTCTTTTGTATTCATGACTTTCACTCTCCTTCCACAACACTCTACCTAACGAACGGTAGGTAGTCAAACGAGGTGATTGTTTTTTGACTCATTTTTCCCCAAAATACGAAATAGAAAGAGGTGACGAATAATGATTGAACACTTGACTGTATCGATTCCGACGGAGAGAGCGACCGGACAAAAACGGATTGTCCGTGTGTTTCGACCGGACTGGGTCGAAGCTAGCACCCCGCTTCCTGTCCTGTATATGCATGACGGACAAAATGTATTTTCCGGAAACGCGGCTACATACGGGGAAGGTTGGGAAATCGACCGATGTATCGACACGCTACGTCTCCCCCTCATGGTCGTCGCCATCGCGAGTGCCCCGAATTGGTTAGATCGCTATGATGAGTATTCATACGCTGAGGATGAGATGTTATATCGTCGTATCGGTCCAGAACTCGCGAAAACACGTCCAACACTTGGTGGTCGAGGACGTCTTTATACAGACTGGCTCATGCACGAGTTAAAACCACGAATCGATAAAGAGTACGCGACAAATCCGGAAGATATCGGTGTCATGGGGAGTTCAATGGGTGGTGTCATCTCTCTTTATATGATGGCGACCTATCCTTCCATTCGCAGAGTCGGCTCGCTCTCCACTGCAGCATGGGCAAATCTTGATCCTTTGATTCGCGAAATGAAACAAGCTAAGATCGCTTGTAAACTGTATATGGATATCGGTACAAACGAAGAGAGCGGGTCAATCACTCCAAGCGACTACCTGTTCACGAATGCGAAACTGATTGAAGCCATCGCGCAAAAAAGCATCGCCTTCCGATACGAGGTCGAGCCGGACGCAATTCACCACGAATCCGCTTGGCGCCGTCGCTTGCCTAACGTTCTTCGTTATTTATATGACATCACATGAAAAAGAGCGAATTCCGAAATTGGAATTCGCCCGTTCATTTAAATGACCCAGTTCCCGTCACGCATGATTGCTTCTCGCGTGCCGTCTTCTTGCTCACCATCAATATTCATTTCCGCCGACCCAATCATAAAGTCAACGTGTGTCATCGAATCATTCGCGCCGTTCTCTGCGAGTTCATCTTGAGACATCGAAGGACCGCCTTCTAGGCATGTCGAGTATGCACGACCTAATGCCAAGTGACACGATGCATTTTCATCGAACAACGTGTTGTAGAATAGGAGACCCGAGTTCGAGATTGGAGAATCATCAGGAACAAGTGCCACTTCACCGATGCGACGTGCTCCCTCATCCATATTTAACAATTCATCAAGGGCCGCTTGCCCTTTTTTCGCTTCCGCCTTGATGACTTTACCACCCTCAAACCAAAGAGTAAATTCGTCAATCAAGTTTCCGCTGTAGCTGAGTGGCTTCGTACTCGACACATGCCCTTCCACAGAATCTTTATCTGCGAGTGTGAACACTTCTTCTGTCGGCATGTTCGCGATAAAGTCGATGCCATCGGCGTTTGGACCGCCACCGCCAAGGAAGACGTGCTTTTTCGGAAGGCCGATTGTGAGTTCCGTCCCCGGTGCGCTGTAATGTAGTTTCGCGTATTTTTTCTCTGTCAACAACTTCGCGCGACTTCGAAGAGATTGGTCGTGTGTGTCCCATGCTGCGACGACATCTTCTTGATCCATTCGAGTTGCTGCGAAGATGGCCTGCCATAGCGCAGCGACTGCATCCTCACGTCCTGGAAATACTTTTTGTGCCCACGCTTCTGACGCACCTGCGACGATTGACCAACTAACATTGTCACTCATCACATATTGACGCCATTTCGCAAGTGCTTGACCTGCCGCACGGTTCGCGTCGGAGATTCGTGACGACTCGACACCGTTCAAGGCATCCGGGTCATCACTTACAATTGACAAGAAGGCTGTTTTTTCTTCAGCCAATTGCTCAAAACGAGCCTTTAACCAATCCGGAAACTCTTTAAACGAATCAGCCGGTGCATCAAAATAACGAATCTTTGAAGTCTCCTCATCGCTCCAGTTGACGAATACTTGTTTCGCTCCTGCCGCATAAGCAGCTTTCACCACATGGCGTACAAGTGGTGCTTGGCTAATATCAGCACGTACTTCTAATTGTTGCCCCGGTTGAATGTTCACACCTTTTTTTACCGCTAGCTCTGCATAGCGAGAAAAATCTGCCTCTGTCGGCATTGAAATCATAGACATATGTATCGTTCCTCCTTTTCGATTATCTTTATTTTCTTAAATTTCAGGAAAAGTTGCAACCAATGCGCAAAAACGGGCATATTAATAGATGAAGAATGAAGGAGGAATACACTATGGCAGATTGGAAAACAACATACACACACTTTTTAAAACAAGCAAAGGAAGACATCCACAATCGTGAATCACTCGGTGACTTGCTCGTTCAAGGTGAACGCGCACTCGCGAAAGTGACGATTGACGTGGCCTCAAATGAAATCAGCAATATCGAGCGTGAAGAAGAGCTCACCCTCTACTTCCAAATGAAACAAATGCTCAATATGTTGCGCGCGCTGTACAACAATCAATTCGAGATGCAATCAGACAAACAGGAAGAACTGATTGCGGCCATTCTTTACTTTGTCTCTCCGTTCGATGCGATTCCAGACGATGTTCCGCTCGGACTTTTTGATGATGCCCAGGTGATTGATTACGTGCATGAACAATTAGCAAGTGATATTGACCGATTCCATAACGAATTGTGACTTGAAATGATGTGGGAGTAGCAGTACGCTAGCATGAGACTTAGCTAAAGGAGGCGTAAGGCCTAGCCATTATTTATGTATGCAAAATCTCGAAAACGGGTTGCTCTCGAAACGGTACTGTTCATCATCGCCGGGACAATCCTTCAGTCTATCTTTGTCAGTTTACTGCTCAAACCGAACGAGATTGGTTCGGGAGGAATCGTCGGGATCACATTGATTTTCAACGAACTGCTCGGAACACCAATTGGAATGACCCAACTCGTGCTCAATATCCCCCTCTTCCTGTTGGGACTAAAATATTTAGGACGTCGCTTCATTTTAATGACAGGAATTGTCGTCGTGCTCTCTTCGATTCTGATTGATAGCTTGCCAATCCTTATTCCGCCAACCCCACTTGACGACCCACTCGTCGCTTCGGTGTTCAGCGGAATTGTCTCAGGTCTCGGACTCGCACTTCTCCTCTTTGCAGGAGCTTCCACGGGTGGCCTTGATATTTTAGGGAAAGTCATCTATATGAATAATCGAAATTTATCTTTACCTAAAATCTTTTTGACACAAGACCTGATTGTTTACATTCTCGTGTTTATTGTCTTTGATATAAAAGCCGTTATGTATGCTCTTGTACTAAGTTTTGTAAGATCACGAACGTTGCTCACGATTCACAAGTTCTTCTCCGCACAGAAACAATGTTTTATCATTTGCCAAAAAGCAGAAGAAATCAATTTGGTCATCAAGCAGAACTTAAAACGCGGGGTCACAATTATGGATGCAACAGGCGGATATTCAAACGACTCTAAAAAAATGTTGTATGTCGTCGTCCAAAACAATGAAATTCCACGACTACGTCAAATCGTTTCTGAAATTGATTCTGAGGCGTTTGTAACAGTGTCCGAAATCGATTCGATCGTTGGAAACTTCAAAGAACATTCATATACGCTCTAAATTCATAAAAATCGACAACAATCTATTTTTGTTGTCGATTTTTTGTGTAATTTTCAATCATCTATTCCGATAATAGATAAGAGCCCTATTTCAAAACAGGAGGAGGTGCATGAGTTGTCATTTTATTCGTTGCGCCAATACGTTCCGGCGGTTCTCATCGGAACTTTTTCTACCGGACTTTTATTATTATTTTTAACCCCGCATGACCTGCTACACATCACGTTACTTATCTATTATCTCGTCATCCTAGGAGCAGCGATTCTATTTAGTGGAGTGGCTATTTTTAAGCATAGAGGGATGCGCCGCTTTATTCATGTTCTGATTAGTGCCGGAAATGTATGTTTTGTGCTTTACTTACTGATGCACCACTATTCACCTAGCGCAAATACACAATCGTTATTGTTTTTACAGAATTTCTTTTATTTGATTATGTCTTTGATCGTCATCACTCAATCGATTGAGATTCGGACATTGAAACTACGAACGTTCGATTTATTTGCCTTGTTTAGCTTTCTCGTGATTGGTGGACTACATATTTGGTTCTACTCCACACGAGATGTCTCGCTCGTTTCTCATCTGAGTGGCTTTGAAGAACAGATGTTACTCATCAGCCTTTACATGATGCTCGGATTCCTTTACTTGAATCGAGTCGTTTCAACCGGTCAACAATTCCGGATTCTTTTACTCGTCGGAATTCTAGGTTTCACAACCGCCTCAATTACAAACGCACTATTTTTGTTTTCAGGGATTACACACGAGCTAGTTCACCTAGTTCAAATAAGCAGCATACTCATGATCTCCATCAGTTACTGGGTCGATGATCTGTCGGAAGATGCACTCGCGTATGATTCAATTTTAGATTATGTATTATACAGCGTAGTCGTGATGATGTTTTTACTCTCATCCGATCGCCTTCTTGGAACGTCTGTACTAGACTCGATGATTGCAAATGCCGTGCTTTTACTACTGATTCGCCAATTTGTCGTCTCAAAACAAAACGCACTGATCAGTTATCGTCTACATACGGTCAATACAGATTTAGAAGTCGCCGTGTCTACAAAAGCGCATGAGCTCGAGATTCGCGAGCAACAATACCGTTCGCTCTTTGCCTACCACTCAGAACCAATTTTTTTATTCGATTTACACGGAGAAGTATTGTCTGTCAATGAGGCCGGTAGCTCGATTTTAGGATTGTCGACAGATAAATTACTCGGGTCGAACATCCTCGATATCATCGAATCGAAAGATCGGCCCCCATATGTAGCCATTCTTCAAGAGTTGACGAATGGTCGACCACGAACGATTGATGTGCGGGTGATGACCGACGAAGGCGAGACACGTGTCTGGCAACTCGTCAACGTCCCGATGATTATCGATGGAGAAGTAGAAGGGATTTACGCCATCGCCAAAGATATTACGCAAATGATCGAGCAGCAAGAGCAAATTCTGTATCAAGCCAAGTTCGATAGTTTGACGGGTCTTCATAATCGTTACGCGCTACAAGAACAAATCGAGCGTTTAATCGAGGAAGGTCGCACGTTCACGCTCATGTTCTCTGACTTAGATGGCTTTAAAGAAATCAACGACCAATTCGGTCATCACATGGGAGACGAACTTCTGCAACACATCGGGAAGCGGTTACGAACCGCACTTCTTCCAAATGAGTACGCCGGACGCCTCGGAGGTGATGAATTCATTGTTGTCGCAGAACACGGTGACCACGAAATGTTGACGGAACGTTTACGGCGACTCGTCTACCGCCCCCCTTATTACATGGCCGGAACACTCGTTGAAGTACATGCTTCGATTGGAATCGTACGTTTCCCTGAACATGGGGAAAAATTGAAGCACTTACTCTCAAACGCGGATCTCGCGATGTATCGTGCGAAGGATAAAGGACGTGACGAAACCGTCATGTTTGAACCTGAGTTACGAGAAGACAAAGAAGAACGGAAAGTGTTAATGGGAGGTCTCGATACCGCACTTGAAAAAGGAGAAATTTCTCTTTTCCTTCAACCTCAAGTCGATGCCTCGACGAAAGCGGTCATCGGAGCGGAAGCACTCATGCGCTGGCAACATAACGGAACATTCATTCCGCCAAGTCAATTCATTCCGATTGCCGAAGAAACAGGACATATTCACGATTTAGGTCGGTGGATGATTCATGAGACGTTCCAGTTAATTCATGTGTTTGAACAAGGCGATATCCATTTACCGAAGCTCTCGGTCAACTTGTCAGTTCGACAGTTATTCGATGAACATTTGATTGATTACTTGAATACGCTATTCGAACGTTTCCCGATTGAACCGTCACGCCTCAATTTCGAATTGACAGAAACTGTCGCCGCCCACCACTCGGATCGTGTGCTAAATCGGATTTTAGAGTTAAAAGCGCTCGGTATCAAACTATCCATTGATGATTTCGGAACAGGTTACAGTTCACTCGCTTATCTCGTACGATATCCAATCGATGAACTGAAAATCCCTCGTGAGTTCACGATGCAACTCGAAGAGAACCGCGAATATCAAATGGTCACGACGACAATCGTCGCAATGGCACGACAACTCGGTATGGCGCTTGTTGCCGAAGGCGTCGAAACCGAGTATCAGGAAACCTTTCTTCGTAAAATCGGATGTGATTCCATGCAAGGTTACCGCTATGCAAAACCGATGCCACTTGATGAGTTTGTCATTTACTATATGAAACACACAACGCCTTGAACCCTTATTCGGTTCAAGGCGCTTTTTTATTTCATTTCATACACTTTGACCTCACCTGGCTTCAGGTCAATCCAAAGGTTCCATTGTTCATCAAACGCATACTCAGCATATGGCCATGAGTATGGTGAATAAATCATCTCCGCAAAACGACTCGCGTTCCAATTTCGGCGCCGTACTCCATCAAGAGCGACAGTTCCTTGCAATGAGTTATTCATGTTCGTATTCGCTATAACCAACAATGTATCATTCGTCTCCGGACGTAGCCAGGCAAACCCGACAAACGGTGCGAACGGCTCATCCAAATTGAGTGGCTCAAAATGGTTTGGATCCACGAGTACGTCTAACCACCGTCGACGAATTTCAGCAACTTGGTGCATGACTTCAATCATCTCATCCCGTTCTGGGTGATCCCAATGGAACTGATATGCATCAAAAAAGGCGAGTTTGCCGAAATAAGGGTCCGTCGGGAACAGTTGGTACGCTTCTTCAGGTCGACAATCTAGTCCGGTGTTCATCGGCTGTGTTTCATATAATTCTAACCCTGAGTTTGTCATCGGTACCCCATTCGGCATAAACCCATTTAACACCGACAATAATCTACTCGCTTGTCGTCCGCCTTCCCGCGTAGCAAGACGACGAGTATCCGCCGTTTCACCTGCCGCAAATACTGGAAGCGGTAAAAAGCGTGAATCGTATAGAAATTGATGTGTTTCGTGCGTTTGGAACCTAGGTTCTTTATAAAATCCATATCCGATAATCATGTTATAACCGGCATCCTTGGCAGTCCAAGCACCCGACTCAATCAACTCTTCGGCGATAAAACTAAAGTTTGAATCGATAGAACGTGGTGTTGACAAAATCTGCTGCGCTAAGTCGACAGGAAGAGCGTGCCCCATATCAATACGCGCCCCATCAATGCCAAATTCACGCTGATAATGCGGGATAATATCAGCGAGCATCTCCCAGAGGGGCTCGTTAATCTCATTTCCTCGGAATTGATTCGACTTGATTGAATCAAACAAAATATAAGGAGCAACATTCGCCTCATTGACATAAGGTGCTGCTGCAAGTGGATGATCTAAGAAGAGACGGAAATATGTCACGTCCGACCATGGTGGTTGTGGATCATTAATACAGTCAGAGAAAGCAGGCGCTGTTGTCAAACCGAACTCTCGCTCAATCGTTGCTAACACATTTTCTTCCGGGTGCTCAAGCAAAAAGCCACGGACACGTCCCCATTTCTCAGCATCAATCAAATTCGGTGCCATCGAGAATCGTCTTAAGTGTTGCCATACATCCTCCGAGTTATACACCATCGGCAAAAAGGCAAATTCCGGTTTTACGTTCTCCCCAATCCCGGGCACATAAGGAGGATGATAATAATCGACTTCCGTCAATGGAATCCAATAAAACCATTCTGGGTTTTCAAGAATGAGACGGTTATCTCGGGCACATGTACGAGGGATGACATCGATGACGACGCGAATCCCTACCATGTGACAAGCCTCCACAAATGCCGCAAATTCTTCTTCGACTGTCATTGCATCTCCAGTCAGCGTTTCTTTCAACTCTTCATCGATGGCAAAGAAATTTTGAACGGCATAAGGAGAACCAAATTCTCCTTTTTTATTCTTATGACTATGTTGAGAAATCGGTAAGAGAAACAATGTATCGATTCCCATATAAAGGAGGTGCGGAATCAACGCAAGCGTTTTGACGAAAGTGCCAGTGTCCTTCATTCCGAACGAGTTCTCCATCTCCACATAGCCCGATCCATCATGATCCCAGGTGGTCGATGTACGAACTTGCATCGAATAGACAGAGGCTCGCTTGATCCAATCACCTCCTGTTTGCAAATGTCCGTCTGCAAGCGCAATGGACGTTTGGTAATCCCGGCTTTCAATCGCATACGGAAAAATCGTTTTTTCAATCGTTTCAACCAAAAAATCATACGGATTGACACGCTCGACACCGTCGCGAACTGGTTCAGAAGGGAAACGCATGCGATTCCATAGACTTGGAACCTCATAAGTAAGATCCTGACGCTTGTCTTGTAACACCTGGTACAGCTTTTGTAACGATGAGTTCTCTGGCATATTGACTCTCCTTATGCATCTGATTGTCCTTTTTCATTTTTCATTAAAAGACACTACACTAATTGATTATACGTTTCCTCGTCTTTTCCTTTTTTCAAAGAATAATTTCTGTCGACATTTATAAAATCATGTACGATTGAGTAGAAAGGAGTGTCACGATGTCACAACGAAAGTGGATTTTATTATGGGTTAGCTTATGCATTTTATCCATCTCAATTATTGGTATTTTTATTTTTCAATTAAAAGGAACAAATGACCGTTTAGAAATCATACAAGGTGAACAACTCGACTCGTATGAAGTGATTGAAGACATCATGTATTATAACATCGAGCGGGCAAATGCCATCCGTGGTTTACTTGCATATGACGACCGACACTTTTTAGAAATGTACTATAGCATGTCCCGTCAAGCCAAAACGCTAAAACAGTCCGTCGTCGCTGACCCCAATACACCGAGTTCCGTCCTCGATTTACTTGAAAGGGATGCCATTTGGGAAACAGAAGCTGATCGTGTACTCGACATCTATGAAGATGGCGACCTAACAAAAGCTACAGCAGTCGCAGAAACAATGACCGAGCAACGACAGACTATCTTGGAAGATTTGCGTTCGTTAAAGCAAATGCAATACAAAGATATTCATCAAGAACTTCTTTCTGCAGAGAATCAGATATCTTTCTTGACCCAAATACTTTTCACCATCACTTTTTTGCTTATCGCTATAATTGCCATCCTCAGCTTCTTATTGTTCCGTATCAAACCTCAGCACGAGACAATAGAATGAAAAAAGAAGTGTCCCAGGTGATCATACCTGAGACACTTCTTTGATTTATTTCGTCATACGAAGTAACCTTGTCGCATTTGCGATGGCAAGAAGCGCTACCCCAACGTCAGCGAACACTGCTTCCCACATCGTCGCGATGCCGAACAATCCTAAAAGCAATACAAGTGCTTTTGTTCCGAAGGCAAAGAAGATGTTCTGCCAGACAACGCGTTTTGTCCGTTTGCCTAACTGAATAGCCTGAACGACATCGGTTGGAGCGTCATGCATCAAGACGACATCTGCCGCCGTTACCGCCGTATCACTTCCGACACCGCCCATGACAAGACCGACATCTGCACGAGCTAAGGCAGCCGCGTCATTCATTCCGTCTCCAACAAATGCAACTTTACGGGTAGCTGTCATCCGCTCTACCGCTTCAACTTTCTCATGTGGAAGCAATTCACCTTGCACTTCATCAAGTCCAAGTTGATCCCCGATTTTTTTTGCGACCTCACGGCGATCTCCTGACAACATAACCGTTCGATATCCTGCTTCTTTTAGTGCTTGGATTGCCTCGAACGCATCTTCTTTCACCGTATCCATCAATTCAACTCGTCCAAGCCACCGATCATTCTTCATAACATGCACACTCGTACTGACGGACGAATCATCAATGGCTCGTCCTAATCTCTTCATGTACCGTGCACTTCCGACATAAATGTGATCCTCTCCATCACAGGCATGGAGACCATATCCAGGTTCTTCTTGAATCGATTCGAAAGCTTGAACCTCTCCGACACGCTGAACGATGGCTTGCGCGAGCGGATGATTGGACGCTACTTCGACACGGGCAGCAAGATATAACAGTTCTTCCACACTGACACCGCCTGCCGTCACCACGTCTGTTACTTCAAATCGTCCAGTCGTCAACGTCCCTGTTTTATCGAAGACTACCGTATCCACTTCTGTTAACGTATCTAAATACTCGCCACCTTTCACGAGAATGCCTCGTTTGGAACCCGCTCCGATTCCACCAAAATAGCCGAGTGGAATTGAAATCACGAGTGCGCATGGACAACTAATCACGAGGAAGATGAGTGCACGATAAACCCATTCTTCCAAGTTCCCCACAAAAAACGGAGGAACAAAGGCCACGAGCGCGGCCATAACAACCACGAACGGTGTGTATACTTTCGCCAGTCGCGTGATCATCTGTTCTGTTTTCGCTTTCTTCCCATTGGCCTCTTCCACAAGCGCAATCATCTTTTGAAGACTTGATTCTGCTGCTAATTTGGTCGTTTGAACAATGAGACGCCCCTCTATATTGACCATCCCGGCCAATACTTCTTCTCCTGCATCCACTTGGCGTGGTACAGATTCTCCAGTTAGAGAGGCTGTATCCATCGAGCTCGCACCTGTTACAACGATGCCATCCATCGGTACCAATTCACCCGCACGGATGACAAGATACGATCCAACTGAAACGTCCTCTGGCAATCGTTCAACCTCTTCCTCGTTTTCTAACACACGAGCAAGGGTCGGTCTCATGTTCAATAAAGACTGAATCGATTTTCGAGATGCCCGCACCGCCCGTCCTTGCACATATTCTCCAAGTTGATAAAACAACATGACGGCAACAGCTTCTGGATATTCAGCAATCGCAAATGCCCCAATCGTCGCAATCGTCATGAGGAATTTTTCGTCAAACCACTCTCGATGCCATATATTTCGAAATGCACCGTATACCACATCATATCCGGCCAATCCATAGGCCACAATATACCCCGGAATCGAATCGGTCCAAAGAGCAAGTGAAAAGATAAAAGTAGCTGCGAGGAAGCGCCAGAGCGTAACATCACGTTTTTCAGTTTGATCGTCCTCTGCTCTTACAAATTTAGCCCCCGGTTCAATCCGCTCCATCGTCTGCTCGATCGACTGGAGCATCACGTCACGCTCTGAAGGATCTATCCATTCAATCACCATTCGACTTGTCGCGAAGTCAATTTGGCAAGATGCCACTTCTTCATGCTTCGTGACATCTCGCTCGATTTTGGCTGCACAATTTGTGCAGGTGATTCCAGACACGGGTAACACGTCTCGTTTTCCCATCATTCTCCCCCTAACATTCAAACGTTCATTTGAATATATCGTATCGTGAATCGAATTCAATGACAATAGGCAAAATGACCGACCCTGTACATATGGGATCGGTCATCGAATTTAAACGTTTTTTTGTTCTTCACTATGTGCCAATGCAATTTCAACAAGCTGTCGCACGTGCTCATCATCTAATGAATAATAAACGACTTTCCCTTCTTTACGATACTTCACCAATCCTTGTTCCAGTAACGTCCGTAAATGGTGAGATGCGGTCGCGTTTGAATGACCGATAACGGCCGCCACATCGCATACACAAAGTTCGTGTTCGAGCGTCAACACATATAGCACTTTTAGACGGGTCGGATCGGCGAACGCTTTAAACAATCGACTGACTCGTGGCGCGTCTAATTGCGCCAAGGCGGATTGTAGCGTAGGAACGTCCTCTGATTGAATTCCAATCGTTTCACACTGTGGCACTTTCATTTTTTTCACCTCGTCTTTTGATGTGTATAGTGTAGCAAAAATTCGGCAACATATCTGTTATATATTATAGTTGACTTATACACTTCTGTTATAATACAATCGTAACAACAACCAAAACTGTCAGACAATTTACCGAAGGAGGCATTTTCATATGAATGAATGGGCGAGCCGACTCGAATCATCTGTCGAGTTTTATCAAAAATTACCGGATAAGACATGCCAGGAATGCGGGAACCATATGGACGAACAGTGCGAGTCATACGAAACGACTTGTGCTTCATGTACAGAGAAGCTTCAACTCGCAGAATAAAACAACGCCCCTTCGAAATGGAAGGGGCGTTGTTTTATATTGACCATCCGATATATGCCGCTACTAATCCAAACAAATAAGTCGTGAGTAAATAGAGTCCGAATCGAATCCAATCTCTCGTTACAAACCGCATCAATTCCAGTTTTAAAGTCGAGAAAGTCGTAAACGAACCAAAAAATCCGATACCTAAAAAGAGGATGAGCGATTGTTGAGCGGTATGCGCGTACAAGTATCCGAGACCAAACGAACCTGTTACATTGACGAACAACGTCGCCCACGGAAAAGTTGAATCAGTCCACTTTTTCATGACCTGACCGATTGTGGAGCGGAGAATCGCACCGATGAAAGCGCCACTTGCAATCCAGAGAATAGTCATAAGACTTCACCTCTTGTCGACGTTTTTGTTCCGATGCGATAGCCAAACCAAGAACTCCATAAACCGAGTGTGATGCTTAGGAACACGTATGCAACAGCGAGAAGTGCATGATCATTTTCAACTAATTGAATCGTCTCTACACTAAACGTGGAAAACGTTGTAAATGACCCGATCATTCCGGTTCCGACAATCGTGACGATTTGAGGAGAATGTTTTCCCGCTTGAAGAAATCGATGCGTCAGCCATCCCAATAGAAAGCTTCCAATTAAATTGATGAACAGTGTCGCGACGGGAAACGGGCTCGTTTCGAATGAATCGACTAATAATCCAAGTCCGTACCGTGCCAAAGCTCCAACTGCACCTGCTAACCCAACGTATATGTACAGCATCTGATTCCTCCTCCACGAAAAAGACACCTGCGCTGCAGGTGTCGATTCATCTCAAACTATTATACCAAGCTGTCGCTTTTTACGAAATAGCTGCCGGAGCAAGTACGGCTTCGATTGCTTCAAATGCTTGATCCAATTCTTCTTTTGTGATGACGAGAGGTGGTGCCAACCGAATCACTGTTTCATGCGTTTCTTTACAGAGAAGACCACGTTCTTTCAGTGCCTCGCAGTAAGGACGAGCTGACTCTGTCAATTCAATGCCGATGAATAGTCCGCGTCCGCGAACGTCGCGAATCATCGGATTGTCGATCGACTTTAAACGATCCATGAAATACGTTCCCAACTCCAACGAACGCTCTGGGAGTTTTTCTTCTTCCAATACTTCAAGAGCTGCGACAGAGACAGCTGACGCGAGGGGGTTTCCACCAAATGTGGAGCCGTGTGAGCCTGGATTGAATACTGAAAGGACTTCTTTGTCAGCCGCCACACACGAGATTGGAAAGACGCCTCCTCCAAGAGCTTTTCCGAGAATATACATATCCGGTGTTACACCTTCCCACTCGATGGCAAACCATTTCCCGGAACGTCCGAGCCCCGACTGAATCTCATCTGCGACGAAGAGAACGTTATGTTGTTTACACAGCTCTGATGCACGCTTCAAATACCCTTTCGGCGGAATGATGATTCCGGCTTCACCTTGAATCGGTTCTACGATAAACGCCGCCGTATTCTCTGTGATTGCTGCCTCGAACGCCTCGATATCACCGTATGGTACGACTTTGAATCCCGGTAGTAACGGTCCGAACCCACGCTGATACTCTGCTTCTGTCGACATCGAAACAGCAGCCATCGTCCGTCCGTGGAAGTTTCCTGTACAGACGATGATTTCAGCTTGTCCCGGGATTCCCTTCACATCGTATGCCCAGCGCCGAGCCGTCTTCACGGCTGTTTCGACCGCTTCTGCTCCCGTATTCATCGGTAATACCATTTGCTTATTTGTAAGCGCTACCACTTTGTCATAAAAACGTCCCAGTTGATCGTTATAAAAGGCACGTGACGTCAACGTGATCTTATCTGCTTGATCCTTGAGCGCTTGAATGATCTTCGGATGGCAGTGACCTTGGTTAACGGCAGAGTATGCACTTAACATATCCATGTAGCGATTCCCCTCAGGATCGGTTACCCAAATCCCTTTCGCCTCCGAAATAACAATCGGTAGTGGATGATAGTTGTGTGCCCCGAACTTTTCTGTCATCTCAATCACATCATGTGTCTTTGTCATATTGCTTCCCCCTTATTCAAAACTATCTTACTCCTTCAGTATATGATGCCCCTCTTTCTTTTGACAATGACGAACTTAAGCATTCCTTGAATTGGCAAAATCAGGTACACTGACATTAGAATATGCATTTAGCATGACAGATTGGGGGAAATGATGTGTCTTCATTGCGTGATTTATCGGTTGATCAATTCATCGATGCTTTTTCTGTGCCTTGTTGTTATATTTCTCAAGATGGTACGGTTCTATTATGGAACGAGCATGCCGAAGTGTTATTCGGGTGGGAACGTGAAGAAGTCCTCCATCAGCCACTGCCGGTCGTCCAGCAACTTGACCATGCGCTGGAAACATGGACACCGCTCCTCCTTCAATATCCGTTCTCGACGACGGCGATGACACCATTTCAACATAAAGATGGATCGGTCATCTATGCGACCGCATACTTACAGTCCTTTTCACTCGAAGAGATTTACGGCTATTTCTTGGCCTTTCTTCCGAAAGGATTCGGACCACTCATCAGCACCGAACAATTCAATTTACTTCATCACTTTCAAGAAATGATTAAGCAGTCCACCCATTACTTGGCGACGAACGCGAAAGGTGAAATCGTCGACGCGAACCCTTTGTTATGTCGTCTGCTCGATGTGACGGAACAACAACTCATCGGCCATAGCTGGTTCGAGCTCATTCATGATTCAAGTGACCGAAATGGGATTTCACGTGATGTCTTAACATCTTTGGCCACAAATCAAATATGGAACGGAGAACTTGCTATTTCCTGTAAGGAACATGAACAAGAACCGTGTTGGCTCAATTTGACCGTCGTACCAATCATCAGTGAGAAGAAAGATGTGATTCAGTACACAGCTTTTGGTTTTGATGTCTCTGAGAAAAAACGTCTTGAAAAAGAAGTCGAGTTTCTCGCCTATCAAAATGAATTGACCGGACTCTATAATAAAAAAGGCTTCTTACGTCGATATGACTCGATTCTTCAACAAACCGATGAGCGTGAAGGCCTGCTTCACATCGCTTTGTTCGATATCGACCGTTTCAAAATCATTAACGAGTCATTCGGGTCTCGTGTCGGAAATGAACTCCTCATCCAAATCAAAGAGCGCGCACTGCACCTCATTCCAGAGTCTGCTTTATTGTTCCATCCAACAGGTGGACTGTTCGGTGTCATGTTCTTCGAGGAGTCGAAAGAAGAAGTGTTCCAAGTATTACGGCATCTGCAACACGAACTGCAACGACCGTTTCGTATTTACCATCACTCCATCATGGTATCGATTTCAGTCGGATGTGTATTTTATCCATCTTCGACAAGTTCGCTCGAGGAACTGTATACACGTGCTGAGAGTGCCCTTTTCAAAGGAAAACAAATCGGGGTCGGTACGATTCAATTTGTGACAAAGGATATGGATGCCGCCTTCTCGCGACAAATCCATATTGAAAAGGCGATGTATCGGGCACTTGACGAAAAGCATTTTTATCTCGAATATCAGCCAAAATACGAATTAGCCACAGATCGACTCATTGGGTTCGAAGCACTCCTTCGTTGGCATCATGATGAACTAGGACAAATCCCACCTTCTGAGTTCATCCCACTTGCTGAAGAGATGGCACTCATCGTCCCAATCAACAACTGGGTCATCTTAGAGGCGACGAAACAATTGAAGGAGTGGAAAGATGAGTTCAATCAATCACTCTCGATGGCGATTAATATTTCGCCAAACCAGTTCCGAAGCGAAAGTTTCTTGAATACGCTTCGAAATATCAAGCAACAATTCCAACTCGACCCGGCAGATGTCATCTTAGAAATTACAGAAAGTCTAGTCATGCAACAAACTGATGAAATCATCGAACGTATGGAGCAAATCAAGCGTTTGAACTATCGACTGTCGATTGATGATTTCGGCACCGGTTTCTCTTCTTTACAATACTTGAAATCTTTCCCGGTAGATGAACTCAAAATCGATAAAGTCTTTCTTGATGATTGGATGACGTCCAAATCTCATCTCCTCGACGTCATTGTTCATCTCGGGAAAAGCTTAAATCTCCATGTCGTCGCGGAAGGGGTCGAAGATAAAGAGATGTTGGCGCACTTAAAGTCGACGGATTGTGATTCTTTCCAGGGCTACCTATACGCCAGACCTGCTTCTCCAAGTGCAATCGAACAATTACTCCGGTCATCAAAAAACTCACCGAACGCATAACGCGTCGGTGAGTTTTTTTATAGGGCAATCGAGGCTGTCCAAATTCCGTAAACACCGTATGTCGCACACAATAAAATAATCAAGGCAATCATCGACTGCGTACGAGTCAAGAACGGTCGTCCTTGTTCCCGCTCTGCTAAAAGAAAAACGAAGATGCCAGGCGCATAAAGAATCATCGCAATCAAGACATATTCCAAACCTGATGCATAGAGTAACCAAGCCGCATACAACGAAGCGATACCGGAAATCATCATCATCCGCAATGATGTCGTCCGCTTCGCCTCAATCCACCCAAAAAGTGCTGAAAATAAATATGGGACAAGCGCCGCGATACCAGCGATACTCGACAAGACGAGATACGTCTGTTCCGAGAACAACGCGATGACTGTGACCACTTGGGTGAATACTTGGGTGATGAACAACGCGTTCACCGGTGTATCATTTTTATTCAATCGATTAAACACTTTCGGAAAAACACGATCTCTG
This sequence comes from Exiguobacterium sp. ERU653, assembly GCF_018617775.1. Classification (NCBI taxonomy): domain Bacteria; kingdom Bacillati; phylum Bacillota; class Bacilli; order Caryophanales; genus Exiguobacterium; species Exiguobacterium sp. ERU653. The sequence goes on from NZ_JACSKV010000003.1 coordinate 146,618, forward strand.
CTCGCGACATAAGAAATTTCAGTCGCCAAAATCGTCCACCCGAGCAACGCACCTGTCAACGAAACGAGTAGTCCGATGTTGATTAGCGTAGCGCCAAACGGTCCGACAACGGCCTCTAACACGTATGCCATTGAAGGCTCTGGTAATGCCGCAAGTTGCTCTTGTGTCATGACGCCAAAGGAGAAGATTGAAATCATCATATAAATCAACAACGTTCCAATCAAACCGATCACCGTCGCACGACCGACATCTTTTTTGTGACGTGCGCGAGATGATAAGACGACTGCACCTTCAATGCCGACAAATGCCCAAAGCGTCACGAGCATCGTCGATTTTACTTGAGGGAAGACATCCGTCCATACAAAACCCGACTCTCCCCAAAAGTCGACTTGGAACGTAGTAACCTGAAACGCGAACAGAATAAATACGATAAACAAGAAAATCGGCACGAGTTTCGCAATCGTTGTGACGATATTGAGAAGAGCTGCCTCACGCATCCCACGTGAGATGAGCCAAAACAAACCCCAAATCAGGACGACACTCATGAACAATCGGAACAGTCGGTGTTCTGCTGAGAATATAGGAAAAAAATAAGCCAATGTACTGAAAATCAATGTGATATTGGCTACCGTCCCAATCCAAGCCGACATCCAGTACCCCCATCCGCTGTTGAATCCGACAAACTTCCCGAAACCTTCCCGGGCATAGGCGTAAATTCCACCTTCTAGCTCCGGCCGCGTGTTCGCTAAAAACTGAAACACAAAGGCAAGCATAATCATGCCTACACCCGTAATTCCCCATCCAATTAAAACAGGACCTACCCCGGCCCCTTGTGCCATAGCACCAGGGAGATTGAAGGCACCCCCTCCAATCATTGTCCCGACGACCATTGCCGCGAGACCGAAAAAGCCGATTCCGGCTGAATTTTGTTTCAAGTTAACGCCTCCACTATCACTCTAAGCCTTCGAATAACTATACATATATACTGTATAATCATTCGGAGTTTTGTTTATTGTACTTCCTGAAAGGATTGAAGGATAGACATTCTAAATAAGTTTATATTTTCGAATAATTTGCAAAATTCCATTGCATATTTATCTCATATGTAGTTTAATTACAACATATTCTAAATTATCAGAATTTTCGGGAGGTTGTATAATGCGTAATAAAAAATGGCTAGCTTTATCGGGGGTCGCATTACTTGCGACGGCAGCTTGTAGTACAGGAGACGATTCATCAAGTTCAGAAGGTTCATCTTCGAGCGACAATAAAAAAGAAATTACGATGGTATCGGCAACGGATTTACCGCAGCTCGATCCGACTCTTACAACAGACTCGACATCAATCATCGTGACAAACAACGTATTTGAAGGGTTATATCGTTTAGACGAGAACAACCAACCGACACCAGGGATTGCTGAAGATGTGGAAGTATCAGAGGATGGTCTTACATACACGTTCAAACTACGTGACGCTAACTGGTCAGACGGTTCTCCCATTACAGCTGAGGATTTTGTCTACTCTTGGAAGCGTGCACTCAACCCTGAAACAGGTGCCGAGTATGCGTATATTCTTCAAGACTTAAAAAATGCGAACAAAATTCTTGCAGGCGAAGCATCACTTGACGACCTCGGTGCGAAAGCAGTCGACGAGAAGACGCTTGAGGTGCAATTGGAAGCGCCAGCTCCGTATTTCTTAGGATTGACCGGCTTCCCTACGTATATGCCGCAAAAACAAGAGTTCGTCGAAGAGCAGGGCGAAAAATTCGCGATGACAGTCGACCAAACGCTTTATAACGGTCCTTACGTCTTGAGTGAGTGGCAAGACAATGCCGGTTGGGTCTATAAGAAAAACCCAGAGTATTGGGATGCAGAAAATGTGAAGATGGATACCATCAACGTCAAGGTCGTAAAAGACGTGTCAACAGGTGTCAACTTGTTCGAGTCAGGCGAAGCGGACTACACGCTCCTTTCATCTGAGTTCGTTCCACAATTTGAGGATAGCGACGAATTCAAGACACGTGCTGATGCTCGAATCAACTTCCTTCGCTTCAATCAAAAAAATGAGTATCTTCAAAACGTCAACATTCGTGAAGCACTTGCGAAAGGGTTCGACAAGCAGAGTGTGACGGATGTTATCTTAACGGACGGTTCAGAACCAGCGAACTTTATCGTGGCGAAAGACTTCACGTTCACAGAAGACGGTGCTGACTTCCGGGAGAAACATCCAGATCTCCTCAGCTATAACGTGGATGAAGCAAAAGCAGCTTGGGAGAAAGGATTACAGGAACTTGGAGTCGAAACGATTGAACTCGAATTCCTCTCACGTGATGAGGAAGCGTTCAAGAAAGTCAACGAATTCATCAAAGGTGAGCTCGAGAAAAACTTGCCTGGTTTGACACTCAATATTAAACAACAACCGTTTAAAAACTTCCTTGATCTCGAAGGAAAAGGCGAATATGATGTCTCTGCCGCTGGTTGGGGCCCTGATTATCAGGATCCGATGACATACCTCGACATGTGGGTCACAGATGGTCCATTTAACCGTATGGAGTACTCAAACGACGAGTATGATCAGTTGGTTCAATCAGCGAAAAAAGAAGCTGATCAGATGAAGCGTTGGGAATCAATGCAAGAAGCTGAACGCATCCTTCTCGAAGAAGACTATGCCATCGCTCCGATTTATCAAAAAGGTGAGGCATACTTAGAACGCTCAAACATCGAAAACATGTATCGCCACCCGTTCGGTGCCGATGCAAGTTTCAAATGGCTTGACGTCAAATAATGAGTGTAACCTCTCTGATTCCTACGGGGATTAGGGAGGTTTTTCTGTATTAAATATTTTTTGGAGTCGATGATAAGAACATCGTATTGTTTTTTGACATCCCCCATTCCGGTTACTCGAAATACCATGGTTCTCTTTCCATCTGACCTCACTTCGACACCCATCTCTTTACCTCATCACAGTTGTTTTTTGGTTCGTACACTGCTCGACAGTCTTATTCGCATGTTGAAGGTAACACAAAAAATGACTTCCATCGGTGAGATGGAAGTCATTTTCAAGCTATTATGCTTCACGCTTTGCGCGAAGTTCAGCAGGTACTTTCCCGCGTTTTGAAATCACTTGTGCGATTCCAACCAATACGATGAACGAAATCAATGCAGCGAAGAAACCAATCCAGATTGACCCTGAAATCCCGAGCACTAAGTATCCGATTGCGGACACAGTCGCTGCGAGAATTGCATATGGCAGTTGCGTCAACACGTGATCAATATGGTGTGATCCAGCGCCTGTTGAGCTGAGAATCGTTGTATCGGAGATTGGTGAGCAGTGGTCGCCGAACACCGCACCGGCCAACACAGCAGCAAGGGACGCAAGGAGAAGTTCTGGCTCAACCGCCATGATCAAGTCAGCTCCAATCGGAAGCATCAAACCAAACGTTCCCCAGCTCGTCCCTGTAGAGAACGCCATGAGACCGGCAATCAAGAAGAGAAGGAGCGGCAAGTAAGAAGCGGCAATCGTATCCGTCACGAAACTTGCCAAATATTCACCTGTCTGCATATCACTGATGACCGCAATGATTGTCCAAGCGAATAACAGAATAAGGACAGCTGGCCACATCGCGCGAACACCTTCTCGTACCGCCTTCCCATAGTCACGTCCAGGAATTTTACGTCCGACGAGAAGAAGAAGTGCGACAATTAAACTAATGACGACACCGGCTACGAGCGAACGTGTCACGTCTGTCGATTCGAATGCGCCAATCAACGAAAAGTCTTGCCCGTCTGCCGCGAGTGCTTGGCCTCCTGTGTACAGCATGGCTGATACCGTCGCAATGATGAGCGTGATAATCGGAACGATCAAATCACGTACTTTTCCACCTTCGTGCTCATGTAAGTCTTCACTCATTCCCATTGGTTTCCCTTTTGCGGAATCGTACAATTCGCCTTGGAGGGCACGAAGTTCATGCGTGCGCATCGGTCCGATTGCAAGTCCAGTAAATGCTACATAAGCTGTCAACAAAAGTGCAAAGATTGCATAGAAGTTCATTGGAATGATTTGAATGAACGCTGAAAAAGATGAGTAGCTGTCAATCGAGTATTTCGTTAAAATCCCCGCGATGATGGCGATGATATATGCGCCCCAACTCGAAAGTGGACTGATGACACAGACAGGTGCTGCCGTTGAGTCAATCGTATAGGCCAGTTTTGCACGTGAGATGTTTTTTCGATCCGTAAGTGGACGACTGATGTTACCAACCGCTAAGCTGTTGAAGTAGTCATCGATAAAGATCAAAATACCAAGTCCGAACGACACGAGACGTGCACCGCGCGCTGTCTTGACGTTCGCCGCAGCCCATTCACCGAATGCACGTGCCCCACCTGATGTCTGAATAATCGACGATAAAATACCGAGAAGGAGCAAGAACGCAATCAACAAGACGTTCCATTCATTGATTGCTCCGTCCGACCAAAATAGAGCAATGATGTTCGACCACAAGTATTGAATCGAGTCGAGCAGATTAAAATTGTGCAGTAGTAATATCCCTGCGATAATCCCGGCACCGAGCGACGGGATGACCTTTCTTGTTGTAATCGCCATAATAATTGCAAGTAATGCCGGTACGAGCGAGAGTACCGAAGTTGAATAATCTACCATTCTAAATTCCTCCTTTTTGATTAGGATGAGGCCCCCCTATGCTTAAAAAAACGCAAAGCGAGGGCATCGGCAACAAAGCCGACACCCTCGCTGGATGTTCCGTCTTTCTTAGCCGACTTGGAGCGCTCCATACGTATAATATGTATGGCAGTCCGACGGGTATTTCCCGTCAGCCCAGCACAACCACACAGACATGGTGTTGCACTTCGGCGATCCTGCCTTTTTGTAGTCCTCATCGTTGTCATCCTCCGACTACTTACTCATCAGCATCGCACCTCTACCTCATCGATAGCACGAATATTCATTTAAAGTTACGTCTAAATTATCACAGGTTGATGTCACATATCAATAGTTTTTTTCATCACGAATGATTCGTTTCAAGACCGCAAGCGCTTCTTGGTCATTTGACTCTACTGCTTTAAAGAAATCGTTGAAGAAGTGATACAACACGAACCGGTCAGGATGAGACTTCGTCTGTTCCTTGATCGTAGAAAAAATCAGTCGTCGCAAACGACGTTTCGTTTGCGTTTCTTCCGGTAATTCTTCACATCGGTCCTTGAAAGCACGATATACAGAATTGATCAATTCCTCATGTTCATCATACGACCGATTATAGGCAACTTGTTCCATCTGTAATATCCCCCCTTTCAATGTTGACCCGATGAAACTTGACGTAACTATACCAACTTACTGTCAGGCATTCAATCGTTATCGACCGTTCTTAACAAAAATCATACGTTAGACCGAGTCAAGACTTGATAAATGAGAAAGTGGTCACGTCGAACAACCCCATATCGGTCAATTTCAAATCAGGTATGACCGGTAAAGCGAGGAATGACATTGTCAAATACGGATTGAAATGGCGGTGTGCCCCAACAATATCGAGTGCATCATTCAACTGTTCCAAAATGTCCGCCACTTCTCGGTATGGACGTTTCGTCATGAGGCCTCCGATTTCAAGTGGAAGCACGGCGAGCACTTTCCCTTCCGATACAGCCACGACTCCACCACCTACTTTTTCAAGCGTTTGAGCTGCGAGCAACATATCTTCCGGGCTGACTCCAGCAATGACCAAGTTATGACTGTCATGGGCTACAGTAGCCGCAAGCGCTCCTCGTTTTAACCCGAATCCCGTGACCGGAGCAAGCGCCATGTGCCCTGTTCCGTGATGGCGTTCGATCACAGCGAGCGTTGCGATATCTTGTGATAAATCCGCTCCTGAAGAATCCGGTTGGAACGAAAGGCGCTGTCGTTTCGTCAATAAGCTGTTCGGCAGCACTTGAATGACATCGACCGCTTCCTCACTTGGCTCGAGTTGGAATGAGTCAGCTGTCAATTCAGGTAACGCGAGCTCACCTTTCATCGGCTTTGGTACTTCGACTCCAGCGGCTTCAAATGTCGCATTCCCCGCTTCGGCGACGAGCGCACCATTGACATACACTTGTTCGATTTTAACGGATTCGACGTCTGACAAGATAACGAAGTTCGCTTTCTTACCAGGCGCAATCGCTCCGACCTCTTTCAATCCATAGGCCTCTGCAGCATGCAGACTTGCGATAGCATAAGCCGTTTCCGGCTTGACGCCTTGCTTGATGGCGGTACGGATGTTGTAGTCGATCCCACCTTCCGCGACTAAGTCATCTAAGTGCTTATCGTCCGTACAGAAAAGGAAGCGATGGGCGTTGCTTTCTGTCACGGCTAGACTGACCTTTTCCACGTTTCGAGCAACTGAGCCCTCACGAATCTGAACGTAAAAGCCGCGCCGTACCCGTTCCATCGCCTCTTCAGCAGTTGTACATTCATGGTCTGTCATGATTCCAGCAGAGCGATAGACGTTCAATTGGTCAGGATTTAGACCTGAAGCATGTCCGTCGACCACTTTACCCACTTGCTCCGTCTGCGCAATCTTTTGAAGCATGTCTTCACTTCCCGCTTCAACCGATGGATAGTCCATGACTTCACCTAAGCCATGCACCCCTGGGTCCCCTAAAAATGGAGCCAAGTCTTCAGCATACAGTTTTGCACCCGCATGTTCAAACGGTGTCGCCGGTACACAGCTCGGTAGCATCATCCGGACATCGAGTGGAAGACCTTTCGCATCTGCTAACATATATTCAATTCCGAGCGCTCCGTTCACGTTCGCAATTTCGTGCGGGTCGGCAATCACTGTCGTGACGCCTAGTGGCAAGACGGCTTTTGCAAACTCATGTGGCGGGACCATCGATGACTCGATATGGACGTGTGAGTCGATAAAGGATGGTGCGAGTGTCCATGCCGGGTCGTGGTATTCGACTTCCCCCTCATATCCGTCCCCAATTGCTACGATATACCCTGCATCGATGGCGACGTCTGTACGAATCGTTTCACGACTGTACACGTCAATCACAGCGACGTCTTTAAAGACGACGGCCGCTTTCTTTTTCTTTGCGGCGATGTCAATCAAATGTTGTTTCTCCATCTCTCGTTCTCCTTATTCCACGTATTTTAACTATCTTACCAAGAATATTCTTTTCGTTGCAATTTCTTTTTCAAGTTGTGCGACAATGATAACATATTTATCTGAAAGGGGTTACAAAGATGCAATATAAATTAGAAAAACTGATACCTCAAGTCGATCCGACGGCTTATGTTGCACCGGGAGCACATGTGATTGGTGACGTGACGATTGGGGCTCACTCGGGAGTCTGGTTCAATACCGTCATTCGAGGAGACGAAGGGCCTATTCAAATCGGTTCTTACGTCAACATCCAGGATGGTTCGATGATCCATCAATATGAAGGCTCACCGACTATCATCCATGACCGTGTCTCAATCGGTCATATGGCGATGATTCACGGTTGTGAGATCGAAGAAAATTGCCTAATCGGTATGCATGCCACCGTACTCGACGGAGCGAAGGTCGGAAAAGGATCGTTCGTTGCAGCCGGTGCGCTCGTCACGCCGAACATGCAAATTCCTGAAGGGGTGATGGTGATGGGTGTTCCCGCAAAAGTCGTCCGTCCGTTGAACGATGAAGACCGTTTTATTATGGAAAGAACGGTAAAGAAGTATGCGAAACGCGCTGAACAATATAAACAGTCGTGTATCCCACTATGTGAGACACCTAATTAATGAAAGCGTTTACAAGATTCATAAAATGTTAACGTTTCTCTCGAATTTTCTACATAGTTCCTTTGTATACTGAAGTTGTAGCCAAGCTGACGTATTGAAAGGAGCCCACTCTATGTATCCGAACCATGATCAACTCATGCTAGACCTGTACGCCTCATCCATCGATCCGAGTTATGGCCTTCATATCGATGATTCTTTCGATGACACTCTTCACGGTACGCATCGTGAGGTTTGGGAACGTATGCATTTGGATAATAGTAGAGAAGAAGATTCTAAAAACGGAGGAACGACTAGATGATTCCAACACCTGTGATTCAAGATTGGCTCGCAACTAAATTGAAGCGATAAATGACCAATATATAGATCAAGCGAGCGAAGGGCCATCCCCTCGCTCGCTTTTTTATTCGAACATGATGAGATGTGAGTCAATCGGTTGTCGCGCTTTTGGTGAAGGGATATCCTCGACATCATATTTACCGATTTGAAGTAAACCGATAAAGGTTTCCCCTTCCGCTCCAATCATCTCTTTCAACCGTGCATCGTCAAATAGTCCACCTGTCCGCCACACCATCCCGATTTCACGTTCATTAAACAAGAGTTGGATATTTTGAATAAACGTCGCCGTCGCGAGCAACGCATCACGATTTCCTTTGTCCGTCTCAAAATGTTTTGCCGTCACATATATACAGGTTGCCGCATTTAAAATACGACCGGTCACCTTTTCACGTTGCCCTTCTGACGCCTCCGAGAAGGCTGGTTCGAGCGCATCGAGTAATACCTGTTTCCCGTCCCCGTTGAACACATACACGTTCCATGGTTCGACTTTATTGTGAAATGGTGCATGATGTGCCGATTGCAACACTTCATAGAGCACTTTCGTATCAATGGGTTCTTCTCTGAACATACGGACCGTACGTCTTTCTTCAATTAACTTTTGTGCTACTGTCCTTGTCATGACCGTCACTTCCCCCTTTTTTTCTCTTCTCTATCATAATTGAAAAACGTTCTCATTTCAAAATCAAAAAAGACTACAGATTGCTCTGTAGTCTTACGTCGATTGTCCAATGACTTCACATGCCACCAAGTCTTCAAACGTTTGGCGACGGACGACGAGGCGATGTGTCCCGTCCTTCACGAAGACAACAGCGGGACGAAGCATCTGGTTATAGTTGCTCGCCATCGAGAAGTTATACGCCCCCGTTGCCTTGACGAGTAATAAATCACCCGGTGTGACAGAAGGAATCAACGAGCGGTTCGAGATGATATCTCCCGACTCGCAGCACGCTCCGACAATTTTTGCCTCGAGCGTCTTCTCTTCATTCATTCGTGTCGCTGCCACGACTTCGTACTCCGCGTCATACAATGCCGGACGGATATTATCCGTCATCCCGCCATCGACGGACACAAATGTACGAACACCGCTCACTTCTTTGATGGTCCCCACTTCATAAAGCGTGGCACCTGCATTGGCGACGAGCCAACGCCCTGGCTCAATTCCGACTTTCGGAAGTGGGAGCTCGCGAGCGCTCACTTCTTCAACCAATGTCTCCATGACTTGCTCCATCGTCCGGGCAAAATCGAGATATTCGTCTTCATCCAAGTAAGCGACACCGAAGCCACCACCGATGTTCAAGACGTCCGTCGTATACCCGGTTTCCTGACGAATGTTATCCATGAACCGGACCATCGTCTTCACCGTGTTGGTAAAGAGAGTCGGATCTTGAATTTGAGAGCCGACGTGACAATGGATTCCCTTCAACTGTAAATGCTCGGCTTCCAACGTCGCACGAACAGCATCTAAATACGTATCGTCATGCGTCGGGAAACCGAATTTTGTATCAACCCCACCCGTTTGAATCGCCGCATGGGCACCTCCAACGACTTGAGGCACGATGCGGAGAAGCACATCGACTTCGCGATTATATTCAGCCGCAAGTCCTGACAAGAGGCTAATTTCACGCATATTGTCGATGGTAAAGTGTGTAATCCCTTGTTCGAGCGCGTATGTGAAGTCAAGAATCGTCTTGTTCGACCCGTGGACGTGAATGCGCTCCGCCGGTACACCGGCATGCAGTGCCACGTACATCTCACCCCTTGAGACGACGTCGATGCTCATTCCTGCCGCCATTACTTTTTCATACACGGCCGCAATCGATAACGCTTTTGACGCGTATAACGCATACGTGTTCGGATACTTGTCTAAAAACGTATCCTGAACAATCCCGAGACGACGCTCTAGTTCTCCTTCACTCATGATGTATAAAGGTGTCCCGTACGTCGCTTGAAGTTCACGGACGGACACACCTTCGATCAAACATTCTGATTGATTGGTGGTGTACATACAATTCCTCCTTCAAAGCGATGTGGAATGCGCCACGAACGGGCACAGAGCTGTTCTGAGTTGTTGGCGTAGCCAATACGTGTCACATCATCGATTTTTGTTTCTATACCGTACAACGTGACCTGGTCGCCGATGTGCACATCCTCGTCGACTTTGATGAAGCTATGGCTCATAAAAATGTTACTGACGAACGGATAAGCTTTCCCGTCAATGTGAACGGGTAAATGACGTCTCGCTCGCATCAATCCATCCCCGTATCCGACCGGAAGAACGGCGATTCGTTCCTTCGTTTCGGCCTTGTATCCCGTCCCATATCCGACATGAGCCCCCGCTTCAATGTCATGGACCGCGACCACTTCCGTCTCCCAGTGAAAAGCAGGAACTAACCATTCGACCGGCTCGACCGAAGAATAGCCGTATAAGAAGATCCCGACACGCACATGTGTGCAATGATGCAGACGTGAATCATCTTGAAGCGTGGCCGCACTGTTTGCCGCATGAATCAATTCAAACGTATGACGTTCCATCAAACGTGTCGACCAGTCGGCAAAACGTTCGACTTGAACGCTATGCTCGACTTCCGCATTGTCTGCATCCGCAAGCGGGAAATGTGTACATAACCCAACGAGGTTTAACCCTTCATCCTGACAGAAGGCGATGATTTGTAGCGCTTCTTCAAATGTTTTGGCACCGAATCGATTCATGCCGACATCTAGTTTTAGATGTAGGCGAACACCATCGAGATGCTCCCGCTGTGAGACGAGCCATTCATACGACCCGATAGCAACATCAAAGTCATGGGCATGCACGTGTTGCCACGTATATACCGGGTTCATGACGAGGACACGAGCCTTTTCCGCATGCGTTCGTACTTCAATCGCTTCTTCGAGCGTGGTCACCATGAAATGACGGACCCCTTCATCGTACAAAGTCGTCACAACTGGCTCCATTCCTAGGTTATAGGCATTGTTTTTCACGACCGCAAACACAGGGCGTCCTAGCGTTTCAATCCGACGTTTGTTTTTGCGAATCGCACTCAAGTCAATTGTGACTCCCATACTGTAAAACCCCTTTACTCTTTCACTGCTGATTTAACGAACGTAATCCAGTCGCGGTGTTCTGGAAGTTGTCCTGTCACGGCCTCACGATAGCGTGACAACATTTCTGTCGCGACCGTCTGGACGCCGCTACCGATCGAGATATGGTCGACTTCGATGACGCTCGTCACCTCGGCCGCTGTTCCTGTCAAGAAGATTTCATCGACCACGTACAGCTCGTCGCGTCCGATATGGCGCTCCACGACTTCATAACCTGCTTCTCGCGCAAGTTGCATGACCGTTTGACGTGTGATGCCATCTAATACAGAACAGTCGAGTGATGGTGTCGTGATCGTCTTCCCTTTGACGAGGAAGATGTTCGCGACACTCGCCTCACTGACGTTCCCATTCATATCGAGGGCGATCGCTTCATCAAATCCATCACGAAGCGCCTCTCCTTTTAATAGTTGTGAGTTCATATAGTTTGATGCCGCTTTCGCTTGCATCGGCATCATTGTAGAAGACACACGGCGATACGAGGCCACTTTTGCCCGAATCCCAACTGTCTTGCTGAAATATTCGCCGAGCGGCCAACACGAGATGGCAACATGTACCTTCGTCTCCGTCGTCGGCATAAGTGCTTGCCATGGTGTTCCAAGGAAGACGAACGGACGGATGTAACATGCTTCAAATCCGTTTCGTTCAATCAATTCCATCGTCGCTTGTTCGAGCTCATCCACCGTATACGGTAGTGTGACGTGGTAGTATGCACACGAGCGAACGAGTCGCTCCAAGTGCTCACGCAATCGGAAGATGGCGGGGCCTTCCTCCGTATGGTAGGCACGAATCCCTTCAAAGAACCCACTTCCGTAGTGAATCGCGTGTGTCATGATACTCGTGTTTGCGTCAGTCGGCTCAATCCAAGCCCCGTCTTTCCACATCCATTGTCCATACTGTTCCATAATAAAACTCTCCCATTCCTCGTTGTTTATATTTTCTGTCTATTATACGTTAGAGAGAGCGTAAGTCATCAACAAGTTGCGTTTTTTCAGAAGTTTTTTCATCTTTCTGTTTGATGATTCGTGCCGGTGTTCCCGCAACGACGACACCTGGAGGGACGTCTTGTGTGACGACACTGCCTGCCGCGACAACCGCATTTTCACCAACACGAACCCCTTCCAAGATGACCGCGTTCGCTCCGACCATGACGCCATCTTCGATGATGACCGGATCTTTTGAAGGTGGCTCAAGGACACCAGCGACCACGGCACCCGCGCCAAGGTGAACGTTTTTCCCGAGCGTTCCGCGTGCCCCGATGACAGCATTCATGTCGACCATCGAACCATCTCCAATGACAGCTCCAATATTGACGACAGCTCCCATCATGACGACCGCGTTGTTCCCGATTTGGACGTGGTCTCGGATGAACGAACCTGGTTCGATTCGTGCATTGAGCTGTGTCGTATCGAGCATCGGTACGGCACTGTTGCGACGGTCGTATTCGAGATGTGAATCCGTGATGACCGACGCATTGGCTTCTAAGAACGTGGCCGCGCGTTCTGCCGTCGTCAAGAACAGTTTCGATTCATCTGTTCCAAATGCTTTTGCTTCCTCGATTTCAAGCCCCGCCAATTGACCGTTGACGTAAAGCTTTACTGGTGTTTCCTTTTTAGCATCTTTAATATATTGTGCGATTTCATAAGCGTTTGTGAGTAACATGAGTAGCCTCCTCGTATAAGTTCGATAGATTATATAGTCCTGCCGGGCGATCGATGATCGTTGCCGCAGCGGCAAGGGCTCCGTTTGCAAAGACGCGTTTGGATAACGCGGTATGTTTCAATTCAATCATTTCATCATCTCCGGCGAAGAGCACAGCATGCTCACCGAAAATCGTGCCACCACGGATGGAATGCATGCCCAACTCCTCAGTTCCACGCGCTTCACGCCGTGACGTTCGCTCGTAAATCGGTGTCACCTCACGCTTCGCTTCGATGGCACGGGCCAATAATTCTGCCGTACCGCTCGGGGCATCGACTTTTTTCCGGTGGTGTGCCTCGATCACTTCGATGTCATAACCGAGCGTAAGAGGGACGAGTTGGTCGAGTAACTGTTTCAAGAGTGCAATCCCGTAAGACGTGTTGTAAGACTGAAAAACTGGGATGTCTTGTGAAGCCGTCTCGATGGCGGCCAATTCTTCCGGTGTGAAGCCGGTCGTCGCGATGACGAGTGGAATATTGCGTGACCGTCCGAACGCGAGTAAGTCAGGGAGAAGTGCCGGATTCGAAAAGTCGATCACGACATCGACCGGGGCGTCTACCTCGTCTAATGATGCCAGATGCTCTTCACTTCCCGGTGAGACGATTGCCGAGACGTTCACACCTTGCGCATGAGCGACTTCTTCGACAATCCGTCCCATCGCACCAAATCCGTGGATGAGAACATTCATTGTCTCACCTCATTGAATTGCTCCATTGCTGACAGCAACTTCGCTTCAGCCGTCGCGCTCATCGGGACGAGCGGTAGGCGTGGAGCACCAAATGCGAACCCTCTCGCTTGAAGAGCCGCCTTCACCGGAATCGGATTCACTTCTGCGAACAGCTCATCGATGACAGGGAGCAAGCGAAGTTGCCATGCGCGGGCCGTCTCTAGATCACCTGCCAAGAGAGTTTCAGCTAGTGCGACCGTCGCACCTGGGTAAACGTTTGATAAAACCGAAACGACCCCTTGTGCGCCCCAAGCCATATATGGCAAAATTTGATCGTCATTTCCACAGTAAACGGTGAATCCTTCTGGAATGTGAGCCATCATCTGCGCCATGACCGAGATATCCCCGCTCGCTTCTTTTAAGGCCGTGATGCGTGGATGTTCTGCGAGTTCTCCGACCGTTTCAGGCGCCAACGCGACACCAGTCCGTGACGGAACGTTATAGAGCATGAGCGGAATGGGTGACGCATCCGCGATCGCGGTGAAATGTGCAATCAGCCCAGCCTGTGTCGACTTGTTGTAGTACGGTGTGACGACCATCACCATCTCCGCTCCAAGTTCTGCTGCCCGTTTTGTTTTTTCGATACTGACAGCTGTATTGTTTGACCCGGTTCCTGCGATAATCAACGCTCGACCGTTCGCGACCTCGACCGCTCGAACGAGCAACGTCTCAAACTCTGCGTCTGTGAGCGTCATCCCTTCGCCGGTCGTCCCGCCGATGACAAGACCACTCACACCTTCCTGAATTTGCTCTTCAATCAATGCTGCCCATGCTTCTAGATTCAACTGCCCATTTTCTTGAAATGGGGTCGCGAGCGCTGTTGCCACTCCTGTGAACATGTCATCTCCTCCTTATTTCGTCGCTGTTTGACCAATCATACATTGTGCGATTTGAACGGCATTCGCCGCCGCCCCTTTTCGAACGTTATCCGCGACGCACCACAGATGGAACGTATTCGACTGCGAGTCGTCTCGGCGAATTCGTCCGACATACACCTCATCCGTCCCATTCGCATCAAGTGGTGTCGGATAGGCCAGTTCGGATGGATTGTCCATTAACACGACACCAGGCGCATCGGCGAGGACGGCTTTTACTTCTGCGACTGTCGCATCCCGCTCGAGCGACACCGTGATCGAGACCGCGTGACTATTTCGTACCGGCACCCGGACACAAGTGGCCGTCACGCCGAGGTTCGGCGCGTTCAAAATTTTGCGCGTCTCCTCAATCATTTTTTGTTCTTCTTTCGTGTAACCATTCTCTAAGAACACATCGATGTGCGGCAAGACGTTATCATAAATCGGATACGGATAATTCGTCGGCGCCTCTCCACGCGCACCGCGTTCGAGGTCATCGATTCCTTTTTGACCCGATCCCGATACCGCTTGATAGGATGTGTACGCAACCCGTGTCAGTCCGTATACTTCCGATAGAGACGCGAGCGCGACGACCGATTGAATCGTTGAACAATTCGGATTTGCAATGAGCGTCTTCTCCGGACTGAGTTCGACCCGATTCACTTCCGGTACGATGAGTGGAATTCCTTCTTGCATTCGAAATGCGCTTGAGTTGTCGATGACGATGACCCCTTGCTCACTCAATCGCGGGGCATATTGCTCACTGATGCTCCCACCAGCAGAGAAGAGTGCGATATCGATCGGATCTGCATAAATCGCATCGGTCAATTCGCGAATCACGACCGGTTGCCCGTTCACTTCGACCGTTTTCCCTGCTGAACGGGCTGAAGCATAGAGTCTCAGTTCGCTGATTGGAAATTCATATTCTGTTAAGACGTCAATCATTTTTTGTCCGACGGCACCTGTTGCACCGACGACCGCTACATTATACATCGTGCTACCCCCTTATAAGTTGAATCGGGCCGCAATGGCTGCGACTGCCGCTTCAACGTCTTGATCTTGAATCGTATAGGAAATACTGATTTCAGATGTCGTGACTTGATAGAATGGAATCCCCATCTCGCGGAATGTCGCAAAGAGCTCTGATGCGACGCCTGTCGCGTCTCGCATACCGATTCCGACGACAGAAATTTTTGCATGTTCCGTGTGACGATCGATTTTGATTTGCGACAAGGTCGCCGTCAACTCTGCGAGTGCCTCTTCTAAAAACGCTTCCTCATCTAGCGGACATGTGAATGATAGGAACACTTCCCCGTCAAACGCTGTCTGCGAAATCATATCGATATTGACATGACGTTCTGACAATCGTTCAAAGATGTCCGCGACCCCGGCTGCTGTATGGGGGATATGTTTGATTGAGACACTGAGTACGTTCTTAACGACACTCACACTCGTGACCGCTTTCTGTTCCATTGCTTGCGTCGTATCCATGATCCATGTTCCTCCTTCGCTCGACAGCGTCTTTCCGACAAAAATATTGACATCATATTTTTTTGCGAGCTCGACGCTTCGCATTTCCATCACTTTGGAGCCGAGTGCACTCATCTCCATCATCTCGTCGTATGAAACGGTGTCTAGACGTTTCGCCGCCGGGTGAATCCGTGGGTCTGTCGTATATACACCAGCCACGTCCGTATATATTTCACAGCGTTGACTGAGTACGGCTGCGAGTGCGACTGCCGTCGTGTCCGAACCGCCGCGTCCGAGCGTCGTGACGTCACCCGCTTCATTCACGCCTTGGAATCCAGCGACGATCAAGACATCGTATTGACGCAACTTCTCGTGCAACACTTCTTTTCGAATCGCTTTGATTTTGCTCTTCGTATGAATACCCATCGTATCGATCCCGGCTTGTTGCCCGGTGAGAGAGATGGCCGGCACGCCCCTCGAGTTCAAGGCGATACTGAGTAAACTGATTGTCTGTTCTTCACCGACGGCGAGTAGACGGTCGAGTTCTCGAATCATCGGACGGTCGGTGATTTGTTTGGCGAGTGACAGGAGTGAGTCCGTCGTCTTGCCCATCGCCGACACGACGACGACCAACTTCTCTCCGGTCGCCACACGTGTCTGTAAATAATCTGAAATGGCTTGTATTTGTTCGATTGTGGCAACAGAGCTACCACCAAATTTCAGTACGGTTGTCATCAAGTTCCCCACTTTCAAGATGTGCACCAACAGAAAAAGCGGCAGACCGGTAGGAAGCACTCTCCCTACGGTCTGCCGCTTGTACGCGCAGTTGAAAAACGATTAAAGAATCGTTCCGTAGATAGCGCTCCATGGTAGTTGACCATGGCAGTGTAGGCGTTGTTCACGACTACCCCAGCCTTCGTTCACACGCACGTGAACGTCGACTTCGGCGAATTTCCCCTTTCGGCCCGGTCCGGAATGCGTCCGTTTCAACCAAGCTTACTCATGTCATTCGCAACCTCTATCTGTCAGTTGTTAGTATTAGTTATAACAAAACGAAATCTTCTTGCCAACCTTTTTTTAGAAAAATGGGATATTTCAAAAAAAGAGTTACCACGTTTTCTTCATCATACGATGCGGAATATCCGCATCCAAAAACTCGTTTCCGAATGCCTCGTACCCGAGTTTTTCATAAAACGGAAGCGCCGTCAGTTGTGCGCCTAATCGTAATTCACCCAACCCTCGATGTTTTGCCACACGTTCGACTTCGTTCATGACATCTTTCCCATATCCATGTCCCCGTGCCGACTCGATTGTCGCCACCCGTTCTACTTTTCCGATGTTCGAATCGATGGGACGAAGGCGTGCCGTCGTCACAGGCTCCGAGTCAAGGAGACCGACCACATGTGTACACACATCGTCTAAGTCGTCATATTCTAAACTCGCATCAATTCCTTGTTCCTGAATGAATACAACTTCTCTCACTTGTCTCGCCTGTTGAATCAAATGAGCTTCTTGCCCACTTTGAATCGTCAACATGAAAGCACCCCTTCCTGCAATCGTTTCACGATTTCTTCCATCCCTCGCTCCAGCTCAGACACGGATGTGAATCGTGCTTGTGCCTGCTTATGGTTTCCGCCGCCACGACCAATCTGCATCTCTTGAAGGGCGGTTTTCAAAAATTTACCGACGGCGATATCATGCGTCCCATCATGCATGACAAACAATTTCTGCGTGCCATAGTTGGCTCCAACCGCAATTCGTCCCGTCGCGGCAATCCGTTCGATGATGGCGGTCGTCAACGTTTCAGCTTCGGTCCGCCCCACATGTAACGCTACATAGTTATCTTCTTTCAACACTGCCTCTACTTTCGCTTTCGCAATCCGTTCTTCTAGCGTCTTAATCTCTTTTTCACGTTCTAGACGAATCGTATGTTCTTCAATCACACGCTCTGCCACGGATTCATTCGTTGTCGAGAATGTATGGTGAATCGAACGTAACGCTTCTCGCGCTTGTTGGGTCGCCTTGAGTGCCCGGTCACCGGCCACATACGTCAAGCGAATATTCCCTCTGACTTTCTTCATCGCCGTCACGTGAATCGTACCGAGTTGTCCGGTTGTCCCCACGTGGGTGCCGCCGCATGCATTGTAGTCAATCCCTTCGATTTCTACGATGCGAATCATCCCCATGCGATCGGTCGCCTTCCGTAAACGCGTTCGATCCACTTCTTCCTCCGGTATCTCATACACATGAATCGGACGGTTCTCGTAGACCAGTTGTTGCAACTCATGCTCAAGTGCGTTAATTTGTGGCCAGTCCATCGTTGTCGTTTCAATCTCAATGGACGAGTCGGCTGACCCGATTCCAAAGCTGAGCGTGCGAATGCCGTGACGGTCCTCTAAGATTGCCGTTAAAAGATGTTGAGCAGTATGTTGAATCGAATGATCACGTCTCACATCTTCATCGATTCGAGCCTCTACCGTTGTACCAATCGGTAAGGACTCGTGCAAGAGGTGCCGAACCTCGTCTTCAATGAGTTGTATATCTAATACTTCATGTGATCCAATCCATCCCCGATCGGCTGGCTGTCCACCGCCTTCTGCATAAAACGGACTGTTCTCAAGTGTATGCCAATAACCTGATTGATCCATTTTGACCGCAGTTACGACTGTTTCCAATGTGTGTTGATTCATCTTCCCCTCCACCTTTTCTCTTTAAAAAATCTGTTCAGACAACTAGTTTAATTTCGTCTATAATGAAACATACACCTTCTCAGTCAGGAGCGAAATGATATGTTAGAAATTGATAAACAATCTCCGTTACCTATTTATTATCAAATTGAAGCGTACTTAAAGCAACAAATTGATGACGGATTGTTAAAACCAGGAGACACCCTGCCTTCAGAGCGTGAATTTTCCGAGCAATTTCATGTCAGTCGAATGACAATTCGTCAAGCGATTATGAATCTCGTCAACGCCGGTTATTTGAGCCGTCAAAAAGGACGGGGCACCTTTGTCGCGAGTCAAAAGATTGCGATGACATTATCCGGACTGACGAGTTTTTCTGAAGAAATCAAACATCGAGGCATGCGACCACTCAGTCGTCTCTTATCGTACGAGGTCATTCCGGCAACGGATCTCATCGCCCAGCAACTGAGCATCCCAAATCAGACACCTGTTTATGAAATGAAGCGGCTACGACTCGCAGATGACAATCCGCTTGCGCTCGAAACAGCCTATATCCCAGTCCATTTATTGCCGGATCTGACGCAAGATGACGCCACGGGCTCTATTTATGCGTACGCCGAACAACGTGGACTACGTCTGAAGAATGCCACGCAGACACTCGAAGCTCGAAGCGCCGGTCCTGAAGAAGCCAAGCTCCTCACTATCTCTCCGAACGCTCCGGTACTGTTGATTGACCAGCGAACGTATCTCGATGATGGCGGCATGTTTGAATATAGTCGTTCCCTTTTCCGTGGAGACTCGTACTCTTTGACCGTCGCCATGGATCGCATATAACGCACGAAACAGAAATACGATTTTCTACCCTCTTTTCGACTCATATTGGAGCTAAACAATCTTATTCTACGTATATAGATGTTAAAGGGGGGGAGGACATTGCATAAGGTAATCGATATCATGAAATATCGAAAAATCGCATTACTTTGTTTATTTATCTCGATTCCAATTAGTCTGATCAATATCCTTATAGGCTCGACATGGTTGGCGATTTTAGGAGCATCTTCATTTGTAATCTTCCTCGTCATATCCCTCACTTTATGGAAATGTCCACAGTGTAAAAGACGACTCCCATTACGATTTGACCATGACACTGATGTGGAGGATGTATATCGCTGTCCTTACTGTGATACCAAATTTTTGAGTGGGAAAATCATCAACTAAATCATTTTTCGAGAAATCCCACACAAAAAAGCGGTCTGACCTGAAATACATTGCCACATAAAAAACGCTCAGAAAATGAATTCTGAGCGCGTTTTGCATTTTTCGTAAGTTAAACTTTATTGAGCTTCGTACGTTACCCCGTTCGGGTCTAACGTGTAAGACTCAAGTTCTGTATCTGACATCGGCTCGACACGGTTACCCGCATCCGCTTGTTGCACGCGATAACGCACTTCTTCAAGAAGCGGCTCATTCAAGAAATAGTAGAAGTGACCGTCATCTGCTCGGGCACCTTCACCTGTCAGTTGATATTGTACCGTATCGTGCAATGCCCCGACATCTTCAATCAAACGCATATAGTCATTTGGTCCAAGCGTTGTCTGCATATTGTCCCCAACGGCTTTCAGGACCTTATCATAGTTGTTAAGGAGTGAAGTGCCGAGTGATTGTTCGAGCACGGCATTGATTACTTCCATTTGACGTTGTCCACGTCCAATGTCTCCACGGGGATCGTCATATCGGTTTCGGACATAGGCAAGTGCCTCTTCGCCAGAAAGCTGTTGAAGTCCCTGTTCGATTTGGACCGTTTCACGTGATGCATCATAGCTGTTTTGTTGTGAAGAGAACGGGACATCAATTTCAACGCCACCTACGGCATCAATGAAATCGACAAACCCTTGGAAGTTTAACGAAACGACATGATCGATTTCTACGCCGACCAAATCTTCAATCGTATTCGTCGCCATCCGCATCCCATTATTTGGATTCGTTTCATCCATCGAACCAAAGTAATAGGCGTGTGTAATCTTATCTTGGTCAAGTCCCGTCTTTCCATAAGGGATGTTGTAGCCCGTGTAGTCGATATTGACATACGAATCGCGCGGAACGCTGAGCATCGTCGTCTGTTTTTCTTTCTTGTTCAAGATAACAACGATCATAACGTCCGAGCGTCCGAATTCTCCACGTGCTTTCTTTTGTGGCGAAAGGTCTGTCCCTAAAATCAAGAACGACTCCGTATCTTCTTTGTCAAAACGAGTCGGTTCGACTGTCGGGTCGTCCTCTAGCGTGACTTGGGTGCCGGACAACATATTGTGAGCTTTATAAAACGCTGTACCGTAAATGCTAGATCCAGCAATAATCGCAATCAGCACAAGGGCACTAAATATCTTATAAAACGCAGACGGACCTTTTCGCTGTCTACGAGTATGTGTTCTAGAATTCATCGCGGTCTCCTTCGAGTCAAAATAATGAGCTTCACTCATTATAGAGGAAAGTGTCAAATTTGTCGAAAACGTTTTGATGACAAATTCATTTCTTTACACTTTCCCACAGTTGAACACAGAAAAACCCGCGGAGATGATTCCGCAGGTTCGTTAATCCCGAATGGTGAAAAATCGTGTTGCTGCTTCTCGTCCACGGGCTTGAAGAGCATCTGCGCAGCGCGATGCCGCCGCTTCGTCGAGTACGACTGTCACACCTGGATGCGCTTGAAGGATTGTGGCCGGCCAGTCGACTGTCGGAACACTTTCAATCATGTGCTGTACCGCTTCCGCCTTCCGCTCACCTATAGCCACAAGGACGATTTCACGGGCATTCATAATCGTGTCGAGTCCCATCGTGATCGCATGAGTCGGTACGTCTTCAAGGCGGTCAAAAAAGCGACGATTGGCTTCACGGGTCGATTCCGTGAGCTCGGTCACGTGTGTCTTGGCATCGAGTGCCGTCCCCGGTTCATTGAATGCGATGTGTCCATTCTCGCCAATCCCGAGAAGTTGTAAGTCGACACCGAGCGTTCGGACGAGCCCTTCATAGCGCGCCGCCTCCGCTTCTGGGTCCGACGCATCACCTTTTGGAAGATGACTTTGTTTGAATGGCACTTCATCAAAGAGGCGATCTTTCATAAAGCGATTGTAGCTTTGAGGATGTTCGGGTGATAGTCCGATATATTCATCCAAATTGACGCTCGTCACGTGGCTACAATCGAGCGCGTCCTGCTTAAACATCTGATACATCCCGACTGGTGTGCTACCGGTTGCGAGACCGAGTACGAAGTCATGTTTCCCTGAAATCCGTTCTTTAATTAGCGTGTAGGCGATTCGTTCCGCATCGTTCGCCGTCTTTGCGACTAGTACGTTCATCCTTGTTCCTCCCGTTCATATACGATCTTACCTTTGACAAAAGTCATCTGAACATGTGTCGCGCGATTCCATACGACTAGGTCTGCATCAAACCCCGATTTGATGTCCCCTTTTGTCGTCAATCCAAATTCCTTAGCTGCATTCGTCGCGGTCATTTTGACCGCCTCTTCCACTGTACATCCCGTATATGCCTGAATGTTTCGGAATGCAGCATCCATCGTCAACACACTGCCCGCAAGATTCCCGGCTTGAAGTCGCGCAGCCCCATCCTCGACTTTGACCGGTTGACCGCCGAGTTCATACTGTCCGTCCGGAAGTCCCTTCGCTCGCATCGCATCCGTGATGACGACGAGTTCATCTGGTCCTTTTAAACGGAACGCAAAGTCAACCATCTCTGGACGGCTGTGAATGCCGTCCGGAATAATTTCCGCGATGACACCTTTCTCTAATAGACAATATCCGACCGTACCTGGTTCGCGGTGATGCAATCCACGCATTTGGTTATACAGGTGTGTCCCGTGTTTGATGCCCGCCTGTTTGTTCTCTTCAAATGTCGCGCTCGTATGACCGGCTGAACCGATTGTACTTGATTCGCGAAGTGCCGCTTCAAATGCACGGGCACCCGGCCGTTCCGGTGCATACGTGACGAGGCGAATATGCCCACCCGCAAGCTCTTGCCACTTCCGAAACTGCTCGGCATCCGGATCGATAATATATTCCGCCGGTTGTGCCCCAGCCATCTCCACATTGACGAAAGGACCTTCCAAGTGAATCCCGATGAGTGTCGTATCCTGCGCTTCAATTACGTTTCGGACTGCCGTCAATGCGTGCTCAATCGCCTCTTTTGATTGTGTGATTGTCGTCGCGAAAAAAGAAGTGACACCTTCTTGTAGCATGTGTTCACTCAATCGACGAAGTCGTGATTCATCCGCGTCCATCGTATCGACTTCATATCCCCCGTGGATATGAACATCGATCAAACCTGGTGTCACGAGCGCCCCCGCGACATCAATCACGTGCTCATCCTGTTGTTCAAACTGTTCCATCGATCCAATCTCATCAATCGTTTGACCATTCCATCTGATATATCCACGTTCCCATGTTTGCTCCGCTGACACGATACGAGCATTGATCAATGTCGACATCGGTTCACCACTCCTTTTTGTTTTCCTCCATGTTATCATAACTAATAAAAGTATAGTTGTATAGACCAATTTATAATAAATAAAAGATTGTTCACAATTGCGAACAACCTTTGCATCATTACGTCGATTCGAGCGTCCCGTAGCGTCGAACAATCCATACGAGTCGGAGAAATAATAAGACCGCTCCGGCTGCGAGCCCGGCAATCAAGCCAATCCAATACCCATCCGGACCAAACCCAGCATGTTCCGTCAAGACATAACCAAGAGGTAAGCCGATGACCCAATAGGCAACGAGCGAGAGAAGCAGCGTGATATTGACGTCCTTGAATCCTCGTAAAATCCCTTGAATCGGTGCCGCGACTGCATCTGATAACTGGAAGAACACGGCGAAAATCATGAAGTGGGCAGCGAGGTCCACGACCGTCGGATCATTCGTATAAATGGCTGCGACCCGCTCGTTTTGCCAAAACAACAAGGCACCAGAGAAGATGGAGACACCTAGACAAAGCGAAATTCCGATTTTCGCATATCGAACGGCGTCCTGTAATCGTTTCGCACCGAGTTCGTATCCGACGACAATCGTCAACGCGCTCGATGCCGACAACGGGAGCATGTACACGAACGAAGCGAAGTTAATGGCGGCTTGGTGTGCCGCGACGATTTGGTCACCGTATGAGCTGAGCAATAGCGTGACTGCTGCAAAGATGCTGACCTCGGCGAAGATTGCTAGCCCGATTGGTGTCCCGAGTTGCAATAACTCTTTTTGTCTGAGCCAGACGATACGCTCAGTCGTCCGTAAAAATTTGTATTCTCGGAACGGTTTTCCATTCCTCACGAAGAACAAGGCCATGAAAAAGAGCAACCAGTAGGTGATGCTCGAGGCAATTCCCGCTCCGACGCCGCCATATGCCGGAACACCAAGTTTCCCGAAAATGAAGATGTAATTTAATCCGACATTAATGGGTAACCCTAATAGTATGAGGATCATTGAAACTCTCGTCTTGCCGAGCGCATCCATGAGCGTGCGAAGCACGTTGAACAAAAACATCGGCAAGACACCGAAACCAAGAGCAAGTAAGTATTGGGTTGCAATCCGCTTCCCTTCCGTACTGAGCCCCATTCCCTCGATTGCAATTGGCACGAGGAACGAGCCTAATGTCAACGTGATGACACTTAGTATGACGGCTAGATAGATGCCTTGGAACAGCGTCCGTTGAATCTGTTGTCGGTCCCGTGCACCAAGTGCTTGCGATACGATTGGCGCCACGGCCAATAGGATGCCACTGAGTCCGGTGTAGACCGGCATCCAAAGACTTGAACCAACACCGACACCTGCCAAGTCGACCGCTCCGGCACGTCCAGACATGACGGTATCAAAAAAGCTAATCAAATAAAAAGACACTTGCGTGACTAAGATTGGAAAGAAAATCGTAAAGAACAGTTTTGTTTTTTCGTTTAATGAATGTGTTTGGTACATGGACAACCCTCATCTCTTTTCAGAAAGGAAATAATATCATGAATCAACGGCATGCAGAAAAATTAAAATTTGAGCTGTTAGAAACGTGGAATACGTTTAATCATTACGTGACCGAGGCCCTCACTTTCACCAATTCGGAGGACATTCATCGCGCCCGCGTTCATTTACGAAAGCTGATCACGTTCATGCAAATCTATGAGACAAAACCTGCGACGTTCCGGCAACTCAAACAGTTGATGGAAGTACTCGGACATGTACGAGACCTCGATGTACTGATTGAAAACTTTGAGTCACAGAATGAACTCGATGCATTGTTTCTTCAAGTGGTCGAGAAGCAACGCGCCATCGAACGAACCATTCTCTCGACACGCGTCAGTGAAAAAATGACGCCTTCGCTCGATCAACAAATTCGCCGTTTCATCGGTGGGCCGTTATTTCGTGCGTTTAAAAAAATGAACGCCTCTCCAATGTTAGAAAAGGCGAAAGAAGAACGTAACCAACGAATCCGTATTTATCATGAGCAACCGGACAGAAATGAACAAGTTGAAGCACTCCATAAAGTTCGTTTAGCCGTCAAGCGTGAACGTTATTTACATGAGTATTTGTTGAACTATGAAACAGATGCCTCCATGGATACCGTCCGCACGTTAAAGAGGATGCAAACTGAGCTTGGTGAGATGAACGACCATGACCAACTGTTAAAGCGTTGGCGGACCTTCAAGCCACCTGAAGATTTGCAGTCTGTGTATGATGCAAAAATCGAAACGTTACAAGAAGAGTTAGACACGTCAGTGGAACATTTATCGATTTAGCGCGAGGTATACCGTTCAATCAATAGTTCTAACAGTTTCATACCTGCGATTGAATTCCCTTTCGAATCAAGCGCCGGACCAAAGATTCCAAACCCGACATTACTCAAATCCAGTTCATGGTTACCGACTGCTAAAATCGCACCCGAGACTCCGCTCTTACCGGGAAGACCGACTCGAACAGCGAACTCGCCCGATGCATCATACATGCCACATGTTGTCATAATCGCTTTGACAATTCGAACGACCCGACGTGGAATTAATTCTTCGCCCGTATTCGGGTCTTCTCCGTTCCCCGCAAAGACACGTCCGATTCGTGCCAAGTCAAAGCAGTCAATCTCGATGGCACATTGTTTCGTATAGACATCAATAATCTCATCTACCTCACCATCTACAATTCCATGGTGGCGCATGAAATAAAGGAGTGCACGATTCAAATCGGTCGTCTCGTATTCAGAGCGGGCGACTTTTTCATCGTACGTAATATCCTCTACCGGTCGATTTAACAGCCTCCCTAAAAATTGACGGAACTGATAAATTTTCAGGTCAGCCGTTTCCCCTAAAATC
Organism: Exiguobacterium sp. ERU653; assembly: GCF_018617775.1. NCBI lineage: Bacteria > Bacillati > Bacillota > Bacilli > Caryophanales > Exiguobacterium > Exiguobacterium sp. ERU653. The sequence goes on from NZ_JACSKV010000003.1 coordinate 172,610, forward strand.
ATACTCGTCACCGCTAGCGCCCCTGCATTAATCATTGGGTTCAACGGTTTAGACGGAACTGTCTCCTCGAGCTTGGCAATCGAATTAAATGCATCTCCCGTCGGCTCCATCCCGACTTTCGAAAACACATAGTCTTCTCCAAATTCCATTAAAACATAACAGAGTGTCAATGCTTTCGAGACACTTTGAATCGTAAACTTGTGATGAACGTCCCCCGCATGAATATACGTCCCGTCCGGCAAACAAATCGCCACCCCTAGTAAATCGTTTTTCACATGCGCCAGTTCAGGGATGTAGTCAGCTACTTTCCCTTGAGCCGTGTACGGACGACATTCATCGATCAAGTGGTTCAACTGTTGTTCGAGTACATTCATTCAATCACCTCATGTTCCATCAAATTTCAACCGGGTCATCTTATCACATTACCCATCAGGCGGTCCATCTTCTTTATACCAGTCTTCGTCCGCCCAAATCATCGGTGGGTCTTCCTCGTCGCCCGTCAGCTTTTCACCATGTCGATTCATCATCACAATAAAGCCAGCCACACTCATCACCACAAAAGCCGAAATGACTATAAAGGAAACCATTTCATCGTCCCCTTTCGAATTCGTGACAAATTTGTCTAGAACTCCGTGACACTTATCCTATGTCTCCGTCAACATTCTCGGTACCGTTAATACGACAACAACTTTACAGAAATGGGTGAATCGATTGAATCACATCGCAATTATCGGAGGCGGCATCACCGGACTCGCCGCGGCATATTACGCCAAAGAAACTGGTGCCCACGTCACAATGTTCGAGGCGCAAGATCGTCTCGGTGGAAAAATTAAAACCATTTATCAAGATGGCTTCACATTAGAGACCGGACCGGATGGCTATATGGCACGAAAACCGACCTTGACTTCGCTCATCACCGATCTTGGTCTCGAGGACCAGCTCGTCCGTTCCAAAACCGGTACTTCCTATATTTATGTGCGCGGAAAGCTGAGACAGATGCCAGCCGGATCGGTCATGGGTATCCCGACTAAATTTTGGCCAATGGTTAAAACAGATCTCTTTACATGGAGAGGAAAGCTTCGCGCAGGATTCGATCTCGTGATTCCACGTGTATATAAAGAAGAGGATATCTCGCTCGACCGTTTCTTTCGAACAAGACTCGGTTCAGAAGTCGTTGATACGATGATTGAGCCGCTTCTGTCCGGGATTTATAACGGGACACTCGAAGATATGAGCATCGAGTCTACTTTCCCTCAGTTTATCACGATTGAACAAAAAACTCGCAGTCTGATTCTCGGGATGAAAGCTCTCACACCTCCTGTCCAGGCTGGCGTGAAACCGGCCGAGACCGGAAAATTTTTGTCGATTGATCAAGGACTTGGTGCGCTCGTCGAGGCACTACGCCCTTCGATTGACCGTCTCATATTGAATACCGTCGTTCAGTCCGTCCGCCCCCATGAAGTCACATTGTCTAACGGTACGGTCGAACAATTTGACGGCATCATCATCGCCACATCTCCTCACGCACTCGGTCCGCTGCTCGGTTTTCCTGAAGCCGAACGGTTATCTGAATTAAAACGGACATCCTCGATGACCGTACTCGCCGCCTTCGACGAGTCAGAGGTTGATGCTTTAGACGGAACTGGCTATGTCATCGCTAAGTCAGAAGGGAACGCTTTGACCGCATGCAGCTGGATGCATAAGAAGTGGCCGCACTTGGCACCTAAGAATAAAGCGTTGCTCCGCATGTATATCGGTTCTGAACATGTACCTTCTTTATTACATGAAGACGATGACACCATTTCATCATTCGCTTTGAACGAACTTCGCCGTATTCAAAAAGTCGGGACACCCCTCTTCACGAAAGTTGAACGGCATATTCAAACGATGCCGCAATATGAGGTCGGACATAAACAGGACGTCCGTGCGTTCGAAGAAGCTCTAGCGAAGTGGGACGGTGTCGAAGCTTGCGGCGCCATCCTCCACGGCGTCGGGTTACCGGACTGCGTTGATTCCGCCAAACGGGCGGTCGAAAAACTACATCTCAAGCAGGCGGTGATGGTATGAAGCACACCGACTATGACGAAAACCCATTCATCGTGATTTGGGAAGTGACACGTGCCTGTGCGCTCTCCTGTGTTCATTGCCGAGCCGAGGCACAGTTTCACCGATATGAAAATGAGCTCGACACAGAAGAAGGCAAAGCGCTCATTCGAGAGATTCAGGCGATGAACAACCCGATTCTCGTCTTCACAGGAGGGGATCCGCTCATGCGTGAAGACTTGTTCGAGTTGACCGAGTATGCCTCTTCTCTCGGAATGCGTGTCTCGATGACGCCTTCTGCCACACCTCGCGTCACTCATGATGCCGTGAAACGGGCGAAAGCGGCCGGTCTGTCTCGTTGGGCGTTCTCCCTCGACGGACCGGATGCAGAGACTCACGACTATTTTAGAGGAACGAGAGGCAGTTTTGACCGTACCATTCGAGGGATTTCCTATTTTCGGGAAGAAGGGATGTCCTTTCAAATCAATACAACGGTGACCGAATACAACGTCGATCGATTACCGGAAATGGCGAAACTCGTAGAGTCACTCGGTGTGTCGGTTTGGACACTTTTCTTCCTCGTACCGACAGGACGAGGTTCGTTGCTACAACCCATTTCACCCGAGCGGCATGAGGAAGTATTGAAGTGGGCGTTCTCACTTCAAGAAACGGCACCGTTTATCATCTCAACGACGGAAGCCCAGTTCTATCGCCGGGTGGCGCGTCAAGAAAATCAGCGGCGAAAAAGAAAAGGACTTCCTCCAATCGGACACCCTCATGATGATTTAGCGAAAGCACCTAAAGGAACGAATGACGGGAACGGGTTTGTCTTCATCTCGCACACAGGAGACGTTCAGCCGTCTGGATTTTTACCAATCCCCTGCGGGAACGTCCGAACGACACCTCTTGCGGACATTTATCGTCACCATCCGACGTTCAAGGCGTTACGCGACCCGGATACCCATCATGGGAAATGCGGGTATTGTGAATATCGCTATCTTTGCGGGGGATCACGGGCCCGAGCATACGCGGTCACAGGCGACTATAAAGAAGCAGAACCATACTGCATCTATCAACCAGAGCGCCCGCTCGTGTCACAATAATAATTTCCATTTATCCCCTCTTTGTGTAAGATTGGATTATACAAATCTGACGACGAGAAGGGGAATGTGTACGTGCAGTCTTTACCGATTGACGGATTGTTCTATATCGGGTTAGTAGCGATTTTTGGTACGACGTTTCTTCTTGGATTTTTGGTGAAACAGTGGACGAAAGATGGATTCATAGGGTTTATGGTTCTACTCGTTTCAAGTCTCGGACTATTTTTTTGGTTATTGCTCTGGTTCCAGGAAGCGACACGCTCCATCTTTATGGGAACGATGCCGTGGGTCTTCAACTTATTCTTCGGGACTGTGCTCTATCTTATCTTTTTAGGCACCAGCTATCTCATTTTGAAACGACAACGCCGACACACATAAAAAGAGGAATCCAAATTGGACTCCTCTTTTCCTTATGCCTTCACCGTCGAGGGACGTAACGTCAACATTCCGTTTTCGACATCGATGACGACCGTCTGACCGTCTTCGACATCTCCTGCTAGGATGCTGCGGGCAAGTTTCGTTTCAATGGTCCGTTGTACATAACGGTTGATTGGACGGGCACCGAATTGAGGCTCATACGCCTCGTCAGCGACAAACGTTTTCGCCGCATCTGTGATCTCGATATGAATCGAGCGTGTTGTAAGCCGTTCACTCATCCGTCCGACCGCCTTCTCGACAATTTGACCGATTTGATCTTTCGTGAGTGGATGGAACAGAATCGTTTCATCCACCCGATTCAAGAACTCTGGACGGAAGTGACGGCGGAGCTTCTCGATCACTTGACGCTCCTCGTCCTCGTCAATGACCCCATCTTTCGCTGCCTCGAGCAAAATATCTGCCCCGATATTTGACGTCATGATGACAATCGTGTTTTTGAAGTCAACGATTCGACCGTGCGAATCGGTCAATCGCCCGTCATCGAGCAGTTGTAGCAAGATGTTAAAGACATCTGGATGTGCCTTCTCAACCTCATCGAGTAAGAGCACCGAGTAAGGGTTACGACGAACCGCTTCTGTCAACTGACCGCCTTCCTCATAGCCGACGTATCCAGGAGGGGCACCGACAAGACGAGACACGGCGTGTTTTTCCATATATTCACTCATGTCGAGTCGAACGATATGGTCTTCTGAATCAAACATCGCTTCCGCGAGCGCCTTCCCGAGCTCGGTCTTCCCGACGCCTGTCGGTCCGAGGAAGAGAAATGAACCGATTGGACGGTTTGGATCTTTGATTCCTGCACGGGCACGAATGACTGCATCACTGACTAGTCGAATCGCATCGTCTTGACCGAAGACACGTTTGTGCAAGACCGTTTCTAAGTTGAGAAGCTTATCCCGCTCTCCTTCTGTTAGTTTCGTCACCGGAATACCGGTCCATTTCGAGACGACTTCGGCGATTTCTTCTTCCGTCACTTCTTCTCGCACGAGTTCGCGCGTCACGGATCCCGCCAACTGTTCCGCTTCCTCAAGTTCTCGCTCGAGTTCTGGGATGCGTCCATACTTCAACTCGGAGGCCCGGTTTAAGTCATAGCGACTCTCTGCTTCCTGTAACTCGAGACGTACCTTCTCAAGGTCTCCACGGATTTGTTGCACGCGGTGTGTCGATTCTTTCTCATTTTCCCAACGGAGACGTAGCGAATCTGATTGTTCCCGGAGCGAAGCTAACTCTTGTTGGAGTGCTTCGAGTCGTTTCATCGAAGCTGCGTCGCTCTCTTTTTTGAGTGCAGCCTCTTCAATTTCAAGTTGCATGACACGACGAACCAACTCGTCAAGCTCCGCCGGCATCGATTCCATTTCTGTCCGAATCATCGCACATGACTCGTCGACGAGATCGATGGCCTTGTCCGGCATGAAGCGGTCGGTGATATAACGGTTTGACAGAACCGCTGCCGCGACGAGCGCGTTGTCGTGGATGCGTACACCGTGGTGAATCTCAAAGCGTTCTTTTAATCCGCGCAAGATGGAGACCGTATCCTCGACGTCCGGTTCAGCAACAAGTACTTGTTGGAAGCGACGCTCGAGCGCCGGGTCCTTTTCGATATATTGGCGATACTCGTCTAGTGTCGTCGCACCGATACAATGAAGTTCACCTCGAGCGAGCATCGGTTTTAACATGTTACCGGCATCCATCGAACCTTCCGACTTTCCTGCACCGACAATCGTATGCAGTTCATCAATGAAGAGAATAATCGTACCTTCTGCTTCCTTCACTTCGGATAAGACAGCCTGAAGACGTTCCTCAAATTCGCCACGGTATTTCGCACCGGCGACAAGTGAACTCATATCGAGACTGAAAATCGTTTTATCTTTCAAACTTTCCGGTACGTCGCCTCGAACGATTCGTTGGGCGAGTCCTTCGACGATTGCCGTCTTCCCGACACCCGGTTCCCCGATGAGAACTGGATTGTTTTTCGTCTTCCGACTCAAAATCCGGATGACACGACGAATCTCGCTATCACGTCCGATGACCGGGTCAATTTTTCCTGTCTTCACTTCCTGAATGAGGTCGCGTCCATATTTCGTCAACACATCGTAAGTCGCTTCGGGCGACTTCGATGTGATACGACGGTTCCCACGCACGGCGACGAGCGCCTCACGAAGATGTTCTTCCGTGATGCCTTGTCGCTCGAGCATCGCCTGCGCTTGACTGTTGTTCAATAAAATACCAAGAAGAATATGTTCGACCGATACGTACTCATCATTCATTCCGGTCGCTTCCCGTTCGGCCGTCGTCAAGACATTTAATAAGGAAGCCGAAATCATCGGTGTCGTTGGATTTTGAAGTTTTGGCGCATTTTTCAAAGATAGCGCGACTTCTCCTTCAATCTCAGACACATTGATCTCCATTTTTTGAAACAATAATGGCGCAATCCCATCCGTCTGTGAAATCATGGACGCTAACACGTGCCATTCATTGATTTCACTATGATGATATTGTTTCGCCAACGCTTGTGAACTGACTATACATTCATGTGCTTTGTCTGTAAATCGATTAAAGTCCATCACGACTCCTCCTTATCCATCAACGTTCAATTTGTTCATAAACAGAACGGTAAGCATCATCAAGCGGCAGATCGACCTCGAGTTGCACGTACAAATCCGACCGTACCTTCGAACCGGTCATAACACCGCGACCCGGAATCCTCATCCGTTGCCCCGGACGACTTCCCGGCTTCACTTTCAGCTTCACTCGCCCTCCGTCGAGCGTCGCAATAATGACGCTCGCTCCGTCTAAAAATTCGAGCGGCCGCAATCGCTTCACGGTCACGATATGCTCCCCTTCACGACGATACGTATCATCATCTGTGAAATGTAGTTCGACATACACGTCTCCTCGGTTACCGGATTGTCCTACCCGACTTCCTTTTCCTTTCAACCGTAACTTCTGCCCTTCATAGGCACCTTGTGGAATCTTGACGTTCACAGTACCTGTCTGAAGACGAAGACTCATTTTCGAGTCTTTTGTAAGCTGGCTGAGCGGGATATTGATCCGAACCGATTCATCTAGATCTTCCTCGACTGCTTGGTCAAAGAAACTGCCGAACATATCTTCAAACCCGAATGTGCGAGAAGTCGTTCGAGACCCACCGCCAAATTGTCGGAATAAATCTTCGAACTGGGCCGATCCTTCCCCGTAAGTTTCTCCGCCACCGCCGAATCCTTGTCCAAACGAAGGCCCATCCGGACTCCCATATCGATCATAATTTGCCTTTTTCTCCGGGTCGCTCAACACGTCAAACGCTTCTTGAATCGACTTGAACCGATCTTGTGCGCCAGAATCTTTATTGACGTCCGGATGGTATTGTTTCGCCAACTTCCGATATGCACGCTTAATCTCTTGCTCCGACGCTCCTTTTGAGACACCGAGCTCATCATAATAGTTTTTAGCCATATGGATTCACCTCACCTATCCCTTTCCCGTTTCTGTTAACTCTATTCTACTCAATTGGTCAAATAAGGTCAAAGATTATCCTTTCACTTTTCATACGAAAAAAAAGAGAGATTCGTTTCAAAAAACGAACCTCTCTCACTTAGAAGTATACTTTAGGACTATCCATACCGTCCTCAAACACAATCGTTACTTCATGGGCTCCACCGAGTGAGGTCACGTTGATTCGGACCGGTACGTTTCGGCTGTATTCCCATCGATTCTCAAGTAAGCCGACAACGTGTTGCGTGAATCCGACGAGTTCGGCACGGCTATAGAACTGGATTGGGATATCGACCTCAAGTCGTGATAAATCTCCATTCTGATAGAAACCCTTCCCAATCATCCCACTGTAATCTGGGAAGAGATCGGCGATCCGGTCACTGAAGAGCGTAAACTTTTGGGCATCCTCACGCACCTCATTTGTCGCTGTAGCCGATGGGAAGTAGTAATATTTCTCATCGATGGCTTTCCAATCACTTGATGTGACTTCATCTTTCGTTCCGATGTATGCGGATTTGATGTAGTTTCCCGGAGTCGGTGAGCCTTGTGTCGACTTCATGTAAAGTGCAATGTTGATGTCTATTTCTTTAAAGTCTTCCCGTTTTCGTAACTGGTTGACGAGTTCGTTCGCCATCCGTTCGCCTTCTGTGACCACTTTCTTCTGATCGAGCTTGACCGTATATGTCGGTCCATAGTTCGGTGCCTGGAAGACGTACTCACGATTTAAAATGAGTGCGAACGACACACCGCCTAATTGATAACCGCTGTCCTTTTTCGTCATGTAATTCTGTTCCACGATTGAAGCCAGATAAAGTGGTGATTTTTTATTTGCCTCGACAAATTTGTCATCCTCGACTTCAGCCTTCCCATCTGCATACGCCGGGTTTAAAGGCGTTAGTCCGTCTTTACTACCACCTTTTCGTCCAAGCAAACGCGAAACGTCTTCTGCGTTCAGAAGTTGGCCTTCTTGATAGGCGAATTTGTCTGGGGCGAACGCATCCGTCGAATGGCGCATGAGGCCAAGTTCGACTTCTTCAAGCTCTAATGACGAACTGACTTGACGCTGGGCGAGTCCTCTCGCTGCTGCCGCCTTGAATGGAATCACCATCTGATAGTATGAATCACGCGCTTCAATCGCTTGCGTAACACCTTCAGCTGCCGTTTCTTCCCCGGTCGGTGTCGCCTCTTCCTCACCCATCGGTATTTTCATTGAACATCCACTTAACAACAGCGCAGAGGCGATTGTCGGGACGACGAGTTGTTTCCATTTCATCTATGTGTAGCTCCTTTGAACATCGTTTCCTATTTCACTTTGTCCATTATAACAAAATCGTTCCATGAAAAAAGTATCGAAGCGGAATCAGAACAAATCCCTTCTCGCATATACAAGAAGGGATTTCGATTTATGGTTTGGTTGACGGATGTTTGCGACGAATCAACAAGAGAAGTCCGGAGGCAAAAAGTAGTGTACCGATCATGGCATGCCACGCGTCATCCGCTTCGCCTGTCATCGGGAGTAAATCTTGCGCGTACGTGTCAGACTCATCAACGTGTTCGACTGGTGGCGCGCCGTTCTCCTGAACGATGATTTTCACGACGGATACATCCTCTGTCTTCACTTCTTGCTGCTGTTTCTTAGACTCTTGTTTCGGTTCTTCTTCTTTTGACGGGACGGCTTGCTTCACTCCCACCGGTACGTCGACGGATCGTGCGACTCCTACATCTTCATTTACTTGAAAGGTGAACGTCGCACGTTGAATCAACTCAGCCCCGGCTCTCACATCATAGGATGGGAAGAGCGGGAGTTCAAAAGAGAACGTCACTTCTTCTTCCGGACCGAACCCGTCTATGAAGGTAGGAATCGCTTCGACTTGCTCCCTGAACCTTCTATTCGCCATGTTTCGTTCTTCTTCTGTCAAAGCACCGTTCGGCCATGTAAGCATAGCGTCAGATAAGAACAAAGTGATTTTCGAGGTGTTAGTGATTGTATACGTGTATCGAACAGGTTCTCCCGGTTGTACGGTCGCCTTCTCACTCGTAGCATTCACTGTAAAATCAGGTTGTTGCAAGAGGATAATTTGCTGACTTTCTGATGTGACGATTCGATCGAATTCATCCACTCCTGTCACGCGAAATAGACTACCAATCTCAGGACCGGTACTGAGCGAATAGTCAGCGGGAATCGATAAGAGCTCTGTCACTTCCACCTGTTCACCAGGCAGGAGTCCGTCATCCCCCATCAATTCATTCAAACGGTCAAAAACACGTTGATTGAACGATTCGACTGATAATTGTTCTAGATTCCCACTGAAATACTCATGGGACATATTTGTCACCGTCAACGGTGTGTCTCCTGTATTTTCAACGATAAACGTATAGGAAAGTTCACCCCCGACAACAGCTTGGTCGACCCCAGCAATGTTCACCGCCTCGATTGAAAGTACCGGGAGCATCGGTTCAGGCTCCGGTTCTTCTGCTACCGGTTCCGGTTCAATGGTCGAGGTCACTTCCGGTTCTTCGACTACAGATGGCTCTTCTACTTCAACAGGATACAAGTCCGAAATGATATTCGGAGAAAACGTATAAGGGACACCTTCCGCATCATAGAGCGTGATGACATCAATCAACGAATCATCGACCGACTCCGCATCAATCACGAATCGCCAAATGTCAGCTGATTCACGTACCCCATAAAACGTGATGCCTTCATAAACTAAACTTGATTCGTATAATGTTTCCATTTCCTCGTCCGTCAAATCCACTTGAATATAACGAAACGTTGTTGTATCAGCATGTACGACATGGACGGTAATCAATGTTGAAAGGAACATGAGAATAGTAAATACGGCAACGAAGCGCTGGATGTTGTGTGTCATGATGTTGGTCCCTCCTCTAAGGTGAAAACAGGCGCACGAATCGACTTCGTCCTGAATGGAGACTTTCATCACGTAGAGGAATGAGAGGGATATGTGTGTGAAAGTCCTGATGTCTAAGGGTTCTCTCGCAAAAATATATTAACATTTTGATTTAGTTAATCTATACCCCTCGAACGCTTGTGCGAACCTGCTCAATCCCATTTATTTCCGAAAAAACAAAAAACGTTCGCCGAAGCGAACGTCTTACGCCTGTTCGTTTATAAAGTCGAGCAGCTTAGCCTCATCCCATACTTCGATTCCGAGGGATTCGGCTTTCGCCAGTTTCGAACCTGCCTTTTCACCGGCAACGAGTAAATCTGTGTTTTTGCTCACACTTCCTGTCACACTCGCACCGAAAAGTTCAAGCTGCTTCCCAGCTTCGCCACGTGTCATCTCATGTAATTTCCCCGTCAATACGACCGTCTTACCAGATAAAGGAGCACCTTCGGTCGTCGGACGTTTCGTCCCTTTGAACGACAGGTTCACACCCGATTCCGCCAATTCTTTGACGAGTTCACGCGCTTCTGGTTTTTCGAAATAGAGCACAATCGACTCGGCCATCTTCGTCCCGATGCCATCAATCGACGTCAGTTCTTCGACCGTCGCCTTGATGATCGCCTCCATCGTCTCAAATCGTTCTGCAATCAAAGAGGCTGCCTTTTGACCGACGAGACGAATGCCGAGGGCGAAGAGCACACGTTCGAGCGAATTTTGTTTCGACTGTTCAATCGCCGAGAGTAGGTTCGTCACCGACGTCTCCCCCATGCGCTCGAGCGCAAGTAAATCGTCTCGGTTCAGGCGATACAAGTCGGCCACGTTATGGACGAGGTCCGCTTCATGGAGTTGCGTGATCACTTTCTCACCGAGTCCGTCGATATTCATCGCCTGCCGTGAGACGAAATGAATGAGTCCTTCGAGCAATTGGGCCGGACACTCCGGGTTGACACAGCGATGATCGGCCTCACCTTCAAGGCGAATCAGTTCGGATTCACATGCTGGACAATGGGTCGGAAATTCAATCACTCGTTCATCCCCGCTCCGTTCACTCGCAATTGCTGAGACAACTGCCGGAATGACGTCTCCCGCTTTTTTAATGACGACCCGATCACCGATATGAAGATCTTTTTCCTTTATAAAATCTTCATTGTGAAGTGTCGCATACGTCACCGTCGACCCTGCTACAGATACTGGAGAAAAACGTGCCCGCGGTGTGACTTTCCCCGTACGACCGACACTGAAATCGACGTCTTCGATTGTCGTCACGACTTCTTCTGCCGGGAACTTATAGGCGACGGCCCAACGTGGACTTTTCGCTGTGAAGCCGAGTTGTTCCTGTTCTTCGTACCCTGCGACTTTAATGACAATCCCATCGATTTCATACGGGAGTTCGCCACGTTTCGTCACGTACGTCTCAATATAATCCCATAGTTCATCGGCCGTTTTGCACGTCGTGTAGTCTCCGCTCACAGCGACTCCGAGTCGTTTCAAATAATCGAGCGACTCGTCATGCGACGCGACGAGATCGTCTTGCGACACCAAACCGTATGCAAAAAATGCCAAGTTTCGAGATGCTGCTATTTTCGAATCGAGTTGCCGGAGTGAACCGGCCGCTGCGTTTCTCGGGTTTGCGAACAATGGCTCACCGACCCGTTCCCGTTCATCATTCAACTGTTCGAACGAACGCTTCGGCATATACGCCTCACCTCGGACCTCAAACGTTGCATCCTCTTTCAAGCGAAGTGGGATCGAACGAATCGTCTTCAAGTTTTGGGTGATATCTTCACCTGTCGTTCCGTCCCCTCGCGTCGCGCCTCGCACGAGACGACCATTCTCATATTTTAAAGAGACGGCGAGTCCATCAAATTTCAGTTCAGCCACGAAGGTCGGTGTATAACCGAGGTCCTTCTCGATTCGTTCCACCCATTCCACGAGTTCCTCTTTCGAGAATACATTGCCGAGTGAGAGCATCGGTGTATCGTGGGTCACTTTGACGAAGGCGTCAAGAGGCGCCCCTCCGACGCGTTGTGTCGGAGAATCCGGTGTCCGTAGTTCAGGGTAGTCTGTCTCGATTTGAATCAATTCGTTCATCAGGCGATCATACTCCGAGTCTGGGACGCTCGGACGGTCGAGCACGTAATACTCGTATCCGTATTGATTTAACGTTTTACGCAATTCTTCTACGCGTTCTGCCATCTCCATATTCTCACCTCACGCTTTTTCAATCGGGGCAAATTTGGCCAACAAACGCTTAATCCCGACTTCAGGGAACGCGATGTCGACTTCGACTTGATCGCCTTCACCACGCGTCTGGACGACCGTCCCTTGCCCCCATTTTTTATGATTCGCTTTGTCACCAACTTGCCATCCGAGCGTTTCGGCGCCAGACGATTGGGCGAGCTTTGGCTTCGGTTTCGAACTAAAACCGTTCACTGGCAACTTCCCAGGTGATTCGACAGGGTTCCATGGCATTGGTTTTCTTGCCTTTCCGGACCGTTCTAACAACGTTTCCGGTAATTCATGCAGGAACCTTGATTCCGGGTTGTTTTGGAATCGGCCGTACAGCATCCTAGACTGTGCACGTGTCAAATAGAGACGCTTCTCGGCACGCGTTATGCCGACATATGCAAGACGCCGCTCTTCTTCCATTTCCTCTTCGTCGTTCAATGCCCGACTATGCGGGAACAGCCCCTCTTCCATTCCAATCAGGAAGACGACCGGGAACTCGAGTCCCTTCGCCGAATGCAGCGTCATCAACGTGACTTGATGCGATTCATCGACTTCATCAAGTGAATCCAAATCGGACACGAGCGTCAAATCGGTGAGGAAGGCGACCACTGTCTGTTCATCACTTTCTTTCTCGAAATTTTGAGCCACTGACAGGAATTCTTGTAAGTTCTCAAGTCGGCTTTCCGCTTCGAGCGTTTTCTCAATTTTGAGCATGTCTTCATAGCCGGTCTTCTTCAATATTTCTTCGACGAGTTCTGAAATCGAGAGATAGTCAGCCATTTGCCGTAAGTCCATCATCATTTGACGGAAGTCCGCAAGTTTCGTCGCCGTGCGTGGCGCAATCCCTGATAATTCGATGTCACGAATCGCATCCATAAGCGAAACACCCTGCATATCTGCAAAGTCACCTAACTTATCGACTGTGGCGGCCCCAATGCCTCGTTTTGGTTCGTTGACGACACGAACGAATGAGATATCTTCGTCCGGGTTGGCAATCAAACGCAAATAAGCCAAAACATCCTTAATTTCTTTACGTTCATAGAATTTTGTTCCGCCGACCATTTTGTACGGGATATTGGACTTGAGGAGCATCTCCTCGAGACCACGAGACTGGGCGTTCGTCCGGTAAAGGACTGCCATCTGGCCGTAGTCCATCCCTTCCATCTTCAGCTCTTTCATCTGATTCATGATGAAGAACGCTTCGTCGCGATCATCTGAAGCGACGTGCAGCAAGAGCTTCTCCCCTTCGTCGTTTTCCGTCCACAAATTCTTGTCTTTACGCGAAGCGTTGTTCTTGATGACGCCATTCGCTGCTTCCAAAATTCGTTTCGTCGAACGATAGTTTTGTTCGAGTAAGATGACACGGGCACTCGGGTAGTCTTTTTCAAACGTCAAGATGTTGGCGATATCGGCACCGCGCCAACGATAGATGGACTGATCCGAGTCCCCGACGACACACAAGTTCTCATGTGCCTGCGCAAGGAGTTTGACGAGCGTATATTGGGCACGGTTCGTATCCTGATACTCGTCGACATGGATGTATTTGAACTTCTTTTGATAGAACGCCAACACGTCTGGCGCTTCTTGGAATAAGTGAATCGTCTTCATAATCAAGTCATCGAAGTCGAGCACGTTATTTTGTTTCAACTTTTTCTCATAAGCCGTATAGACATCTGAGATGATGCGCTCATACGGATTATTTCCGACAAGGGCGGCTGCATCTTTCGCCGTACGCAATTCGTTTTTATGGTTCGAAATCATCCCGAGTAATGTACGTGGCTCATACTTCTTCGGATCGAGGTTCAATTCTTTGAGTACTTGTTTGATCGCCGTCAACTGGTCTGAGGCATCTAGAATGGAAAAGCTCCGCTCATAGCGGATACGGTCGATATCCCGTCGTAAAATACGGACACACATGGAGTGGAATGTGGAAATCCAAATGTCTTCCGCGACTCCACCGACAAGACGCGCAATCCGGTCTTTCATTTCTCGTGCAGCCTTGTTCGTGAACGTGATGGCCAAAATGTTCCAAGGCGCCACTTGCTTGGCCGCCATCAAATAAGCGACACGATGTGTTAAGACACGAGTTTTTCCCGATCCGGCACCCGCCATGATCAAAAGTGGACCATCGGTATGTTTGACGGCTTCTGCCTGTTCCGGGTTCATACCTTTGACTAATTCTTCGCTAAGGTTATACATAATCGTTTCCTTCCTTGTTCCAAACGTTTGTTCTTATTTTATCGGAGTGCTCGCACAGTCGCAAGTGCTCCTGCTAAGTCTTCGTAAATGATATTTCCGACGACGATCGTGTCGGCATGTGCACCCATCAAACGGGCCGAGTCTTCCCCGTCGATGCCACCTCCGTAGAAAAGGTGCGCTTTCGGGAGCGCCAATCGAATTTCTTTTACGACATCGAGGTCTCCGAGCCGTCCGCTATATTCGATATAGAGTGAGGGGAGGTGGAATAAGTGATGACCTGTTTCAGCATACGCCACGGCCTCTTCTAGCGACAAGTCACACTTCGACTCTGTCACTTCAGCGACTTTTGCGTCCGCGTTTAAGACGAGATAGCCTTGGGCCGTGACATGACGTGGATCAAAAAAATGACCATATCGTTCAAACGCCCGAGCCTGGTGTCCGATGATCCATTCTGGAGTTCCTGCATTGAGCACGGTCGGTACGAAGTAATGATCAAATCCGTGGATGACTTGACTCGGATGACTGATTTCGAGCGCGACAGGTATTCCGGCATCTCGGACTCTCGCATAGATTGCAAATGTATTCTCTGCATCGACCCCGTCCGTCCCGCCAATCAAAAAGGCGTCGGTTCCCGAATGAATGAGCGCACGGAGCGCTTCATCCGTGAGGGGTTTATTCGGATCTAATTTAAACACATGGCGCCATGACAGAAATTTCAACTTGTTCCCTCCCAACGAATCCTTCTCTAGTGTATCGATTTTTCTTATCACTTGCATCTCCTCAATATAAAAAAGACTTGCCGAAGCAAGTCACGAACGTGCCGTACGATTCTGTTCCCGATCCGTCAGCCATTTTGCAATAAGCAGTGCAAATAAACCATATACCGGGACAAACCAGAGCGGATTCGCTAAAAAGAATCCGAGCACTGGAATGTCGAGTAACGGGGAGTCCGGCGAACAGAGTGCCGTTCCATTGACGACCGCGATGAACGGCAGTACTGGAACGATAAAGACATATCCAAAGTTAATCCAAAAAGCTTTCATATGACAATCTCCTTATCCTAAGATAATCGATTCTTTCGGATAGTTATACATCCGCTTCGGCTGTCTCCGTTGCAAGATGAGAATGAAGGCGATGACACCGATTCGACCGATGAACATGAGAACCGTCAGCACCCATTTTCCAACGTTACTAAATTCAGAAGATAAACCGACAGACAGTCCTGTCGTTCCGAACGCCGAACATGCCTCGAATAAGATTCGTGTCAATGAGGCATCTTCAAAGTAAGCCATGACCATGACCCCAGACAATAGGACGGCGAGCGAAACGGTAATGATGACGAACGCTTTCCAAATGTCTTCAAGAACGATCTCACGACCGAAAATTTTAATTGACGAGTCTCCACGAATAAACGCGACGACCCCGAGAACAGCCACGGCAAACGTTGTTGTTCGAATCCCGCCACCGACAGACGATGGTGAGGCTCCGATGAACATAAGAATCGACAATAACAGCATGCTCGCTTCCGAGAACAAGTTGACGTCGACTGTCGATAATCCACCGTTACGTGTCGTCACGGACTGGAACAACGAATCTGAGAACGCAAGCCATAACGGCAAATCTTTGAAGGCATTGTTGTACTCGAAGAAGAACAATCCGACCGTCCCGACGGCAATCAAGATAAAGAATGTCGTGACCGTCAATTTGGTGAACAATGAGAACCGACTCGGGAACGTATGACGCTTCCGTGTGATTCGGCTCACCAAGTATGTCCGAATCTCAACGAGTACCGGGAATCCGATGGCACCACCTGTCATAAGCGCAATTTGCGTGAAGATGACAAACGGGTCTTCACGGAACGGCGCGAGCGAACTCCCGGTAATATCAAATCCGGCGTTCGTCGTCGCACTGACGGATCCGAATAAGCCTTGTAAGAAGGCTTCTCCGGCGGTATCAAAATAATTTAAGTAATGGACCCCGAGTAAGACGGCACCGACCGCCTCAATGGCAATAACGGTGATGACGATTTCTGTGATGTATTTGACAATACCAGACATCGATGTCTGGTTTTGGTCACGTAAAATCAGTTGTCGCTCCCGGAACCCGATCCGCTTCCCAAGCAAAATCCACATAATGACGTGCAGACTGATCAACCCGACACCACTCACTTGGACGATGAACAAAATGATAAATAAGCCGAACGTGGAGAAGGTATCGGTGACCACGATTGGCGTTAGCCCAGTGACACTGACACAACTCACCGCAAAGAAGACAAGGTCAGTAAACGTAATCGTCACACCGGGTTTATGGGCAATCGGTAAGGCGAGGAGCAAAACTGATAAAATCGCTGCCGCACTATAAATTAACACGAGTGTTTGAACCGGTGTTAAATTTCGAAAGAACAATTGTAAGTTCCGTTTCATGAATTTCTGTTGCATCTCGCCCCTCCCCTCCATCAAAAACAAGATGACTCTTAAGAGTCACCTTTTGTTTGTTGTAGACGTTCAAGAGCGAGGTCGTATCCGCCTGTCCCATAGTTCAAGCATCGCTTCACACGTGAAATCGTGGCCGTCGAGGCGCCTGTCGCGTCCTCAATTTTATGATACGTGTTTCCTTCACGTATTTGCCGCGCCACTTCCAGTCGTTGCGCAAGTGCTTGAATTTCATTGACAGTCGCTAAATCTTCGAATAATTGATAACAGTCTTCGAGCGTATCGAGCTTCAAAATTGCCTCAAACAATTGATCAAGCTCTCGACCTCTTAATTTATCGAGTTGCATCCGCAAGCATCCTCTCTACTCATACTTCTTTACTATTCTAAAGCAGGGGCGCCTTGGACTCAACTATTCATCGCAAAATCGCAGGAAATAGTACTTGTTTTTTCATGACTTCGTAAATGCCGAGCGGTGTTGCGCGAACATACGGCAAGTGTGTGGATGCTAAAAACAGTAATGTATAAATCGGATCTTCAAACTGATAACCCCTTGCCACGAGCTCCTCGCGTAGCTGTTTCTCTTGACCGATGAGAGTGTCGAGTGGTTCCGTCGAGGTCATTCCACAGAGCGGTAAAGGGATCTCGGCAACGATTTTCCCTTTATCGACAAGCACGATACCTCCTCCGAGTTCTTTCATCCGTTCGAACGCCTGCAACATGTCTTGTTTACATTTACCTAAAATCAAATAGTCCCCGCTGATTGAATACGAACTGACAAGTCCCCCGAAATCTCGGGCAAATCCTTTCAGCACCGTGTTCAATCGCCATTTCCCTTCTTTATCAAGCAACATGAGGAACGATTCGTCTCCATCACGCGGTAATTCGTCTTGACCCGTGTCATGCGTAATTTTAAACAGTTTCATGATGACCGAGTTGACCATGTCGAGTCCGACTGGCATGCTGAATGACAAATCTTGTGGCGTCAGCTCGATAGAAACGTCTGTCGACGGCATCTTGTCGAGCACCGCTTCCACCAATTCATTCGGGAATAACGATTTACCATCACGGTAAATCCACTGCCCTTTCGCGATGACTGCTGTCGGTCGGGGCTCCTCGATTGTATCGAGGATATTCAAGTGGGCGATGCGTCCCGGGGCAATAGAGCCTAGAATGTGATCGAGGTCAAAATGACGCGCTACGTTGTGAGAAACGATCCGGTACGCCTCAACGGCCGGTAGTCCTTCTTCTATCAAAATTTGGACGAGGGCGTCTTGCATGCCGTCTTCATAAAAGCCTGGTGTCGAACCGTCCGTCGTCACCATGAGGTGATCGAACGCCGTCAATCCGTTCGCCAATAGGTCACGAATCATCCCCGGCAAGTCCGGTCGGATGGAAGAATGGCGAAGCGTTGTTGTATAACCTAATTCAAGTCGATTGAGCGCCTCTTCTGCCGTCATTGCCTCATGGTCGCTGTGCACTCCCATCAACGCCATTTTAGTCAATGTCTTGGGCGACGCTCCCGGGAAGTGGCCTTCGACCGGCAGTCCGCACGTCTCGGCATCGAGCATCCATTGGAGCATCTCATCATCGCCCTTCATTGCGCGTGGCCATGCCGTCAGTTCACCTGCCATCACGACATCCGGATGATTAAACCACTCATGGATACGTTCTGAGTCGACAGCGACACTCTCCCGATCAAGTTCGGTTTGTGTGTCAAGTCTTGCCCACCAATACGTACTCGTCGGCAGCTGCTGAATCGCTTCTAACTGCGCAAACGCTTGCTCTTTTTCTTGTAAAAAAAGCAGCATGTTGTCATTAATGAGAGTCGTCGTTCCGCGTTCCCCAGCATATTTTGACAACGTCGCCGGATTGTACAATTGGAATGGATGAGCGTGTGGTTCGATATAACCAGGCACAATATATTTCCCTGACACATCGACCGTCTCGACTGCTGATTCCGGTAAGTCTGGACCGACATAAACGATACGATCTCCTTCAATCCAGATGTTCGCAGTTTTCCATTGTTTCACGTATACGTTCAAATACGTCGCATTTTTTAAGACGAGCGAAGGTGGCCGTACTCGATCAACGACTTCGATTTGTGAACGAATCATCACTTTAGACCACGGTGCCCGCGCCGTTCTTTTTATTGGCATCGAACCCAATCCTCCCTTTTCTCTTTCAATACTATTAAAAAATAGTTTTGAAAGCGTTTTCTTCACCTGTTTCAAGTTTACCTTTTCTCTGAAAGGGTCGCAAGTTATGTTCACTATTGTAACAAAATTCACATATATTTTTCACAAAAAAGCGACTCTTCTTCTGAAGAATCGCCTAGATCAAATTTGTGTCATGACAGTTTTTCGCAAGTAGTGATGCAATTGGTCAATTGGAATTGGTTTACTGTAATGATATCCCTGAATGAGCGAACTACTATATTCTAATACGAATGCAAGTTGTTCCGGTCGTTCGACTCCTTCTGTGACGATATCGAGTCCTAGCGTTTGGAAGGTTTGGTAAAGCCCTTCTAACAAGGCGCGGTCAAACTTGTTCTCCGGAATCCCTTTGACGAAGTTTTGATCAATTTTAATAATATCAAGACGTAGCGATTGCAAGTATGACAAAGAAGACGTTCCGACCCCGAAATCATCGAGTGATATTTTTACCCCGATCACTTTTAACGCTTGGATAAACTGTTGAAGTTCATACACGTTCCCACCGACTTCACTTTCTGTGATTTCTACATGCAGTCGGTGTGGATGGAATCCCGTATCGGTAAGCGTTTCTTCCAATGTCTCTAAAAAGGAACCATCTAAAATTTGACGTTTTGATACGTTGATTGATAAAAATAAATCAAAACGCTCTGCATACTCCTGAATCTCGGTAATAGCTCGGACAAGTACCCACCGTCCCACATCCGAGATGAGTCCAAGTTGTTCTGCTACCGGAATAAAAACGCCCGGGGAGACGAACCCTTTCTGCGGATGATGCCAGCGAATCAATGCTTCTACGCCCATCACCTGAAATGGTTGGGGAGATACGATTGGTTGATAGTACAGTTCAAATTCATCATGGTGTAACGCATGACGTAAATCCCGCTCCATCTCGAGTGTCTGCAAGTAATGACTCCCATCTTCAATGTCTTGATAGGAGATAATGTTATCTTTTCCTGACGCTTTGACCTCATGTAAGACGACGTCAAGACGTGCCATCATCACCTCATAGGAGTGATGTGACGGTTCCCTCAATTCATCAATTCCAATACTTAAGGTCAGATGGTTCATTCCTTGCTTCAGACCCCATTCGCGTAAATCTTTCACTAACTGATTGGCGATAATCATGAGTTCTTCAGTCGTCCATTCCGAATGAATCAAGATGAACTCATCCGCTCCGATTCTTGCCACGAAGCCATCCTCTTTATAAAACATTAAACGAGAGGCAAAGAACGTAAGCATCGCATCCCCCGTACGCTGACCAAATTGGTCGTTGATCCGCCGGAAGTTGTCGAGATCGATTCCCATCACACCAATCGAGCGGGTCGTATCCGGTAAATTCATGAACATTTCCTCGACCGCCAAGCGGTTCGGGAGACGTGTTAAGGAATCTCGAAAGGCACGTGTCAACGACTCTTTTTGTGTCTGCTCTAATGCATCGAGTACCTCATTCATACTGATTGCCATTTCTTCAATCTCGTCTTGTTTATGGGGATGTAGATGGATCCGTAAACGACTATTTCGTTCCTTCGTGATCCACTTCAGTTCTTTGACGATACCCATTAGACGTTTTGTAATGATTTGATTCACCGTCCAAAACAGAGTCAACAATAAACCAAGACCGAGAACGAGGAGTCCGAACATGCCGGTTTCTAACATCGTCTGAGTGTTTGTATAGTACGTGCGCTTCACCGAGAAATTGACTTCCCAGTTCGCATCTTGATAAATCGATTGCAGTGGTAAAGAGACGCGGGCAAACCGACTGTCTTGTTCAATCGTCAGCCGTTGATGAGCGAGCGGGCTAATGGATAGTTTCGTTTTTGCTTGTGCACTCATCGCCGCCATGAAGTCCGGACCGATTTTTTGAATGATTACAAGCGTACCACTAGGTTCACCCGTTCCATCACTTTTTACAATCGGATGGCTCATGAAGACCACAGGGCCGAAGTCGGTACCGTATACCGCACTTTGTGTCATACCAGTCGAGTTGACGTAGCGTAACAAATCATTTGTGAAGGCGCTCTTCTCTTCTGCCTTTTCTAACTCATAAATCTGATTAAATTCGGAGTAGACTACCTCTCGATTTTTGTCGAGGAAAATCATCGCCCCGATCCCTAAATTTTCTAAGGTTTCTTCCCCCATATTATTTTCGACAAAAGTATCATTCTCGTTCTGCACGAAATCATAGGCGTTCGTCCAGACTGACCAGTCGATAAGAATCCGTTCGAGCATGAGACGGTGATTGGCGAACACTTCCGAAACACTCTCGATTTGATCGCGGGTCATCGCCTTGTCCTGTTCAATACTTTTCTCTACAAAATACGGTTTGATGACAAATAAAATGACACCGATGAAGAGTACGATGTTCACGGCAATTGCAATAAATAGTTTTGATTGAACACGCAGGCCGACCACCTTCTTTCTCCGAGCTACTTTACTATTGTAAAACAGGATATCGGTATTTCCTTTTTTTCGCATGAAAAAAAGGATGGGTTGACCCATCCTTCAAATAATCTGTGTGAACGCTCGTGATCCGATATCGGTTCGATGGAACGTTTCCGGTAAATCGAGTAGTGAGATTGCTTCATATACCACTGTCTTCGCTTCAAGTAGCGTCGGTCTCGTCGCAGTCACGATGAGTAAGCGACCGCCGTTTCCAATGACTTGATCGTCCTGCCTCACCGTTCCGGCGTGGAAAACGAGGACGTCCTGTGGGAGCGATTCAAATCCCGATAGCACTTGACCCGTGTTAGGGCGTTCCGGGTATCCCTTCGCCGCAATGACGACACCCATCGTATATCCGTCGCTCCACTCGATCGGATACGACTCTTGACGAACGACCGCTTCAATCACGTCAAGGAGCGGCGATTTCAAGTTCGGCACGATGGCCTCTGTTTCCGGGTCACCGAAGCGCGCATTGAATTCGATGACTTTCGGTCCGTCAGATGTCAAGATAAGCCCGGCATACAAGAATCCCTCAAACGGGGTACCACGCTTGACCATCGTTTGTGCGAGCGGCTCTAACACCGTCTTCACCGCTTCTTGATACACAGTCTCTACCAAATGAGGCATTGGGCTATAAGCACCCATCCCACCCGTATTCGGTCCCGCGTCGCCGTCATAGGCGCGTTTATGATCTTGAGAGGTAACCATCGGAATGACGTGCTCTCCCGAGACGAACGCCATGAGTGAAAATTCCTCTCCATCGAGAAACTCTTCAATGACGACTTGTGACTGTTGCCCAAATTTATCCGTCGTGAAGATATCGCGTACCGCAGCTTCAGCTTCTTCCACAGTGAACGCAACCGTGACTCCTTTACCGGCTGCCAGTCCATCCGCCTTGACGACGAGGGGTGCCCCAAGCTTCTCGATATAAGCAAGCGCGGATGTCGCGTCCGTGAACGCCTCGTACGCTGCTGTCGGGATCCCGGCTTCCATCATGATTTCTTTTGCGAAAGCCTTGCTTCCCTCTAATAAGGCAGCTGCTTTCGTTGGTCCAAAGATGTTCAACCCTTTGTTGCGGAACGTGTCGACGACTCCTGCCATGAGCGATGACTCAGGTCCGACAATCGTCCATTCCATCTCTTTCTCTTCTGCAAAATGAACAAGCGCCTCAACGTCCGTTTCATTGATTGACACACACGTCATACCTTCCATGAAATCGTTGCCCGGTGCAACGAAGATGTTGTGCCCGTCTTGTTTCAACTTCCACGCGAGCGCATGCTCGCGTCCTCCTCGACCGATGACCAATACGTTCATGACGCGCACCCCTCTCAGTGTTTAAAGTGTCGAACTGACGTGAATACCATCGTGATTCCGTGTCGGTTCGCCGCTTCGATTGACTCTTCGTCACGAATCGACCCGCCTGGTTGGATGATGGCCGTGATTCCTGCAGCAGCTGCCGCTTCGACCGTATCGGCCATCGGGAAGAAGGCATCGCTCCCGAGAGCTGCGCCAGTCGCGCGTTCCCCGGCTTGTTCGAAGGCAATTTTTGCTGCGCCGACGCGGTTCATCTGTCCGGCACCGATTCCAATCGTCGTTTCATCTTTGGCGACGACAATGGCGTTCGACTTGACGTGCTTGACGACACGCCATGCAAGTTTCAAGTCTTCCCATTCCGCTGCGGTCGGACGACGATCCGTCACGATTTGGCATGAGGCATCATCTAGTGTCATGTCATCCCCGTCTTGTACGAGCAATCCTCCGGCGACAGCCGTTAAGCGCATGCCTGTCATGTGTCCCATATCGAGCGTCAACAAACGAAGATTCTTCTTCTCTTTCAATCGGTCAAGTGCTGCCTCACTAAAGGAAGGAGCGATGATGATCTCTAAAAAGATGTTGCGAAGGGCATCAGCCGTCTCAAGATCGACTTCACGGTTCAAAGCGACGATTCCGCCAAAGATAGAGACCGGATCAGCGGCATGGGCGCGTTCGAACGCTTGAGAAATCGTCCGTCCGACCGCCACACCACATGGATTCATATGTTTCACGACGACCGCAGCCGGTTCATTCAACTCACTGAGTGCTTCAAGTGCTGCGTTCGTATCCTGAATGTTGTTATACGAGAGTTCTTTCCCGTGAAGCTGTGTCGCATTCGCAAGTGTCATGCCGTCGTATAATGGTGTCTTATAAAATGCAGCTTGTTGGTGCGGATTCTCACCGTAACGAAGGTCTTGTACTTTCTCATACGTAACCGTCAATTGCTCTGGGAACGTCTCCTCGATTTGACGACCTAAGTAGTCGGCAATCAACGCATCATAGGCAGCCGTATGACGGAACGCTTTCGTTGCGAGACGTTGACGCATCTCAAACGATGTACCGCCTCCACGCACTTCATCGGCGACAAGTGTGTAATCACTTGGGTCAACGACGACCGTGACGCTTGCATGGTTTTTCGCAGCCGAACGCAACATGCTCGGTCCACCGATATCGATATTTTCAATCGCTTCTTCATAGGTCGTGTTCTCTTTCGCAATCGTCTCTTTGAACGGATACAGATTGACGACGACATAGTCAATCGGTTCGATGTGATGATCTTTCATTTGGGAGACATGCGTATCAAGGTCGCGACGTCCGAGAAGTCCACCGTGAACGAGTGGGTGCAACGTCTTGACACGACCGTCTAACATCTCCGGGAACGATGTCACTTCCGAGATGTTTTTGACCGGTAATCCCGCCTGTTGGAGGGCTGCCTCGGTCCCACCTGTCGAGATGAGTTCGATGCCCGCCTCATGTAAGACGGTCGCTAGTTCAACAATGCCTGTTTTATCAGAAACACTTAATAATGCTCTCACTTGAAAACCTCCTGTTGATTCAACACTTGTTGTAATACGCGCGGATACAATTGATGTTCAATCGCTTGAATACGTCGTGTCGCTTCGGTGCGGTCGCACCCTTCAATCTCGACGGATGCTTGTGCGATGATTGGACCCGTGTCCATCCCCGAATCCACATAATGAACGGTCGCACCACTTTTCGGTACGTTTGCGTCAAGCGCCTGACCGATTGCATCTTTCCCCGGAAACGCAGGTAAGAGTGAAGGATGAATATTTAAAATGTTGTTCGGATATGCGGATAGTAACACATTTCCAATCAAGCGCATATACCCTGCCAACACGATATAGTCCACTTGAAGCGAATTGAGAAGGACGAGGATTTCTTCCTCGAACTCCTCTTTAGACGCATACGACTTCGGTGTAAAGGAAAAGCTCGGGATGTTGTAACGCTCCGCACGTTCGAGAACCGTCGCTGCTGGTTTGTCCGTCACGAGCAACACGCATTCGGCTGACAATTGTCCATCGACGATTGCCTGCCAAATCGCTTCGGCGTTACTTCCCGACCCTGATGCAAAGATGGCAAATCGTTTCATTGGTCCACTCCTGAGATTCGGATTCCTAGACGACTTTCGACTTTCCCGATTCGGTGCGCTGTCTCCCCGACACGTTCGAGCGCCGCTTCGATCAATTCCACATCTTCGGCACGTACCGTAATCATGTAACCGATTCCCATATTGAAGACGTTGAACATTTCCTGTTTCGAGATGTTTCCGACTTGTTCGAGCCAGTCGAATACAGGAAGGCTTGGCCAACTCGACGCATCAAACGTGATCCCAAGACCTTCCGGTAACATACGAGGGACATTCTCATAGAAGCCGCCGCCTGTGATGTGTGCCATTCCTTGAACTTTACCTGTCGAAATCGCCGCCTTCGCCGCTTCGGCGTAAATCCGTGTGGGGAGAAGCAAAGCGTTCCCAAGTGTCGTATCAAGCATCGCAATCTCATCCGTATAGTGGAGGCCTTGCGCTTCGACGATATGACGAACGAGGGAGAAACCGTTCGAATGAACACCGGAAGAAGCGAGTCCAAGGACAATGTCTCCCGCTTGAATCGTCGAACCATCGAGCAAGTCTTCTTTCTCAACGACACCGACCGCAAATCCGGCGATATCATATTCGCCATCCGTGTACATCCCTGGCATCTCAGCCGTTTCACCACCGACGAGGGCGCATCCCGCTTGGACACATCCTTCAGCGACACCGGCGACGATGCGCTCAAGCTTGGCCGGTTCTGCTTTTCCTGTCGCAATATAGTCGAGGAAATAGAGCGGTTCTGCTCCATGCACGAGACAATCGTTGACGCACATGGCGACACAATCGATTCCAATCGTATCATGCTGGTCGAGCGCGAACGCCAATTTCAGTTTCGTCCCGACCCCGTCGGTCCCGCTCACGAGAATCGGATGTTTCATGTTCATCGAACCGAGGTCAATCATCGCTCCGAAACTGCCGAGACCGGTCATCACTTCCGGACGCATCGTCCGGGCGACATGACGTTTCATACGGGATACGGCCTCGTACCCTGTTTCTAAATTCACACCCGCTTGTTCATATCGAACGCTCATCGCTTTTCCCCCTTAAGCCTTTGTCTCTGTTACGAGTTCTGCAAGTTCAGTCGGATAAAGCCCCGTGAAACATGCAGCACACTGCCCGCGTAGTGCTCCTTCGAATGGACGATCGATGGCTTCGACCGTTCCATCCAATGTGAGGAACGCTAGTGAATCGGCACCAATCTCTTCTCTGATTTCTTCAATGGATTTGGTTGCCGCAATTAACTCTTCCTTAGTGGAAGTATCGATTCCGTAGTAACACGGATGTTTGATCGGTGGTGACGTGATGCGCACATGCACTTCCGTTGCGCCTGCCTCTCGGAGCAACGTGACGATTCGGCGACTCGTCGTTCCACGGACAATGGAATCATCGACCATGATGACGCGTTTCCCGTTCACGACACCGCGTAACGCCGATAACTTCATCTTCACGCCACGCTCCCGTAATTCCTGGGACGGTTGAATGAACGTCCGTCCGACGTAACGGTTCTTAATGAGTCCCATTTCGTATGGGATCCCGCTCGCCTCAGCGTAACCGATTGCCGCGGAAATACTCGAATCCGGCACACCTGTCACGACATCTGCTTCGACCGGTGCTTCTTCAAACATCTTTTTCCCCATGGCCTTACGTGCCGTATGCACATTGATGCCATCGATGATTGAGTCCGGTCGTGAGAAGTAGATGTATTCCATCGAACACATGGCACGGACCGCCGCTTCACTGAATCGTTCAGACGTGATCCCTTCATCCGTGATCATGAGCAATTCGCCTGGCTCGACATCTCTGACGTACGTCGCCCCCACGACGTCAAACGCACACGTCTCCGAGGCGAAAACGTACGCCCCGTCTTCCGTCTGTCCGAGTGATAATGGACGTAACCCATGAACGTCAACTCCGACGTATAGCGCGTCTTCCGTCAAGAATAGAAAAGCGAACGCTCCAACGAGACGGGCCAAACTGTCGGCGATTCTTTCTTTTACCGAGTTGCCGCGACTCCGTTTGATGAGATGGGCTACGACTTCTGTGTCAGACGTCGTTTGGAAGATTGCCCCTTCCGCTTCGAGCATATGTTTCAACTCGTTCGCGTTCACGAGATTTCCGTTATGCGCCATCGCCAAATCTCCTGTCAACGACTTGAAATGAAGCGGTTGAACGTTCTCTAGCGTATTGCCGCCCGCCGTCGAGTAGCGGACGTGACCAATCGCATGATTTCCGGTGAGGGCATCGAGCGACGTCTCATCAAATACCTCGGTGACGAGACCAAGGCCTCGTTTCGCATGGAGACGCTCGCCGTCTGCCGTGACGATCCCCGTCCCTTCTTGACCACGATGCTGCAAACTGTGAAGTCCGTAATAGGCAAGGTGTGACGCTTCGATGTGACCGAACACACCGAAGACGCCGCACTCCTCATTCATGCCTCGGATGTCATATAACATGGAATAGCTCCTTCCCATACACGCTCCAACTCTTGCACGTCCATTTCAATCAAGCGGTCGCTTGTACGAAGGACAAGCGTTGCTGGCTCTGTGACCGTTCCGATTTCCGTCCCGTTTGTCATGCTCGCAAATGCCTCAGCTTGTGCCTTGTCGACGGTCACGAGGAAGCGTGACTGGGATTCACTGAATAATGCCGTCACAAGATCTGTGTCGATCGTCACGTCCATGCCGAGACCTGTTCCAAAGACCAGTTCTGGTAACGCTGCCGCAAGACCACCTTCTGACACATCGTGTGCCGCCGTGACAAGACCACCACGGATGGCTTGAAGTAATGCTTTCTGTGTGTGACGTTCTTCCTCAAGATCGAGTGTCGGCGCGTGGCCGCTCACTTTACCGTCTTGAAGCATTTGAAGGGCACTTCCGCCAAATTCCGCTTTCGTCTCACCGAGTAAGAAGACGACGTCTCCTGCTTGTTTCGCAAACGAAGTCGTGATGTGTTCCGGCTTCTCGATGAGCCCGACCATTCCGACGACCGGTGTCGGGTAGATGGCTTGCCCGTTCGATTCGTTATATAGCGATACGTTTCCACCGATGACAGGCGTATCGAGCGTACGGCAAGCTTCCGCCATCCCTTCAACGGCTTGGTCGAGCTGCCAGAACCCTTCCGGTTTATCCGGGCTTCCGAAGTTAAGGCAGTCCGTCAAGGCAAGTGGTTCCGCACCACTCGCGACGATATTACGTGCCGCCTCAGCGACAGCGATGGCCCCACCGACACGCGGGTCGAGATATACATATTTCGCGTTGCAGTCTGTCGTCATCGCGAGCGACTTCTCCGTCTCACGAATGCGAATGACCGCGGCATCACTGCCTGGTGCGACAACTGTCGACGTTTGCACCATGTGGTCGTATTGCTCATACACCCAACGTTTCGAGGCAATGCTCGGCATCGCAAGGACGTCTTTCCATGTCGCCATCACATCCTCGACGATCGGCTTGACCGGCTTCATCGCTTGGAAAGCTTCATAGTATGCCGGGACTTTAGAAGGTTTATGATAGACAGGAGCGTCTTCTGCGAGCGCGTCGACCGGTACTTCAGCTGCGACTTCTCCTTGATGAACGAGACGAAGTACTTTCTCTTCGATGACCTCTCCGACTTTGATCGCATGAAGTCCCCACTTCGTGACGATTGCTTCAATCTCGTCTTCGTGAGCTGCTTTGACGACGAGAAGCATCCGCTCTTGCGATTCCGATAGCATCATCTCGTAAGGTGTCATGCCTGTCTCACGTTGCGGGACGAGATCTAAGTTCATCTCAATCCCCATACCTGCTTTTGAGGCCATCTCTGCTGACGATGACGTCAACCCGGCTGCGCCCATGTCTTGAATCCCGACGAGCGCCGGGTGCTTGATGACTTCGAGACACGCTTCGATCAAGAGCTTCTCCATGAACGGGTCTCCGACTTGAACGGCTGGGCGTTTCTCGTCTGCGTCTTCTCCGAGTTCTTCAGAAGCGAACGTAGCACCGTGGATTCCATCACGCCCTGTCGTCGCTCCAACGTACATGACCGAGTTTCCGACACCTTCCGCTATTCCTTTTTGAATATCTTCATGACGGATGAAGCCGACACACATCGCGTTGACGAGCGGGTTTCCGGAGTAGGCCGGGTCAAAGGCGACTTCTCCACCGACCGTCGGAATGCCGACACAGTTCCCGTATCCGGCAATGCCTGACACGACATGACCGAATAAATGTTTCACACGTGATTCGTTCAAATCTCCGAAACGGAGTGAGTTCAATAATGCAATCGGACGGGCGCCCATCGAAAAGATGTCACGGATGATTCCACCCACCCCAGTCGCAGCACCTTGATAAGGTTCAATTGCTGACGGGTGATTATGACTCTCGATTTTGAAGGCGACAGCTTGACCGTCTCCGATATCGACGATTCCTGCTCCTTCTCCCGGTCCTTGTAAAACGTGCTCGCCGGTTGTCGGAAACTTCCGGAGCACCGGTTTCGAGTTTTTGTACGAACAGTGTTCAGACCACATGACCGAGAAGAGGCCGATTTCTGTATAATTCGGTTCCCGGCCAAGCAGTGAGACGACGAGCGCGTATTCGTCGTCCGATAATCCCATCGTGGCATAGATCTTTTCATCACGGATTTGTGTAGCTGTCGGTTCAGTTGTAAGTAACATGTCGTGCCCCCCATTTTACGATTGACGTGAATAACCGTTTACCGTCTTCTACACCGAGCAACGCTTCGACCGCACGCTCCGGGTGTGGCATCATGCCGAGTACGTTTCCTGCCTCGTTCGTGATGCCGGCGATGTTTTCGACCGATCCGTTCGGGTTCTCTTTGTACATGAACGCGATCTGCCCATTTGCCTTTAATGTCTCAAGTGTCGCGTCGTCACAGTAGTAGTTCCCTTCCCCGTGTGCAATCGGGACACGAATCGTTTCCTGTGCCGCATACTCACTTGTGAACATCGTCTCGTTGTTTTCGACGACGAGGTCGACCGTCTTACACATGAATTTCAAATCACGGTTTCGCATCAATACACCTGGAAGTAACCCTGCTTCGACGAGTACTTGGAATCCGTTACATACTCCAAGCACCGGACGTCCTTCTTCAGCGAAACGCTTTACTTCAGCCATAATCGGTGAAAATTGGGCGATTGACCCGCAACGCAAGTAATCTCCATATGAGAATCCACCTGGTAGCAGGACCCCATCGAACCCTTCAAGTGACGTTTCTGTATGGAATACGTATTCTGCTTCTTCCCCGAGCACGTCTTTTACCGCGTGGTACATGTCGAGGTCACAGTTTGATCCTGGAAAGACGATAACCGCGAACTTCATGCGAGTACCCCCATCTCAATTTCATAATTCTCAATGACCGTATTGACGAGTAACTTCTCACACATTTCTTTGACCATGTCTTCTGTCGTGTCATCCGCTACTTGAAGCTCGATGATTTTCCCGATGCGCACCGATTCAACGCCAGCGAATCCGAGATGTTCGAGTCCACCTTTCACGGCAACTCCTTGTGGGTCGAGTACACTTTCACGTAATGTCACATACACGTTTACTTTTTTCATTGTCCGTTTCCCCCTATGCGTGTTAACAGTTGTCCATACGTCTCAGTCAAAGAACCTAAATCGCGACGAAATACGTCTTTATCGAGTTTTTGTTTCGTTTCTTGATCCCAGAGGCGGCACGTATCGGGTGAAATCTCATCCGCTAAGATAATCGTCCCATCCACTTTTCCGAACTCTAGTTTAAAATCGATTACGTCGATGCCGTGTTGACCGAAGAAATCGAGTAATACTTCGTTTACCCAAAGTCCGAGTTGTCGCAATGTTTCGACTTCTTTATGTGTAGCGACTTGCAACAATCGGATATGATCCTCTGTGAGGAGCGGGTCCCCAAGAGCATCGTCCTTATAATAGAACTCGACAATCGGTGCGAGGAGCGGCGTCCCTTCTTCCCAACCGAGACGTTTCGCCAGACTGCCGGCCGCGACGTTGCGGACGACCACTTCTAACGGAATGATGTCGACACGGCGGACTAACTGTTCTCGTTCTGAGATTCGTTTAATGAAGTGCGTCGGAATCTTATTGTCATGCATTAATTCGAACAACTGCGTCGTGATGGCGTTGTTTAAAATCCCCTTCCCATCAATCGACTCTTTCTTCTCTCCGTTGAATGCTGTCGCATCATCTTTGTAGTACACACGAAGCACACCCGCTTCTTCTGTCTCAAATAACGCTTTCGCCTTGCCTTCATAAATTGCTTTCATCTGAACCGTTCCCCCTTAAAAGTGAGAGGGGCATGTCGCCCCTCAACGATTACAAACCACAGCGTTCAAAAATTGTATCGACACGACGTACGTGATAACGCGGGTCGAACAACTCATCGAGCTCTTCACTCGTAAAGAGTGCGCCCATTTCTTTGTCCTCTTCAATCAATGTCCGGAACATCGTTTCTTCTTCCCACGCCTGCATCGCCTTCGGTTGAACCGCATCGTATGCCGCTTCACGACTCCAGCCCTTCTCGATGAGACCGAGTAGAATACGTTGCGAGAAGATGATCCCGAACGTACGGTCCATGTTGCGACGCATGTTGTCCGGGAAGACCGTCAAGTTCTTCACGATGTTACCAAAGCGATTCAACATGTAGTTGAGAAGAATCGTCGCATCCGGAATGATGATTCGTTCTGCTGATGAGTGCGAGATGTCACGTTCATGCCAAAGTGGGACGTTCTCGTAAGCCGTCATCATGTGACCGCGAATGACGCGCGCAAGACCCGTCATATTTTCAGAACCGATTGGGTTACGTTTATGCGGCATCGCAGACGACCCTTTTTGTCCTTTCGCAAAGAACTCTTCCACTTCGCGTGTCTCTGTTTTTTGAAGCCCACGAATCTCGGTCGCCATCTTTTCAATCGATGTGGCAATCAATGCGAGTGTTGACATGTACTCGGCATGACGGTCACGTTGGAGTGTCTGTGTCGAGATCGGTGCAGCTTGGATACCGAGCTTGTCACAGACGTATGACTCGATGAACGGGTCGATATTTGCAAACGTTCCGACCGCTCCACTCATCTTCCCGAATTCAATCGTTTCGCGAGCTGCCATGAAGCGTTTTTTATTCCGTTTCATCTCTTCATACCAGAGAGCGAGTTTCAAACCGAACGTAGTCGGTTCTGCATGAACGCCGTGGGTACGTCCCATCATGATGTCATACTTATGTGCTTTCGCCTTTTCTGCGAGAATACCGATGAAGCGATCTAAATCGGCCTCTAAAAGATCATTTGCCTGTTTGATTAAGTACGAGAGTGCCGTGTCGACGACATCCGTCGACGTCAAGCCGTAGTGTACCCACTTCTTCTCTTCTCCGAGTGTCTCAGAAACGGCACGAGTGAACGCGATCACATCATGACGTGTCTCTTGTTCAATCTCTAGAATGCGATCAACATCAAACGATGCTTTATCCCAAAGGACTTGTACATCTTCTTTCGGGATGATGCCGAGTTCACTCCAAGCCTCACAAGCGTAAAGTTCAACTTTTAACCAAGCCTCGAATTTGTTTTGATCAGTCCAAATGTTTGCCATCTCTGGGCGGGTGTAGCGTGAAATCATAAAACGGTCTCCTTCCAAATTGCCAGTTGTTCGATGGTCTGAAGCGCACCTTCGACCGTGTCAGCAAGGACGTTCAAGTGTCCCATTTTGCGACCTGTCTTCGCCTCATCTTTTCCATACAGATGTAGTTTAACATTCGATGGCAATGCTTTGACATGAAGTCGTGGCATATGCTCACCGAGAAGGTTGACCATGACGACGGGCGTAGTCAATGTCGTTCGTCCGAGGCGCAT
The DNA here is from genome assembly GCF_018617775.1 of Exiguobacterium sp. ERU653. Lineage (NCBI taxonomy): Bacteria > Bacillati > Bacillota > Bacilli > Caryophanales > Exiguobacterium > Exiguobacterium sp. ERU653. Next base: position 205,362 of record NZ_JACSKV010000003.1, read on the forward strand.
TCCGGTCACGGCTCGAATGTGTTGTTCAAATTGTGAGGTTTCACAAGCGTCAATCGTGTAATGCCCAGAATTATGTGGACGCGGTGCGAGTTCGTTTACGTAAAGGCGACCATCTGGCATGACGAACAGCTCGACGGCGAGCGTTCCCGTTAAACCGATATGATCGGCGAGTTGGAGTGCGAGGTGTCTCGCATCCTCTTGAATCTCATCAGTCACACGAGCCGGTACGATGGATAGATGTAGAATGCTGTTGTGATGAATATTTTCACTGATCGGGAACGTCGACGTTTCTTCTTCTCCTCGTGTCACGATGACCGAGATCTCTTTTTCAAACGGCAACCAGGCCTCAGCGACATATTCTTGTTCGACAAAGTGTTCAATGAACGCCTGAAGGTCTTGTTCCGATCGAATGACCGTCTGGCCTTTCCCGTCATAGCCGAAGCGACACGTTTTGATGACAAATGGGTAGCCGAGCTTTTCGTGTGCCTGCCGTACCTCTCGAACCGTACGAACCGAAACATATGGCGCCACACGTAGTCCTGCTGATTCAATCATCTGTTTTTCTAAGATGCGATGTTGCGTTGCCTTCAACACGTCCATACCTTGTGGACATTTCTCTTCGATGGCTGCAATCATTTCCGTGTCGATGTTTTCAAATTCATACGTCACAATGTCTGAACGGTCAGCGAGTTCTTTCGCGGCATTCACATCATCAAATGAAGCGATAATCGAATCCGCTACTTGTGCGGTCGGTGCATTCGGGTTCGGGTCTAGACAAAGCGTCGTGTATCCCATTGCACTCGCGCTGAGTGACATCATCCGTCCAAGCTGTCCTCCACCTAAAATGCCGATTCTCATTAGACCAGTTCCTCCGTTCCACGCATGGCCATCTCTTGTTTTTGCTCTCGGAACATTTCAAGTCGCTTCGTGATTTCTGCTGATTGGATACTGAGGATCTGAGCAGCGAGTAAACCGGCGTTCGTCGCACCTGCTTTACCGATGGCGACAGTCGCTACTGGGACGCCTGCAGGCATCTGTACAATCGACAGTAGCGAATCCATTCCATTGAGTGCTTTCGACTGAACTGGGACACCGATGACAGGAAGAGTCGTTTTTGCGGCGACCATCCCTGGAAGGTGAGCTGCCCCACCAGCACCCGCAATGATGACTTGAATACCTCTGCCTCGTGCCTCTTCCGCATATTCGAACATCAAGTCTGGTGTTCGATGGGCCGATACGACTTGCTTCTCGTATGGAATCTGTAACTCATCCAACATGTCACAAGTATGTTTCATCGTCTCCCAATCAGATGAACTACCCATGATGACGCCTACCACTTCGTTCATTCCACATGTCCCCCTTACAAAAAAGAAATCCCTAAACCGAGCAATCAGTTTAGGGTATAGGCATGACAAATACACGTCCGCTACACCCCATAGTCTGACCAGAGTCGGTGATCAGGTAGAAACTTGCAAGCCATTTCCTTGCGATTATATGGAGCACTATTCATTTTTCTTAACTCACACGCCTATCGTACCTTGTTCTTTGAAAACATGTCAATAAACTGCGAACATTTTAATTGTCTGAATATTTATCGTTCGCCTTTTGGATGTTATCAGTATAATCTTCTCCGCTAATGTATGCTATTGAAAAGGGGGAGTTAGATGAGTTACATAGCGAGTTTACGAGAAGTGATTGGGAACCGTCCAATCATCAGTGTCGGAGCGACCATTTTGGTCATCAATCAAAAACAAGAAGTACTGATGCAGCATAGATCGGATACACTCGATTGGGGTTTACCGGGAGGATCGATGGAACTCGGGGAAACGCTGGAAGAGGTCGCTGCACGAGAATTGAAAGAAGAAACCGGGCTTCTCGCTGAGCATTTCGAATTAATTCAGGTTTTTTCCGGTCAAGATGGTTACTTTAAATATCCGAATGGAGACGAGACATACGGTGTCATTCATTTATATCAGGCAAAAGGAGTACATGGAGAGCTCGTCATGGAAGATGGGGAAAGCTTGGCTCTTAAATACTTTAGTAAAGAGAATCTTCCTATAAAGATAGAAAAACGGGCTCAAACTTTATTGGATGTGCTTGGAGATCGATGCTTTGAACGCGAGCATTCGTTTTGATATGTAAAAAGCCGTCACACAGATTGTGTGACGGCTTGGCATTAGGATTCTTTAGAGACGCATTCAAATAAAATCGATTGATGGGAGTGGACAGGTACATCTTTGGCTCCCGTTTGCTCAAAGACGGGCTTTTCAATGCGGCGTATAGGACGATAACCCATTTCATTGATTCGATCTAAACATTCACTGACCGTTTCATTTGGTTCGACATATACTTTGATCTTCTTAGCCATTTCTTAACGTCCTCTCTTCCACTAAGCTGAATCGATGATACGAAAAAACGGCGGCCCTTGAGCGAATGCTCCAGAACCACCGTTTGCCTGGCAACGTCCTATCCTCACAGGGGGAGATCCCCCAACTACTTTCGGCGCTGAGACGCTTAACTTCCGTGTTCGGCATGGGAACGGGTGTGGCCGTCTCGCTATCGCCACCAGACTTTTACAGGGCTTGTTCCCTGAAAACTGAGGATTCATCAACACAAACCATAGACTAGATCAAAGCCTCGACCGATTAGTATCATTCAGCTCCACGTGTCACCACGCTTCCACCCATGACCTATCTACCTCATC
>NZ_JACSKV010000004.1:0-115607 GCF_018617775.1 Exiguobacterium sp. ERU653
TCGACTTGCATGTATTAGGCACGCCGCCAGCGTTCGTCCTGAGCCAGGATCAAACTCTCCAAAGAATTTGATATAGCTCTTAAATTGACGAAGCTTGCGCTTCATTCAAAAATTGTAAAACTTTTTTGCCTCATCGTTCAGTTTTCAAAGTTCGTCTGTCGCTCTTGACGACTAAATGATAATAACATTTAATTCATTTCAATGTCAACAACTTTTTCGTTTGTTCAACGTTTGTCGTTGGCAACAGAGATAACTATATCACCTGCATTTTAATCTTGCAAGCATTATTCTAAAAAAACTTTTAAATATTTTTTCGTATCATTCAGAGTTCGAATCTCAACTCCTTAAAGGAAGAAGAAATCACTTTAAAGAATACACTTATATCTAATAGCGACTATAAACCTATAAGGAGTCCACACATGATGCAATCCGATTTACAGCGACCTAAGAAACGTTCACCGCTCAGAATCTGGTCCGGTACCCTAGTCTATACATTAAAGAGAAGACTCAAATGGATTACGGACAAACGAAAATATGTTTCAAAACGAAACCTTGATCCGATGCCATATCTGATTCATACACACCGCACTCCTTTATATCGTCAACTCCGTGACATCGACATGGAAGTTCAACATAACAAAGTAACCAATCTAAAGATTGCAATCGCCAAACTGAACGGCTCCATCCTGACTCCAAACGAGGTTCTCTCTTATTGGAAGATGATCGGCAAGCCGACGAAACGCAAAGGTTATGTAGAGGGAATGATTCTCCACTATGGAAAAGTGACCTCAGGAATCGGCGGTGGTCTCTGTCAACTGTCCAACCTCATCTATTGGATTACCTTACATAGTCCGTTGACGGTAACCGAACGCTATCGCCACAGTTATGATGTGTTCCCTGACTACCGACGAGATCAGCCTTTCGGTAGTGGCGCCACCTGTTCTTATAACTATCTGGATCTGCAAATCACCAATCAAACCGCACAAACGTATCAACTTCTTCTATATATAGAAGGAGATCATCTCGTCGGGGAATGGCGTTCGAACATCCCGAATAAAGAACAGTATCGTATATATGAAGAAAATCATCATTTCACCCGTGAATGGTGGGGCGGGACGATACGACATAACCAAATATTTAAAGAAGTCACTTCAATGAATGGCACACACCTTCGAAACGAATTCATCACAGAAAATCACGCGATCACCATGTACGACCCATTCCTTCCCGAGAATGCTGCATACAAAAAAGCCGACTCTTAATAAAAGAGCCGGCTTTTCAAATGAACTTATGCGTGTGGCAAGAACATGAAGTATGCCAAGAAGATGACTAACATTCCATACATGATCGGATGAATCTCTTTCGTCTTCCCTTTCGCAATCATCATGAGTGGATAAAGGATAAATCCGAGTCCGATCCCTGTTGCGATTGATGACGTAAGTGGCATCATGATAATCGTCAAGAATGCAGGGACTGCAATCTCGATTTTCTTCCAATCAATATCAAGAAGAGCCGAAGCCATGAGTACACCGACAATGATGAGCGCCGGAGCCGTGACTGGTGCCGTAACAACTGCCAAGAGAGGCGAGAAGAACAACGCCAAACCGAAGAACAATCCTGCAAAGACTGCAGTCAATCCTGTACGTCCACCTGCAGCGACACCTGCTGACGACTCAACATATGAAGTCGCTGTAGATGTTCCAAAAATCGCACCCGCTACCGTTGCTGTCGAATCAGCCATCAACGCCTTACTTGCACGCGGTACTTTATTTTCTTTCATGATTCCAGCTTGACGCGCTACGGCAACGAGCGTTCCAGCCGTATCAAAGAAATCGATGAAGAAGAACGTCAAGATGACAATAAGCATTTGAAGCGTGAAAATCTCACCGAAGTTGATGAATGCTTGACCGAATGTCGAGGACATACTCGGCGGCATTGATACAACGTCTGAGATCGCTGTCGGTGTCGGCACAAGACCGAAAATCATACCGACGATTGCCGTCAACAACATCCCGATGAAAATACCACCTTTTACGTCGCGCGCCATAAGCAAGGCACTGACGACAAGTCCGAATACCGCGAGAAGCGTCGTTCCCGTTCCAAGCGAACCAAGACCTACGAGTGTTGCTTCATTCGCAACAACGATGCCTGCATTTTTCAAACCGATGAAAGCGATGAAGAAACCAATCCCTGCAGCGACCGCCATTTTGAGCGGAGCCGGAATTGCGTTAACAATCGTTTCGCGAATCCCTGAGAGCGTCAATACGATAAAGAAGAGACCTGATACGAGTACACCTGACAAAGCCGTTTGCCATGGTATACCCATCCCGATGACGACACTGTATGCGAAGAACGCGTTGAGGCCCATGCCCGGCGCAATCGCAATTGGGTAGTTTGCGAGAAGTCCCATCGTCAACGAACCGACAACTGCGACAAGACCCGTCGCCACGAAGACCGCTCCTGTATCCATCCCTGCTGCTCCAAGAACGTTCGGGTTAACGAAGAGGATGTACGCCATCGCAAGGAACGTTGTGAAGCCTGCGACAAGTTCCGTGCGAACGCTCGTCCCGAGTGCTGTGAGTTGGAAATAGCGATCGATCCGACTCGTTGTCGTTTGTTGTTGGTCTTGCTTGAGCTGTGTGCTCATTTGTTTTCCTCCTTGTACTCGCCGTAAAACGAGAAAAGGTCCCCGGCAAATGACCGAGGACCCCACGCGAAACATACGAGGGCATACACCCTCATCTATGTCTCGCCGTAGTGAAATCATTTAAGGTGATTTCGTAGAGACTCTCGGGCCATATCCCCGATATTATACGGCAAATTATTTTATAATTGTTCGGTTATAATAAGAACGTTCTTATCGTATCAGCGTGAAAATAGAATGTCAACTAAATTCACGGATTTTATATCTAAAAAGAACGTTAATGTTCGGTTTTAAGACAAAACAGAGGGATTCCCCTCTGTTCCGCTTATTCCCATTCGATTGTTGCAGGTGGCTTAGACGTAATGTCATACAGCACACGGTTGACGTGGCTGACTTCGTTGACAATCCGGACAGAAATTTTCTCAAGTACATCCCATGGAATACGTGCCCAATCTGACGTCATCCCATCGATTGAAGTGACCGCACGAACACCGACAGCATAGTCGTACGTACGCTCGTCACCCATGACTCCGACCGAGCGGATTGGTGTGAGCACCGTGAAGTATTGCCAGATGTCTCGTTCAAGACCTGCTTTCTTCACTTCGTCACGCAAAATAGCATCCGATTCACGGACGATTTCTAACTTCTCTTCCGTGATCTCACCGAGGACACGGATTCCGAGACCTGGACCCGGGAACGGTTGACGCCAAACGATATAGTCAGGAAGACCGAGCTCGGTACCGAGCGCACGGACTTCGTCTTTAAAGAGCGTGTTGAGTGGTTCGATCAACGTGAAATTCATGTCTTCCGGCAACCCACCGACGTTATGGTGTGATTTGATCGTTTGCGCTGTATCTGTTCCGCTCTCGATGATGTCTGTATAGAGCGTCCCTTGTGCGAGGAAGTCCATATCGACAAGTTTTGAAGCTTCTTCATCAAACACATAGATGAACTCGTTTCCGATGATCTTCCGTTTTTGTTCAGGGTCTGACACACCGGCCAACTTCGTCAAGAAGCGTTCTTGCGCATCGATTTTAATGACTTTCATGTTGAAGCCGTCCGCGAACGTCTTCATGACACTATCCGCTTCCCCTTTACGAAGAAGACCGTGGTCGACGAACATACATGTCAATTGATCACCGATTGCGCGGTGAACAAGCGCCGCAACGACAGACGAGTCGACCCCACCTGAAAGTGCACAGAGCACTTGTTTGTGCCCGACGATTTCACGGATTTTCTCCACTTCAATATCAATGAAGTTTTCCATCGACCATTCGCCTTTCGCGCCGCACACTTCATAGATAAAGTTTTTCAAGATGTCATTCCCATACTCAGAATGACGAACTTCTGGATGGTATTGTACGCCATACATTTTCAACTCATCGTTTTTGATTGAAGCGACCGGGCAAGACGGGTTCGTTCCATCGACGATAAATCCTTCCGGTGCTTCCATGACGAGATCACCGTGGCTCATCCATACCGTATGTTCGACTGGAAGGCCGTTGTAAATCGCTGATGCTTCTGGCGTTGAGAACAATGTCGCTTTCCCGTATTCACGGTGTGCAGCACGTTCGACACGACCACCAAAATGATGCGTCATGAGTTGCATGCCGTAACAGATTCCGAAAATCGGAATGCCGAGTTCGAAGATTTCCGGGTCGCAACGATATGCGCCTTCCGCGTATACGCTGTTCGGTCCACCTGAGAAGATGATGCCGACTGGATTCAATTCGCGAATCTCGGTTGCCGTCATCTTATGCGAATGCAACTCGCTGTATACGCCAAGGTCACGGACACGACGCGTGATCAACTGGTTATACTGCCCACCAAAGTCGAGCACCAAAATCATTTCTTGTTCTACTTTCACGAAATCTCCACCTTTCTGCCTTCTCCTCAAAAAAAGACGCGCCTCTCCCCCAGATTATCCAAACCGAAGAAGAAGCACGTCCTTTTCTTTGTATACGAAACGTGCTCCTTCATAGTCGGTCCATTTACGGTGGTCCGGTAGAGACTCTCGCGCCAATTCACGAGTATATACGAAGGAATGCCATGTTCAATTATCTAACTAATGCGTCTATCTTACTTGATGCATCCCGTCACTTCAACTCATAATTCGACGAATCATGATTTTCCAATATTCTTTATATTTCGAATTCGGTTCTTGTTCGGCATAGACCGCTTGTTCAAACAAGGCCGTCAGACGGGTCATGTCGTTCGTTTCGTAGTAGGCGTCGACTTCTCTCGCGAGCTCTGAAGGCGTACGACCATCGATTTTAAATCCGTTTGCCCGAAGCCGCTTCATCAAATAACGATGCATCGAAACAAGACTTCCGTCTGTGAGCGGACGACTCATCCACCAGACGTACATAATTTGCCGCTCGATGATCTTCCGGTTCCAAATGAGGACGGCCACGACGAAGAGAATGATCACCCATCCCCATATCGGAATACTGCGTCCCTCTTCTTGAACGTCACCTGTCGTCACATCATCGATTAATAAATCTTCTTGTGGACGATTTTGCGGATTGTTGTCTTGAGACGCTTGTGGATCGTTCGTAGCCGGGGTCGAATCATTCGTATCCGTCTCTTGCTCCATTTGTAGTAAGTTAGCGTCCGAGAAACTGATTGTCGCTTCTAGCGGAACCCAGCCCGCACCTTCAATGAAATACTCAACCCATGAATGAGCATGACGATTACGAACCGTATGTTCTTCTTCCCCTTGAATCACCCCCCGCGTATCTCCCATCGTAAATCCTTTTACCCAACGTGTCGGAATGCCATTTGCTCGCAACAAGACGGCTGCTGATGTCGAGAAGTTATCACAATAGCCGATTTGTGTATCAAATAAGAACTGGTCGACGTAGTCCGTGTCGCCTTGCGGTTGGGCCACGTTTTCCGTATCATATTGAAATTCTCCATTCCGGAAGTAAGCTTCAACCGCCTCTGCTTTTTCGTTCGGAGTTTCACTCTCCACCGTGATTTCAGCAGCTAAATCTCTCACCCGATCCGGTAACGAGGTTGGAAGTTGTAAATAGACCTGCGTTTCTTCTTCAGTAAGCGAAGTTACGTCTTCGTTTAAATCGAGCTGTTCTTCAGAGAAAGCGGGGACACTGTAGCGGAGTTGAATCGTTCGTGGCGTCGCTTGTCCCTCGTTCTCAAATACAATTTTCCCGGAAGGTTGAATGTTGATTGTCTCGTTCGGGAAATCCCGCTCTATATCACCGACCAAAAACTCTGTACCAGATTCCGTTTCCGCCGCTTGTGGATATTCACCACCGTATGGAACGAACGATTGTCGACGATCAAAACGCAGAATCGCCTGTTCCGGTGTCGTATCCACTTCCGCGTCCACTAACTGTCCACGATTGTAGTTGGAATCGAGTACCGGTGCCGCAATCCAACCTTTCCCTGTATAAATCGCTTTTGATTCAATACGCCAATAGCGAGCCGGTGCACCACGTGCAATAAAGACGATCCCGTCATCTTGTTCGAACGGGCCACCTAACGCCTCATCGTTAACACCATATCCGACACGCCCCGGCCCGTTCCCATCGCCTTCTGTTGTCGCATTTCGGAAACTCGTGGTGATTCGATCGGACCAATCCCCCTCGAGCGTCGGCGACGCACTCGCAAGGGCCACAACGACACTGAGCAACAAACCGATACTGACAAACCGAACGAGTGATTGACTCGGTCGTTTCGCCAAATCCGTGACGAATAACAGGAGCAGCGATGTGATGATAGCATAAAGGATGTCACCTTCACCGTCATACAGTGTCCACGTGTCGAAGTAAGCCATGACACCAAGTGTGGATACAATCATCCCAAGCACAAATCCGTAACTTGGATACGTTCGTCCGACAAGAACGGCGAACAGAAGCCCGATGAGCGCCATCGCAGAGAAAAAGATGGCCTCGTTTGGTAACTCTCCGCTTATGACACCTGTGAAGTCTTCCATCCAAATCCCGAACCAGTCGAAAATACTTCCGTGATAGACGTATAGGACGACTAGAAAATTGAGAAATGAAATACTAAGAAAAGCAGTCCACGGGAGAAGACTTGCGAACATCGGCACGATGAGAAGGAAATAAAACGGCCAATTCACATCAAACGTTGTACTTCCAACAATCGGTTCAATCCAGAACGACAACAAATAGGCGGCAAGTATCGTATAAACAATGCGGGTCACCCAAGTTCTCATGTCATCACCTCACTTACCGCAGTGTATAGATGATAGCTTCCTTGTGTTTCATGCATGAGTTCCCGGATTGCCGCGGTCTCGAACGGGCTGATTAAAATCAGATCCCCCGTTTGTTGGGGCAGATTCTGCTTCACCCTCTCGACGATACGCCCCTCCGCTTCCGGAGTCGCAGTCAGCAAGTAATGACCGACCTCAGCGCTTTGGTCCGGAAGATGAAACAACCTCACCTGGTCTTCAATCACATATAGTTCAAACGGCAAATTTTTACGTTCTAACTGGCGAATCGCACCAACGAGTAGCGACAAAGAGCGTTCAAACGCCTCCTCGTAACCAGCAGAGACCGAAGGGACAAACACGAGCGAGAGCTTCTTTTCTTGTTCCTGGTCAAACGTTTTAGTCATCAAGTTGCCTCGACGTGCAGATGCCTTCCAATCAATCCGTCCGATTCGGTCTCCTGCCGCATATTCACGCACTCCGCTAGTCGTATTGGCCACTTCTGTATACGTACGCGTTTGGCGATATTGCTCACCACGTCCTCCGACGTGCTCATCTCGTGGCAAATCAAACGGCAGCTCAGCAGGAGATACTTCAACGACTGTCTCGATTCGTATCGTCCGTCTACGGTCGAATAACCCAAACACGTCACGAACATGGAGAATCGTTCGATCAAAGACATGAATTCCTCGTTTGATTGCATCGATTTTATACTCGACAACTTCAGCACGCCGGAAGAAACGGTCTACCGGCACGATAATAGTCTTATCCTCATCAATTAAGCGTTGTGGCATTCGCTCTTCTAACGTCACCATCCCAATCAAGAAAGGATACTTCCGTTCGATTTTCAGTTCGACATCCATCACCTGACCGGAGACGAGACGTTTCGTCGTCACACGTCGCGAGACGTTCGCCGCAGTGACTGGATAGATCATGAAAAGCGTCCAATAGACGGTCAACACCGCGAACGACCACCATAACGTCGAAGCGACAATACTTCCTTCGATGCGGGCAAATGAATACAATCCGAATGCCGCCGCCCATACAACGAACAGCTTCATCCAGTTTTTCATACCTCGTTGACCTCACGATCCATCGGGACAGGTAACGTATCGAGCCAGTCTTGAATCAACTGATTCGACGTTTTTCCTTTATAACGCGCTTCCGCCGTCAACAAGACACGATGTCCGAGAACACTCGTCGCCAGTGCTTTGACATCATCTGGCAACACGAAATCACGATTATGAATATATGCCCACGCTTGTGATGCTTTCATCAAGGCAAGGGTGGACCGCGGACTTCCGCCTAAATACGTATGCGGATCTTTCCGAGACTCATGTACCAATCGCACGATGTATTGTTTGACTGCACTCGATACGTGGACATCTCTCACTTCACGCTGCATACGTTCGACTTCTTGCTTCGTGATTACGCTATGAAGGGTTTCGAGCGGCTCGTCTTTTTCAAAACGTGATAACAGTGCAATTTCTTCATTGAATGTCGGGTAGCCCATTTCAATTTTGAGCAAGAAACGATCCAATTGCGCTTCAGGTAATGGGTACGTCCCCTCATGTTCAATCGGATTTTGTGTCGCCATGACGAAAAATGGTGAAGGTAGTACTTTTAATTCCCCATCCACTGTCACACTTCGCTCCGCCATCGCCTCAAGAAGAGCCGACTGCGTCTTCGGAGAAGTCCGGTTGATTTCATCCGCCAAAATAATATTCCCCATGAGCGGACCAGGACGATATTCGAATTCTCTCGTTTTTTGGTTATACATCGAAATACCGGTCAAATCGGATGGCAACATGTCAGGTGTGAATTGAATGCGTTTAAACTCTAAGTCGATCGCTCGGCTAAACGTACGAACGAGCATCGTCTTTCCGACACCTGGTACATCTTCTAAAAGGACATGTCCCCCTGCTAGCAACGCAGTTAAGCTTTTAGCGATGACTTCTTCTTTTCCGACAATCACGGTTTCAATGGCAGTAATAATCGATTGGACAGTTGGACGGTACATGACGGACTCCCCTTTTTTCTCTAATCTAGGATGACTGAAAGTTAGAATGTTCTGACTTTATTGTGACATAAGCAAGGTTCGGAATGAAAGAAATACCGTACGCAAATACGCTTCCTACTTCTTTACCCAAAAAACGTGTCCGTTCTTTAGAAAAAACGGACACGTTTATCAATTATTCCGGACGTTTCAAATCGAAAAATTCACCGAGTGTCGCATAACCATTCCCCGCCATTCGACTGACCGGAGCCAGTTGTTTTGCATCGATACGTCCGTGTTTATATAAATCACGGTCGATATGAAAACGGACAATTCGTGCAATCAACAAATCCGCAGTCGTCTGTCCGTCATATTCAATCGGGAGGTGGTGATGTAATACGCACTCAAATCGGATTTTTGCTTCCTTGATCCCAGGTGTCGAAACAACTTCGCTTTGTTGAATCGTGAAGTTCGTGCGAGACAGTTCACTCTCATCGGCTGCAAGGTTTGCAGCCGTCTCATTCACATGGGCGACATTCGTTTCATCTACGATATGAATCACCAATTCATTCGTGCGCAGCGCGTTTCGTGCTGTATCCTTCATCACTCCATCCTTTCGTTGGACAGAGACCGACACGAGCGGAGGAACGGAAGAAACCACGTTGAAATAACTAAATGGAGCCGCGTTGATCACATCCTCATGTCGTGTTGTGACAAAGGCAATCGGTCTCGGCACAATGCTGCCAATCAAAAACTTATACGTGTCGATTTCAGTCAAAGCAGACGGTTCAATCGATAACATCCACTCACACTCCTCATTCTTTTTTATCTTAAATTCAAGATAATAGTTTATGTGAATGATGTCAATGGTGAGAAAGTAGACATGTGTATCTTTTAATCATTTTGGGTAAATGCGTGTATGTGAAAGCAACATAGACAATAGACACATCGCATAAGCAAATTAGTTTCATTTTCCTTTTCCCGTTTCGTAGAATGCAGGGCAAGGAAAGGATGACCCCCGTTTTTATGTTCAAGGAAGGAAGTAAAACGAATGATCAGTAAGTGGATTGAACAACTCAACAGTCGTCAAATACTCAGTATTTTATATAGCGTATGTGGATTTAGTATCATTTTGACCGCGATTGGCGCTTGGTTTGTGCGAGATGGGGATGTCTCTACTCTCGAACTCACAGCCCTTCGATGGATTTGGATGATCGGGTTAGTTATGTTCATTAGTGCCATCTTACTCATCGGGCGTCCGCTCATCAAACGGATGACTGAACAAAACCATAGATTGAAGACCAAGAAAGCAAAGCTCGAGAGTGTACTAAACGAATCCAAGATAAATCAAATGAACCTTCAATATCGTAATGAATTAATCGGAGTATTGGCCTCAAAAGAATCGCTATTTGATTATTCATCTGTCATCGAAAAAATCGTGTTACTCACAAAATCCGAGTTTGGTGCGCTCCTACTCGCCAAAGACGGAGAAATTACGTCTGTCGTACCAAAAGAAATGACCGAAGAACAACAAGAAAGTCTCAAAAAAGATTCACTTTTACTCAAACGCGTCATGATTTCAAAGTTACCCGCCGCAACGTCGAAACGGGTCGTCGATGCGTTACACACGTATCCGTATTATATTTATGAATCAGTTATCCCGATCATGGACCCGTCCGAGAATAGTCTGATTGGTTGCCTCTATTTAGCACGGTATGATGAACAGTATGATGCAAGTGAAAAGTCCGAACTGAACGCGTTCGCAAGCCAGCTCGCCATCTCACTTCTTCGGATGCAACTCTATCTTCAGATGCAACAGGATCGGAAAGAAACAGCCCAACTGATTAATTCGGTGCGTGAAGCTATTCTATATGTAAACTATGAAGATGACACTGTCGTCGGAAATCGTGCCTTCATCCGCATGTTTGATGATCTTCACTTTGACTATAAAGGGTACGAAGAGTTGTCCGCCATCAACATCGATATCGAGCAATTAGCAAAACGCGTCGACCAACACGAGCAATTCGTTCGGTACTTCGAGCGAGTCTTCTCCCAAGACCCACCGGAAGACGGGCTCACGATTTCGATTGATCAAGGTGATTGCTTTATCCAACTCTATGCCGAAAGTATTTATCGTGATCGTCGACTCCGTGGGACAATGCTCGTCCTACGTGACGTTACCGCCGAGACTGAGGTTGACCGGATGAAATCTGAACTCGTAACGACTGTGTCGCACGAATTAAGAACGCCCCTTTCATCGATTTATGGGTTTACCGAACTCATGTTGTCGCGCGACTTGAATGAAAGCCGTCGAGAACTGTATTTGCATACGATCCATGATGAGGCGAAGCGACTCTCATATCTCGTCAGCGATTTCTTAGACTTGCAGAAGATGGAATCCGGAAAACAGACGTTTGAATGGGAGCCGGTCGACCTATATGAACTCGTGTCAAATAGCGTCGCATTTTATCAAGAAACAACGGACCTTCATGAGCTATTCATCGACGTTGATATCGAACAAAATTTCGTCATCGATGCCGACTTAGAAGGGATGCGACAGCTGTTCGGCAACCTGTTAAGTAACGCCATCAAATATTCACCGGACGGCGGGAATATTCTTGTATCACTCGAGCGCATAGATGAAGAGGTTGTGATCAAAGTAAAAGACCATGGAATGGGCATACCGACTGCCTCTCTTCCTCATCTCTTCGGAAAATTTTATCGCGTTGACAACTCGGATCGACGCAAAATCGGGGGGACCGGGCTCGGGCTCGCTATCTGTAAAGAGATTGCTAAAGCTCATGACGGACAACTCCATGTCGAATCAGTTTATGGGGAAGGAAGTACTTTCATCTGTGAACTTCCCGCATCGAAAGAACATATCATGCAATAACACGGTCTTCTTAACCGTGTTATTTTTGACTCATTTTTGCCTAATTCGGAAGGATTCCTTTTACAAAATATAGAAAGGAAAGAAACCGATTCATTTACGTGGATGTGGAATACCCTATCCATTTATTTTTACACGTTTTAAGCCGAAAACAAGATATACTGATTATAAAGAAATTGCTAGGATCGGAGGTCCTGCCATTGAATCATCGTGACCCACCTTTTTCAGAAATTGGAGATTTGAAACAATGGGGACGTTTTGAAGTCGAAGTGCCTCATACAGGCGAACAAACGAAGTATCAAATCGCTACGGCTTTGGTTCGAAAGCATATTCCTTTGCGGATTGGTGGATTTTATATCATTGCGAGCGAAGAGCAAATTTTGCATAGTGGCTCACATGACGGAAATCTCCAGAAGCACTTGATTCATTTATTACAGCAAGTCCTTAACGGTCATATCGAAGACGAACGCCTCGCTCAGGAACAGGTGTGGACGGTGCACTATTTTACGACACCATAAAAAAGAACTCAATTTAAGTATGATTACTTATCTCGAGTTCTTTTTATTTATTCCCAACGTGACATCATGGAAATTGTTTTTTCATAGTATTCCGTAGCCAGTTTATATTTACCTGTACTTCTTAATTCTCTAGATAACCATAACGCATATTTATGTGTATAGTATTCATCATAAGCTTCAAAGTAGTCCACAGCCCTTTTTAAACTATTAATCAAATTATTTTGATCGTTTTTTTTATATTTACTTGCATAAATATCAAAGTGATAGTTAAACTCGATTAAGTCATCTTGATCCCCTTTTAACTCATATCCAACCTCCAACCACTTCATAATCCCATCAATATTTTTTTTGGCAACACTAACTTCAAGTAAGGACATCACACTATACAATTTGCTTTTTGCTCCTTCTTTGACATTAAAACTATCAAGAAAATATTTGTGTGCTTTTTCTTGGTCACCAATTAAAAAATAAATATCCCCCATATTGTTATAGAGCATCCCATAATAATTGTTTAAATTAGCTTTATCTGCCACTTTTGCTGCTTTTTCATAATGATCTAACGCAATCGTATAACGCTTACGTCGTTTAAATGACAGGCCGATAATCATATGTGACTCAATAATCCGTTCGAGGCAAAAATTTTCTTGAAAATAATCAAGTGCTAATTTCACATAATCAATTGCTTGTGAATAGTCTGTAAATCGATGATACAGTGCCCCCATCACATATCGCATGTCTGCTATTTCCCAGGCAGGAATACCCGAATTCGATATTTCTTTTCCAACTTTTTCTAACAAATTTACAGTCTTTTCGCGATCGGCAGATTGATATAAAAACATGTAGATACACTGGGTCAAATCATAACGTATACGATCATCATTCGATAATTGATCTTTAATCCAACCCACTTCAATTAAATATTGAACGTTTCCACCTGGAGTGATACCGAATCGTGCCAAAGTAATTAACAAAGTGACATATAACTCTTTTGATTGCAAGACAACAGGATTTGTTTTAAACTTTTCGATTCGTTTAAAGTACTTTTCCTCTTGTCTCGACAATAACGCTTCTTTTAAGGTGTCTCGAATTTCTTTCTTAGTTTGATCTATTTTTTCACTAAAATCATAGTAAAGCGGGACCTCTAACTCTAATCTTTCAAAAATCAATTCTAAAACTTCATCACTTGGTGTTGTTTGATTATTTTCAATTTTACTTAAATATGATATCGAACAAATTCCTCTTGCAAGCACAGACTGCTTCATATTTTTTCGCATACGTTCCACTTTTATTAAGTTTCCAAAATTATATTCCATATCAAGCAGTAGCTCCTTCGAACTAAAATGATCGATTTTTTTAAAAAAATTAGTCTTTTTGTCACAGATTCAGGAAATCTACCTCAAAAAATCTGCATAATAAAGCATTTTTAACAAGAAGTTTCCCAACCGAATCATCCCCGTTTATGAATGACAACATGATAATATTGAACTAGTTAAAAACACTTTACCTGCAAATTCCCTAGATAATTTTTACCAAATTACACATTTCATTTTAATTTAATCATAAATATGGGGGTGAAAATGACAAATGGGAAAACTAAGTTTCCTACTTGCCGAAGACTACATTAAGCCTAAAATTTATTTCAAATCAAAGCAAGTTCCAACCGTAAATACAATCTACACACCCGAAGATCATAATAATTTTTCGGGATTAGAACATCTAACCCAATTGTTATGTTCTCCTAAAGGTTTCATTGTAAACGCTTTTCAAATTGATTACTATCAATCATTACCTAGGCTAATAGCTAGATCATTAAAACATATCCACTCTTTCAAAAAGCTATATATCCTAGGACCTGAACTTTCTCTCTCCATTTTAAAAAGAAGTACAAAGACCATATATGAGAAACAGGTTCTTGATTATGAATATATCAACGTAGAACAAAATCCTGATTTTGTTACAAACCAATGTATTACCTTACTTGAAGAAGGACACATTTTATACATCCTTCCAGAAACATCTGTTTGTTGGAAACCAAACTTACTGACTGAATCAAGTAAAATTTCTCATTCTCTCTGTAGCACGCTATTGAGTCAACAGGTAAAAGTTTCGATTTTAGCGTCCGCTTTAAAAAATGAGTCTGAAAAGGTGATAATTTTTCCTGCAGACATCCCGGGCACTTATACAGGGGATTTAGAATCAAGGATTCATCAACAATCTGAAACGTTATACAGATTATTTGATTCATCAAAAGCTGACGAATGAACTCAAATCGATTTAGGATTTCCTGCTTTAAAAGCATAAAATAACAATCAAATGGAGGTTTTATTAATGAAAAAAGTAACAGGAGTATTATTCATCGCTACAGCAGTTTTACTTTTAGGAAGTTCTGTCAGACCTTTAGTAGACGATATGCCTCGTATCGTTAAAGTGGACGCACCTATTAAATCGTTTGTTGATGATATGCCTCGTATTGTTAAAGTAGATGAACCTGTCAAGCTATTCGTTGATGATATGCCACGTATTGTAAAGGTAGATGAACCTGTCAAGCTATTCGTTGATGATATGCCACGCATCGTATAATCATATTTTTCAAAGACGCCTCGTGCGTCTTTTTTATTTTAAGAAAAAAGGTAAATGAATTATATATTTCTCTCCATTTTTTACTTTTTACTTATATAATAAACAAAGACAACTCAGATGTACTCTCATATGCCGTCATTGTCGCTAGTTTATTGAATAGAGGAGTTTGAACATTGAATGGATTAAAATCATCATGGAGCTTAAAGCTATTATTAAGTTCTTCACTTGCACTAACCGGGGCAGTCATCGCCCCATTCCAACTCGATTCTTCTGGAATCAAATCGACTGTCGCCGAGGCCGCCTCGACTTACACCACAACTGCCAACTTAAATCTTCGTTTAAGTGCTGCAACGTGGAGTCCTGTTCTTTTAACAATCCCGTCCGGTTCGAGTGTCACTTACATCAGTACATACGGTTCGTGGTATAAAGTCAGTTATGGAGGCAAAACAGGTTATGTTTCTTCTCAATACGTTACGACGGTATCCAATACTGCTTCTTATTATAAGACGACAGATCGATTAAACATGCGCCTCACCGCTGCCTCTTGGAGCGCTGTCGTCACCGTGATCCCGGCTGACGCAACCGTTAAATATGTCAGTCGCTACGGTTCGTGGTATAAAGTAACGTTTAATGGCAAAATCGGTTACGTCGCCTCTGCCTACTTAACACCTACAAGTGCTCCTATTCCGCCGTCGGACTACTATAAAACGACAGCTAATTTGAACATGCGCCTCACCGCTGCTTC
The DNA here is from genome assembly GCF_018617775.1 of Exiguobacterium sp. ERU653. Classification (NCBI taxonomy): domain Bacteria; kingdom Bacillati; phylum Bacillota; class Bacilli; order Caryophanales; genus Exiguobacterium; species Exiguobacterium sp. ERU653. Next base: position 15,569 of record NZ_JACSKV010000004.1, read on the forward strand.
TTGGAGTGACGTCGTCACCACGATCCCATCTGGCGCAACCGTCAAATACGTCAGCCGCTATGGTTCTTGGTATAAAGTGACGTTCAATGGCAAAACCGGATACGTTGCCTCTGACTATTTAACGACGACAACAACTCCGGTGACACCCTCTTCATATTACGAAACAACAGTGAATTTGAATATGCGACTTAGCGCAGCTTCTTGGAGCGATGTCTTGACCGTAATTCCTGCCGGATCGGTCGTCAAATACGTGAGTCGATACGACTCGTGGTATAAAGTGACGTATAACGGTAAAACGGGCTATGTGGCATCCGAGTATCTAAAACCGACGACTGTCACGACACCAACCGATACAGATGGAACCGGAAAAACCGTTGTCATCGATGCAGGACATGGTGGAAATGACCCCGGAGCCGTTTACGGATCCGTTTATGAAAAAGTGATTGCACTTGATATCGCAAAACGCCTTGCGGGCGTCTTGTCGAGCACATATGACTACAACGTCAAATTCACACGTTCAACTGATACGTATCTCTCACTGGAGCAACGTGTGTCACTAAATAAGTCCTATAAAGGGGACATCTTTGTCAGTCTTCATGCGAATTCTTCTGTTTACAACACGGCCCACGGACACGAAGTACTCGTACCGACGTCAGACAGTTATACGACCAATCCTTACATCTCAGCGAGTCGTAGCCTAGGGTCCTCTATCAACAAAGAGATTGCATCGCGTATCTCCACAATCCAAAACCGCGGAGTCAAGTATCAGAACGTTTACGTGGTCGGACGAAATGTTTCGCCTTCTACCCTTGTGGAATACGGATTTATCAGTAACTCAAGCGACCGTTCTTATTTGACGAATACGACGTATCGTCAACGGATGGCCGAAGCGACCGCATCCGGCATTCATCAATTTATGCGTTCGTACTACTAAAAAGAGAACTTAGCCTGAGCGCTAAGTTCTCTTTTTGATGTCCACTCGCCAAATCATGTGTGATGCGTCCGGTCCCCAATAATGTTCGAGAATGAGAGAGGGTGCGCCTAATCGTTTTTGCCAATACGCTTGCGCGCTCGGAAAACCCGCATCTAAATAAAAGACGTGTTGCTTTCTAGCGAGGATCTCTCGTTTCATCGCTTCTAGCAAAAATTGCCCGACGCCAAGTCGCTGCATATGCGGTGATATATAGACACTACCTAGTTCAATGGCATCGCGCTCGACCTCGAGATGTCCCGAAATGATATCGTTGGGTGGCAATAATGCCCCTACGCCCACAATCACACCATCTTGATCGACAACATACAGTTGCACGAAATCGTCATCAAAGTGATCTTGAATGGTCGTATTCAGACGCGCCACTTCTTCATCAAGCAAATCGGCATCTTCAAAACGCTCTCGTCGCATCAAATCACTCAAACTATCCATCAATAAGCGTTGCAAGGGCTTTACGTCTGATTGTTCGAGTGCGCGGAGTTTCAAGACGTCCACTTCCTTTTCTATTTTTGTTCTACTCTTTACCCTCGCGAATCCGATGCGTAACACTCGGGTAAGTTGGAATCATTTCTTCGAGCGGTTCATAATTCAATTTTCCGTACGTTTTCCAAATGACTAAAATCACAACGGTCCATAATGTAATCGTCAAATGAATAAATCCAATTGGATAGCCATCTTCCACATCGAACCCGACCATGACGAGCATAACGTTAAACATCGTATGCATAAGAAAGGCAGACCACAGATTGCGTGACGAACCATTGTATACCCACGTGATGAGAATCGTGTAGGCGATCACGGCTAATCCATATGCCCAAAATGACAAGTTCATCTGCCCAGTTCCAGCCATGAAGAAAAGAGGGGTGTGCCAAAGCGTCCAAATGACTCCTAGTGTCAGACTGGCCAAAAGCGGAGACAGCCTTGACTGCAACGCGTCAAGCAAATAGCCGCGCCATCCATACTCTTCCTGCAGTGTCCCACCTAGAAACAACATATATAGAAAATAAGGGACAATCCACCACGGTTCGCGAACGATTAACGCACCGCTCCGGTCCGTCCACCAATAGGCAACGAGAAATAAAAACGGTACTAATAAAAGTGGAATCATATACGTTTTCCAACTCATCTTGAACTGGATACTATTTCGAAGGAGATGCTTCACCCCCGCCCCACCACGAAGTCGATACATCGTGAGAAAGCCTGAAATACTCGGCCCGAATGCTCCTAAGATGACGATGAACGTAATCGATAAATCCGTCCACCAATACAGTGTCGTCCATATAACCCATGAATAGCCGAATGCGATGAACAAGAAAAAGTTGATATATTTATTTTTATACATAGTCGGCCCCCCCTTCAGCAACTTAATACCCGTTATTTAATTTAAATAATTTTATATGTAATCTGTGTTGTTCCGCATATAATGAAGTGAACATACAATAAATAATCCTACGAGGTATCGATATTATGGAACAAATCAGCACTCAGACAATGAGTCATAATGGTTTTTTGATGTTTCTCGCCTTCATTATTGCCAGTGTTTCTGCCTTTATGGCACTCGAATTGGCGAAACGAGTCACAGGAGAATCTACCTCGTCCCATCGCGTTTGGCTTTTATTTGGCGGCACTACCTTAGGTCTCGGGATCTGGTCCATGCATTTTGTGGCCATGCTTGGGCATGCTTCTCTACACGATAGCACGTATTCCACCTGGGTCATTATCGGGTCGATGGTTCCGGCGATTGCCGGGTGCATTCTGTCGTTCGGCTTGGTTTCCCGCAACAAGACATGGATGACACTACTGCAGTCATCCGGTCTGATGGGATTCGGGATTGTCAGCATGCATTACATCGGAATGGCTGCCATACAAGGTGTTCAATTGGAGCTCGACCCCTCATGGGTTTTATTATCCATCGGAATTGCATGGAGCGCTTCCTACCTCTCCCTGTGGGTAGGTTTCTTTTCTTCATACTCCACAAAGCGCACGACCTTTCCTGTGAAGCTAATGTTCTCACTCATGATGGGAACAGCCATTTTCAGTATGCATATCGCTGGGATGAGGGCAACAATCATTACCCCCGATGCTTCACCTGTGAGTCGAATCCCGATTGACCCCACTTTGCTAGCGTGGCTCGTCACAAGCATCGTGTTTCTCTTATTCGGGACATATTTTATTGCTTATACGTTAGACCGACAAATTCAAAAGCGTGACCTTTTTCAAAAAACGATTTTAGAGTCGACGACGGATGCCGTAGTAACGACGACGAGTGACGGTGAAATCCGCTATCAAAATCAAGCGTTCGCTCACTTATTCGAAGGATGCGCCCCTGAACCCTTTTTTCAGGATTACCATCCTCTATTATCGGCTCAACAACATTTTTATCAGCCGGTACAAATTGAGACGAATCACCGCACGTTAGAAGTGACGTCTTACCCACTTCAAGATGGTACGAACAATCAAGTACTTTGGTTTATACGCGATGTGACCAAAACGGTCGCTTCACAGCGCATGATTGAACATATGGCGTTCCATGATGCGTTGACCGATTTACCGAATCGCTACAAACTCGACTCGCTCCTTCAGGAGAGCATCTTACAAGAGCGTTCGGTCTCCTGCTTATACATCGACGTCAACCGCTGGCGTTTTTTGAGTGACATTCTCGGTCATCATGGAGCTGAAGAATTAATCCTTCAAGTCGCCAATCGTCTGAAACATACGATTCACCCGGATGATGTACTGACGCGAATCGGGCCATCCGAATTTATCATATTGCTATTCGCGCAACGAAGCTCACTCGCTCATCAAAAAGCAGAAAAGTGTATAAAGGCGATCTCATCTACTTTTGACGTAGATGGAACGACACTTGAATTGACGATGAGTGCGGGAATCAGTCATTTCCCTAAGGATAGCTCTTCTCCAGAAGAATTAATTCAATTTGCTCGTCTTGCCGCTGACGAATCAAGACGGGATGGAGAGAACAATATCAAGTCGTTTGAAGAGTCCTCGCGACCTCAAATCTTATACAATATCGAGATTGAAAAAGCGCTTGTCACCGCATTAAATCAAGATGAACTCACACTCGTCTATCAACCAAAAATCGATTTAAAACAGAATCGACTAGAAGGTGTGGAAGCGTTACTCCGATGGCAACATCCACAAATCGGGACGATTGCGCCATCTGACTTCATCCCGATTGCAGAAAACACGGGGTTGATTCATTCGATTGGTCACTGGGTGATTCGAGAAGGATGTCGCACCTGGGTGCGCTGGCAACGAACCGGAATTCGTCCATTTACGTTATCCCTCAACGTCTCACCGCTTCAATTTGCGCGTGAAGACTTTGTCGATACACTTCAGTCTATTTTGTTAGAAACGGGGATGGACCCGATGTTTCTCGAGTTGGAAGTGACAGAGTCGTCGATGCTCTCATACGAGGCCTCGACCCGTGAGAAATTGACACAGTTACATCAACTCGGAATTCTCATCTCACTTGACGATTTTGGTACTGGCCATTCCTCGTTCAGTCAACTTCGAGAACTGCCCGTGCAAGTGCTGAAAATTGATCGGTCGTTCATCGTGAATCTGTTTACCGATCGGAACCAAGAGGCTATCGTGCGCTCGATGATTCAACTCGGTCATAATCTTGGAATGAAGGTTTTGATGGAGGGCGTTGAAACATCCGCTCAACTCGAATGGTTACTGAAGGAATCATGCGATTATGTGCAAGGGTACTATTTCAGTCGTCCGTTGCCTGAGACAGACGTTCCGTTTCACGTAAAAGAAACGGCCACATATCTTGAGTTTGGAAAACGCTAAAAACCGCTCCTGTCAAATCGACAGGGGCAGTTTTTGGTTACGAAACGCGTTCTTTTTCTTCTTCCCGAATCAAATGGTATTGATCGAGAATCAATTGTGTCAGTGTATCTCCTTCATGGAGTTGAAGGTATTTTTCAATCGTTGAGGAGATACCGTGCTCCTCGATCGACAAATTCAGCTCAGACGATTCCGAATCCTCCGGGTTATAGTAATGAAGGGCCGCCGCAATCCCGTAAGCGAGTTCGTTCGGCTCGATGCCGTTATCCATCAATTCACGCGCTGGCTTGACGAGGCGGTCGCTCGGTCCAAGTTTACGAATCGGCGAACGGGCCACCCGTGACACTTCATCCTTCAATTTCGGGTTTTCAAAACGCTTGATAATCTTTTGAATATATTGGCTATGCTCTTTGGCCTCGAACCCGTATTTCTCAAGCAATAACCAGCCTGTCTCATACAAAGCACCTTGAACGACTTGACGGACGCGACGATCTTGTAGCGCCTCGTCAATCGTCGCCTTCCCGAACAACGAGCCGATATAAGAGGCGATGGCGTGTCCCGTATTGACCGTGAAGAGCTTCCGTTCGATATACGGTCCGATCTCCTCGACCCATGTCACTCCGTTGATTGGCAATTTTTCATTGAGCCCTTGTGTCTCGATGACCCATTCATGGAATGTTTCCACTTCCACGTAAAGCGGGTCCTTATGTTGTTGAAGGGGAACGATGCGGTCGACAGCCGCGTTCGGGAAGAAGACATTCGCTTCCCCGACACCGCCACATGTCTCTACTTCTTGACGGAGAATGGCGCTACCGCCAATCATGTTCTCACATGCGATGACATAAACCGGTGCATCCTCGACTTCACGAGCACGAAGTCCTTCACTGATCAAGGGTGCCACTTTTGAGAGGAGTGACGGTCCGACAGCCGTCGTCACGAGATCCGCTTCTGCGATCAAAGCCGCGACACGAGCCGGTTCTTTCAAACTGTTGACACCGCGAACCCGATCGACGACGATACGCTCGACGCCATCTTCTGCGAATCCGACCTCATAGTGACGTTTTGCTTCAAGCGCTTCGATGACCGTATCATTAATGTCGACAAACGTTACGTCGTAACCACTTTGATTGAGCAACAATCCGATAAAACCTCGTCCGATATTCCCTGCTCCAAAATGAACAGCTTTCATTTACGCCACCTCTTCCATAAAGAGAGCCAAGATTTCTTCTTTTGTTTTTGCCTGAACAAGGCGCTCCACATTGCTTTCGTCCGAGCAGAGAATCGCGATTTGCGAAAGGAGCTCTAAATGTTCATCATTCACGCCTGCAATCCCGATGACGAGTTTGGCCGTTTGACCACCAAAGTCGACACCGTCCGGCACTTGCAGGAACGAAATTCCCGTCTTCTGAACCGCTGATTTCGCTGCTTCTGTACCGTGTGGAATGGCGACGTGATTTCCGATATAGACGCTCGCGATCGCTTGACGTTCATGCATCGCTTCTACATACTCCGGCGTCACACAGCCGGCGTCTTGTAGGATGGCTCCGGCTGCTGTGACCGCTTCCTCTGTCGTTGCGAATGTTTGGTTAAGTCGAATCATCTCTGTTTGAATGAATGGCATTTTGATTTCCTCCTAATGGCTAAACCGTATCTCTATCTGTTCTGAGTTCAAGAAATTTTGCTGCGTTCCGCTTTAATTTCTTCTACCAATTGGTCGTAGTAATCGGCGTTCAAGAAGTTCGTGACCGAACGATGAATCGCATTCGGTGCTTGCGCTTCCGCACGCTCCGTCAAATCTTCGTGTGTGATGACGAACTGGGCATCTTTCGGCAAGTTGCTGATCGATGTGTTCGTCACTTTGATCGGCAAGTTCGCTTTGTTCACCTTGTTCCGGAGAACCGAGGCCCCCATCGCACTTGATCCCATCCCAGCGTCACAAGCGAAGATGATATGGTCGACTTTATCAAGACGATCTGTCACGAGAGCAGATGCGTAAGATTGCTTGCCTTTCATCGCACTCACGTTTTGTGTCGCTTCTTCGAGTGATACTTCCTCTGCTGCGCTCGATTTCAAGATGACGCTCGCCACAGCGAATGTGACCGCTGCCGATAAGAGAATCCCTGCCACGAGTCCGACGTACGAACCGCGTGACGCCATCGCAAGAATCGCGAAGATACTACCTGGTGAAGCCGGTGCGACGAGACCGACATCAAAGAGTACGAACGTGAAGATTCCTGTTGCGCCCCCTGCGATCATCGCAAGGATCAAAACCGGCTTCATCAATACGTATGGGAAGTAAATCTCGTGAATCCCACCAAGGAAGTGAATGATGGCTGCCCCCGGTGCCGTACGTTTCGCTGCACCTTTGGCGAAGAACATATAGGCGAGAAGTAATCCAAGACCCGGTCCTGGGTTAGCTTCAAGTAAGAAGAGAACTGATTTTCCAGCGTCTGCGACTTGATCGACACCGAGCGGGCTCAAGATTCCGTGGTTGATGGCGTTGTTCAAGAAGAGCACTTTTGCTGGTTCGATGAACAGACTCGCAACCGGAAGCAATTTCGCGCCGACGATCCAGTCAACACCTGCCGCCATCACTTTATCAAGGGCGCTCATAATCGGACCGAAGATTTCAAATCCTCCAAGCATGAGGAGTCCACCGATGATTCCAACTGAGAAGTTGTTGACGAGCATTTCAAATCCTGCTTTAACTTTGCCTTCAAGGGCACGGTCGACTTGGCGGATGACATAACCACCGAGTGGACCCATGATCATCGCACCGAGGAACATCGGAATGTCGGTACCGACGATGACCCCCATCGTGGCGAGTGCCCCGACGACACCACCTCGGACATCGTGAAGTAATTTACCACCTGTGAAACCGATGAGTAATGGTAAGAGATACGTGATCGTTGGACCAACGAGTTCTGCTAAGTTTTCGTTTGGCCACCATCCTGTTGGAATGAAGAGTGCTGTGATAATCCCCCAGGCAATGAAGGCGCCAATGTTCGGCATGACCATCCCACTGAGGAAACTACCGAACCGTTGTACTTTGACTCGGACCCCGCCCGAGCTTGCTTGCGTATTCGCCATGTATAAAACCTCCAGTCGTTTAAATGTGAAAGGTTGAATGTGTAGTGTAGCTAACCGGTTTGTGCTCTACACCTGTATTGTATGCCTGGAGTAAGCGCTTTCTCAATTCAATCCAGTTCACACTTTGGCAACATTTTGTGCCAAACAAAAAAATGACCATGGTTCGGTCATTTTTCGTACAATGTCTCATGAATCATTTTCTTCATGCATTCGTGCAGGAGCAAACGGAGGTCCTCTTTTGTCCCCGTGCTGTATAGCCGCATATGCTCCTCACTCTCAATGAGCGACCCGCTGATCGCACTTAGGAAGTGAAGCTCGACGTCACGTGCTTCTTCCGGTGCAAGCAAGACAAGAAGACGTGTCACCGGTTCGGTCGACTGATCCATCATAAGGAGCGGAATCGAGGTCGTTAAATCAAACGCAAACACACTCGCCTTCTCAATCGAGGCATGTCGTCCGTGGAATAACGCCAGTTTCGTACCCGGCACCCCAAGGCCCGCGACCTCATGACGACGAAGCAGTTGGGCAGAGAGCTGAATTCCGCTTTGGACAAGATCCCGTTCCTCAAGATGTGTTCCGATATCGACCAAGATGTCCTCTAAACGGTCCGTATTGTTGAGTGTGACCAAATCAAACTGATCATCCATCCGCTCGAACGTCTCTAAAAGTTCGCCAAGTTCGGCAAAATCGAGCATCGTCGATCTCGGCTTTGAAGTAACCGTTTGGAATGATTGCGGTAACGACAACAAGAGATGACGGACGCGCTGTACTTCTTCACTCGTCAACAACGGATTGACGATTAATGTAGGTACCGAGAGTGGTGGTAATGGCACCGTCGACAAGATGACATCATATTCCTCAAGTCGGTGCTGCTCTAATCCGAAAAGAGACGAGTTGACGACGTCTTGCATCTCTGGAAACTCTTGACGCACGCGGTTGACGAGCATCTTCGACGAACCGAGTCCGGCCGAGCAGACGACGAGTGCCCGATACTCACGACGCCGCACCGGTTTGACGAGTGCTGCCGCGAAGTGCATCGCCCAAAATACCGTCTCTTCCTCGGAGAACGTATTTGTCCCAAAGACGATGTCGGCACCCTGTTGAATGGCCGAACGGAGTCCCGGATAGTCGCGGTCGATATGAGGCTTGACCGTCCCCGTCTCCGGTAGCGCTTGCGTATTCATACTCGACAAGATATGCGCGAGCAGTCCTCGTTCGAGAGCCACGTCATCCGTAAACGTGAACCCGTAAATGAGTGAGACGTGGTGAATCAGTTTATGCACCCGAATCTGCATGATCCACCGCTCTTCTTCGTCTTCTTTCATTTGATCTTTAATTGAGCGCAGACGGTTCGCCTCTTCCGCGAACCAGACGCGTTCCGCCATCGAGTAGGTGATCCCGAGTGCCTCTTCCATATCGGTGGCGACTTTCAGATAGTCCTCGGACCGTCCTTTCGTATACATCTCTAAAAAGAATCCAGAAGCTAACCGTTCCTGTTGCACGCCGTAAGCGAACGTGACCCGCATGATGGTACGGTCATCCATTCGCTCAAACGCGCGAGACTTTAAATAATCATAGCCGTCCCGAAGACCTTCAAGAATCTCCTCACATGGAACGGTCTTCAAAAAAGCAGGAATGTAGTCGTCTTCTCCGCGGACGAAGCGGTAAAATGCGAGCGTGTCCCAATGGGCAAGCAGAGCGTTGATGAGTAGCTTACGCTTCTCTGACTCATAGCCGAGCACTCTAGCCCCGACTCCTTTTTTCCGTTCAACTTCTAAATGGTACTCTTCGAACCATCGATCCAATTTCTCCAAGTCTTGCGTCAACGTACTCGGCGAGACGTGCATCTGCTTGGCGACTGCCTGTAATTTGAGTGTATCGTTCTCAAACAAGAGACGCCAAGCCAGTTCAAATAAGCGGTCCTCGCTCGTCGGAATCGCTTCTGCAGATAAGATCAGGTCTTCTCGTAACTGTTGTTTCGCAGCTGGCTTGCCGACCAGGCTCAGTCCATGACCACGTTGCCAAGCGAGTTCGAGTTCGAACTCTTTTAAGATGCCTTCAAGTAATTGTCGTTCTCGTTGAACCGTGCGCTCAGACAAATTCACCGCCTGCGCGATTTCGGCGAGCGGTGTCGATGTCTCAGTTGCCAATAAGTGTAACAAGATCGAGCGTTCTCGTGCGCTCCACTCATGTTTCATGCTCATCCATCCATTCTTCGACAAGTAGTCGGTATTCCTCGAGCGACAGGAGTTGTCGGACTGACCGGACACGTGCTGTCGGATGGGAGACCGAGGTCGCCCCTTCCTGATAGAGAATCAAATCCACCTCGTTCGGGATGTTTTGAATCGTTCCGTGCGTAATCGTACAAGGCAAGCGTCCCTCGCTCGCCTGTGCGAATAACTTCGCTGCCATCGCACTCGTTACAAACCCACTATGGCAAGCAATGTATACGTTCATGTCAGCCCTTCTTTCGTCGCATATCTTTATCTAATCATAAGTTGGAACCGCTTACTTCTCCTACTATTTTGCTTGTTGGCAAAGATATCGGCAAGGAGTAAAAAGCACCTCTCACAAGGAAAGGTGCCTTACGCTATAACCAGTTTATTCCACCGTCACCGACTTCGCCAAGTTACGTGGCTTATCGACGTCACAACCACGGGCGAGCGCCGCATAATATGCCATCAACTGAACCGGTAAGACGTTGATGAGCGGTGCCAAGAGTGGCTCGACGTGCGGCAAGATGAAGTCATCATTCTCATGTTCGACGCCTTGCATCGAAATGATACAGGTATTCGCGCCACGGGCGACGACTTCTTTGACATTCCCGCGAATGTTCAAGTTCGTCTTCGGTTGTGAGATGAGCGCGATGACCGGTGTCCCGTCTTCAATCAAGGCGATCGATCCGTGCTTCAGTTCCCCGCCTGGGTACCCTTCCGCTTGGATATACGAAATCTCTTTTACTTTGAGCGCCCCTTCGAGACAGACGGACGCGTCAAGCCCACGACCGATGAAGAACGTGTTCGGTGTCGTTTTCAAGTAACGCTCCGCAAGGTCCTCGAACAACTCTTTTTGCGCCATGATCGAGTCCATAATGGTCGCGACACGGGCGAGTTCCGGCATGAGGTCGAACGGTAGTTCTTTCCCTGTCGCACGGGCGATGTCGTATGCAAGAATCGCGAGGACGGCGATCTGCGCCGTGTATGCTTTCGTCGATGCGACCGCAATCTCTGGTCCTGCATGGAGGAGCATCGTCTCGTTCGCTTCGCGTGAGAGCGTCGATCCCGGTACATTCGTCATAGTGAGCGCTTTGTATCCGCGTTTCTTCACTTCGACGAGGACGGCACGGCTGTCCGCCGTCTCACCGGATTGTGATAAGAAGACGAACAACGGACGTTCACTTAAGAGCGGCATGTTGTAGCCGAATTCAGAAGAAACGTGCACTTCTGTCGGAATGCCGGCGATGCGTTCTAAAATGTCTTTTCCGACGAGTCCCGCGTTATAGCTCGTCCCACATGCGACGATATAGATCCGGTCCGCTTCTGACACGAGTTCACGCACGCCTTCCGTGAGTTCGATCTCGCCGTTCTCGTTCTGGTAATGCTGGATGATGTTGCGGATGACGGCCGGTTGCTCGTCCATCTCCTTCAACATGTAGTGCGCGTACGTGCCCTTCTCGATGTCTGACGCATCGATCTCGGCCGTGTATGGCGCACGTTCGAGCACTTCGCCGTCGAGTGTCTTGATCGTCGCCGACTCACGTGTGAGGATGACGATCTCACCGTCGTGGAGCTCGAGGTACTGGTCTGTCACCTGGAGCATCGCCATCGCGTCCGATGCGACGACGTTGAACGTACCGTCACCGAGTCCGACGAGGAGCGGTGACTTGTTCTTCCCGATATAGAGGCGATTCTGGTCCTCTGAGTCGATCATCGAGATCGCATACGAGCCGTGGAGGTCCGAAAGCGTCTTGCGGAACGCCGACTCGACGTCGCCGAGCTCGACGAAGTGTTTCTCCATGAGTAAGACGATGACTTCCGTGTCCGTCTCTGAAAGGAACGGGACGTCGAGTGTGGCTTTCAATTGCTCGTCGTTCTCGATCACGCCGTTATGCACAAGCGTGAAGCGTCCTGTCGTACTTTGGTGCGGGTGGGCGTTTGGCACGCTCGGTACCCCGTGTGTCGCCCAACGCGTATGACCAATTCCAATCGTCCCTTCAGCGTCAGCCGGTACGATGTCACGGAGTGCTTGGATTCGCCCCACTTCTTTGAACGTACGAACGTCCTCGCCGACTAAGGCAATCCCTGCCGAGTCGTAGCCGCGATACTCGAGCTTTTCGAGCCCTTTCAATAAAATCTCTTTCGTTCCAACTTGTCCGATCATCCCTACGATTCCACACATAAACAAATCTCCTCTATTCTTCGATTTCTCGAAAAAGGAAACGGGCTTTTTTGAGTGATGTCATCAAGTCTCGTTTTGTCCGCCCAGTCACCCGAACGTTTTATCAAGACTCTCTCAGTCGTGACACGCGACTGGAAGGCATCCGCCGAAATCTCGATCACCTTCGTCCTCGTCAACTCCGCAGAGTTCTGGCGCTTTCACTTCATATCTAGCCGTTTCTCCAGATACGCTTTCATGCTATCGAGTACACGGCGTCTTGGATAGAGAAATTGTTAAAGTAGTCGCTAAATACTTTTTTACCGTTCATGTAAAAGTCACCACTTTCACTAAAAAGCCATCAATGTATCAGGTTTTCGAGTAGGGAGAGAACGGGCATGATACAAGTAACGAGAACAGAAATGAGGGGAAACACATGGGTGGAATCTTCCTATTGATCGGCATACTGTTATCCGTCTTATCCAGGTGGCTCGAATTTGAAGGGAATAGCACGTTAGGGGATGTCATGTTGTTTCCTGCGATTTTCTTTATGGCTATGGCTTTTCTCTGCAGTTTCCCTTATTTCAAGGAATGGTGGGATGACCGCTCCACCCGCAAGAAAGCACTTTTATTCGTGATGTTTGCCGCAGTCGGCATCCTATGTCTGCAAGCTGCTTTTTGGTTTGTCGTTTGGCGAGATCAATGGCTCGGGCTCCTTCTCGTCCTTCCCTTTGTTGCATGTGCAACGTTCATTGCTCGTCTATTCAAATAAAATGGGAGAGACGCTCACGCGCTCCCCCATTTCTGTTCTTCCTTTAACTCTCGTTCCGTGACATAGTTCTCATCAAGCCGAACCATATGACATTCATACAATCGATGCAACATCATAGAACTCGGGATGAGCACTGCAATCGTTACAAAGAAAGCAAGCGTCGAAATCTGCCCTGAAACTGTGAAATATAAAAAGACAATGACAAACGGATACCCAATCAAACCGGTGACTGAGTTCCAATGCGCGAGTCGTTTCGCCTCTCTCGACTTCAAATAACGCTTCTTAATCGATTCTCGGTCCCACGCGCTTTTCCATGCAGGTAACGCTGCGATTTCCGAAATCAACAATACACCCGCTAACGAAATCCAGCCCTTCTCCACAGCGAAGAAAAGCATGAGTGCGAGAGCACCGCTCATCATACTCACAGTCCATTTCCCCGATTCATCAAATGCCGTCAACTCTCTCATCTGATCACGTTTGTTCACGACGTTGCTCCTTCTCGTATTCGCGGACGTCACGAATCTCTCTTAAGTCTTGATCCGTCAAATAGTTCTCATCATAAGACTGAATGACGCGGTCAAAGCGCTTCGCCAAATATTCAATCCCGAAAAACGTAAGCTGAGAAAGGAGAAACACACGGAACGATTGTGAGCCTGTCGTTTCGCTCGTGAAGTAAAAGAGTCCGTAAATCCCAACACCCGTCAAAGCGAGCGTGTGTGCCATCATTTTGAATGATAAGAGGTTACGCGCTGTTTGATTCGTCACGAAACGTAGCCACATCCGATATTGAATAAAAATACCCGATAAGATTGCAGCGAGCACCGCATATAATGTCCCTGTAACGATGCCATCTGAGAGTGTCCAATACGAGGCATAAATCAAAAAACTGACGACGAGTCCGATCCCGATGATGCCGACACCCCATTTAGTCAAACGGTCTACTTTTAGAATCGTGTCGATTTGCGCTTTTACTTTTGGTGATGGTTCCATATGGCTCCCTCGCTTTCTAGTATCGCTTCATACGTTGGTAATCCTGACTGATGCGCATGGATTCGCTCTTCCCACTTCTTCTCTCGATACGATTTCGTCAACCCCCAAAGGGCGACGATCCCACCGGTCAGGATGAAGGCATCTTCGTTTACATACATCGGGATGAACAGCACAAATAAAGAGACGTCACTAATCCAACAATCAACGAGTCGATATCGTAACACCCGTACGACGTTTTGATGTTCGGCAAAATGGCGAATGACTCGATATTCCATGAATCCTTTATAAGCAAGCCCCATGGATACGATCAACATGACGGGGATGACCCATGTCGCCTGTGTCCGTAACATCACGATGAACGAGATTAGGAATATGACGAGTACCGGCCAGCCAAAGAACCGATCAAATTGTTTGGCATGCGCTACTGTAAGTTCAACTTGACGATTCATGCGAGACCCTCCCTTCAATCACTTCCTCATACGTCGGTAATTCCGGATCGATTTGTTTAAGTTGCTTTGTGAACCACTTCTGCCGAATCGGACTTAATACTCCCCATATCCCAAAAAAGAGGCCAATCATGAGACCAAAATCTTCCGCTGTCAGCAGCGTCACCATGAGTGCCGTCAACAAAACGGCATCCACCCATTCGAACACGTATTGAAAAATGAGGATTCGATGCGCCTTCGGATGTTTTGTCATTCGCCACATGATTCGCATTTCTTTATAGCCCATCACGACGATAATCACGGAGACCGACGCCATGATGGGGATGAGCAACATTTTCTCTAATAAGAGAGCGACAATGACGGCCGTGACATACAGAATTAAGACAGGTACGGCATAATGTCGCATCCGTTGCATCCACTTTACGTCTTGCGCCACCTATATCGCCTCCTTGTCCACATGCATATACTCCGTATCTTCTCGTTCCGTTTGTATCTTCACGTTCCATGTCCATAGCATCGCGCCGCCGATGAAAACCGTGACGCCCACATATGCCATGTTTGAGGTGAACAATAATTGATGATTCAATGCGAGAAAACAGGCAACACTGTTGATCCCGTCCCGAACGAGTTGACGACGATACAATCCTTTCAATTCTAGTTGAAACCTCAGGCGCATTCGATAACGCTTCACATATAAGATGTTCAGCGGAATGAGTGTACAGGCGATATACAGCGCGCCCCATGTGAGCTCATCGGTCAATAAACTGATTGGTAACATCAGTACTACAAATGTGCCAAACAAGCCGAATATCCATTGGTCGAATAAACGTTTCCATGCTTTTTCTTTCGTTATGCGTTCATTCATCTCTTTAACCGTTGTTTCGCGGATTGATCCACCGAAGGCATGCGCTCTCCAAATTGTCTTTGGAAAGTTTGACCGAACACCATCCACAAGGTGAGAACAACAAAAATTGTCAAAGTGTCAAGTTTCATAAAAAGGAGCGTCACGGTTATTACAATAAGAATTGCAGAATCCACTAAATCATATATGAGCTCCCATTTAAGAGATTTCACTTTGATTTTTTCGCTTACATGCGTACGTTGTTTCTGATACTTGCTAACGTCTAGCCCAATCATTGCGATTCCACCAACAATGAGTGGAACTGTCAGCCCTACATTACCTTCGAAGTACGACACAGCAAGCGCCATGAGTATGAACGCAAACGAGGTATATTTTATTCGAAGTGGTGACTTCCACCATGTATCCTCTTGTACGAAGCGATTTTGATTGTTCACTTAACAAACACCCTTTCTATAAAGCATCTATCTCCCTTATACGTATAATTTCTTACTATTGTTTCACATTTTCCGAATATTCTAGCATTGAATCGTTCGACTTTTTTCAACAATTGACGAACGAAACGTATCCGCTTACAAAGGTTATCTGCTATACTGTTACCAAATTCATTCCCACAAATTTTTTTGAAAGGTGTAGAACTGTATGTCTCCGAAGTACAAGCAAGTTGCAAGTCAGATTGAAGCGGACATCGTCAATCACGTCTACCAACATACGAATAAATTATTGACCGAGGATGAGTATGCCAATAAATATGGCGTCAGCCGCAACACGGTCCGAAAAGCAATCGAGATCCTCGTCAACAAAGGATACGTCTATCAAGTTCAAGGGAGCGGCGTCTTCGTCCGTGACCATTACAATAGCGATTACATCAATTTAGAAAAGCTCCAAGGTCTCACAAGTGACTTCAGCGGTCGAAAAGTCGAGACACGCGTCTTACACTTCGAACAGACAGTGGCGAACGATGAAGTCGCCGAACGTATGAAGTGCCCAATCGGCACACCTGTCTACTTCGTGAAGCGCCTACGTCTCGTTGATGACCACCCGTTCTCGGTAGAGGATTCATACTTCCGAAAAGAGCTCGTCATCTACTTGGATGAGAATATCGTCCAAAAGTCGATTTATACGTATTTACGAAGCGATCAAAAACTCGCCATCGGATTTGCCGACCGTGTCATTTATGCAGATTTTTTAGATTCAGAATCTGCCGACCTGCTTGACCTGAACGAGAACGACCCGGCCTTGATCGTCGATAATACCGTCTATTTGACGAACGGACAAATCTTCGACGTTTCTCGTTCCATCCACCATTTTAAACATGTCAAAATGCTAAAAGTCTCGAACATCAAGTCCTAAACGCGCCCGAGAGATGCTTTTTCTCGCGCGTGTTTTTTTATGCATTTTTCTGAAAAGAAAGGGTTTACACGAAAACGCTTTCGTGCTACTATCATCTTGTAGAAAATATTTGTACCTATGAATTTAAGTTATCCATACAAAAGGAGAGATATTATGGTTTCGGAAACAATTGACATCTCACCGGAAGATATTTTCGGTCTCATCGCCCTCTCGGGTGACGCCAAAGCGAGCTATCATCAAGCGATGCTCCTCATGCAAGAAGGAAAAAAAGAAGAAGCAGAGGCAGCAGTCGTTGCTGGTGACGCGACATTAAAAGAAGCACATGCGATTCAAACGAAATTCGTCACGCTCGAAGCACAAGGTAAATCGGCATCGGTCGGTGTCCTCATGGTGCACGCGCAAGATCACTTGATGAACACGATTCTCGTCAAAGAAATGCTTGGATATATGATGAATATGCAAAACGAAATCAACGAATTGAAAGGAATGGATCAAAAATGATTAAAATCGGACTCTTCTGTGCGGCAGGTATGTCAACAAGTATGTTAGTAGAAAAAATGAAAGCGGTTGCCTCTGAACGTGGCATCGAAGCTGAAATCGCTGCTTACCCAGAATCAGAGATGGAAACTTACGTCGACAACATCGACGTCGCGCTTCTTGGACCACAAGTGAAGTATCTTCTTTCAAAAGGGAAGCAAATCTGCGAACCAAAAGGTGTTCCAATCGACGTCATCAACACAGTCGACTACGGCATGATGAACGGCGCAAAAGTATTAGACCACTCATTAAAACTTGTAAATAAATAAACCGAGGTGATGACTTTGAAAATGCCTATAGATTTCTTGTTCGGCGCTGCTTCGGCCTCTTATCAGGTCGAAGGCGCATGGAACGAGGACGGGAAAGGCCTCTCGAACTGGGACGTCTTCTCGAAAATTCCTGGTAAGACATTTGAAAACACAAACGGCGACGTCGCAGTCGACCATTACCATCGTTATAAAGAAGACATCGCGCTCATGGCGGAGATGGGACTCGAATCGTATCGCTTCTCGATCTCATGGCCACGTGTCTTCCCGAACGGTACGGGTGAAGTGAACGAAAAAGGACTCGAGTTCTACAACAACTTGATTGACGAGTGTTTGAAACATGACATCGTCCCATTCGTCACGCTCTACCATTGGGACCTTCCACAAGCACTTGAAGAAAAAGGCGGCTGGAAGAACAAAGAGACAGTTGACGCATTCGTCCGGTTCGCGGATACTTGCTTCCAATCGTTCGGTGACCGTGTCAATCACTGGATCACGTTCAACGAAGCGGTCATCTTCTGCTCACTTGGATACTTAACAGGCGCACACCCACCAGGTATCGAAGGCGATGTCAAAGGATATTTCCAAACGACGCATAACGTCTTCGTCGCCCACGCCCGTGCCGTCGAGCTCTTCAAACAAAGCGGTCACACTGGCGAAATCGGGATCACACACGTGTTCAACCCGGCGTTCAGTATCGATGACGCAGAAGAGAACAAATTTGCCGAAATGCATGCGAATGCTTACGCGACACATTGGTTCTATGACCCAATCTTAAAAGGTGAATACCCAGAGTACGTCGTGAACGGTTTAAGCGAACAAGGTCTTCTCCCTGACATGACGGAGGAAGAACTCGACGTCTTGAAACGGACCGCTCCGATGAACGACTTTATCGGTCTCAACTACTACAGCCCGCAGCGCGTCATGAAAAATGACTCGGCGCTCGTCATGGCTGGTGGACGTGAGAACTCGACAGGTCGCCCGGGTAATCCGTCATTCGATGGCGTCTACAAGACGGTCAAGATGGACGACAAAGTGTACACGAAATGGGATTGGGAAATCTCACCGGAAGCGTTCCTCGCTGGAATGCACATGTTGAAAGATCGTTACGGCGACGTCAAGATCTACATCACAGAGAACGGTCTCGGTGATGTCGACCCGATCGTCGATGGTGAGATCATGGACACGCCACGAATCGAATTTATCGAAGGACACCTTCGTGCAGTCAAACACGCTGTTCAACAAGGCATTAACGTTGCCGGTTACTATGCTTGGTCTGCAATCGACCTGCTCAGTTGGTTGAACGGTTATAAGAAACAATACGGCTTCATCTACGTCGACCACAACAACGGTCTCGCACGGAAGAAGAAACAGTCGTTCCACTGGTATAAAGAGATCATCGCCACGCGCGCTGAAGACCTATAAGGAGGTTCCCCTATGAGCCGCTTAGAAAGAGTATTTGAAAAGTTCACCCCTGCTTTTGTTCGCTTCGCGAATGCCAAGCCCGTCCTTGCGATTAAGGACGGGTTCATCCTCACGATGCCGATGACCATCATCGGATCGCTGTTCCTTCTCATCCTGGCGTTACCGATTCCCGGTTGGGCCGACTTCATGTCAGGTCTATTCGGAGCAGACTGGTCACTCCCGCTCACGCAAGTCGTCGGCGCGACGTTTGACATTCTTGCTTTGATTGGTGTTTTTGGAATCGCTTACTCATACGTCAAGAACGAAAAGATTGAAGGAGTGCCTGCCGGTATTCTCGGGATTATCTCATTCCTCATCATCACGCAAGCTTCTGTCTTGTCTGAGTCTGGTGAATTCGTCGGTGGCGTCATTCCAAAAGTATGGACAGGTGGACAAGGTGTCCTCGCTGCTATCATCGTCGGACTAGCAGTCGGATTTATTTACTCGCAGTTCATCAAACGCGGAATCAGCATTAAAATGCCAGACGGTGTCCCACCAGGCGTATCGAACTCATTCTCTGCCCTTGTTCCTGGTTTGGCGATCATCTCGCTCGCCGTTGCGACGTTCGCGATTTTCCAAGCGGTTGCAGAGCGTACGTTCACAGAAGTCATCTATGATGTGCTTCAAGCACCACTTCAAAACTTGACAGACACACTCGCTGGAGCCGTCATCATCATGGTGCTCATGTCGGTCATGTGGTGGTGTGGGATTCACGGCGCCGCAATCCTCATGGGAATCATGGGACCACTTCTCACAGCGAACGCACTTCAAAACCAAGCTATTATCGATGCAGGCGGTACGCTCGTCGCTGGCGAGAACGCAAAAATCGTTACAATCCAGTTCCTCGATGTGTTCACGAAACTCGGTGGTTCAGGAATCACAATCGGCTTCATCATTGCCGTCTTAATCGTTGCACGCTCGGCACACTTGAAGCAGCTCGGGAAGTTGTCACTTGCACCAAGTATCTTCAACATCAATGAGCCGGTCATCTTCGGGATGCCAATCGTATTCAACCCGATCATGTTCGTCCCATTCGTCGTCGTGCCAGCCATCGCTTCATTCATGGTCTACTTTGCCATCCTTTGGGGTTGGGTCGAGCCGTTCAACGCGCTTCAAGTACCTTGGACGACACCTCCAGTCATCTCTGGATTCTTGATCGGCGGATGGCGTGCCGCGCTCTTACAGATTGCAACAATCGCTATGGCCGTTGCCGTTTACCTCCCGTTCGTTCGCATTCAAGACCGCGTCTCTTACGGTGAAGAATTGAAAGCACAAGAAGAAGCACACAAAGCATCAGCCTGAAACAAAAACGACAGCCCTTCTCAGCAATGAGGAGGGCTGTTATATTTAGGGAAAAGAGTTAAGGAGTTGGAAATTTGAAATCATACTACCCTTCTATCTTCGCCGTTATCGCTGGTCTATCCGGATTAATCGGACTATTGCTTCAATCGGTCTACCCAATCATGCTGTTTCCTGTCTTTTTACTCATCGCGGGATACTTTGTGATACATGAGAAGAAGCAGAAAACAACCGTCCGAAATTATACGCCGAGCTTTCTGGTCCTATCAAGTGCCGCCCTCGCATTCGGTCTTGGTTTCCAATCCATCATCCCATACGCCATGCTCATCGGGGTCGTGATCCATACGGTCTGTCTCTTCTGTGCAATCATCGCAATCGGACGATATCGTACACACGTCTCATGAAGGCTGTGACTGGACTCGGTTGGGGCGCATTGATTCTAGCGCTCGCCCTCATCCCACTATTTGCCGTCGATTTGATTCTCATCTATCTGCTTGAAGACACACCGTTCCGAATCATATCGACGCTCTCGATGCTCGGTTGTTTCTATCTGTTGTCGACGATGCTAAGTTTGTTTGTTGATGGGTTAACAGGAGCGTTACGCTCGTTTCTTAATATGAATGTACCTCGTCTCCTCGATACCATCCTTCACGGAATCGTGAGTTGGTTTAGTTTATACGTCGTACTTACCTTCTTTCCGTCTATCAATTTATCGACGCTCACCGTCATGGCGATTGTATTCGTACACTTATTCGGTGCATCGTTGTGGCTAAATCGGGAGCATTCGAAAGAAGACGCACCTCTCGAACTCGATTCGATCGATCAGCAGATCATCCACTTGTTACGCACGGAAACGATTGTGTCCTGCGTCGACCGCATCCAGCATGATTACCCGAATTTACCGAAACAGGACGTATTGAAACGTGTTAAAAAAATCAGTCAATCTACTAAAGTCACCGAACCGTTTCATGGTCGGTGACTTTTGTGCATGATTACGAGAGAATCGTGAGCCGTGTGCTATGTATTCCAAAGTCTAACTAGGGGAACATGATACAAATTACATAAACAAACGCCAGCCCGTTTTTCGGTGCTGGCGTTTTATGTGTCTTCTTTTCGAAGCGAGTACCCATCTACTTCGAGCAAACGCATGCGTCTCTGGTCAATCGCCGCATGGACAATCACGGTCACACCCGGGTTAAGCTCCATTATCTTCTTGATTTTTCGTAAGTCATCTCCTTTAATCTCAACCGGCAACACGAATTCTCCTTCTCTCAAATGAACGAACTTGATCTTTCCTTGGTCGTCATAGCCTGTAACTTCATACATCGAAAATTCACGTTTCATGAATATCCCTCCCCCTCTTACAGTTCCCGCAACAGATAAATTGCACACAAAAAAATCCATCCCCGTAGCGGCAGGGATGGATGCATGTTACGCCTCGACGCTATCCGCGTGTTTGGCCTTATGGTCGGCGATGACACCGGCATACCACTTCGCGCTGTCTTTCCAGATGCGCTCTTGCGTCTCAAAGTCGATATAGAGGATGCCGAAGCGCTTCTCGTATCCGAAGCTCCATTCGAAATTATCCATGAGCGACCAGAGGTAGTAGCCTTGAATGTTCATGCCTTCATCGTTCAAGTCAGAGACGGCTTCGAGGTGCTGGCGGACGTAGTCGATCCGGTTATCGTCATGGACTTCGCCATTTTCTAGCACGTCGTCAAATGCGGCGCCGTTCTCTGTAATGTAGATGGGAAGGTCAGTATACTCGGCGCGTAAACGACGGATCAGGTCTTTGAATTCGTTCGGGGCGATATCCCAGCCCATGCCCGTCTTCTCGTAGTCCGAGTAAGCGTCTGCCTTCAAAAAATCATTTGCTGCGTTGAACTCGACAATGCCACGGCTATAGAAGTTGATGCCGAAGAAATCACAAGCTGTCGAGATGGTCTCCATATCACCCGATTGGATGAAATCGAAGTTATGCACATATTTGGAGAACAAGTTCATCATGTCGACCGGATACTCACCTTTGAAGACCGGATCGAGGAACCAGCGATTCGAATACCCGTCGGCATTGTTCATCGCAAGGCGGTCATTCGCCGAATCCGTCTTCGCGTACATCGGTGACAAGTTGAGCGTGATACCGATCGGGGTCGTGGACTTCATCTCTCGCTTCAACAATTCGACCGCTTTTCCGTGCGACAACAACATGTGGTGCACGGCGCGTACCGCTTCGTTCATGTCACGATGACCCGGTGCGTGAACACCGACGTGGTAGCCAAGGAAGCCGGCACACCAAGGCTCATTATGAGTGATCCAAGAGTCGACGATGTCATCGAGCTCTTCAAAACAGACTTTCGCATAATCGAGGAACCAGTCGACCGATTCACGGTTGACCCAACCACCTTCTTCGTGAGCCCACATCGGAAGGTCCCAATGATAAATGGTGACGGCTGGTTTGATTCCTTCTTCACGGAGACGCAGCGCCAAGTTTTTGTAGAACGCCATACCTTCTGGGTTATACTCTCCCTTGGCAGGGAAGATGCGTGGCCACGCGATGGAGAATCGATACGTATCGACACCTAGTTTTTTGATGTGCTGAATGTCTTCTTCGTAACGATGGTAGTGGTCACATGCGACATCGCCGTTATGCTTTTCAAACACGCGCCCGTCGATGTCACAAAACATATCCCAGATGGAAGGAGTACGGCCTCCTTCATTGTGTGCGCCTTCAATTTGGTACGAGGACGTGGCTGTTCCGAATACGAAGTCTTTCTTAAAATGCATAGTGTTTTCCTCTTTTCTCTATATTTATTCTTTGACAGCACCTGCCGAAATACTGCTGACGATGTACTTCGAGAGGAACAAGAAGGCAATCATGATCGGGACGACCGAGATCGCGATGCCTAGGTAAAGCGAGCCAAGGTTCTCTGCGACTTGTGATCCTTTCAAGAAGCCCATCAAGACAGGCAACGTGTATTTCTCAGGAGAGAACAAGAGGACAAGTGGCATCAAGTAGTTGTTCCACGAGCCGATGAACGTAAAGATCGACATCGTCGCAATCGCCGGCATCATCATCGGAAGTGCGATGGTGTGGAAAATACGCAGCTCGCTCGCACCGTCAATCCGTGCCGCTTCAATCAAGCTGATGTGAAGCGTCGCTTGCGTGTACTGACGGATGAAGAAGACGGTGAATGGTGTCGCAATCGCCGGGACGATCAATGGGATGAACGTATCGAGAATGCCGAGCGTCTTCGAGATCTCGTAAAATCCGATGAGTCCAAGTTGTGCCGGCACCATCATCATGACGAGCATGAAGATGAACATCGCATTCTTCCCTTTGAAATTGTAGAACGTGAAGCCGTACGCCGTGAGGGCTGAGAAGTAACCAGACAGCACCGTCACCGATACCGAGATGATCAAACTGTTCTTGAAGCCGTTCCAGATGTTAATGTATTCGCTGAGCGTCGCATAGTTCTCTGCGAGCGCCGTCCCCGGGAGAAGTGAGAAACCAGCCATGATTTCTCCGTTCGTCCGTGTCGCGTTGACGATCATCATGAGGAACGGGATGAAGCAGACGATGGCGAGGAGGATCAGTGCTGTATAGATCAACCCTCGCGCAAAGCGTTTGTTTGTTTTTTTCTTCGAAGGTGGCGCCATTTTGAGTGGACGGTCTTCTTTACGTTTCGGCTGCGCTTCGCTATCAGGAAGCATACGCCGTGTTTCTGCATTTTGTTCCATCGCTTACGCCCCCTTCTTCTGTGCTGTGCGTTCATTGCGGAACATACCTTTGAAGACGATCGCCGAGAAGATGAGCGTAATCAAGAATAGACCGTAAGCGACCGCAGATGCGTAGCCGTAGTTGTTGTACTTGAAGGCTTGGTTGTACAAATAAAGTACCATCGTGTTCAATGAACCGTCTGGTGAACCAATTCCATCGGTAATCAACATCGGAAGGTCGAACAACTGAAGTCCACCGATGAGTGACGTAATCATGATGTAGAGAAGAATCGGCTTTAAGAGTGGCAACGTCACTTTCGTGAACATCTGCCAGCGGTTCGCACCGTCGATGTGAGCGGCTTCAAAGTAATCTGTCGAAATGCCCGATACTCCAGCCATGACGATGATGAAGGAGTGACCGAACCACATCCATGTCAAGATGAGTGAAACGGATAACTGTGCCGTCACCGGTTCTGCCAACCAGTTGATTGGATCTGAAATCAAGCCGATTTTCATCAACACCATGTTGAGTGAACCGTGCTGCCAGTCGAGCAAAATACCGAACAAGAGCGCGACCGAGCTGATCGTGATCAAGTTAGGAAGATAGAAGAACGAACGGAAGAACGAGAGTCCTTTTAACTTCAAACGGAGATCTGAGAAGATGAGTGCTAATAGAAGTGCTACCCCGATCTGCAAGACGAAGTTGATTCCCCAAATCTTGATGGTGTTGAAAAACGCCTCGATAAAGTACGTATCCGTCAACAACCGTGCATAGTTCGCAAACCCGACGACCTCTTCACCCGGGCTTCCCGTATAGTTCGTAAAGCTATAGTAAAGCGTTAAGAGGACCGGATAGATGCTGAACGTCAAGAAGACGACCCAGAACGGGGCGATGAACAGATAGCCGTAACGATCTAGTTTTTTCACGTGTATTTCTCCTTCCATAAGAACCGAGGGGGGATCCCCCCCTCGTGTTGGTCATCGTCAGTCTACAACGATGTCTGGGTAAGCGTTTTTCGCTTGTTTCTTGAACTCCTCAATCGCTTCTTCTTTCGACTTCTTACCTTCTACATATTGAAGGACCGATGCGCCATATAGCGTGTCGAGCTGTTGGTCGTATTTCGTGACGATTCCTGGAGTAATCTCATCTGCTTCGTCGAGGAAGAACTCATAGTTGTTCTGTCCGCCGAGGAACTCTTCACTGAAATCGTCTTTGATTTTGTCTGTAACCGGGTTGAAGGCAAGTACGTCGCCTGTTTCTTGTGCCCACTCTGTCAAGAACTCTTCATCTTGCGTCATGAGTTTGACGAAGTCGTAAGCTGCTTCTTTGTTTTTAGAATCTTTGTAAACGCCAAGCCACGTGCCGCCCCAGAAGTATGGGCTTGGTCCGCTAGTTACAGCCCAGTCACCTGCAGTATCCTTCGCGTTCTCTTTTAATACAGAGTGGAGACCCCAAGTTGGTAGGACATACGAGAAGACTTGTGTTTCTGTCTCTTTTCCGTTCTCTTTCACTTTGATCGGCTTATCCATTCCTTCGAACCAAGATGGTGACCATTCCGGTGCGAGAGCCGTGTATTGCTTCTCACGAAGTTCTTTCGCATAGTCCATGTAGTTGATCTTATCTTCCGTCAAGACGAGTTCGTTCTTGTCGTTAACCCACGCTTCTGGGTTTGCCCCTTGTGAGAACCAACGAATTGAACCTTCATCCGGGAACATCTTGTATCCTTTTTGTTTCATTTTCTCAGCAACTTCGAAGACGCCGTCCATCGAGCTCATCATGTCACCGATTTCAGTCGGGTCATCTGTACCGAGCACTTCTTTTGCTAGGCTACGTTTGTAGTAAACGCCACCTGGTGTCGTTTGCCATGAGAGAGCGCGAACGTTTCCGTCTTTGTCTTTCCCGAGGTCAAAGACGTAAGGGACATAGTTGTCTGCGATCTCATCGACACTGTACGGCTCGTCTGAAAGGTTTTCCCAATATCCAGCGTCGACCCATTGTTTGAGAAAGGCGATTTCCCCTGTGAAGACGTCTGGTGCGCCGACGCCGCTTTCAAGAGCTGGCTTCAACTTCGTTGGATAGTCTGCGATTGGAACGATTGTCAATTCAACTTTGACACCGTTTTTCTCTTCATATGTTTTAATTGGTTCTTTTAACTCGTCCGTAAATGACCAAACTTTTAAAACGTCATCTTTTGATTCTGAAGCTCCGCCTTCACTGTCTGAGCAGCCGCTCAAGACGCCAACTGAAAGTGCTCCGAGTGTAAGTAAGCTGACTAATTTACGCATGTGTTGTTCCCATCCTTTTTTATAAGTAATGTTAGAAAGCGCTTGCAAGAAGAGTTTTAAAATTATCGAAAGCGCTTTCGGTTTTAGCCAAAAATAAAATATCGAAAGCGGTTTCGATTTCTTTCAAAATGACTTTCGAAATCGCGCTCCTCTCTCCATCCGCTGAAGAAAAGAGAGCGACTTCGAAATATCATTCACTATAGGTTACTGTTTAACTGGCGCACAAGACGCCCGTTCGACTAAGCGTACCGGAATGATGCGACGTTCTGTAAGTCGCTCTTTCACGGTCATCTGTTCAAGTAAGAGTTCTGCTGCCGCTTCCCCGATCTCGTCCGTATCTTGGCGAATCGTGGTCAGTTTCGGCGTGATATATTGGATCATTTCAATATCGTCGTATCCGATGACCGAGATGTCATTCGGAACGTGAAGACCATGTTCGTGAATCGCATCGATGACACCGATCGCCATTTGATCCCCGGCCACAAAGACTGCAGTCGGTCGATCGTCTAGTTCAAGCAATCGTTCCATCGCTTGCTTCCCTTCCTCGACTGAGAAGAAACCAGCGTTGACGAGGTAGCCTGGTCGAATCGGGAGGTTCAGTTCTTGCATCGCAAGTTCATATCCTTTGATTCGCGCCGCTCCGGCGTCAATTGTTTCATCCCCAGCGATGTGGGCAATTTTTTGGTGACCGAGTTCATGGAGGTAATTCACGGCGAGGCGTGCCCCTTCGATGTTATCGGAATAGACGACGCTACAATTGGCGCTGTCCATATCGACGACGACGATTGGGATGTCGCTTCGCATGAGCTCCTGAACTTGCTCATCCATTCGGTCCGAGCAGATGACGACGATGCCGTCGACCGCACGGTGTTTGAAGTGTTCGAGATAACTCATGTCACGATTGCGCAGATTCCGCGAGGCGAAAATCAAATCGTAGCCTTGCTCCTCTGTCGCGTGACGAAAACTTTCGATGATTCCGTTGAAGAACGGGTGTTTCATCCCGACTTCGTTCGCCTCTGAGAACATGACCCCGATCGCCCATGATTTTTTCGTCGATAACGACTGGGCATGTGCGTTCGGCAAGTAGTCCATCTCAGCAGCGGCTTGAAGAATCTTCGCTCTCGTCTTGTCACTCACGTCTTTGTAATTGTTCAACGCTTTGGACACTGTCGTGATTGAGAATCCTGTTTTTTTGGCTAAATCATAAATCGTACCCATGTCATTCTCCTCTTCCCGAAAGCGCTTTCGGTAATTTGATTGTAGCGTATGGATTTGTAGGAATCAATTCTTTTTCGAGGAAACTTTTTAATTCTTTTTTCCATTCCTTGTTTCTTCTATATTACTGCATCGAGAAATTTTTGTCCTTAATGTGTCCGCGTATACAACCAGACGAGATTTGTAAACTTTTGTACTTCTGTCTCGCCTGTCACGCCTTTAAATAGACGCTGGAACGGCTTCAACAACTGCTCTAAGATAATTTTCCGAAGGCGTTCCTGTTTCAGTTCATGTGAGATTGCATCAAACAAATCTCGTTGTTCTTCCGTCATCTCGACATGCTCTTCGATGCGAGCAGCCATCTCGTTCAATTCTTCGATTGTAATGAGATGTTTATCTGTCGTCCCACGCATTTGCTCGACCGTGACCGGGTTCAAGACGTGCTCCCCTGTCTCTATCATTCGTGCAGCAATCAGTTCGACATACGTATATAAACTGCTCACGACTTTTTGAGGAGAGTAAGCGGCATTCGTGATTCGGTTCGTGAACAAGATATGTTGCAACATTCCGTTGAAGAGAACCGTCAATTCCATCGAATACGGTCTGACAGCCTCTCCGATAATTTCCGTCAAACGCATCGCAATCCACTCAATTTCATAAATGCGATGTTGGAGTACGAGTTTCTTCAATTCATTCTCGTTTGACGACATGATCGATTCAAATAACGCATGCAAGTTCCGTTCTTCGTTCAATTGAATCAATATCGAGATTTGCTCGATAAAGACGTCACGATCTCGTTTATCCCGCCCCATCTGCATCTCAATCCGGCGCTGCCCTGCATCATATCGTAAGTTCTCGAGGATACTGGCGACACAATCCGTCTTCGATGAGAAGTAGTTATAAAACGTCCCTTTGGAGATGTTGGCACGGTCAATGATCTCTTGTACCGATGTATGCTGTACTCCGTTTTCGATGAAGAGAGACATGGCAATATCTGCGACTTTTCGCTTTTTCTCTTTCATGCTTTCATAACTCCGATCTGTCTGATTTGTACCTTTACTATAGCACCGAAAACCATTTTAGACTAATAGTACAAAATGGTTGCTTTATTTATACAACGGGTATAAAATCATTTCATCGACATTTACCAAGACATAACTATTTAGAAAATAAAGGAGCCATCCATATGAAACCAGAATTCCAAAAGAAACCGCCTTACGTCATGTTGGCGGTCCTCTTTGCGGGTGCGTTCATCGCATTTTTAAACAACTCATTACTGAACGTCGCGCTCCCATCAATCATGGTCGATCTCGAAATTGCAGACTACTCGACCGTTCAATGGCTCGCGACAGGCTTTATGCTCGTGACGGGTGTGCTCGTCCCGGCATCCGCCTATTTGATCACTCGTTTTTCAAACCGCAGCTTGTTCATCACCTCGATGAGCATCTTCGCCATCGGTACGGCTATCGCGGCCTTCTCGCCAAACTTTGGCTGGTTGTTGAGCGGTCGGATGATTCAAGCCGTCGGAGCCTCGACAATGGGACCGCTCCTCATGAACGTCATGCTCGTCAGCTTCCCACGTGAAAAACGTGGGATGGCGATGGGAATCTTCGGACTCGTCATGATCTCAGCACCTGCGATTGGACCGACACTCTCGGGCTATATCGTCGAGTACTATGATTGGCGCGTCTTATTCGAAATGATTTTACCGCTCGCCATCATCGGTCTTGCGCTCGCTTTTTGGAAAGCGGAAAACGTCATGGTCCAAAACAAAGACCAGTCACTCGACTACTTGTCGCTCGTCTTATCAACACTCGGATTTGGTGGGATTTTGTACGGTGTCAGTTCGGCAAGCTCGGACGGTTGGGATAACCCAATCGTCTTAACGACGATGATTGTCGGTGCCATCTCATTGATCGCCTTCATCTACCGTCAGCTCCATATGGAAAAACCATTGCTCGACTTGCGTGCTTACAAACATCCGATGTTTGCTCTCGCGTCAGTCATTGCGATGGTCAACGCGGTCGCCATGTTCTCCGGTATGATTTTGACGCCGGCTTACGTCCAAAGCGTACGTGGTATCTCACCACTCGATTCAGGGCTCATGCTTCTTCCTGGTGCGATCATCATGGGAATCATGTCGCCGATCACAGGTAAACTGTTTGACCGATTCGGGCCAAAATTTTTGGCACTTACCGGATTGACAATCACCGCCGTATCGACGTACATGCTTGCAAACGTCCAACTTGACTCGACCTACACATACATCGTCTTAACATATACGTTGCGTATGTTTGGGATGTCGATGGTCATGATGCCAATCATGACTAATGGATTGAACCAATTGCCGACTCGCCTCAATCCGCACGGAACGGCCATCAACAACACAGCACAACAAGTATCCGGTGCGATCGGTACGGCAGTACTCGTCACTATCATGAACTCGGTGACACGCACAGAAGCCGAATCATTGATGACAGGAGTCGATCCTGCGACACTCACTGAGAGCTCGATGGGTGCCATCACTCAGCAAGCCCTCTTATCTGGGATTCAATATTCATTTTACGTTGCACTCGGTATGAACCTCTTGGCACTTCTACTGGCATTTTTCGTGAAGCGCGTGGACGTTCGTAAGTTTGATGACCAAGTGGAGACTGTTGAAGAATTAAAACAAGCAAATTAATACTGGGAAAAGCCGTTCTGAATGATGGATTCAGAGCGGCTTTTTTTAATTTCTCGTTCCCTTTATAAATAAATCAAAAATTAAAATTTAATACTAATATGGTATTATTTCTCAATAGATACATCTCGTTTAGGAGGGTACATATTATGAAAAAAGTGTTTGGTTTCATCGTCGCTTTCCTTCTAATCACTTCATCTTTCTTCTCGACTGGATCAATCGTTGAGGCGGCCCCGAAGAAGCAGAATCGTGCTATTATGGGAATATCGGCTTTGACTCCGCAACAAATGGCGGATTACGTAAAAAAGAAGAATCCTCGTAATGTCCGGCTCTCGAAAACGTCTGTCGAAGACTTGGCGAAACTCTTCGTCATCATCGGCGCAAAAGAAGGCGTCCGTGGCGATGTTGCGTTCGCGCAGGCACTAAAAGAGACCGGTTATTTCCGTTATGGCGGTGATGTCCTTCCAAAGCAGCATAACTACTCAGGGATTGGGACGACTGGGAACGGCGTGAAAGGACACTTTTTCCGTTCACCACACCAAGGCGTATCCGCTCAAATTCAGCATCTAAAAGCATACGCTTCAAACGATGCATTGAACACGAAACAAGTCGATCCTCGCTTCCATCTCGTCAAACGGGGCTCTGCGACGACTTGGCCGTCACTGCATCGAAAGTGGGCCATGCAGCCGAAAGGAAATTACGGGACCGAGATTCTTTCGATTTATCAAGAAATGTCGAAAACACCAAAACGTGTCGCTAAAGCAAAACGATGAAGAAATGTAGGGGTGAAAGAACGTGACGTGCAAACAAGTCAGACTCGCTAGCGGAATCGCACTATTCGTGACCGGCGTGATGTTGTTACTCAAGCGCTAATGAGCATTTCGGACAATCGTCCGAGTGCTTTTTTTGTGGATAAACAAAAAGCCATGGCACTCTATAAGTACCATAGCTTTCGCTAACGTTTATTTAACTCAATGCCCCCGATACTTCCCGAGCGCTCGCATGTTTAAGAGATACAAGACACCTGCATATAAAATCAGCCCGAGTAAATACATCCAAATCCCTGAGAAACCACTCCCGTAAATCATGACTTCCTTGATCGCTGTCGCCCCGTAGAAGATTGGCATCACGTAACTCAAGTTCCCGAGACCGTACGGAATCAAATCGAGTGGGATGAGGCCCGAGAAAAATACTTGCGGGATGATCGTGAACGGGATCAACTGTACGACCTGCAGTTCCGATCGGGCAAATACCGAGATGGTCGCCCCGAAGAGTACCGCCGTACCCGCCATGAGTAGCATCGTCAACATGACCCACGCCATATTTCCAAGCGAAGACAGTCCAAGCACATAAATCGAATAGAGTACGATGAAAATCGACTGGACGACTGCAAACACGCCGTAGCCGAGCGTATATCCTAAAATGACCTGTCCTCGTTTGATTGGGGTCATCAAGAGTCGTTCGAGTGTACCTCCACTCCGTTCTTTGACGAGTGCCATCGCAGATAGGATGAATACGAAGAAGAATGAGAAGAGTGATAGAAAGACGAATCCGAACGAATCGAACGTAGATTGGTCCTCTTCCCCAAAGACGAATGACGTGTCCATCTCGGCTGCGGGGTTGAGCGTCGTCAACGCATCTTGAATCTCACGGACGGCCTTCGACGACTTCGTCGACGGCTCGCGTAACGTGATGGTCGTTCCATCTTGATTCATTTCAAAGACGGCATCCACTTCTTCATTGTCTTCAATATATATTTTCGGGTCCTCGAACGTCGCCAGTTCCACCACGAGCGTCTCCTCTTCAAACGCATTGACGAGCTGTTCGGGTGCGTTGTCATCAAGGACGACCGTCGGCACGTAATCGGAGTCACCGAGTAAGAAGTAGACGAGTGTCAAAATGAGAAGTGGGGCAATCAAAATCAAGGCGACACTTCGTTTATCATTTAACGTCTGAAAGATGACACGCTTCGCTAAGTTACGCATGGTCACCCACCTCCTCTTTCCCGGCAATCAAGAACAGTTCTTCGACGCGACCGTTCTCGGTCTGGTCAAGCAAATCTTGCACATGGTCATATGCGATCAACCGTCCATTGTAGACGAGCGCAGCCCGGTCACACTCGAGCACTTCATCCATGACATGTGTCGAAACGATAAGCGTCGTGCCTTCCCTCCGAATCACTTGGAACTGATCCCAGATTTGACGACGTAAGATCGGATCGATTCCGACCGTCGGTTCATCGAGAAACAACACGTCCGGCTTATGCAGGATAGCGATGGCGAGTGACAAACGCTTTTTCATCCCACCTGAAAAATTGCGGACGAGCTTCTGTCGATCGTTCGACAGGTCGACAAGGTCGAGCACTTCTGTGATGCGTGTCTGGAGTTCTTTTTTTCCGAGCTTATAAATTGATCCGAAGAAAGCGAGGTTCGCCTCTGCCGACAAATCTTCGTACAATCCATCGTTTTGTGGCATAAATCCGATTTGTCGAAGCATGTCCATATTCGGCATTTTCGTTTCACCGATATGGACACTTCCTTTGTCCGGTGCGAGGGCACCGATCATGAGTCGGATGAGGGTCGTCTTCCCCGATCCAGATGGTCCGAGCAAGCAGCAAATCTCTCCAGATGGGATGGTGAAGTCGATATTGTCGATGGCGAGTTGGTCGCCGAACGACTTGTCGACGTGTTGCAGTTGAATGTTCATTTCTGTCACTCCTTTTCGGCGCCTCATCGTGTATACTCAAGATAATCGACACCGTGTTGGTTTGTATGTTCAGTATAGTCCCCGTTCACGGTGGCAACAATCGTCAATATCGGTCATCGTGTCGGTTTTCCGACAGATGCAATGAATGTGTTGAGGAAAAGGAGAAAAAGCATGGAACAAACTGACTTACGCGTCATTCGGACGAAAAAACTGATTAAAGATGCCTTCTTTCGTCTCATTGAAGAACAGGGATTTGAAGCCGTGACCGTCAAGCAATTGACCGAGCGGGCCGGCATCAATCGGGGTACCTTTTATAGCCATTATGTGGATAAGTTCGAGTTGATGGAGAAATGCATCAACGAAATTTTTGAAGAGGCCGAACAGAAGTTGATTCATCATCTCCCCCACATCTTTGGAGACGAGCGGACCGACAACTCGTACCATTACCTTGTCCCGTTCATCCGCTTCATCGAATACAATCAAGTCATCATGAAGCCGCTGCTTGGACCAAATGGAGACCCGACGTTTCAGACAAAACTTCGAAAATTTATGCAGGCGGCCTTGTTTCAGCGCTCCCCGGTAACCTTGTTTGATCCCGACAAGATGATGGTCCCGCCCCCATATCTCGTCGCCTACCTCTCTTCGGCACACATGGGCGTCATCTACGAGTGGTTGAACAATCCGTCCGCAGAAGAGACAGCGGAAGATATCGCCCGCATCATCTATACGATCACGTTTGAAGGACCGCTCGTCGCCGGCGGTGTGAAGTCACACGAATGAAGCCTCTCGCTATTTTTGCGAGAGGCTTTGTTTATGAGATGCGAACATGCACGTGCACGTTCCCATGTTCTTCAGTTGTCGTCTGGTATGCGTTCTGTACTGCCTCTAGATCATGCCAGGCGATGCGGTATGACTTGCCTCGCATCCCTTCAAACTCGAAGGCGAGATGTTGTAAATCCGACATACCTAAGATACGGTCAAACGGTCTATCCTCACCTTCCCACTCGATTTGATTCGCTGAGTCTTTTAACACGAGGTCGAGCCCGTGCATCACTTTTTCTTTGATCACTTGTCCATCCGCCGCAACACGCATCCCGTCTTGAATATCATGCATCCGACACGATTCGATATCATCAAACGGGATGGTGATTTCATCCCCGTTCGCAAAGTGAAGTGTGATTGTTTTTACGATCATCTTAGATTCCTACTTTCGTTCAGTCTCTGTTCCCTAACTATACAAAACTTTCCCCGGTTCAGGGATGACATCTTTGTGGATGTGGCAAATCCGTAAAAGCATGTTCGTTTCATTTAGAAACGGGAATAGAAGAGGTAGCACTCATTCTATTTTTTGAAAATAACACTTCGGAAAGGCGGCGAATATATGCCATCAGTGGATAAGTCGGTCATCGTCATAGGCGGAGGGCTCGGCGGCTTGTCAGCGGCCATCTCACTCGCTCAAAAAGGTTACGACGTCTCACTTTACGAAAAGAACGACCATATCGGCGGGAAAGTGAATCGGCTCGAACAGGACGGATTCGGTTTCGACCTCGGACCCTCAATTTTAACGATGCCTCACATCTTCGACAAATTGTTCCGCGGAAGCGGGAAACGGATGGAAGACTATGTGTCCATCAAACGACTTGAGCTCGAATGGCGCTCTTTCTTCCCGGACGATACCGTCCTCGACCTTTACCATGACCTCGAACAGATGCAGCGGGCAAACCCTTCCCTCTCTCAAAAAGACATGCAAGAATATCGTGAACTGTTGAATTATGCCGCGCGCATCTATAAGACGACGGAGAAGGGATACTTGGCGGAAGGGTTTGAGTCACCTTTAGAAGCGGTCATGAAGACAGGTATTTTCCCGACGCTCTTCGGATTCGATTTGACGTCGACGATGTATAGCGCCATCAAGAAACGGATCAGTAATCCACATCTTCGGGATATGCTGTCGTATTACGTCAAATATGTCGGATCGTCTCCGTATAATGCACCAGCCGTCCTCAACATGATGATTTACATGCAGTATGCCCAAGGTTGTTGGTACGTCGAAGGCGGGACCCATAAGCTTGCGGAAGGCTTGACGAAGCTCGCCGAAGAGATCGGTGTGAAGCTACATACCGGCGAAGGCGTGGTTCGTGCCCATACGGTGAATGAAAAAATTTCAGCGATCGAGCTTGAGGATGGACGTCTCCGTTCAGCCGACTATTTCGTCTCGAACATGGAAGTCATTCCGTTCTATCAGAAGATGGTCGATGCGGACGAACAGTACGTCGACAAACTCGTTGATAAATACGAACCGGCGAGCTCCGGATTCGTCCTTCATCTCGGCGTGAAGAAAGCCTATCCACAACTGGCCCATCATAACTTTTTCTTCTCTGAGAACTTACATGAACAGATGAATAAAATTTTTGAGAAACATGAACTTCCAGACGATCCGACGATTTACCTCGTGAACGTCAACAAGACCGACCCGACCCAGGCACCGCCAGGACATGAGAATATCAAAATCTTGCCACACATCCCGTATATCCAAGATGTGCCGTTCACGGAAGAAGAGTACGCCGCTTTTGAAGAGCGTGTGCTCGATAAGTTGGAACGAATGGGTCTCGATGGTCTGCGTGAACATACCGTGACACGCGACGTGTGGACGCCTCACGATATCGAGCGGACGTATGGATCGGACCGCGGAGCCATTTACGGAACGGTCGCCGACAAGAATCGAAACGGTGGCTTCAAGCATAAAAAACAGAGCGAACTCTATCACAACCTCTATTTCGTCGGCGGGACCGTCAACCCGGGCGGTGGCATGCCGATGGTCACGTTGAGCGGTCAGCAGGTGAGCGACAAGATCGCGAAACGCGACAAAGTGAAATAATTTTCTTCTATCCCTCATTCGCTATGAGGGATTATTTTTTGAAACTTTTTCCAATCAACTTCCGTATATTGTGCTACGATACAAACAATCAAACATACAAGCGGAGGAACAGGATGCAACAAATCACAAGCTATTTCTTTATGTATGCCAAAGTTGTCGTCACCGATAAGATTCCATTCATCTGGACGCTCGGGATCCCACTCATAATCGCTTTGACGCAGTCGTTTTCAGATATTCGCCAAGCAACGACAGCGGAATACTACCCAGGACTCTCTTATTTCTGGGTATATATTATTCTTGCTACATATGTGAACGGTGTCGGCATCGAACTCGCTCGTATGCGTGAATACGGACTGATGAAAACGTACGTGATGATCTCAGGCAACAAACTGACGTATGTCATCGCCGTCATCTTGGCGCAACTCTTATTCGCCTCAATCAGCTTACTCTTATTCACAACGGTCGTCACGCTTGTACACGGGTTCTTCTCGTTCAAGTTGATTGCAACTTCTCTACTCGTATTGATCGGGAGTATCCCGTTCGCGGTTGCCAGTGTCGCCATCACGGCACTGCCGGTGAAAGTGTCGAGTCTCGGGACGTTCGCGAACATTCTGATGTTTCCGCTCTTTTTATTGGCAATCAACTCACCTGATCAATGGTTCAGCTTTCTCAACCCGTTCTATGCGCTCCATGAATTCGCGCTCGGGTTGCTGCACCTGACGACTCAAGTCGACCTCTCGTTCGGAGTGTGGGCGACATTCCTTTCTGTACTCGGTTACTTCATCATCGGTGCGATTGCGTTGAAACGCTTCAGTCTCGTCTCACTCATCACACGCTAGGAGGTTCTTATGCACGTACATCAGCTCACTTATCGCTACCCGAAAGCGACACGTCCTGTTCTCGACGGCGTCTCGTTCACACTACAGCCGAATAAGCTGAACGTTTTGATTGGACAAAATGGTGCCGGGAAAACGACAATGTTTGATTGTATGACCGGGGCACTTCCGGTCGACAAAGCATCACTCGAACTCGTTCCGACGACGGATATGCTCTATTTAACGCAACTCATGTATAACCATCACGAATTGACAGGAAAAGACTTCGCCTATTTCATCGGACGTCTGTCGCAGCGCCCCGACTTCAAGAAACTCGAGTCTTATGTGAACAACCTTTCAACGTCCCGAGAACAAGAACTGTTCGAACATCTATGGAAGATGAAACTCGGGAAGATGTCGGTCGGGGAGAAGAAATGGCTCTTCGTGACGTTATTGTCTTCCATCAAACGTTCTCTCTATTTATTTGACGAACCGACGAGTGGGGTCGACCCGGCGTCACGCATTCAAATCATGCGTCGCCTACAACGCCTCGTCGACGAGGGCAAGACGTGCCTCATCTCAACACATCAGTTACACGACTTGGCTCAACTCGATGCTCACGTCATCTTCCTGCATGGTGGACGCGTTTTATATGAAGGGGACTTCCAGGACTGGCTTAAAGAATCTGGAACGACCGACCCGGACGAAGCGTTCGTTCGGATGGTCGACACGCCGCTCGATGATGTGGCGGCGACACGATGAATGACTCGTTTTGGGAACGACACCGGTTTATATTCTATACAATCGGTATGGTCGTCTGCGGCATTCTCATTTCCATGAACTCAAAAAAAAAATCAGCTCTGACGTGTGTCAGGGCTGATTTTTATTGTTCACGATGTGCGCGTCGTAACTCTCGATTCGTCACATGCTCCGGATCCGCTTCACGCAGTTTACGGTCCATCGACACGTACAAGATGAGAAGCGGAATGATGGCAATCAATACGACACCGAGTAGTTGCTGCATCGAATCCAACACGAACCACGTGAGGAAGGTGAATACACCAAGTGATCCAAACATGGCGACGATGATTCGAAATTCTCGACGAACGAGGCGTTGGTATTCCTCGTCTTCGTTAAACGTGCGTAACAGCTTCATTCGTCGCCACGCTTGATAGAGCATCGGCAGTTGGGTCACGAGGAAAGAGAAGGCAATCGTCGTCACCGTGACACCTTTTATGACTGAAACGACTAGAAATAAAAACAGGCCGCTTATGCCAAACATCGCGCTGACCCCTCGCGCGTCGAGATCATGTTCGACCATTTTTGGGAGACGCTCTTGTTTATTCATCACGCTTCACTTTTTCGTTTTTTCCGTTGCAACTGGACATGACCGAGTTCGACACCCGTCACGTGTAACGGATCGATTTCTTTTAACTTGCGGTCGAAGCGAACACTTAAAATCAACAAGCTTAGGATTCCGATAAAAGCTGCGATGATGAACGTAAGTAATGTAATCCATTCAAGCTCTACACTAGCAATCAGTATGAGAAGCAGGAGCGGCTGAGTAAATTTAGATGCAAACTCGGAACGCACGAGTTGTTGGTAACGTGTGTTCTCATTAAATGAAAGGAGTAACTTTTTGCGATGCCAAGCGTGATACAGGAGCGGAACTTGTCCAACGATTATCATCGGTAATAACAAGAGGATGTCTGTCTTCCAAAAATATAAAAAGAAGAGTAACATGACGCCAACTAAGGGAATCACCATTTGTCTCTTTCGTTTCTCATCATCCTTCAACATCCGTTCTAATCTAACTTCATGGTCTACCATCGAATCCCCCTCAAGTGTTTTCGTTATTTTGATTTATGAAACCTGCTCTCGATTAGTTTCATTTCCTACGCTTCTCACGATTCATCAATCCCAACAAACTTTCGACCACGTGCTCGTCATCAATCTTTAGAATCTTCCAATCGACCCACGACTCGAGAATAAGGCAACTCGCAATCAGCGTCGCACAGCCAAGGCTTAACGTATCGAGCGATATGTACTTCAGTGCATAGAGCGCCATCATCGATATGACACCAATCAAAAGAATAAACTGAAGCATACCCTTCAGATAAATAAAGCGCTGGTATATGGAGGAGTCATTGAACTGTAAAAACAACTGGATTTTATGCCACGTCGCCACCAGAAGCGGCATGAGCATCGCCGCACAAAAGATGAACAGGGATAGGCTCATTCTTGAATCATTGAACAATAACCAAAGCGCTGTCACTACCCCGATGATAATCACTAGTAGCGGACCCTTTTTAGTCCATGATTTGTCGTACAAGTATTCCATTCGTTCTTCACGTAACATCCAGCACCCCTCCAAAAGTAAAAAAAATCCAATTTACCGATATTTATATCTTATCAATCTATAAGCAAACTTTCGAGGTTTTTCCATTAAAAAGGAAAAAGCACCTGACGATTGTCAGATGCTAATCAATTTGAATCTCGGCGAATGAA
Organism: Exiguobacterium sp. ERU653; assembly: GCF_018617775.1. Lineage (NCBI taxonomy): Bacteria > Bacillati > Bacillota > Bacilli > Caryophanales > Exiguobacterium > Exiguobacterium sp. ERU653. Next base: position 54,628 of record NZ_JACSKV010000004.1, read on the forward strand.
TCGGAATAAAAAGACTCCAATCATCGTCAACAATCCTAGATTCAAGATTGCCCATGCCATGTCCATCACTTGTAGCATATGATTACCCCTTCCATCCTGTTCTTCTAAATTATACGTGTCTTTATTAAAAAAGATTCGTTCAAAATGTGGTACTTCTTTTTAAGATTTAACTCGCACGGTTAATCGACTTGCGAGTTTGTTGTACCTTCCCACTCAACTGAAACACGAGCACCCCACCGACGATCAAGACAATCCCGACGACTGTCTTCCATGTGAACGGGACGGCATTCAAGCCGAACCACCCTAACGTATCCCAGAGGAGCGCGAACAAGATTTGAGACACCATAACGATCGAGATGGCATAACTCGGTCCGAGGTGCTCGACGCCTTGCGTCACACTCATGACGACCCCGACGCCGAGTATTCCACTGAACCAGAACCACGTCTCCATCTCTTCTACTCGGAACAAGCCACCACCTTCTTGAAACAGCCCAATGAGTAGCGATGCTAAAAATCCAAGACAGAGAACGAGCGTCGTCGTCGCCCATGCCCCGACACGCTTCTTGACGTTGGCGTTAAACGTGTTTTGCACACAGACGAGCATTCCACCGATGACAGCAAGCATCATCCCAATCGCCATGATTCTCCCCTCCTATTCATAAATACTCTCCCCGACAATCTCCAACAAGCCCTCCCGATCAACGAGCGTGATCACCCGACGATTTCGTTCGATCAAGCCTACTTCGACGAAACGCCGGAGCGTCCGATTCACATGACGATAACTCGTCCCAATCAAATCAGCGATATCCGTCAATTGGTAGACAGTCGAGCCGAGTGTTTGGTCATTCGGCGTCATCGATAACAGATAACTCGCTAAGCGTACTTCAACGGGATAGAACAAATTGAAGCTGAGTGATTGTGATTTCCGTTCAAATTTTCTTGTGATCTCTTCTAATAAATAGTGTAACCACGCAACATCGTGGTGGGCATGTCGAACCAAATCCTCGAAGCGAATGACAAGCATTTCGACTTCTGTGACGGCCTCGACCGTATTCAAAAACGGGGTCCGCTGAATATATTCGATGTCCCCGATCAAATCGAGCGGATATTTGAAGGAGAGGACGAGGCGCTTCCCGGTAGCGGAAGTATGGGAAACGCGAATCTTCCCCTTCACTAAGAAACGGAGATGTTCTGCTTCATCACCTTGCGTACAGATGACGTCCCCCGGCTCGTATCGGACGAGCTGCAATTCGTTCTGCGCAGCGACAGGTAAGACAGTCAATTCAAATTGCTTCACATACGCGTCAACCATGCACGTTTCCCCCTACCATTTTAATAAGATGACCCCCGCAATCATCATGAACACACCAATCAACTGAGCCCCGTTCAAGTTCCGTCGCACCATTCCGAACCAGCCTCGCCAATCGATAACGAGCGCGAGCGCCAGTTGCGCAATGAGAAACAACGAGATTGTCATCGTGACCCCGAGTTTATGGACGGCCGTCATATTACTAAATAAGATAATCGCCGCAAATGCTCCGCCCGATAAATAGAGCGGCTTCACGTGACGCATCTCGATATACGTGCGGTCGCGTAACGCCAACATGACGAGAAGTGCGACGATGAATCCTGTGAACTGTGTCAACGTCGCCGCTTGCCACGTTCCAATCTGTGAACTGATTCGCGCATTCGCCACACTTTGTAATGTCAGAAAAAAGCCTCCGCTGATTGCAAACAACACCCCTCGCATCGTTCTCCCCCTTAAGATAGACGAATCAATACAATCCCAATGACCATGACAACCAAACTCACAAGTTGAACACCAGTGACCGGATTCTTCTTCGCTCCGAACCAACCGAAACGGTCAATCAGTAAACTTCCGCATAACAGTCCGACAATGACGATGATGACAGCGATCCCTGTCCCGACAATCGGTACGATGAGGACGTTTCCTCCGATGAAGAGCGCCCCAATGATCCCACCGAGCCAAATCCACCACGGTTGACCTTTCAATTGACCGAGCGAAACGGGTTGGCGTGAGACGAGTAAAATAAGCAAGAGCGCCAACGTTCCAACAATGAAAGAGACCAATGCCCCTTTCAGAGCCGATTCGAGCACTGTTCCCAAATAGCCGTTAATGGCCGTTTGAGTGGCACTCATCATCCCAGTGAAAATCCCGAATAGTCGCCAAAGGTTCAGATTCCCCGTGTCCGTTTCCATGGAGACGACCAGCTTGCCTCTTCGGCGGTTGAGCCAGTCGGATAAAGCGACCGTTCCGATGACTCCTAACAAGACGAGCACGACCCCGAACAAACGAAGCGCCGTAATTGGATGTTCGACAGAATTGAACCAACCAAAATGGTCAATCAATAATCCCATCAAAATCTGTCCAAAAATCGGCATGATGACCGTCTGGACACTTCCGAGTCTTGGGAACAGCAGGATATTTCCCGTTAAGAACAAGACCCCTAACAGTCCGCCAATCCACATCCAATCCGGACCTTCCTGAATCACCGAGCCGTCAAATCCGAATGACTGTCCGGTCAAGAAGAGCAATAGGGACAAAAAGATCGTCCCGACCGTAAACGATAAAAAAGATGCAACGAACGGCGAGCCGACCACCTGACGCAAACGTGAGTTGACACTCGTCTGCATCGGCAGCAAAATCCCAATCGTCAATCCAATCAAAATAGCTAACATGAATGTCTTCCTCGATTCTTCTAGTTCTGTATACATTGTCAGCTTACGCCTCCGTGCCGAAGAAGAAAAGGACCGATGTCCTCAAACAAAAAACGAACCCTTCTCAGGTGTTCGTTTTGGATTCATGGAAGCGTCGATCGCGCGCTTCGCGCAATTCTTTCCCACGTACATGATGCGCATCGAGCGTATGCAAGTGTCGATTGATGACATACGGTGCCAGAATCGACATCACACCGATCCCAAACAACCCAGCAATCGCGACGACGGGCGACAACGAGTCGGCATAATAGGCAGCCAACAAGCAGATGGTTAACACGAAGCAGAGCCACTGGATCCCAAAGTCTGTATACACTAGACGTTGATAACGCGCATCCTCGTTAAAGGTGAGGAGAAGCTTTGTCTTCCGCCACTCGAAACAGAGATATGGGAAAAAACTGATGAAGATGAGGAGCGGAGGATAGAGTTTAGACTGCGTGGCAATCACGAGCGTCATCACGACGGTTGCGATGGCGACGCCCCACCCCCAACGCCAATGACTGTCATCCTGCTCCAGCAACTGCTCAATTCGCTTTTCTTTCGTCAGCATATGAACTCCTTTCATACGAGCGGTAGTGCTTCGTCACCTCATCTCGTGTCGGTTGCTCCGGGTCGGCTTGTCGCAATTGTTGGACGGTCTGATAGTGCGTCCATGCTAACATGACGATGCTTAGACCGAAAATGATCCATGCGACGGGTGCAATTTGCAGACGACTGAAGAGAACTGCTGCTGTGACCGCTCCAATCCAGTAAGAATAGAGGCGATATAAGCGTTTTGTCAGTAGGATGCCTCGACCCGCCGTGAAAATCTGTAAGACACGTCCTTCCTTGATTGTCAGTCCTATGAGTAGGAGTGCCGTGAGGACCGAACCGATTCCCCATATCCACCACGTGTCAAAACCGAGCACAAAACTGTTACAAAAAATAAAGGCTCCCGTGAGCCAAAGGTGGAGGGTTTGTCGTGACTGCCGATATCCTCCGATTACTTGAATCCGTTCTTTCTTTGTCATGACTGCTTACGACCTTTCCTTGAAATATCATCTAACGTATGTTTCAAACGTTCCCGGTTTGCCCGGGTCCATTCGCCCGATGTGACATGGTGTTCATCAAGCGCGGACTGTTTTCGGTCAATCCAAAGCGGAATCAATATGAGACACGGACCGCCAATAAGGAGCGTCCAACTTAGCCACGGTAAGATATTGACTCCATTGAAATACAACCCAATCAAAATCACAAACCAGATCAAACTGCTCAACATGACAGCAAAATCGATTCGTAATAGACGATGATAGCTTGTGGATTCGTTGAAGGATTGCTGCAGTTTCATCTTGTGCCATTCAAGCCATGTCGTATAGAGAAGTGCGACACCAGGTAAAAGAATACTATACGGACTCCATGTCGAAAGAAAATAGATGGATACTCCTAGCATGACTACGCTCACGATGATGTTGAGACGAGTATATCGTTTCTCAAACTGTTCAATTCTTTCAAATCGCTCTGCTTTGTCCACGGCATCACCTCAGTCTTTTACAAAGTCGAGTTTGATTTCACGACGCATCGGCTGTTCTTCGTCATACTGCGGCATCTGTCGGTCGAGCATTTTCTGTGCGACTTGCAATAAGATGACCCCGCCTAAGAAGACAACGAAAAGCGACCATGCCGGCCAATTGATTAGGACGATTAATGGGAAGAGAATCGCCAACAAGACGAGGAGTCCCATTTCCGATACATATTGCCAATCGATGATGCGCTTGGCTTGTTCCACATTCGTCAACTTTCTGACGAAGCGACGCTCTCGTCCGATTGCGAACAGCATGCCCACTAATGTGACCCCTAATGGAATAATATACTTTGACGCACCGTCAGACTGAAGTGCAAGAAAGACAAACATCCCAGTCAGAGCTGCCAGTCCCATTCTCCAAAAGAGCCAACGCTGTTGATAACGATAAATCGTATTGATTCGTTCTTGTTTGTTCATCTCATTCATCCTTTCAGAATCGTCGAATCTCGCGACGTGTCGGTTGTTCCGGGTCGAGCCAGCGGATTTGTTGATCGAGCTTCTCTTGAGCCCATAAGATATAAAGCAATGCCCCACCGATGAGAACCGCAGGAATCCAAGACCATTCCATGATTCGAATGGCTAGCGGATTGACGAGTCCGAGCAACGCGATGAAGAGGAATTCCAGGTGATACTGCAGTGTCACAACACGTTTCACCTGTTCCTGGTCCGACAATTGACTGATCGCGTCTGCTTCATTCGAAAAGAAGTAACGTGTCGCAAGCAACACCCCGCCGATGATAGCGAATCCGATCCAGATGTTCCCGTCCGTCCGCATTAAGAAGTAGACCGCGAGACCTGCCGGAAGCGCTAAGAGTAGGCGTTGCAAGAGTCGCTTTCGATTTGATTGTTTGATTGTATGTAGTCGTTCTTGCTTGTTCATTTTGATTCACCTCTTATTCCACTATACGGGATGAACATGAGAAAAGTTCCGTTATTTTACATTTTCGTACCAAAGTCATGTTTCTTGACGATACGAACTTCTCGCCTTATAGTTTAGTTAACTTAACTATATGTTGAAGAATGAAAGTAAGAGGTTATAAAAAATGAGTTTATTGAAGAATTCTCGGTTCGTGTTCACTTGGTTATCCGGGATGACGCTCACGCTCGGGTTTTCGATTTTCTTCTTGAGCGTCTCATGGTTGACGATCGATGTGTTGAAGCAACCGGCACTTCTCGGGATTATCTTGACGGCGGTCTCGTTGCCGCGTGTCGTCATGATGGTATTTGGCGGTGTGTTCGCCGACCGATTCCAAAAGAGTCGCTTGTTATGCTTAACGAATATCGGACAAGGCGTGTTGATGTTAATTGTCGTTTCGCTCCATTTCGCTGACGCGTATTCGGTGACAGCCCTCTTGATTATCTCCGTATTGTTTGGTCTTTTAGACGGTATGTCATACCCGGCACTGTCATCACTTATGCCTTCAATCGTATCAGGTCAACAGTTGCAACGGGCGAACTCCCTTTTCCAAGGGTCACTCGAGCTGATGTTCGTCATCGGTCCGTTCCTTGCAGGGATCCTACTGACGTGGGGAAGTTTTGGTCTCAGTTTCGGCACGTCGGCTGCATTGATTTTCCTCTCCGCGATTTTGATCATGCCACGGCTGATTCAAGACAACATTCCCGAGGTCGCTCCACTCTCAGCGAAAGATGTACTCGTTGATTTGAAAGAGGGCATTCGTTACGTATCTCAAACACCTGTGTTACGTAGTGGGACGTTCGCCATCGCTATCGTTAACTTGTTCGTCATGGGACCGCTCATCATGAGTATCCCGATTCTCGTTGGTGCGGTCAGAGGGACGGCATTTGATTTGAGTATCATCGAAGGCGGTCTCGCCGTCGGGACGTTCGTCGCAAGCTTTCTGATTCTATTCCTGCGGTCCGTTCATCGTGGACGTTTCGTCTTCCGCGCACTGTTTCTGACACTCGGCGCGTTCTTCCTCTACACGCAAGTTCAATCGATCCCGCTTCTCGCCGTCGCGGCCTCTATGAGCGGATTTATGATCATGCTCGTCTACTTGCCGACCGTCACCATCATGCAGGAACAAAGCGACTCTGACAAAATCGGTCGTGTCATGAGCATCATGTCACTCGCCGCCTCAGGCCTTGAACCGATTGCGTTCGCCATTTTATCGGTACTCGTTGCCTTGGCTGTACCGATTCAAACGCTCTTGCTGGCGTTTGGTATAATCGGATTAGTGTGTGGTGTCCTCTTATACCTCCGGAGCGAAACGTTCCGACGGACACCGTAAAGAAAGGATGAATGACACGTTGAATGAAACACGAAAGCAACAAGTCCTCACGATGTATCGCCAAATCGATGAGCTCGACTTGCTGTTCACGAAATATTTCACGGAGCTGAATCAGTTCGAATTGAGCTATCAACAAGAACAGATGCTGCTTCTCTTTAAACGCCAAGAGACATGGACGACGACAGAGATTGCTACGAAGATGTCCATTTCCAAAAGTGCCGTCAGTCAGGTGCTCAAAGTGCTCGAGCAACGCGACTTCGTCGCGCGGGAAAAGAATCCTGAGAACCTTCGAGAAAGCTTCATCCGGCTTGGTCCGAACGGCCTGGCGTACTCGAAACAAATTGACATGATTGAAGAACGCCTCGCCGAAGAGATGTTTTCCGTCCTCGAGGATGATGAGATGAAGATGATCAATCGCTCGCTCGCGTTGATGATTCAGAAATTCAAATAAAGAAAGGGATTTCCAAATCGGAAATCCCTTTCTTTTAGTTCACCATTATTTTATTTCATTCCAGATATATTGTATCCTTCGATGATATGTTTTTGGAAAATCATAAAGATAATGATAATCGGCACAACCATGAATGTGGCCCCAGCCATCTGTAAAGCGTAGTTTCCACCATGCTGCCCCTGTAGAAGCGCTAATCCAACCGACAATGTGTAAAGAGCTTCATCATTAGCGATAATAAGTGGCCACAAGAAACTGTTCCAAGCACCGATGAAAGTTAAAATTCCTTGTACCGCCAAAATCGGTTTTGACATCGGCAATATGATTGAGAAGAAAATTCGAAACTCACTCGCTCCATCCAATCGGGCCGCTTCTAACATTTCCTCAGGAATCGTCGTCATGAACTGACGGAACAAGAATACCCCGAACGCACCAACGAGACCGGGGAGGACAATCCCCATCATGGTGTTCGTCAGACCCATTTGATTGAGCATCAAATAAACGGGAATCATCGTAACCTGACCTGGAATCATCATTGTCGCCAAGACACCGATGAACAAGATGTTACTCCCCTTAAACTTATGCTTCGCAAACGCATAACCAGCCATTGCCGTGAGCAATAGACCGAAAAATGATGCGAGCACGATTAACAACGTATTCTTCAAATACGTTAAAAAGTTTAAATTCACGAATAAATCGATGTAATGCTCGAACGTCACGTTCTCAGGTAAGATTGTCAACGGTAGCGACAAGATTTCCGCATCCGTTTTAAAGGACGATATTACCATCCAGAAGAACGGCAACATGAAAGCGATACCGAGGACGGTCAAAACAAGCGCGACGAGCAACTGCGAGAGTTTGGCTTTTCGTTTATGGTTTAAGTCGGGAAGTGGCGAGAATTTCTCCCGTTTCACATTCACGGCTACCGGTTTTTCATTTGGAATCATGAATGCCCCTCCTTAATAGTTGTTTTCGTTCTTTTGAAGACGGAACTGAATGAGTGTCACCGTAATGATCAGAATGAACAGCACGACCGACCCGGCAGCCGCATAACCGAAGTTACTGAGCTGGAAGCCGTTGTTGTAGATAAACAACGCGAGCGACGTCGTCGAATTGAGCGGACCGCCCTCGGTCATGATGAGCGGTTCTTCGAAGAACTGAATCCATCCGATTAAAGTTGTCACCGTTACGAAGAAAATCGCGTATCGGAGCAACGGAATTGTAATCTTGAACATTTGCTGGAACGTACTTGCCCCATCTAACGCTGCCGCTTCATAGTACGTGCGTGGAATCCCTTGCAGTGCTGCCAAGAAAATAATCATATTGATTCCGACCGCACGCCATACGGCAAGCATGATCAACGATAACTTAGCGATAAACGGATCTTGTAGCCATGGGACGTCTGGAAGACCGACTGTATTTAATAGAAAATTGAAGAGACCATACTGTGGATTAAACAAGAAGCCCCAGACAACTGCGACTGCTACGACGTTCGTGATTGACGGCATATAAAAGACGACACGGAACCATTCGAAAACTTTACCAGTCCCGAAATTGATTGCCATCGCAATCGCGAGCGAAAGACCTATCACAATCGGTACTCCAATAACGACATAAACAATCGTGTTCAATAACGCTTGGATGAACACTTCATCTTTGAAAATTTCAATGTAATTGGTGAGTCCGATCCATTCAATGTTTGCCCAGTTCGCAATTCCCGCCAAATCCATGTCTGTAAAACTCATGAAAAAAGCAATAAATAAAGGCATGATTGAGAACATGAGTAACAAAAGAACCGTCGGCGCGACGAGCACATACGGCGCTCGATCATTAAGAAATTGTTTCATAAGGTTCTCCTTTAATTAAACGAGAGGGGGGGTACCCCTCTGTTTATTTTAAAATCGACTTCGCTTTTTCTTGGAACACCTTAACTTCATCCTCTACAGTAGCCGCACCGCGATACATTTTCTCAAAGCTCTGCAAATATGTTTGTGCTACTTTTTCCCACGTTATCATCATCGGCATCGGCTCTGCCGCTTCCATCTGCTCACCGAATGTTCTGAGTTTCTCATCGTTTTTGAGCGTCTCGTTCTCTGCCCATGTCGCTTTTGTTGATGGAAGTGACTTCGTCATCTCCATCCACTCAGTCTGTGTTTCTGGTTTACTCATATATGCGATAAACTTTGCGGCTTCGTCTTTCTTTTCACTGCTTTCAAAAATACTTAAGTTCGATCCACCAAGGAACGAGATATTATTTTCTTTCGCTGGAAGAACGGCTGTACCCCACTTCTCTTCAATGTCAGGCATTTGATCATTGATAATGTTAATCATCCATGGCCCACTGATGAACATCGGCACGTTCGGTTCTTCTGCCCCGAACGCCTGCACAACATCAAGCCCTAAATCGATTGGTGCATATCCTTCTGTGAAGTAGTTTGTTAAATATTCTGCGCTTTCGATGAATTCTGGTTGATCAAAGAGCGGCTCTTGATTTTCTGTTAACAGCTCTGAACCGTTTTGACGAGCGAACATAAACGATAGCATTTGGTCGTTCGTGTCCAACGTAATCCCGTACATGTCTTCCCCGTCACGAGCTGCAAGTTTTTTCGAAGCGTCTTCTAATTCATCCCACGTTTTTGGCGCTTCCGGGTAACCTACTTTTTCAAGTGCGTCTTTCCGATAATAAAGAACACGTGTATCGACATACCAAGGTGCCCCGTAAAGACCGTCCTCGAATTGAACCGTTTCAACCGATCCTTCATAAAAGTTTGATGGATCAAGTTCCGGGTAATCTTTTACGAAATCTTTCATATTCGCGAGTGCTCCCGCCTCTACGAATTCAGGCATCCAAGATGTTCCCATTTGGACGACATCTGGACCATTTTTCGAAGCGACCGCAGTCAACAGTTTATCGTGCGCTGTATCCCAAGGGATTGCTTGTACTTTGACGTTGACGCCTTCGTTTTCTTTTTCATACTGTTCTGCTAGTTTCGGTAAAGCTTTTCCTTCTTCACCCATTGCCCAGACCGTGATAGTATTTGCGTCATCGCCGCTCGATCCAGAAGAACATCCCGCCAATAGACCTGAAATGATTACCGTGCCCGCTACCGCTGCTAACCCTAATTTCTTCATCTGAATTCCTCCGTTTCTCGATAATCGAAACGTTTCGATTATCGTGTAAAAAAATAATGTTTATACAAAGGTTTTACTGCAAATCAACAGGTTAAACGTTTCTATAAACATTATAGTTCACAATGTATCCGCTTACAATACGTATTTTATCTTTTATTATTTTTTTTTCGAATCGAGGCGTCTTTCATGAACTTTGAAGGGATTGTCTCTTTCGAATTTTCTTTCTCTTCAATCAGATGGAGTAATGCGCGAGCCGCCTTTTTGCCCCAGTCAGGCTTCGAATAACTGACGCTCGCGATTCGGGGCTGCGTATAGTTGGTAATCTCGAGTTTATCAAAGCCAACGAGCGAAATGTCTTCCCCGATTCTGAAAGAAGAGTTTTGCAAGACGTCATAAACCCCGAGCGCCATGTCATCATTTAAACAGATAATAGCATCCCCTTCTTCGAGAACTTCAAGTAAGTCACTCGCTGCACGAATGCCTGACCGTTTCGTGAATTCACCGGTCCATTCCCGGACGGTTACCCTAGCCGCGTTCGCGCGATCAACGACAACTTTCCGTCGTTCGACAGCGTCATGATTGCCGACCGGTCCGTTCACAAGTTGGATTTGTCCAGGATTGGTCTCTAGGATGGCGTCCATCTCTTGATTCATCCCAATCTGATTATCGAGCAGCACACAACTGATGTTCGGATGCTCAATCTCACGGTCGAGCATCGTCAGCGGGTGGCCTCGGTCTGCGAACTCTAAAATCTGTTCTTGGGTGAAGCGATGCCCTAAGATGAGCGCCCCATCCACCATGCGTTCGGTCATCAGACGATGTGATTCGGGACCGTTGCAAACAATCAACTCATAGCCAGTATCAGACAGCTCTTGGTTGATGCCTTTTAATAACTCTCCATAGAACGATCCGGAATAATCGCCTAAAAAGGCTCCAATAATATGCGTCTTTCTCGTTTTTAGCGTCCTCGCCGCAGCGTTCGGCACGTAGTTCAACTCTTCAGCGATTTTAATGATGCGTTGCCTCGTCTTTTCTGTCACTTTCGGACTGCCGTTCAGCGCATATGAGACGGTCGATATCGAAACGCCAGCCTCTTTTGCGATGTCTTTAATTCCTGCCATTTCCTCACTTCCTTCTGTCAAAAATTATAACATATGAACGCTTCATACGGCCGTAGCATTGGCGCCTCAACCTTCTCTGTCGAAACTAAACGTTCCCCGCAACCACTGGGTAGCGGTAGCGTATCTTGAGACAAATTTGCGACGACAAGGAGTGGGGGCTCTCCATCGATTATGCGGCGATACACATATAGCCGCTCCTCCGTCGGGACGAGTTCATAAGCTCCGTCTCGAAGCAGTCTATTTGTCCGGCGTAACGCAATCAATTCTCGGTACAGATGAAGCAGACTCGTTTCATCTGAACGCATCGTCGCGACGTCCCTGCCTGCTTCGTCGTGAGCTGATCGAAGCCACGGTATTCCCGTGCTGAACGAGTTCGTTCCTTCGTTCCATGCCATCGGAATTCGGGCATGGTCACGTCCTTTCATGCGAACAGCATCAAGCGTTCCACCCGTCCGCAAATAATTTAGCGTCTCGATATCTTGGTACTCCTCTGTCGCAATCGTACCGTTCGTCATCCCGATCTCTTCTCCTTGATACAAAAACGGGATTCCTTTCAACCCGTACAGGAGGACTGCGAGCATCTTCGCAGCCCGCTCGTCACCATCATACCACCGTGAAATGACACGCGGTTGATCATGATTGTTCCAGAACAGGCTATTGCGTCCTTCCACCGCAAACGCTCGTTGCCACGTATCGAGAGTGGTTTTCAGTCTCGACGGCTCGAACGGAGCAAGCTCCCATTTGCCTTGCCCCGCCTGCTCATCGAGAGCACACACTTCAAAATTGAAGACGACGTCGAGCGAACCGTCCCGTTGCAAAGTTAGAATTTCGTTCGGATTCAACCCGCCCGCTTCCCCAACAAGCAACAAGGAAGAGGTGTCAACTTGCGCGACTAAATCTTTCAAGTAACGGCGCATCAACGGAAAGACAAGCCATTGCTTTCGATTGACGTCTTTACCAATTAAATCAATGACATCAAACCGAAAACCAGTCACCCCGCGCTCGACCCAAAATGCTAAGACTGCTGACATTTCCTTGCGTACTTGCTCATTCCCCCAATTCAAATCTGGTTGTTCCGGAGCGAATGCGTGGAAATAGTACTGACCCCGAATCGGTGAGTACGTCCACGTCCCACCCCCGAAGAACGATCTCCATTCATTCGGCGTATCACGCCAAATGTAGAAATCACTAAATTCTCCTTCCGGGTCACGTTCGGATTGAAGGAACCACTCATGCTGATGCGACGTGTGATTGGCGACGATGTCCATCATGATGCCGATTCCTCTGCCACGTGCTTCACGAATCAACTCGTTCATATCATCCATCGACCCGAACAGAGAATCGATTCGTGTATAGTCTGCGACGTCATAGCCGTTATCGTAACCGGGTGAGACGTAAACCGGATTCAACCAAATCATCTCTACCCCGAGCCAGCTTAAATAGTCGAGGCGACTGATCACTCCTTGTAAATCACCGACCCCGTCACCGTCGCTGTCTTGAAAACTCTTTGGATATACTTGATAGACTGTGCTCACTTTTTTTGCGTTCATATGGTCCTCCTATTAAGAAAAGGGTGACGAATTCGTCACCCCTTCACCGTAATCACTAACTCATTCTTTTCCTTGGCGTAGCGCAAAAATTCATCTTTTTCGACACGCTGTCCTGCTTCGCGGTATGGATTCGTTAGAGTGTGACCGTTCAACTTCTGACCATTCAGCGTTATACTCGGCTCACCCGTACGGAACTGGACCATCGTCTCCGCACCGAACAGGCGGATTTTCACATATGTGTCCGCATCGACAATCGGATCGAATTCGACATGATTTGTCCCGAGACGAATCCCCAGGTAATTCGAGACGAGCTGGTTGAACCAGATTCCCGGTCCACTCGAATAAATGCGCCATCCTGCTTTCACGGGTACCGCTCCATCTTTCAAACGGTTGAACTGCGCCTCCGCCGTATAGCGGTCAGCGAAATCTCCATCCGAACTACTGAAGTAGGCATTTCGTTGTCTCGGTGCGGCATTTTTCACTTCATCCATCCGGACCGGGTTAATCATATTGAAGGCCGGGCGAATTTTCTCTCGAAGCCCCGCCTTCGCGAGCGCCTCGATGTAGCGAATATGAGCATGAACGTACTGCAACCCAATCTCACGACCAAAGTTCGCGGCCTGTTCGGCCCGCATAAAGTGACGACTGACTCCGCCTTGGTACTCGGCAGGTCGGTTCATGAGACGGACTCCGTCCGGGAACGTCAAATGCGTGGCGATCAAATCAAAGTTACGTGTCATCTGGTCTTGGTCGACAAGTTCAGCGATGACACTGCGCGTCATTGGCAACAAGCGGTAGCGCATTGGCAGCGTTTCGTCGGACGGATGAAGCATCGCCTCAAAGCGTCCATCAACTTCTTTTAAGAATCCTGCGATAACCCCGTCTCGAATCATCTCGTCTGTGAACTGCTTCCGAATTGCTTGGCTCAACTCACCTAAACGATCTGCCAAATGTGACGCCGGCAACTGTTCGTGCAACTGACGGAACGTTTGGTACGTCAATGTGACCGTCCATGAACTGATGAGGTGACGTTTCAAATCCTCATCGGCTGGTTGGAGCGTGTCGTCCCAGTCTCCTCCACCGTAAGCCGAAAAGACAGAACCTTCGACAAAGTGATCTTCAATGAATCCAAGTGCTCGTTCCACGTGCGAATACAGTGAAGCTTCCGCTTCTGTCTTTCCATCACGATAGCGGAATGGAATTATTTCGTCTAGACACGTCACGTCCTCAGTTCGGGCTAAGTAATCCGACAATGCCTTGAGCGGCCAAACGATGACATCGCCATGACTATCCTCTTGTTGGATACCCTCATATTCATCGAACATGAACCATTGTGGCCAATCTCCGTCCTTAAATTGATGACTGAAAATCACGAGCAAGAGTTTTCGCGCCTCTTCAAAATGACCGGTCGCAAGCAAGAACTCCATCGGCCCTTGTGAAATGTCCCGCGTCCCCCAAGCGGCTCCACCATACTGCTCTAGACCGTGCGGTGATTGATAGTGCACCCGCATGTTTTGAACGTACCAAAACGCTTGAATATTCAACGCTTCGATGTCAGGTGTCTCACCTTCAATCGTGAGTCCGTTCATATAGCTATCCATCCACCTCCGGTAAGCGTGTCGCTCCTGATTTTCATCAAGTCCGAACGGGACGTGAGTGGCCAGTCCAAGGTGCATCGTCACACGCTCACTCGGCTCAAAAGACATCCAGACGAGATCGTCCTCAAACAGTCGGTCGAACCAATCTGACGTTTTGAGGAGCTCAAACGGCTGATTGCTTTCGATTGCGTACGCCAAATCAGGTCGTGTTCCGGCGCTGTCTGCCGTATTGTCCGCTTTGAATAGGAGCCGGTTGTCCATCTGCTCCATACGGAACGGAACGACGTACTCTTGCGTGTTCATCGCGACCTGGTGGCTCATGACGATCCGTCGCGATTGCGACGATTCGACGGTCGTCTTGATAACAGGAGCATCTGAGGCGATAACTGTACGGACGATAATCGTCTCCCCGTCTAACTCGTAGCGCCATACGGCCTCGTTCAGACGCATCTCGAACAGACTCGGCATCGTCAGCAAACGGTATGCCCCGTTCATCTCGACATAGATGCGTTGCCCTGACGTTTTCGGGACATTGAGTGGATTACGGACGTTGGTCGTCCATTTGTTGAAGTTTGTGTTGCCGTAAACGATATGCGAGTTAAAGACACCGTTCATGAATACGGTCGTCGCGAGCTTCGACTCGTCCGGCATCAGACTCCCAGCGTTCAATAAGATGTTCCCGTGACTTCGCTCAACGAGATGCTCTTTCGCCGCTAAGACGACGTGCGAACCCTCTTCGGTGAAGAAGGACATGAGCTGTCCACCCTCTATCTCTTCGAGTCGTCGCACCGGGTAGAGGCGCTCGATTTCGCTCATCGCGAGCCCGCCACCGCTGATTGGTTGGAACGATTGGTGAAGCCGCGGGCGCGGACGTACTGTTTGATCGACAGGCGTGCCCGCTTCGATTGTTGTGAAATGCTTGATTGAATTCTCTGTCAGCTTTTCAGGATGATCTTGAACGAATGATAATTCGAATGTGATTTCTCGTTCCGTCCCCATGTCTAACGTCTCTGTACGAAGTGTCGGTAAAGCGAACTCATATTGATAGACACGGGAAGGCAACGCATTGTCTAGTCCTGCGGCCCGCCCGGTCAATTTATACGATGTACCATATACATCAAAACCATCCGTCGCATATTCTGCGATAGTTCGGGACGACGTCATTCGAATCGCCGGGAACCCGGTCGACTGCTTTTGATTTTGGCGCGCCATCAGCGCCGTATCCGTCTTCATATAGTCGATATACTGGGCCATGTAAGCCTCATTCGTGCGAACACCACCTTCATCAGCAAGCCCGAGATCTTGGACGTACGTGACGTCGAATTGACCTGTCCCTTCGAATGTAGCGTCAAAGCGAACGCCGTGGTCACTGATTGTCCCTCGTACTTCATATGCGAACTCCGGATAGTGTCCTGACCAAACGATTTTTTGACCAGAGGCCGCAAAATCACTAGGTGAATGCAATCCCAGCAACGGTCGGGCAACTCCTCCCTCATGTCGGACATAAAGGTTTGCCATCGAGCCGTCAAATGGATGATGGATTAACTGATTGACCATGATCGGTCCGGTTTTAAATTGGCGGATGTCTCCCATCGGAGTGAGCGAAAGGCTCACGTCTCCGCATGTTAGTGTTGTCTGTTCGGTTAATACATTCACGTCGTACACCTCGTTTTTGTTTTTAGTTCAAAAGATTTTGCCAATACGTCACGGCTGTTCGGGCCCACAAAAAGCGTAAACGTTCCCTGATCAGCGTCAAACGAACCGTTCGGCTGAAGATAGCGGAGCATATCTCCTTCAACGGTGAACGTTACCGTCACGGATTCGCCGGCTTTGAGGGTCACTTTCTCGTACCCTTTCAATTGTTTGACCGGCCGTGAGACTTTGGCTATGTTGTCTTGGATATACCATTGGATAATTTCTTCTGCCGTCGTCGCCCCATCATTTCGAATGACGACAGTCGCCTCGACGATGCCGCCTGTTTTGTCTTTGACGATGAAATCGTTGTAGCTAAACGTTGTGTATGTCATACCATATCCGAAAGGGAAAAGCGGCTCGTTCGGTGCGTCGAGATATTTGCTCGTGTAGCGTGGGTCAGCGTGTTCGATGTCTGACGGACGCCCTGTCCGCAACGCGTCGTAGCGGATCGGTACTTGTCCGATGTTATAAGGAAACGACATCGTCAGTTTCCCCGACGGACTGACTTGCCCGTACAATAAGTTCACAAGCGCCGAACCAGCTTCAGTTCCCGGATACCAGGCCTCAAGCACCGCATCCGAATGTTCAACGACGTCGCGCAAATCGAGCGGACGGCCATTGAACAAAATCGTCACGACTGGTTTCCCGAGTGACTTTAGACGCTTAAGCCCTTCGCGCTGTGTCTTCGGAAGACGAATGTCCGTACGGCTGCCGGCTTCACCGCTCATCCACGAGGCTTCGCCAAGCGCCAGGATGACGACATCCGACTGTTCTGCGATGCGGCAAGCCTCCGTCCAATCAATTTCTTTTTCGACGGTCGATCCTTCCGCAAACACATAAGGAATTTCAGCCCGGTCAAATGCCTGCCGCAACGTCACGGCTTCTTCTCTTTTCCCATATCCGTCCCACGGACCAAGCACGTCGTTTGAGTCGGCGAACGGTCCGATGAGCGCGATGCGTTGCTTTTGTAACGGAAGGACACCATCATTTTTCAAAAGGACCGCACTCTTTTCTGCCAGACGACGCGCCTGGTCTCGATGCCCATCTGAAAGGTGGAGCGTTGTCTCTTTCGCTTGATCAATCCCTCGGTAAGGGTTGTCGAATAAACCTAATTCTTCTTTTAGCTTCAAGATCCGCAAGACCGCCTCATCCAGTAAAGCCTCATCGACCCCATCTGCAAGCACCGCTTCCAGATGATTCGTGTATGCGCCCGACATCATATCAATATCAACGCCAGCTCGGAGTGCGAGTTCACCCGCATCCTTCAGCGTCTCGGCGACGCCATGATGGATGAGTTCTTTGATTGCAGTCCAGTCCGAGATCAATACACCTTCAAAGCCCCAGTCACTGCGGAGGATATCCCGCATTAGATATTCACTAGCCGTGGCCGGAACACCATGGACGACATTGAAACTCGTCATTACCATCTTCGCCCCCTCTTCAAGGGCTCGTTTATAGGCCGGCAAATGGAACTCACGCAGCTCGCGGTCAGATACATCGACCGTATTGTAGTCGCGTCCTCCTTCCGGCGCGCCATACGCCGCGAAGTGCTTGACGCAGGCAGCCAGCGTATCGTCTCTCGTCAAATCGTCCGACTGATAACCACGGACGAATGCCGCCGCCATCTCACCGTTCAACCACACGTCTTCTCCGCTCGATTCCATGACACGCCCCCATCGTGGGTCGCGTGACAAGTCAGCCATAGGAGAGAACGTGACGTGTAGACCGGAAACGGTCGCTTCAACGGAAGAAGTGCGTGCCATTTGTTCAATTTCGTTGAGATCCCACGAACAGGCCATCGCGAGCGGGACCGGGAAAATCGTCCGGTGTCCGTGAATGATGTCCGCCATGAACAAGAGCGGGATGCCGAGTCGATTATGTCGCAAGTAACTTTCCTGCAACTTTTGCGCTTGTTTAGCGTTGCTGATCCCGATGACCGATCCGATGTTCCACCTATTCTCGTCGGTGATGCCGTCTTCTTTCAACAACTCCGCAATTGGTCCGGTGATCACATCTTGCTCATCATCCGAAAAAATGGATGGCAGTGTCTGAACAAGCTGTCCCACCTTTTCAGCTACTGTCATCTCCTGCACTAATTGTGTCGCTCTCATTCCATCCCGCCTTTAACTTTTATTTGTTAATCGAAACGTTTCACCTGTGTATACCAAAATTATAAGCGCTTACAAAAAGAGATGCAATGGTTTATCGAAACGTTTCTATAAAAATGTACTTATATTTTCCATCCAACAAGAAGAAACGACTTAAAATCAAATTGTTCTTGATTTTAAGTCGTTTTTTCTTCATTTAATTTTGACACTGTCGATAACGTTCCATGCCTCTAACCGCATACTTATGATCAATCTCCAGTGCTAAGCCTGCGACTGACACCGTACCAATCATCCCGACACCGTTCACGCGGATCGGAAGCGTTCCTCGCTGGTAACAGTGAATCTGTATCGTGTGAGAGACCCGACTCTTCAAAACGCTTTGCGATGAAGTGCGAGCTAAGTTGATAGTGGTCCGTCACCCGTTTCTTCCGAAACAACCACATGTAATTCTCTTCTGGCGTTCCTTCCATCAAATACGTGAAGACCGGGATACGGTTCTTTTCGATATGAACAGCGACGTTCACCCCGTCCTCTTTCTCCAAGTCGATGATCGTTTGACCGAGTTGAAGTGCCTCTTCGTGACCGAACGTCAAAAGTGTTAATTGTTCCTCTTGTGCTTGAAGTTGTGTTGTATTCATCATGATCTTTCCTTATACGAAACAAACCCGTCACACAGGGTGACAGGCTCGATTAATCTTCTATGTTGAATTGCTTTACAACCCGCTCCGCTGACCGTAACGCCCCTTCAATATGTCCCCCAAACTGCGCATCCGTCTCCGAACCGATCAAATGGAGACGGTCCCCGAGCTCGATTGGACGGTAAGCCGGGAATGCCGTGAGCGGCATGAGGTCATCAGATGTCGCTGTCTCTGATTCTGTCGACCAATCCATATAATGAAAAGCCAGAAAATCATTCGCTTTCGGACCATATAACTTCTCCAGTTGCTCGATGACACGCGTCTTCACTTGTCCTCCCCCCAGCGCTTCTCGTTCTCCCGGTGACAGACGGAAGAATCCGAACAGCGCACCTTGACCGTCAACCGGTGAAGCGTCATGAATCTCTTGAAGCAGACCGACCCAACTCATCCCAAAGCCAGACAAGCCCTCTTCTCGCCAGAACGGTGTCTCGTATACAATGAGTGCCTTCGCCTGGGATGCCATCCAAGTCGGTGTCGTTTTGATCGCTTTTCGCGTTTGCGCTGACAGTGCCGGTTCAATCGCTACATCTGCAACGAGACGAGGTGGAATCGCGAGGATCACGTCGTCCGTGTGGTGCACCGAACCATTTTGAAACGTCAGTTGGACTCGGTCTGACTGTCGCTCGATCGAGGTCAGGCGGTGTCCAAGTCGAACGATGTCATCGGGCAACTTCGCATGCAGAGCTTCCGCCAGACTCGTCATCCCACCGACTAAACGCTTGGATAAGACGATGCTTTCTTCCGGTAACACATGTCGTTCCGGTGCGGTCGTCGTTTGACGTTCGAGTACCATTTGTCCTGTCGTGTGTTGAACGAATGACTTGAGTCCGAGTGTATCCACGAGTTCAGAGATCGTCTTCTCCGTATCCGGCCAATACCACGTCGGACCGAGGTCGTAGCCGTCCTTCGTGAAGATACGTCCACCAACTCGGTCACGTGCCTCAAAGATTGTGACGTCATATCCGTTTTGATGAAGCTGGCTCGCGGCATAAAGCCCACTGACACCAGCTCCGATGATGGCGATTGATTTCATTGTAACTTCTCCTTTGTCGTACGTCTCTCCTCGATTATACTGAGTTAGATGGCTTTACATATGCAAGAAAGGACGACATCAATTGAAAAATATGTTCTATTATCTATTCTTCCCTTATATCGTATTGATGCGCATTTTGTACCGTTTTATTCAAACTAAGGGTCGGATGACTGTGGCGATGTGTCTCGTTTCATATCCCATATGGTCTCTATTTTTATTCGACCTCATTCAATGGCCGACCGCAGTCGAATTTGTCATCATTATGTACGTATCAAGCGCTCTATATGTCCCTCATTTTTTCTTTGACACAGATGTGAAGCGAAGACGACCGAACGGGTACATCCCAATTGCAGAACGGCATCGTTAAGTCCAATCTATTTCATTCAAATAGTCTAGAAGCTGTTGATTTGTCATGTCATCTTGTCTCAACAGTGTTTCCCCTTCCTCTACTCGCTGATCTTCCGGGAAATAGAGTTTTAGAATCGCCAAGCACGCTTCTACAGTGGTCGCAAAACTCTCATCCTTTACGTTGATTGTTAAATACCACCCTCGGATGACGCGCTTCACAATGGACCGCTTCTCTAGATGAGACATCTGTCCACGAAGCAATTTCGACTTGGCTGCTTCAATCGAGGAAACCAAGTCCTGGTTCAACGACTCACTCACACGAGCATCCGGCTTCATGTGCGGGAATCGAGTCGAGACGTCTTCCCCGTAAACACACGTACAGAGATGTCTTAGCCAGAATCCCCATTCAAATCGGTTCGTCGGATCAAGCGCCACATCTAGGCGCCCAATATCGTAGTCGATTTTGATGACTTCCGGATGTTCCGTTAGTAATTGCTCCGTCTGCTCCACCAATTCTGTGGCATCGATGTCCTCATGCACGAGCACCGTCAAATCGAGATCGGATTGCCCAGCAACGGCCGTCCCGCGCCCGATACTTCCGTAAAGGTATATGCTATGTAGCTGTTCACCGAATGCTTCTTTCACCAGTTCGATTGCTTTATAGAGGACGGTTTCAAACTCAGGCTGTATATGACGGATGGACGTCTGGTTGATGACGTAACCAGCATCGTCCGTTCCAAGTCGAGTCGGCTTGTTCATGACACACCTTGTTCGACGAACGATTGGACACCGAGCACCTGGTGAAGATGAATCTGGTCGACAATATAGTAATATTTCGTATTCGTTTCGGGATATTCCTCAACGATTGCTTCGCACCATTCACGGTCGAACATCTTCTCCCACGATGTACGCAGTTCTTCCTCGTTCTCTGCCTCACGGTCTTCAAAAGAAAGGAACCATCGATTTAAGGCGAACACCCAATATCCTGCTTCCAGTTCTAACACGGCCTCATCGGGTAGCTCGACGGTCAAGACGACACCCGGCTCCCCAACCTTTAAAAAACCACCACGCGCGACGTTGGGTGGGGTATCACTAAGCCAAACAAGATCATTCCCATTTAGTAATCGTTTCATGCGCTGCTCATATTGGTCAGCCAGCCAGTCATAGGCAGGTCGATGATTGGCATCATCCTGATCTTTAAGCATGCCGTAGTTCGGGTTGCCAAATAAAAAGCCATTTCGCTTAGCGGCTTCCCATGCATCTGCGTGCTGATATGTATAATAGATTGCCATTCCATCGACTCCTTTCAACTCTCTCTATTCAGTGTACCGAGAATAAAGGGTACAATGCCAGTGCCACTCTTTCGCTTTGGATGGATTTGGAAGTATAATGAGATGTATACGTAAAAGGAGGAAGCGCTCGTGAATATCATCATTAGTTCATTATTTGCAAGCCTTGCATTTTTCTTACCGATTATCGCTATCGTGTTCGGAATTGTATGGCTTGTCAAAGTAGTCAATCGATTTGAAAAGCGCGCAGAAGAGAAACTTGAATTGGAACGTCAAAACAATGAACAATTTCAGGTATTAATTGACCGTCTTGATCGAATCGAACAACAATTAGATCCAAATACAAAACGCAGCTGACTCATGTTAGCTGCGTTTCGCCTGATCACACTTTCCATTCAAACGACTTTGAACGAATGAGGCCGAGCTTATATCCGATACGCCACACCATCCCTCTTACTCGGTCCAATAAACTGTCTCCCCGACCGACGAATGGCATGACAGCACGAACTTGGGTCAAATCAATTCGGTGAACGACGTGTTGATACACCAATTCAACATTTGGTTGGTCCGCGACGGACGCTTCGCACCATACTTTGTCAAATATACGTTCCCACGATTGTCGCACGAACAGTTCATCCGGTTCGTCTTCTCGATCATACTCTTCTAACGTCTCATATAATGGAAAGTTACTTAGCACATGATGCCAATACGTAAACTCGGAAGCCAACACCTCTTCGTCTGGTAGTTCAACGGTCAACACCACACCTTGATTCCCTTTGCCAATATGTCCATCTCGTCCCAAGTCGGGGAACTCGTCCCAACACCAAATCGGATAGTTTCCGTTCAATGAGATTCCAATTCGTTTCTCATACTGTTCGACCATCCAATCATAGGGTGCTTTAAAATCTTCAACCCCTTCTTCCATGAATAGTGCGTGTTCGCCGTTTGCTTCAAGATACCCTTTCTTCAAAGCTTGTTGCCAAGCCCCTTCTCGTTGATGTGTATAGTAGATACCCATAACTTTTCAACCCTTTCACCATTCTTCTTCTTCTTCTTCTTCTTCTTCTTCTTCTGCTAGTTTATAAAATTTACGCAGAAACACTACGGCAAAAAAATAACCAGGTCATATTATACGATAGGTCGGAATGACACAGGCGAAGAAAGGTTGATGAGCGATGAGGGACGGCCGTATTCCATCGATTCGTCGATGAACGTCTCTAGCGTGCGTACATTCTCCGTTACCACTTTGACGAGGTAACTATACTGGCCGGCTAAGCGATGACACTCGATGACAGTCGGCTGTTGACGACAAAATTCACGGAACGCCTCACACCGATGTGTGTCATAAAGAATAAAGGCAGTCATATGCTTGTCCATCTTTTCGGGATTTACGATGGCCCGGTATCCTGTAATGACTTTACGGTCTTCAAGTCGCTTTACCCGTTCGGTCGTAGCGGGCGTAGACAATCCAATTTGTCGTCCTAATTCGGTCATCGAAATCCGGGCTTGTTGTTGCATCAATTCAAGAATATGGCGGTCTATTTCATCCATTTGGCATTCACCTTTCAAAAATAAAGTGAAACGGTACATTATCCGTTCTTTCTTAAGTCATTCGCTGAAACTTCCGTCAAACCTCTATGTATCTGTATTCCTCCGTTGCATACACTTGAAGTAACCAATTCAAGGGGGAATCAACATGCAAACAACAGTCGTTCCATTACTCATCATCGATGTCCAACAAGCCTTTCATGATCCAAGCTGGGGAAACCGCAACAATCCACAATGTGAAGAGAATATCGCGCGGTTGATTGAAGCATGGGAAGCTCAAAATCAACCAATCATCTACGTCCAACATGTCACGAACGTTCCAACCTCACTCTTCTATTTCAAAAAAGACGGTCATTTGTTCCAAGACTTCATCCAACCTCGTGAACAAGATGTCATCCTGACGAAACAGGTGAATAGCGCCTTCATCGGAACGGACTTACAGGAACGACTTGAAGCACTTGGTGCGACACAGATGGTCATCACCGGATTGATCACGAACCATTGTGTCGAGACGACCGCACGGATGGCGAGAAACTTAGGATTCAATCCAATCGTCGTCTCCGATGCGACGGCAACATTCGACCGTCAATCGATCAGCGGGACATGGATCCCCGCAGCGGTCATCCATGATGTGTCGCTCGCTAGTTTGAATGAAGAATTTGCATCGATTCAAACGACGGAAGCAACACTCCAGTTCATTCAACAAAAAGAAGTACAGCCCTTCTCATGAAGGCTGTACTTCTTTGCTGTCATCCTGCTTGATCTCGAAGGGCAGCATGAGATGTGAGAAAAGAACTTTTCTTAAAATATATACTTGAAACGAGTAACGTCAACGCTCCAATCAGATACAGGAGATTGGGATTGATCCAGTCCGCAAACATTCCTCCAAACAAATAACCGAATGGGGCCAACATTCCTTGAAGCGCATAAACGACCGTCAACGTCCGTCCTAGGTATTCAGATTGAATTTGACGTTGAAGAAGTGTCTGAAACTGAATGCCCATCATACCGATTGCAATCCAAGCTATCCCAAAACTGATCAACGTCACGCCAACGTTTCGATTCAACCAAATTGCCGATACACACCAAGCAAGCCCAGCGATTCCTGTCGCAAAAACGAAAGTCCAACGTAATGAGCGATCGCCGTAGCGAGTGGACAAACCGCTCCCGAGTAACGTCCCGACCGAAATCGCGGCAAGCCATAAGCCATACATGTTCTCAGTCGTAGCGAGAATCGGGAGTACACCAAGTGAAATCGAAACCATGAAGTTGAGACACGTGAACACAGCAATCAACGTTCGGAACGAACCGAGTTTCCAAACATATCGAAACCCGACTTTCAAATCAGTCAGATACGTCACATCCTCTGATGTACGAGTCACCGTTTCATTGATTCGAAGGAAGAAGACAATGACCGCAAATAAAAAGAGGTATAGAACTGCATTACTCATATACATGAGACCGACACCAATAAGCGCCAGCAAAAATCCCGCAATCGCATTACACAACAAATCGAGACTATGATGCGTGAACGTGAACCATGCGTTCACTTTCTGTAAGTCCGATTCTCGCACGAGTGACGGAACAAGTGCATATTCTGTCGGATAACTCAGCTCGCTCGCCAGCGTCGCGATGAACAATCCGGCGATGACAATCCCAACGCTTAACTCACCAAACGCATATAAACTCGCCAGAACGATCAAGACCATCGCTTGGATTGCCATGGCCACAAGCAACAACTTCTTTTTTGAATAGCGATCAATGAGTGGTCCATAGAGCACTTGGAATGCCACTGGTATCATCGCCGCAAACGTAGTGACACCTATCCAAAATGAGGCATCCGTTGTCTCTTTGACATACCAGACCGAGGCCAAGAAATAAAAACTGTCCGAAAAGTTTGCAATGACACGCACTACTAACAAAACCAATATATTTCGATTCATCTTATCCGCTCCTCATTTGATTTGTCGATGTCATGACAGACAAATCAGAGGGCGGTCCACGTATGCAAAGTTATATGTCGTTCAAGTAATGGTACATGGTCTTCTCCTTTTCCAATATGTTTCGAGTGCTTTCAATCAACATGACCAACTTTCCCCCGACTGTATAATCGATGGGTCACATGACTCTAATCGACTTGCTTCAATTTGCGGTCAAGATTCGAGGATGCAACGATTCCAAATAAAACTAGACTACAAGCCAACAGCAATCCCGAAGTGTATTCTTCTCTATACAAAGTCATCGTACTCAATAGTACAAACGTTCCAATCATTCCAAGACCTAAGGCACACTCATACCAGACGAGTCGGCGATATCGCACACTTTTGTTAAATGTCAAAAGAACATTCGTACGAAACGCAATCTTGATACACGCCGTGACCGGAAATAAGATGATGAACCAAGTGATTTCGGCTAACCATTGATGATCATTCCAGTAAAATAAGGCACCGCTCAAAGTAATCAAGAGTCCTACGTGAATCGCAAGACGGGTCGAGCGTTTAGCAGATGCGTACATATGATTGAAGCGTTGTTTCGTTTCACTCATCCACTCACCTCACGACATGACTTTTCGTTTCATCTGTTTCCAGTGTACAAACGCATTCGCAAACCAGATGATCGTCAACAGCGGAAACATGACGTTCATCCAGTTCGAACGTTCTATGTGGAACAAGGGGATCGCAAGAAAGAGAGCCAAACTCAATATACCTGCTCCAAGATACATGAAAAATAGTAATCGATGATTGGATTTCACCGTGAATCCTCTGTATTCAAAACCGGATACTTCACTGCGTTTTTCACGAGCTTGTCTTCAATCGCCTTTGACACATCGATGCCAGCAGCATGTGCGAACGTCAGCGCATAGATCAACACGTCTGCCAACTCCTCTTCCATCTCCGTCTTTTTCGTCTCAAGCGCTTCTTCACTCGAGATCCACTGGAATACTTCAAGTAACTCACTCGCCTCGAGGGACAGGGAAAGTGCCAAGTCCTTCGGGTTATGATGAAACGCCCAATCACGCTCATTTCTGAATCTAATGACCTCATCCATTAATCGTTGTACTTCATTCATACATGCACGTCCTCACTATTTATATTTAATCATGTTACCCACAGTAAAAACTCCACGTCTTACATACTCTTGAATCAATCGAACGGAAACCTCTTCTGATAACTCCTCTAATTCAAGCACTTGTTTCAATTCTTCATGAAATGAAGCGAACGTCGGTATTTTGTTTTCAAACTTATACGCCTTCTCGAGTCGAATCAGAAAAAATGAAACATCATGTCTCTTTCCGACTGGTAGGTCATGTTTTAATAAGACGTACTCTAATTCAGTTTTTAACTGATTATGTAGTGTTGAATCTTGCTCAATCACTCGAAGTAGAAGGGATTGAAGCATTTCAACTTGAGATTCTAACTCGAACATGCGTGTCTGCATCTCTTCGAATTGCTTATCCATTGATTAGAGTCCCTCCCCTTCACTAATTCGTTACGCATCCTATTTTACCAAAAGATGTAACTTCCATGTGTAATCATCTTCCTCTTAAGCCCTTCTCTGTAAAATGTTATACTCCATCTAAAAAGGGAGGGATTCGGTGCTTACTTTCCATAACGTCTCGGTGCGCCAACAAGACACACTCATTCTCGAAAACATTTCATTTACAATCCAACCAGGTGAGTTGGCGGCTATCCACTGTGGCGTCATTTCCCGAGAAATCATCTTCGGTCTCATCAGTCAGGAAATCATGACATTTACCGGGAACATCAACCACGCTTCAACGCTGTCTCTCTTCTCCATCCGGGACGGTTTATACGATCGACTCACCATCGAGGAGTATTTACGCTTCACCAAGCGTCTTTATGATTCAACTGACTCGGTCGACTCGGTGATTCAACAGCTCCAACTCACAACTTACCGCAAGCAACGCCTCCACCGTCTCAATCGTTCCCTTGTCAGACGCACACAGTACGCCGCGCTGCTTCTCCAGGACCGTGACCTGTATGTGTTTGAAGAACCGGATCAAGACGTGGACCAAGAAACACGCCACCTTTTACGCGATACGTTACAGACATTGACGTCGAGACAAAAAGCCGTCCTTGTGTTGACGAGCAACATGGAGAGTGCGCTCTTCATGACATCGACCGTTTATCGGATCGACCATCGTCACTTGCGTCTGTTAGATGTGGAACCAGAAGAAGCGGATGAGACAGACATCTCATCTGAGGTCATCCACGTCCGTTTCGAGAAGATTCCAACGAAAGTGAACGAAAAAATCATCTTACTCGATCCTCCTGAAATCGACTTCATCGAAAGTCAGGACGGACAGTCGATTTTACATAGTCAATCGGATCAGTTCCCGAGTGTCTTCACGATGAACGAGCTCGAGACGCGTTTGACCCCGTACGGTTTCTTCCGTTGCCATCGGTCATATCTCGTGAACTTACAACGTGTCCGCGAAGTCATCACTTATACGAAAAATAGCTTCAGTCTCGTCTTGGATGATTCAGAGAAGACAATGATTCCGTTATCTAAGACAAAAATGGCGGAATTGAAGACGATGATGGGGCTCAAATAGTCTCCATTCATAGTTCCTATCGCTTCGTTCACATCATGATAAGCGCCATTTATCGCCATTTGAATGCGGTCCTCCTTTATTCCTTATACGATAGAGGCAAGCAAGATGACATCGACAAGGAGGAACGGGAATGGAACCAATCATTCAAGTGAACGGGTTGAAGAAATTGTTTGGAAACGAAGAAGCGTTACATGATGTGACGTTTACGGTAGGAAAAGGAGAAGTGTTCGGCTTCTTGGGACCGAGTGGTTCTGGAAAGACGACGACGATTAAAATTCTGACGTCACAGCTCGCACAGACGGCTGGGGATGCTACCGTCTTCGGCGTGCCGGTCGCTGACTTGAAACAAGAACAGTACCGTAAACGCATCGGTGTGTTGACGGACAATAGTGGTCTGTATACACGACTTTCTATAGAAGAGAACCTGAGCTTATATTGCGACCTCTATGATGAACCGAAGACCCGGATTGATGAAGTATTGAACATGGTCAATCTTAGCGGGGAACGGAAAAAGCGCATCGACAAACTCTCTAGAGGGATGTTGCAACGGGTGACGCTCGCACGCGCCCTTCTTCATGAGCCAGAGCTCCTGTTTTTAGATGAACCGACATCGGCTCTCGATCCGGTCAACTCTCGACATATCTATAAAGGGATTGAACGGTTGAAGGCTAATGGGACGACCATCTTTTTAACGACACACGACATGCAAGAAGCCGAAGAGCTGTGTGACCGTGTCGCTTTCTTACATCAAGGATCGATTCAACTGCTCGATGCACCGAACGTATTGCGCAGGAAATATGCGACGGGATCGATGCTTGTCGAATTAAACAACGGTCAGACGCATGAAGTGACGCAAACCGACGAAGGCGCGGACTGGCTCCATAAACAGATGCGTGCTAAAAATATCGCGTCAATCCACTCCAATGAGCCGACACTCGGCGACATCTTTATCGAAGTGACAGGGAGGAAATTATCATGACTTTTTCAATGAAACGCGCACTCGCCATTTTCCAAAAAGACTATAAAGATTTGTCTCGAAACTTGTTCGTCTCGTCGACCTTGATCATGCCGCTCTTCTTCGCTGTCTTCTATTCGCGAATCGGTGACGGTGGCGTCGACATCACGTACTTCGTCATCAACATCACGTTCAGCCTTGTTGCCATCTTCGTGCAGTGTGCATTGATTGCAGAAGAAAAGGAGAAAAACACGCTTCGCGGGCTCATGTTGTCCCCGGCGAGCACGCTCGACATCTTGCTCGGAAAGAGTGCTCTCACATTCGTGACGACGATGATCCTCATCGTAGCCTCGTCATTTTTGATGGATTATGCCCCGCAAAATCTGGCTGTGATCGCCCTCGCGCTCATCGTCTCGACGTTCTTTTATATCGGAATCGGAACGATGTTCGGCTTGATGACGAAGACGGTCATGGAAGCTTCATTGATTGTCATGTTGCCGTTCTTTTTCTTCTCGTTCTCACCGATGTTGTTGCCACTACAAGACCGTTTCGCTATCATCGGAGTACTCGAGTATTTACCGAACGTGCTCTTGATTGATGTGGCCCATCAAGTGGAAGACGGTGCGAACTTCGGTGCCGTCGGGCTAGAGCTCGGTTTGCTCACTGCATGGGCGCTTGCCGCATTCGTCGGTAGCGTCGTGATGTATAATCGTAAGCAGACGGATTGAAAAAAGAATCGCCCGCGAAAAGGGCGATTCTTTTCGTATACACTCATTTATGTTCCGCCGGTGTCCAACGCTCCTGTTCACTCGACGCAGGGTAATCAATTCCATCCGGATAGGCAATCAGCTCGATGAGCGATCCCCATGGTGCCTTCCCATATACACCTTGGTTATCCCCATTGTCTTCGACGCCGGCTAACGGGTGTGGTTTTGATAACAACTGTCCACCCGCACGTTCAAAGCGCTGAGCCGCCTCTTGCATATCATCCACATAAATCGCGAAATGATGTAAGCCGTACGATGAGATTCCTGTCGGTTCGGTTTCATTTACTCGCGCGACTTGAAACAATTCGATAGACGGTCCTGATTTGATTTGAAGCAGTCGCATATGGATGATTTGTTGTCCGTCTGGTAAGTCCAGTTGTTGCTCCGCCTCTTCCCCTTCCATCGGCTCATCTTCTGGACGTTGCACGTCGTAGCAAATCTCAGCGTCGAACGCGTCCTTCAAAAAAGTAGTTGCCTCCTCAATAGAAGGCACCGTCATGCCGATGTGATCAATTCCTCTGTTCATGATGAGTCCCCTTCCATTGTTGACGGATCCGATCCATCCACGTCATCACATCCCGTGAATAAAGTCGCGTCTCGTCAGCTTCACCAGAAATGACACGATGCACCGCGTCAATTTCATAGCGTAATGCCTGCTCCGTCTCCCCAAGCTGAACGGTCTCAACCGAGCCATCTTTCGTGTACGTGATGGTCGCCTCCGTTGCACGAGGAAACGAATTGACGGTAATGTACCCGTCTTCTCCAGCGACTACTCCTTGCTTCGGTAACTTTGTACGCATCGCAAGGGTAATGTTCACCATTTGATCAGAACCCGTACGAAGGATCATACTCGATTGTTCATCGACCCCGGTCTTGTATGGTTTCATCGTCGTCAACACTTCCACTACTTCTTCGTCCAAGAAATTTCGAGCGAACGATAAGGCGTACGTCCCGATATCGAGCATCGCACCCCCAGCCAGTTCCGGATTGAAGAAACGATTAGACGGATCATCTTCTTTATAACTGCCAAACGTCACATGAATCATATTGACTCGTCCGATTGCACCTGCCTGAACACGCCGTCTCAACTCTTCAAATAGCGGCATATGATAAATCGTCATCGCTTCGAGCACAACTACCCCTTGATCATCAGCCAGACGTTGAATGTTCTCGAGCTCTTCACTGTTTAGTGTGATGGCTTTTTCGCAAAGGACATGCTTTCCATGTGCGATGGCTTGTTCCATCATCGAATAGTGAAGATGATGAGGCGTCGCCACATAGACGATGTCGATGTCAGGTGAAGATAACATCTCATCTAACGTTTGATAGACCTTTTTTACACTATATTTTTGCGCAAATTGTTCGGCTTTTTCTACATCTCGTCCCCACACTCCGTAGGCAATACCATCTGATTGCGCGAGTGCTTGAGCGAATTCTGTCGCAATCGTACCTGGTCCAATGATTCCCCATTGCTTCATTTCCCTTCCCCCGTTTCTGTTGAATAGACGACTGTATCGCGATGATCGTGATGCGATGCAACAATGACGTGCGTGACGACATCTGTGAACAAGGACGTATCAACCACGCCACGTACTTGAGATAACTGGTGGTTCACCTCAATTGGATCTTCAGACGGGTGGACGACCACATCGAGTAATCGGTTTCCGTTCACGGTCACCAAGGCCCCGTCACTGTTCAAACTTTGACGAACTTGTAGAGATATTACCCATGGGAGTTCTCGGACTTTCTCGCTCACATAGGTGAATGCTTGTGGAAGAACTTCTAAGACAACCGAATGATCAAACGTCAATCGTTCAACAAATTTAGAGTCATCTACTAGTAATACGTATCGCTTTGCCATCGTCGCGATGAGTTTTTCTTCTGTATGAATCCCACCTCCGCTTTTTAAGGCGTGGTGTCGAGCATCGACTTGGTCACAACCGTCAAAGGCAAGGTCGATCATTGAGACATCCCCTGTCTCGACAACCCGAATTCCTTTTTCCAAACAAGCGCGTCGTGTCACAAATGAAGGTGTCACGATAGTTACGTCCAGTTGATTCGCATGAATCCTATTGATGAGGTGTTGAATCGTACTGCCACCCCCAAGACCGATTGTCATCCCTGATTCAATCCAAGGGAGCGCGGCTTCCGCACACTTCTCTTTTACATCCATTTGTTCATTCTCCCTGTAACAGTTTTTGGGCCGTGCGATCGGTTGTCACGATGACATCAAGTAACTGATGCTCAGCGGCGACTCGAATCGCATCTACTTTCTCACTTCCATAGGCTACCCCGATTTTAAGTGGGACCTTTGCGAGTTGTTGATGCTCAATATGGACTGTTCGATCCGATAACGAAGTGGTCACGGTCTCTCCATTTTGATTATAAAAGTGCGAGCAAAGATCTCCGATGATTTGGAGTTCGTTTATTTCTTTGGTAAACGTTTGGCCATAGAAAGCCAACCAGTTGGATTCCTGGTTCAGTTGGGCCGAACCGATTCCAAACAGGGCGATGTTCATCCGCCCCCACAGCTCCACGACTTCCTGAGCATGTGTTGATTGCGTCAATGCTTGTTTGATGGCAGCATTCGGTAAAATAGCAGGAACATCGATTAGTTTAGAACGTCCACGCCATTTTCGTGAGGCGTCATACGCTAACGTGTTCGCATGGAAACGACTTTCGAGTTTTCCGTCTGGCCCACCGATGAGTGGCACACATTGGATAGTTGAATACGCCTCTTTCGGTTTGAGTGCTTCCACGACGGAAGCGAGTGCTGTCCCCCAAGAAAAGCCAATCACATCGTTGTCGGTCACCACCGACTCGACATATGTTGCGCACGCTTCCCCCATACGCTGTAACGTTTCTTCACGTTGTCCTGATTTTTCGGGCACTAAGATGACATGCTTTAGACCGAACTGCTCTTTTAGTTGAACTGCCACGTCAATTGATTGATAGCGATCATAATCGATTTGAAATTTCACAATCCCTAAATCCCGAATGCGTTTTAACATGCGGCTGATGGTTGCCCGATTGACATCGAGCGTCTCCGCAATCTGGTATTGTGTTTGATTCTGTTCGTAATACAAGTGCGCTACTTCGTAAAGCCTCTTCAGTTCTTCTGACATTCAGTCACACCCCTTTGCACAAATGTACACTTAAACGAACATTTGTGCAAATTTGGGTGCATTTGATTTCAAGAAGACACAAAAAACGCGTCACGATCGATGTCGTGACGCAGGTCTCATATTCAAACGGTTTATGGAAAAGGATTATTCTCATCGCTTAGTCGGATTCGAACTAGAAGAAATGGAACAAACAGAAGACTCAAATAGCCTAATGTAAACAGACGCTGCGTTTCACCAGAAATATATTGTGTGTGTCCACAGTTCGAACACGCCTTTCCGTCTTTTGAAAACCCGAGTGACCATACCTCTCTCGCTTTCCATCTATACCGACAATTCGTACAACGTGGCGCCATCGAAGTACCCCCCTTTCTTACTCATTACGAACAAAAGGGAGGGAAGTTTCACATTATCTAATTCTACATACGATGATTTTGTAATTTCTCTTTCTTATCTATCCTGTACAGAACAACGTATCTAAAAGAAATGACAACCAAGTAAACATACTTCCAGTCAACTTGCTATTCTTAAGGACTATAAAGATATACGCTGCTTCATATATTTTTGTAATTCAGGATCACAACAATACACGTAACACCCCTTCATCCCACGAGTCATTAATGTGCGATACGTATTTTTCACGAGCCGATTAAGAGCGTCCATTTCATTCTTTTTCGGTTTTGCCGGTCTAGCGCCACTATCTTTGAATTCTTCCCGCCGTACAATCAATTGTCTTGATTGTGGATCATAACCTAAATCAGGACCTATGATTACACCTGCATATGTCATTTCTAAGCCCTGTACTGTATGAATACATCCAATCTGTTCTCTTCCATCTGGATGGATTGCCCAGTCTAGACGTTTCGAATCATTCCAAGGCATTGCAAAATCATGTTCAGGAATTTGAACATCTGGAACAAGCTGTCCATCTATTCGTTCTTTTGTCCAACTCCATGCATAGCCTGCCGTAACGCGACCATCACGTTTCGACACGACCTCATCAATTAATTCCTGTGGTGAGTCTAGCACTTGAATGTCATATGACCCGTCTAATTCTATTATCTCTTCATTGTTAAAGATTCCATTCACCCATTCAATATAGTTACCTGAACCACCACACCGGAATTGAGAATCCAATGTTAATTCGTGAATAATTGCATTTTGTTTTTTGGCCTCCTCTTTAATCAACGAATAGGACCCAATATCTTTCTTCGAAATCATTTGCTCATCGTCAATGAAGAAAACACTCATTTTTGAACTTCGAATAATTTGAGTTGCTTGATTCTCTCCTTCAATTTTTCGTTGCATATGTCCATGATTCTTTAATCGGTGCGCCTCATCACAAACTAGTACGTCAATTTTATTCATTTGAGTATCTACGTAAGAACCAGAACCTTTAAACATATCTCGAATTTCAATCATGCTCTTTTGCCTTACCAGTTTTTTTCGTAAGACTTCTCGGAAAGCTGCATTCGGCGTAATATACTCGACTAATGCCTGTTCATTCATGAGTGCCTTTAGAGCATTTAAACCGATTACAGATTTGCCAGTTCCCGGTCCTCCCTTAATTAATACAACATACTTCTCGTCTGTATGTAACACATGCTCAGTATAGATCGTTAAAATCTGTTCATAGGCAACTTTCTGTTCATCTAACAAAATGAACTCTTCGTTCCCCTCAAACATTAGGTTTAATGTTTCTACTAATTTTTTGGAAGGTCTCAGTTTTCCTGTCTCAATTTCTGACGCGATTTCTGACCCTTGACCGGCACCGACTCGTTTAGTTACATAATCTTCCAAATGAAGGTCATCCATTTTGAAATAAATCGGTGCTTCCTTGTAATAATGGCTGTATCTATCATTCAATAAAGGTTCATTTTCATGTTTCCTTGACCGAATATAATTATGTAAATAAGCGCATGAATCAAGTGTTATATCAGACTCGATCGGATCTACCGATTCGAGATAATTTTCTAAGTACCGGCGATACGATAAAGCTTGATAAGAAGGGTGGACGGTCGATTGGGTTCTACCGTGAAATGCGGTTTGGACGATACCATCTCCGTCAGCGAGATCAGCCTTCGCCCATTGCTTTAGTTCTATAATAATTGCATTTTTTTGACCATCCGTATCTTTCCCCGCAATAATAAAATCAATTCGTTTTTGAGTTGATGGTAAATTAAACTCAAGAAGAATATTTACGTCATCAGGTATCGATTTTCCTCGAATGACTCGCATCATTTCTGAAAGTGAGTTTTCCCATGAAGTCATCTCGGAAGCACTAACGCGTCGATTCATTTTTTCTTCGATGTTTTTGCTAAGGATATAACTAATTTCTTTTTCTAAAATGTGCTCTACAAACATGTACTTCGGTTCGTTATAAATGATCATGATTTCCTCCAAGGTTAGATTTTATTCTATTTTTCAGCTGTTCAATCGTTAAGTACTCGCCACCTTCTTTTCGATGTAGCATCGCATGGCAATTTGGACAAATCGGTCTTAAGTCATTTATAGGATCTACCACATAATTCTGTCCTATGTCATGAAGTGGTTTAATATGATGCACATGAATAAAATCTCTACCGACTTCACCATATATTTGCTCGAAATCGATTTGGCAAACCTGACAGCTCACCCCGTAGTACTCCATGCATCGTTTACGTGCGAGCGGGTTACGTTCATACGTATTAACTGAAACGATTTTTCGTTTGCCTTCTTCTAAAAATTCTGGCACTTCGTCTGCATAATACCCAGCGGTTAAATCTTTGTCGAAAAACGAAGTGATGTAGTCTTTCAATTCTCCTATCAACTTCATCGACCCTTGAACATTCCCTTTCAATCCATTTTCTCGCAAATATTCTAAAGACAATAGGTCATTGTCTACTTCGTCTAACAAACGAATGCGAGACCAGTCCAATTCTTTAGAATCCTCAAACTGAACCTCACCTTTCCGAAATGTACGATCATAACTCACATCTGAAGAGCGCACAACCCCTTCAATTACTTCAACTTTATAACGTACTTTCTGAATATGGCCAGACAGATAGATAAATAGAATGTCCCCATTCTCATAGTTGAAGGACCGTCTCCAATGTAAAAAATCATATCGACCGAAAGCACTCTCTAAATCATATTCATTCGGATTTGCTGGGATGAGCCAAATCCGACGGGCATTATGATGGTCTCTCTCTTCTAATTCAATCTTTCTCTTTAATGCAATATCCTTTGGAGCAATAAATCGATACTCATCCTCTTGGTCAAAAAATGGAATGTTATATGTATAACCTCTCTCAATCGCGTTAAAGCATTTCGACTTATTTAAATTTAAAAGGTCTGAGAAGAATGTTGCTGCTAATTGAATATTCGACTCTTCCCTTAGTTTCTGATTGTTTTTAAAAATTGTAATCGGTGTGGCCATTTCAAACTCCCCTTCTCTGTTAGAAATTAAATCATGTATTAATATAGTTTCGTCGTAACTTCATACTACACGAGGCCACTGCTTGATTTTTCGTCTTTTCACTTTTGTCTGTTGAGCTTTTAACTACACCTCATAAAATATTAACCTTAGTCAATTTTATTACATACCTTATTCTCGTTCGTTTTCTAAAATCAACTTAATAACGTAGTCGAATATTTACTTTCAATTCAATGAACATTAGAAGAAGGGATGAGAAATTATGAATACTAATGAGGCGATTACAGAGTGGTCCTATTGGAAAGCAGTTGTGCGCTATGGACATGTAGGGAAAGGAAAAGAAATTAGTGTAGCAAGATATCTAGTAATGCCTGGCGGTTCGACCACGGTCGACGTGATGGAAGTCATCACTGAAATGCCAGGAACAAAAAAGCGTTCCGTCGGTTCGATTCAAAAAATTGACCATTTGGAGTATCTTCAAGGTCTTCGCTCAGAGAAGGAAAACTTTTTTCTACAACGACTTTTCGAAGGAAGACAAGCCCAATAATGTTTTAAACAATACGTCACCTATACATCTCAAGATTGAAATGTATAGGTGATTTGAATTTTCATTTAATACTCTCAAACAAACAGAGTCTGTTATCAAACACGTCATTTCGGATTCGCTTCTATACTTTGCTCTTTCTAGGCATTTTAATGATTTTATATAGTTTTTACAGCATACGTTCTATCTCGTTGCCCGCCCGTTGACGAAAGTTCAATTACGTTCTCTTCGACTAATTGATCAAGACAAGCACAGACGTCTGAGTAAATTTTGTAGCGGCCTGTATTGTAAGACTTATTTGAAGCACCATTGAGCACTAGATACTCTGCTACATCGTCAGCATTTATCAATCTTAACCTACAAGTTTTGATATATTCCAAAATTGCCGTTCGAAAATGACTTTTTGTTAGCAAATTCTTCGAGCTTACTTGGCGTTTTGATGAATCGTAACGCTTGTTTAGTAATTCAGTTCTATTTGCGTCTTCGATTTCTTTTTGTTTCGCTATATATTCATTTTTCTTCTGCTCCAATTCTTGTAGAAAGGAATCTCTTAGTTGCATTTCGATTTTAGGGTCGCTTAGTTGTAATGTTTGAGTAGTCAACAAGGCAGTAGATAGACTGATTTCGTATCCTCCATTTAAGGCAAATGCTCGAAATGGACTTTTTTGCTCATCTTCAATAAAGCGTCGAACAGAGAATTGAATACTATCTTCTTTAGATTGGATATAGTAAAGGCTTCGAACCTTATAAAGATTCGGAGTATTTTGATGATGATAATCGAAAAGTTCAAATAAGGATTGATCACGCGCTGTTTCATTCAATAATGTTTCCCACATTAAATCTTCAGGAGTCTTCATCGCAAGGTTTAACTCAGCTTCCCAAAGGTGGATCACATGACGCCCTAAATCAATCGACTGTTCTGTATTTTCAATGAACCAAATGGGTATAAGTCCCTTTTCGTTAAAGTATGTATTCCGTTTAATAATTTGGTTAGCCAATTTTTCATCTCGATTTTGTGTCACATTGGTAAGCACCGTAATCGCAATTTCTTTATCCACATTTTTTACGATAATATCAGGATAGTAACGCCACTTTTCAGTCGCTTTTGCTACAAAACCGTATTCAACTTCAAGTTCTTTATTTAGTTTTTGTTGAGCTTTCAGTTCATCATGGATAAAGTTTTTTATAACTGAATGCTGTTTCGACTCTCGTTTAATCTGCTCTTGATATTTGTCACTTTCAGTAGCAATAATAGAAAGTTCACAAGATTTTGATTGCTTGTGAGAGAAGTGATGTACCCGATCACTCCCGGCCCTTATGATAAGCGTTTCATTACAATATGGGCAACTAAACGCCCCTTTAGCCGAACTCTTTTTCAGTTCACGAATTTCTCGCTTTTCATCTAATAAAACTGATAAAGTTACGTTCTTTCCCTCATATATCGCTTCCTGCAAAATCAATCCCTCCCTAATTAAAACGGATTATTAAAATACATTATATTACTTTTTAGTTTCGTTTATTCCATTATATAACATCGATATCACTTTAAAAATATAATCCTTAGAGAAGAAAAATAGTTAACTGACTTTAATCATTTTGAATTATCACTCACAACAAAAAACCACCCACCAGCTTTCGCTGATGAATGGTTCCTGTAAAGGCGCATGACTTACATCATTCCGCCCATTCCACCCATGCCGCCCATGTCAGGCATTGCAGGGCCATCTTTTTCTGGCTTGTCTGCGATGACGGCTTCCGTTGTGAGGAACATCGCTGAGACAGATGCTGCGTTTTGGAGTGCTGAACGCGTCACTTTCGCCGGGTCGACGATCCCGTGTGCGATCATGTCGACGTATTCGCCAGTTGCCGCATTGTATCCGACACCGACTGATTCGTTCTTGAGTTTCTCGACGATGACCGAACCTTCTTCACCCGCGTTTTCCGCGATTTGACGGACCGGTGACTCAAGCGCACGAAGGACAAGTTTCACACCAGTCGCTTCATCCGCTGTCACTTCTGCAAGCAACGCACGAACGGCCGGGATAACGTTGATGAACGCCGTACCACCACCTGCGACGATTCCTTCTTCAACGGCCGCACGTGTCGCGTTGAGTGCGTCTTCGATGCGGAGTTTACGCTCTTTGAGCTCAGTCTCCGTAGCTGCACCGACTTTGACGACGGCTACGCCGCCTGCGAGTTTCGCAAGACGCTCTTGGAGTTTTTCACGGTCGAAGTCAGACGTTGTCTCTTCGATTTGGTTACGGATCGTTTGAACGCGTGCTTTGATTGTTTCTTCGTTCCCTGCACCTTCAACGATAGTCGTTGTGTCTTTTGTGACGACGACTTTCGATGCGCGACCAAGCATGTCGAGTGATGCCGATTTGAGGTCGAGACCGAGGTCTTCTGTGATGACTTGACCACCTGTGAGTGTCGCGAGGTCTTCGAGCATCGCTTTACGACGATCACCGAATCCTGGTGCTTTGACGGCTACCGCATTGAACGTACCACGGAGTTTGTTCAAGACGAGTGTCGCGAGTGCATCTCCTTCGATATCTTCTGCGACGATCAAGATCGGCTTCCCTTGTTGCACGACTTGCTCGAGCACTGGGATGATTTCTTGAATGTTTGAGATTTTCTTGTCTGTGATCAAGATGTACGGGTTGTCGAGTGACGCTTCCATCTTGTCAGAGTCTGAGATCATGTATGGTGACAGGTAGCCACGGTCGAACTGCATCCCTTCGACGACGTCGAGCTCTGTCGTGAAGCCGCGTGATTCTTCGATTGTGATGACACCGTCGTT
Source organism: Exiguobacterium sp. ERU653 (assembly GCF_018617775.1). NCBI lineage: Bacteria > Bacillati > Bacillota > Bacilli > Caryophanales > Exiguobacterium > Exiguobacterium sp. ERU653. The sequence continues at coordinate 93,921 of NZ_JACSKV010000004.1, forward strand.
CCCGACGCGCTCCATCGCTTCTGCGATCAATTCACCGACTTCTTCGTCCGCTGCCGAGATGGCCGCAACTTGTGCGATTGCTTCTTTTGACTCGATTGGTTTTGAAATCAATTTCAATTCTTCGAGTGCACGACGAACCGCTTTGTCGATCCCTTTACGAAGGATCATCGGGTTCGCGCCCGCTGTGACGTTCTTGAGCCCTTCACGAATCATCGCTTGTGCGAGGACTGTCGCTGTTGTCGTACCGTCCCCTGCGACTTCGTTCGTCTTCGACGCGACTTCAGCAACGAGTTTTGCGCCCATGTTTTCGAAGCGGTCTTCGAGTTCGATTTCTTTCGCGATTGTCACACCATCGTTTGTGATGAGTGGTGAACCGAATTTCTTCTCGAGGACGACGTTACGTCCTTTTGGTCCAATCGTTACTTTGACTGCGTCAGCGAGTGCGTCGACGCCGCGAAGCATCGCGTGACGTGCATCTTCTGAGAATTTAATATCTTTTGCCATCGTTCATTTCCCCCTAAAAAAGTTTTTGAATAATGGTGCTTAGCCTACGATTGCGAGAATGTCGCTCTCGCGAACGATTAAGTACTCTTTTCCATCATGCTTCACTTCGGTACCTGCGTACTTCGAGTAGATGACCAAATCATTTTCTTTCACGTCGAGATCGATGCGCTTGCCTTCGTCCGTCACGCGGCCTGTACCGACTGCGACGACTTTCCCTTGTTGCGGCTTTTCTTTCGCCGTATCAGGAAGCACGATGCCCCCGATCGTCTTTTCTTCTTTCTCCACGACTTCGATGATGACACGATCGCCTAGTGGTTTTAACATGGAAAAACCCTCCTCCGAATATGAATGATGTAATGTGTATCGTAAGGTTTTAGCACTCAGTTAAAAGGAGTGCTAACATTGTTAAGTGTAGTATGCGACGATTAAAAAATCAAGTAGGATACATTAAAAAATGCTCTTACTCGCGGTCAAGAGAACTTATTTGTTACAATGAGAAAAAGGTAGGTTTATTCTTATGATTAAGGACGTGTTGAATTGGCTACACTAAACTCAAACCAATCGATAAATACCCGTTTTTCGATGGCGCCTAACATTCGTCTCCGGCACCTCACCCCGATTTTACTCTATGCGTTCGTTCAACTATTCCCGCTCGTCCTCACTGAAGTACGACCGGAATGGTTAACGGAAACGTTCGTCGGGCTCTGGCTCGCCATCGGATTCGGTGTGACGATTGTTCTGTCAATCCTGCTCATCTGGCCGGATTTGAAGCAATACAAAGCGCAAGGCATCCAATCGAACTTGAACGACACGGTCAAATGGATCGGGCTCGGGATTTTGATGCAATACGGGCTCGTCATCGTGGCGAACTTGATTGAGACGGCCATCTCTGGTGACCTCGTCGAATCGATGAACACGCAAAACATTGCCGAGATGGTGGAAGTCATTCCACTCCTGATTTTGCCGGTTATTTTGCTCGGACCAATCATCGAAGAGATTCTCTTCCGTCACATCTTGTTCGGGAACTTGAATGCACGCTTCGGGTTCTGGATCGCCTTTGGGGTCAGTTCGATCCTATTCGCGCTCATCCACCAAGATAATCGATTCCTCGTCTATATCGCGATGAGTTTCGCGTTCTCATATGCGTATGCGAAGACAAGACGATTGATCGTTCCAATCGCCATCCACGCGTTCAACAACGCGCTCGTGATGCTCGTACTATTTTTAATGTAGAAATGAGGTGGCAGTTATGCCGCGACAACTAAAAGTGATGATGCTCTTCAGTCTCTCGTTCGGTGTGTTGTTCACCGTCCTCGCGTACTTCTCGGTACAAGAGTACGGCTTCAGCTTCTGGACGTACTTTATCATCGCCGTCGCCGCTTACGACTTTTTCAAAGTGTATCAAATCTTGGCACTCGCCCGAAAAGTCAAAAAAGAAGGCACGGACAAATCCGCATAATGAAACCCCGAGTCTTACGAGCTCGGGGTTTTCTTTATATGGATGACGTTCGTCAAATCAATCTTTTCATGGAGTACGGCACTACGAATCAACAGACCACGACGCGTCATGATAACACCAAACACGACGTACATCGTATCAAGCAACGGAACTGTCATCTCGTTAAAAAACCAGACGACGACAAAAAGGCTAAAAATTGAAAGAAAACCAATCGATGAGACGAGTTTCGAATCGATATTTTGCATCAATGACTTCACCTCCTCTTCGTCGAACTGTTCGAGTTGCTCCTGGTAAAGTGCATGGAAGATAACGCCGAATCCCGCCACTGTAATCATCACCCATTCCCCATTCCACCATCCAATCAAAAATACGATTGGATTGAATAAAAGAAATGCCAACAATAGTTTTTTCCTCATCATACCCCTCCTTACGACGGAATCCATAGTTTTGCAAAATCAAAATAACCGAACAAGTCGACACAGACGTCCTTCAGCTCGACCGGGAACGGAATGGTCCGCTCCTCGTTATAGAGCGGAATGAAGTACGACTTCTCTTTCAACTCACGTTCGATCTCTCGGTGCAGCGGCAACCAGTCCTCAAACGGCAGGTCATCATATTGTCCAACCCGTTCCGTCATCCCCTCTATATAAGGGAACACTTTATATGGCGGCGAGTATTCGTTCGTCATGAACTGTTCAAACCCGAGCGTAATGTTCCGCTCGAACACCTCACCGTGAACGACCAAATCAACATATTCATAATACGCTTTATCATGGATCGAATCTTTGAAGCTGATGGGTACGAACTCATAAGCAATGCCGTGACGCGTCAACATCTCGGCAATCCAATCGGTCGTATCGTTCGTGAAGTCCGTCTGTTTGATTCGAATCGGACGGTCGAACGTGACCGGTGTTCCTTTTGGAATGCGATACGTCTCGCTCATCGCTCCGAGAAAACCTCGATCGTTCGGCGTTCTTCGCTCATGCAACGTCCCAATCTCCGGTCGAATCTCCGCAATCAACCGATGGATATAATGTCGCGCCTCTTCATTCGCGAACACACTATTCGGATGACTGTTCAAGATGACAAGCCCGAACCCGGACGGTGTCGAGATGTGTCCGGTTTCTTTGGAATCCCTTGATGAGATGCGATACGTCGGATCGTATCCGTCCGGCACTTTGATGAACTCGACCCGGTCGAGGAGCGCCCGCACCCCAAAATAATTCTCGAAGGCGAGGAGGACCGTCTTCTCCCGATCATGCTGGTCCAATTGAAATGGTCCTGTCCCGACACTTCCTTTGGCGATGCTCGTATGAATCATCGACAGTTTCGGGATGTACGAATTCCGGCGTCGGTCGAGCGTGACATCGACGCGATACGTACCGTTCGATGCGATATGCCGGACGTGCCGGTACATATATCGATACGCATCCGACTGGACGAGCATGCGCAGACTCTTCGTCACATCTTTACTCGTCATGAGCGACCCGTCATGGAATCGGACCCCTTTCCGAAGAAACAAGACGAGCGTACTTCCCTGCCATTCATAGTGATGCGCAAGCTCCCCTGTGACCTCACCAGACGCGTCAATCATGAACAGACGATTGAAGACGTTCTGGACGAGGTGGGCACTGTGGATGTCAGCCGCCTCGAGCGGATGTGTCGTCAAAAAGTGACGGCGTCGCGGGATGATGAGCGCATCACTCGATGTCTGGACGTAACCGAACTTCTTCTCGAGTTGACGCATGAACCGACCCGCCTGTGCCGGTGACCAGTCCCACTCCAGCTGATTTGTCACTGCCTCGACCGACTCTTTCTCCATGCGTTCGAGCAGCTGTTTCGCCAAATCACGCTCGACGTGTCGTAGCCATTCGAGACGCGTCAAATTCCCCCGTCCACGTCCGCTCGTATACGTGAGCCACCCTTCCTCTTGCCACCGTGCCAAATGACGCTTCGTCTGTTTCGGGCTCAAATGAATGGCTTCCGCCATATCAGAAATCGTGTACGCCCCATCGCGACACTCTTTCCACAATCGAAATAAATACGCATCCACGTCACATCCCCCCTTAAAAGTGGACATCATTTCCCCATGTCGTCCATTTTTCAAATCCGTTGTCTTGTTTATCATACAGGTACAGAATGGAAGGTGACAAGATGAAATGGAAAGATATACCTAAACCAATAAAAGTTCGACTCGTGACATCATTTTTCAACCGTTCGGTCTCATTCGCCATCATGCCGTTCATGGCACTCCTCTTTGTCAAAGCGTTCAATGAATGGATTGCGGGTGTCTTCTTAGTCTCGCTCGTCTGTCTCGGATACGTCATCGGGTTAATCGGGGGATACCTCGCTGATCAATTCTCACGAAAACGACTCCTCGTGTTGACGGCTAGCCTCACGGCCTCAATGTTTCTCGTCATGACGCTCAGTCTTCAGTTCGACCAGATGATCGTCTTCATGATTGCCTATACAATCTTCACGGTCACGAATAACCTCGGACGTCCGGCGATGAGTGCCATCATCATCGACGCGACAACGCCTGAGAACCGAAAAGCCGTATACGCGCTCGATTACTGGTTGATCAACCTCTCAATCACGATCGGGACGGCACTCGGAGGCTGGCTCTATGTCAGCAACCAACTGTTACTGTTTTGGATTTTGACGTTCACGTCGAGCATGTTGCCGATCGCGTACGCCATCTTCCTCGAGGACACGAAACGGACGTGGACCTCGCAAAAGCTCAAGCTCGTCTTCGTCGACGTGTTCCAAAGTTACCAAATCGCCTGGCGTGACCGTCCGTTCGTCAAAGTCGTTTTCGGCTCGATGTGTATTCTCGCTGCCGAGTTCTCGATGGGCAGTTACGTCGCGGTAAGGCTCGCCGATTCATTTGAATCGCTTTCGTTCGAAGACTGGACGATTAATGGAGTACGGATGATGAGCTTGATCCAAATCGAGAACACGCTCATCGTCGTCGCGTTGACGTTCTTCATTCAACGTCTCGCTTCCCGCTTCTCGAACAAGCACACGCTACTCGGCGGGCTCGCGCTGTACACGATCGGGTACGCGGTCATCACGAGTGCGAATTCGATGATGCTCCTGCTCGGGTTCATGCTCATCGCCACGTTTGGTGAATTGTTGTACTCACCGGTATTGAATACGGAGAAGGCGAACATGATGCCAGAAGACCGACGTGGTGCGTACTCGGCGTTTGCCGGAACGTCGTTCGCCGGTGCCGACTTCTTATCACGTTCGACGATTTTAATCGGGTCGCTTCTCACACCGTTCATGATGAGCGTCTACATCGGACTGTTGGTCAGCTTCGGCTGCTTCCTCGTCTATAGCGGCATTTATGTAAAAGAAAAGCTCGTCCTACGACGAGCGGCTTCCTAAATCAAAACCATCCTTTCTCACGCGAAGGGATGGTTTTTAGTCGATCTGTTCTTGGTGCATCGCATAGATCAAGGTCAACGCTCGGATACAAAAGATTGTCGAGAAGCCATAAATGCTCAGTTCGAGCAACGAAACAGAAGGATATTGTAGGCCAAGCGAGACGGCATAGCCCACTAAACAAAGCAAGACGACAAGTGTGATCGTCCACTCATCCGACTTCCGCTTCATCTTCTCGGCTAACCCCTTCTCTTCTTTCTCAACACGTTCACGCTGCCAAAAGTAAAAGAGCAACGCATACATCGCAAACGAGATTCTCGGAACGTCGCCTAAGAGTAAATCAAAAATGATGAGACCTAAAAATAAGTATGTCCCTAATTGATAACCGCTCTTCATGTGAAGACGCGAACGCAGTGGTCTGTTCGTCATAATCCAATCACAGCTACGGTCAACCCACCGTAGACGAATCCGAGTACGATGGCACTGATGGCCATACGTTTATATTGCGGATATTGATAAAGGGCAATCGCCCCACCAACGACGTGTACGAAGGCGACGATGAACGTCAAAATCGCTAATACCATCTAAATTCTCCTCTTTGTTATAAATATCTTTTAGTAATTCGTGGGAATCACTTTATTTTCCGATACAATGAAACCTGCATTCATTATAACAATTTCAAATTAAGAAAGTAGGAAATCATGATGAGTTATTCTACTTCAAATCTGACAACAGAAGAGTTGCTGTATGTAAACAGCGAAGTCGAAAAGCGAAAACCAAACCTTCTCGTGGCGTATTTGCTTTGGTTCTTCCTTGGCGGATTCGGCGGACACCGTTTTTACTTCAAGAAGACCGGTTCTGCTGTAGCGATGATTCTTTTAATCGTTGCATCATTTGTTTTAACTTTTATTTTTATTGGAATCTTTGGTTTTCTAATCTCTGGCATCTGGGTTCTTGTCGACGCCTTCCTGATTCCAGGTTGGCAACAACGAGAAGTTGAAGCCATCGAACGGGAGACCATTGCAAGACTCGAAGCACGTGAAGAACGTCAAGCTGGATTCTAATCAAAAAGACGATCGAGGCATTTGCCCCGATCGTCTTTTAGCTTTCTGTTAAGTAGAATGCGAAGTCTCGTGTTTTCCGTTCTTTCACCGCGTAATGAATCCACAACCACGCCAACCCTTCGAGCTCTCGAGCAAGCTTCAGACCGTGGAGCGGATGCGTATCGAAGCCGATCTTGTTCGATAGCTCGACGACAAGCCGCACTGCTTCCTCATCTTCACCTGCGACGAACATGACGGACCCATTCGGATCGCCTAAATTCTCGACCCCCGTCTGATTGAACGCCTTCACCACTTTCGTATCAGGAATGAGTCGCTGCAAATACTCCGCACCTGACACTCCGTCTGGGCGCTCGACTTCGTTAAACTCGATGGCAATTGGATTCGTCACATCAATCAATACTTTCCCATCCAGTCCGTCGAGTGTCGGTAACAGGTCGACCGCTGCCGCGAACGGTGTACATAGCAGAAGCACATCGCTCGCTGAGGCGACTTCTTGTAAGGTCAATGTGCCCTCCCGTTCCGTCCGTGTCCCGTACAGCACCTCATAGCCAGCTTGTTCGAACTGCTCCCCGAGCGTGCGTCCGACTTTCCCGGCACCTAAGATTCCGAGTTTCATGTCTCACAGCTCCTCGTCTGTCCGCGTGACCGTCCCTCCGAACTCTTCTGCAAGCCCGTCTAAAATTGATGGATCGAATTCATCCCCGATGGCCATGACGCCTGTCTGACCCGGCTCGATGTTACCGACTGTCCGCTTGAACGTGTCTTGAATGCCTTGCATATGCTTCACGTCTTTCGTGCCGCCGATGAGACCACCTGTGAGTGTCCCGAACAGGATGCCGAACGGACCGCCGAGGATTCCAACGGCCATCCCGATGAGCGCACCTTTCGTCGACTTGTTGACGGGTGCGAGCTGTGCCGCATCCTCAAACGAAAACGCCCCGTTCTCTTCACGCTTGATGACGACAAGCTGTTCAAAACCGACAAGCCCATCCGCATGGTACTTTTTCAGCTTACTGAACGCCTGATACGAAATCGCCTCTTCCGGGAACGTGAACGTGACGATATGATACGGTTGTTTTTCCTTTTTAGCCATGAAAAATTCCTCCTTCAAGGTAGACAACATGACGCGCACTTACCTATCCTATTTCCCCGAGTAACTTGTAAATAATCTACATTAACAAATCAATCGATGAGGATGTTTATGCACTTATTATGGTAAAATTTACATATCAACCCATAAGGAGCTTTGCTATGCAACGTACACTTCGTAAGTCGGCGACCGACCGCTCTCTGTCTGGAGTATGCGGTGGGATTGCTGAATACTTTGGTATTTCATCAATCGGAGTTCGACTCATCTTTTTGATCCTACCTGGGAGTTTCCTGCTTTATATGATTTTGACGAATTCCATGAAAGATGCCCCACGCTATCTATAAAAAACGCAGAAGCTGTTAGCTTCCGCGTTTTTTGTTAGGCATTCACTTTGTCTTTCATCGCTTCAAGCGCTCCGCTGTTCAGGAAGTGCCATGGCTTGTTGTAGTGTGGTTGGAAGAAGAAGTCTACATAGGCGAGCTCTTCGATCGTCATCTCGTTTTGGATGGCTAGCGAGAGCGTGTTGACCGCTTGCGTCAAATCCGCTTTCGATAACACTTGTCCACCGACAATGCGATGTGTCCCTTTTTCATAGACGAGTTTGAATTCGACTTTCTCTGCGGTCGGCATGAACTCCGGACGATACGCGTCCTCAATGACGACACTTTCCACTTCGAGTCCAAAGAGCGCTGCCGCTTCTTCCGTCAAACCAGAAGACGCGATATTCCAGTCATAGAGTCGAAGTCCTGACGTTCCTTGTGTCCCTTGGTAGCGGACGCGTGGTTGCATCATGTTCTCCGCAATGAGCGTTCCCATGCGGACAGCGTTCGTCGCAAGTGGGATATAGGCGTGTGTGCGTGCCGGGTTGTAGTAGACGGCACAGCTGTCCCCCGCCGCAAAGATATCCGGGTTGCTCGTGCGCATGTATTCATCGACGATGATGGCGCCGTTCCCGAGCATGTCGACCTGTCCTTCTAGGAGTCCTGTATTCGGACGGAATCCGACGCACAAGATGACGAGATCCGCTTCGAATTCACCTTTGTCTGTCACGACATGTGTGACGTTCCCATCTGTTCCACGGAACGCTTCAACCGTCTGACCGAGTTCAAGATCGATCCCGCGACTGGTCATGTCCGCTTCTAATGGATCTGTGAACGACTTATCGAGATATTTGTTCAAGATGCGGTCGGCACTATCGATAAATGTGACATGTTTTCCGTATGCTTCGAACGCTTCGACGAGTTCGACCCCGATATAGCCCGCCCCGATGACGGCAATCTTCGTCGCATCCGTCGCACGCTCGATAATGCGTTGGGCATGCGCGTAGTTTTTACAGAGCTCGATTCCATTCATTTCGATTCCTGGGAGCGTTGGGACGATCGGCCATGAACCCGTCGTGACAATCAAACGGTCATACGTGTCATGCACGTCTTCCCCGGTTTCAAGATTTTTGGCGTGGACCGTCTTCGCTTCGGTGTCAATCGACAAGACGTCATGTTTCATGCGCATCGTCGCACCGAGTTCTTCAAGTTCACGTGGAGAGGAGTAGAACAACTCTTCCGCACGTTGGACGACCCCACCGACGTGGAGCGCAATCCCACACGAGAGGAAGCTGACGTTGTCGTTCCGCTCGTAAACGGTGATTTCGAGATTGTCGTGCTTGGCAAGTAATCCTTTAACAGCTGCTGTTCCTGCGTGTGTACATCCGATGACTGCGATTTTCATATGATTGTCTCTCCTTTAGGTGTTAGGCAAGTTAGCGTTTGTGATAAAAATCACATTCACTTTCTGAACTTAGTGTACTATTTCACAAGAAGGTTTGACAATCCTTTTGCTCACTATTTCACGTAAAAGTGTCTAAAATTTGAACTCCATGCGTGACAACAAAACCGTCCCGCAACCGGAACGGTTCACTTACGAATTCGTCGTGCGTCGTGCTTTGATCCAGTGATAGATGACGACGCCGATATAGGTGACAAGACCGATCACGTATAAACTGAAGCCGATCATGCTCCAGCCCAGACCATCCCATCCGCGAACAAAGACGAGACCAATCAAGATCAGCGTGTATCCTACCACGAGCAGCATCAACGAAAAGACGAGTCTTCGCTTAAATTTCGACTTCAAAAAGTTCAGCATGGCAATCAATAAAATCGTCGTCAACACACCGATGATGATGATTGCATCCCCGTAGTACTCCCAAATCATCGCTTCTCCCCCTGGCATCCAACTGAGTAGCTTTATTTTATCATGTCAGTCATGTGTTTTCGTGTTGTTGAAAAACGTTCGTTACCAAAAATCAAAAAAGCACCGTCTCCCTGGAAGGAACGATGCTCATTTCTCATTCATCTGTTTCATTAAATCCATCTGTTCTTGCACCATCGCTTCTTTCTCCCGGCGCAGCACCCCTTTATAGGTGATACGTGAAATCGATAAGCTGATCTCATATAGGAAGAAGAGCGGTAGTGACACCATGAGGTGCGACGTCAAGTCCGGTGGTGTGATGAACGCCGCGACCACGAATAGCGCAAAGTACGCGTACTTTCGAATCTTCGATAAGAAGTACGGGGTCACGACACCGATCCGGGTGAGGAACATCGTCACGACCGGTAATTGGAATAATAGACCGAACGGAATTGTCAGCTGCAACAAGAACGCGAAGTAATTATTGGCCCCGATGAGTTGTTCGAGTCCGAGGTCTTGCCCGAGGTCCGTCGAGATATCGAGGACGAGCGGGAACAACCAATAGTAGGCGAACGCAAGACCAATCAAGAACAATCCGAAGATGATCGGGATATAGGCAAGCGTGCCTTTCCGCTCATTCGGATGCAGACCGGGTGCGACAAACGCCCACACTTGATACAGTAGGAATGGGCTCGCCGCAATCAGGCCGATGACGAGCGCCAAGTTCAAGTAAATCATGAGTGGGTCCGCGACCCCAAAGGCGTTCAGTTCGAGCCCACGTTCGATGAGATCTTCTTGCAAGTACGCGAGTACATATTTGACACTCGGCAAAGCCATCAAAAAGAAGGCAAAGACGACAAATGCAGATAGCATCAGTCGTCTCCGCAGCTCTGTCAAGTGATCGGTGAGTTCCCGCTCTTGATCAGGTTGATGATTCATGGCTTACTGCTCTTTCTTTTCGATAGCTTTCTTGTCGTTCTTGTCGTTCTCGTCGTGCTCGTTCATCATGCCGTTCGTTGCATTTTTGAACTCACGAAGCGTCTGCCCGGCCGCGCGACCAAACTCCGGTAATTTCTTCGGTCCGAAGAGAATGAGTGCGATGATGGCGATGACAAATAGACTCACCCCACCTGGCATCCCGACGACGAGTGATGATGCTAGTAATTCCATTATTGATGGACCCCCTCAGCGGTTGGATAGTGTTGCATAAAGTAAATGAGTGACTGCAGCTCAATCGACAAATCGATGTGATGGACGCGAACGGTGTCCGGTACAGTGAGTCGTGCCGGTGTGAAGTTCAAGATACCCTTGATGCCGAATCGCACCAAGTCGTCTGCGACGGGCTGCGCATAGGCAGAAGGTACCGTCAAAATGGCGACGTCGATCTTGTTTTGCTTCATAATCTGTTCCATCTCATCGACGTGATGAATTGGGACGCCTGACATCGTCGTGCCGACTTTTGTCTCGTCTGCGTCGAACCCGACGACGATATGTGTGTTATTGTTTTTAAGGAAGTTATAGTTGACGAATGCCGTCCCAAGGTGACCGACCCCGACCAAGGCGACATTCGTAATCTCGTCTTGATTCAGTGTCTTTCGGAAAAAGTCTAACAGATACTGCACGTTATAGCCATATCCCTTTTTACCGAGCGCACCGAAGTACGAGAAATCACGGCGAATCGTAGCCGAATCGACCTTGACCGCCTCACTCAGTTCTGCTGAAGAGACACGTTGTTTCCCTGACGCATGCAGGCTTTGAATAAATCGATAGTATAGTGGCAACCGTTTGGCTGTCGCTTGTGGAATCTTTGGTTCGTTTTGACTCAACGGAAAGAGCCTCCTTTTTACGACACGTTACAAACGAATCTGAATTTCATACACCTTGATTGTAAACGAATTCACATGACCACTCAACGAATATACCTAAAATCGCTGAAAAATACAGTATACTAAATAGAGAGAAAGGGGTTTTTTCACTTGATCCTACTGCAAGTCAACAACTTATCCAAATCCTTCGGCGTCGAGCCGATTTTAGAAAACGTAAAACTCGAAATCCAGGAAGGTGAACGTGTCGCCCTCGTCGGTCGGAACGGTGCCGGTAAGTCCACACTTTTGAAAGTCATCGCTGGTGAATACAACTATGATTCCGGGGACATCATGAAGCCAAAAGACGTCACCATCGGCTATCTCGCCCAAGACTCAGGGCTCGAATCCGACGAGACAATCTGGAACGAGATGCTCACCGTCTTCACGGACTTGATCGAGCAGGAGAAGACGCTCCGTCGCATGGAAGCCGACATGGGATCCGAACGAATCCTAAATGACGCCGCTGCGTACGAACGTCTCCTCTCTTCTTACGATGAAGAGCAGCATACGTTCAAAGAGCGTGGCGGTTACCAGTATGAAGCGACCATCCGCTCGGTCCTCCATGGGATGCGCTTCTATCCGGATGACTTCGAACGTCGCATCGACACGCTATCCGGGGGACAACGGACGCGTCTCGCCTTGGCGAAGATGCTCCTTCAAAGTCCTGACCTGCTCATCTTGGATGAGCCGACGAACCATTTGGACATCGAGACGCTCGCCTGGCTCGAGAAGTACTTGGGCGGCTATAAAGGAGCTGTCCTCATCGTCTCCCACGACCGGTACTTCCTCGACCGTGTCGTTTCGGTCGTCTATGAGCTGTCACGTCATCGGAGCCGTCGCTTCGTCGGGAACTACACGAAGTATCTCGAACAGAAGGCCGCCATTTACGAGCAAGAGAAGAAGCAGTTCGAGTCGCAGCAAGAAGAGATTGCCAAGATGCAGGATTTCATTCAGCGAAACATCGCCCGAGCGACGACGACGAAGCGTGCACAAAGCGTGCGGAAGCGTCTCGAGAAAGTCGACCGACTCGATGCCCCGGACGGTGACGAACGCAGCGCCGTCCTCTCGTTCTCCATCAAACGCCAGAGCGGGAACGATGTGTTGAGCGCGAGCGACCTCGCCATCGGGTACGAAGAACCAATCGCCCAGCATCTCCGCTTCCAACTGCAACGCGGTGAATCCGTCGCCCTCGTCGGTCCGAACGGGGTCGGGAAGTCGACATTACTCAAAGTATTGACGAAACAACAAACCGCCCTCACCGGTGAGATCCGTTACGGGACGGGCGTCGAAATCGGTTACTACGACCAGGAGCAACAGAACTTGTCTGACACAAACCGCGTCATCGATGAGATTTGGAACGACTGGCCGCTCATGCGCGAACAGGAAGTGCGGAGTCTTCTCGGTCAGTTCCTCTTCAGCGGCGATGACGTCACGAAACGTGTCCTCGAACTATCGGGTGGTGAACGGGCACGTCTTACGTTGGCCAAGCTGAAGCTCGAGCAACCGAACCTCCTCATCTTAGACGAGCCGACGAACCACTTGGATCTCGACTCGAAGATGATTTTAGAGAATGCCCTCCTCGACTATCCGGGCACGATCCTTTTCGTCTCGCATGACCGCTACTTCATCGACCGTCTCGCGACACGTGTATTAGAGATCACGCCGAACGGCATCGATGAGTATCTCGGGGACTATTCGTACTACGTCGAGAAGAAAGAAGAGCTCGAAGAACTCGCACGACTCGCTCGTGAGGAGACGAAGCAGGTCGTCGTGAAAAAACAACGCGCCGACAAGGAACAGCAACGGGAAGAGCGCCGGATCAAACAGCGCATCGAAGAGATCGAGCTGGCGATCGAGCAACATGAGAAGCGTCTCGACGAGATCGAACAGTTGCTGTGTGAGCCGGACGTCTTCAACGACTTCGCCCGTGCCCAAGAACTATCGACCGAATCGGACGCAGCGAAAGAATCGATCACCGCACTTTATGCGGAATGGGAGGAACTCCATACATGATGCGTACCCGTGCCATGCGAATCGAGTTCATTCAAGCGTTCCTCACGGGACTCGCCTACATCGTGCCGACCGGGACCGAGTTCGTATCTGAACTCATCCGCGGTGAGCCGACGATCGTCCCGTCTATTCTCTTTTACTTTTTGCCTGTCGTCATCGGCTTCATCATTCAGACGTGGCCAGGGATCTTGCTCAGTCTTTTCAGTGGATTGCTCATGAGCACGCTCTTCATTCGCATCGTCGTCTGGCCGGTCGACGTGACCGTTCATACGTTCTATGCGCCAGGCTCGGTATGGGCCCACTTCTACGAAGAGACACTCTTCATGTGGATTCTCGCCCTTCTCGTGTTCATCGTGAGTCGTATCAACACATGGCATCGAGAGAATTATCGACAACCAAAAGCGTAAACAGTAAAAAGAGAGGTCAGCGTTGTCATACGCCGGCCTCTCTTTATATTAGAAATATCGTAACGGCTGGAATCCTACCGTATGGAAGTCGAGCTTCGTCCCGTCCTCAGCGATGAAGAAGACGGCCTCGTTCGTATCGACGTCACGTGTGAACACCTTATAGAACGTCATCGGCTTTTCGCCATTCGTCACATAGCGTGCCTCATGCGTCGAGATGACTTGCGCGAACAGTTGCTGTTCATCGAGTTCCTCGATCAAATCCTCAAACTTCGCCGCCTCTTCTTCCGTCGCCTCGCGACCCCGCTCGATTTCATAATAAGCATCGCTCGCTTTTGGCTGTACCCCGAGATTGCGATCGACGACGATCACACGCTCCGGCTCTTGGTCGACGACACTCGTGTAGCCATATAGTGACTCGATGAGCGTATTCTCTCCGGTCACGCGACCGATGCCTTCTAATGACTCTTCTCCAGTGAGTGACTTCACTCGTGTCTCTTCTGGAACAATCTCCTCTTGGTAGGCGATATTGTAAGCGCGGATGATCTCACGTACTTGTAAGAACGTCGCAACGACGAGTAGTACGATGAGTCCTCCGATGATGATGCGTTTCGTCATGTCTCTATTTCCCCCTAGACTGTCATGCTCTCTTCTAAGGATAACCCAGGAACCGCGTTCATCGCTAGTGTATCGCGCTTACCGCGCACATACGCGTGATGTGCCGCCACCCCGATCATGCCCGCGTTGTCCCCACAGAGGTCAAGCGGTGGAATGACGAGTTGAATCCCTTCAGCTGTAGCAGCCTCTTGAAGCGCTGCGCGGAGGCCACGGTTCGCCGCGACACCACCGGCGACGAGCAATTGCTTCGCCCCTTTTTCCTTCACGGCACGAATCGCTTTCTCGACGAGTACTTCGACGACACTCGCTTGGAAGCTCGCCGCCAAATTTTCTGGGATGACCGTCTCTCCACGTTGCTCCGCATTGTGTACGGCGTTGATGACCGATGACTTCAAGCCACTGAAACTGAAGTCAAAGCTACCTGGTTCGAGACGAACGCGTGGGAAGTTATACGTGTCTTCCCCGAGCGCAGCCAAGCGGTCAATCGCAGGTCCACCCGGATAGGGGAGACTGAGCGTGCGCGCGACCTTATCGTATGCCTCACCCGCCGCGTCATCACGTGTCTCACCGATGACTTCGAAGACACCATGTTCTGGCATATAGACGAGTTCCGTGTGGCCTCCTGAGACGACGAGACAGACGAGCGGGAATTGCATCTCTTCGACGAGTTCATTCGCGTAAATATGTCCCGCGATATGATGGACGCCGATGAGCGGTTTTTGATGGGCGAACGCCAATGCTTTGGCTGCACTGATGCCGACGAGAAGGGCACCGACGAGACCCGGTCCTTGTGTGACTGCGACCGCGTCCACATCTTCCATCTTCACGCCTGCTTCGCTTAACGCGTCGTCAATGACATACGTGATACGCTCGACATGATGACGGGACGCCACTTCAGGGACGACGCCACCAAATCGTTTATGACTCTCGATTTGAGAAGAGACGACGTTTGACAATAACGTCTTTCCGTCTTTGACGAGCGCAACGGACGTCTCGTCACAGCTCGACTCGATTGAGAGGATCAGTGATGTGTTCATTCTGATTCACTTCCTAACTTCGCCCAATAAATATAGGCGTCTTCATTATTATCCTGATAGTAGCGCCTTCTCCGTCCAGCTTGCATAAAACCGAACTGTTCATACAGTTTTTGCGCGCCGACGTTTGACACACGGACTTCTAACGTCAATCCGACAAGTCCTTTCGACTTGGCGAATGTGACGAGTTCCGCTAACAGTTGATTGCCAATCCCTTGCCCCCGAAATTCAGGTAAGACGGCAATGTTCGTGATATGTCCTTCATCGACGATTTGCCATACCCCGACAAAACCGACGACCCGTTTGTCATGGACCGCGACAAAATAAATCGCTTGTTCATTTCGGAGCATTTCATTCATGAACGCTTCTTTTGTCCATGGAATAGAGAACGACGCTTTCTCGACTTTTGTCACTTCTTCGACATCGAGCCACGTCATCCGACGAATTTTCACGTCAGCCATTGTTTTGTCCCTCTAACCATTTCGCTTCTGCTTCGGCGAGACGCAAATACTCTGGTTCAAACGCATGGACGTCGCTCGTCTCATCGCTGAATACGACCAAATCACTCGCGCGCCCGTATCGATGGGCAGCCGGTGCTTCGATATAGTCGTATTCGCTTAACACGTCACGGAACGGCCCCACGTCTCCGACGACGAGGAAACGCCCTTGGCTATTCAATCGTAACCAGTCCGCGACCGAGGCGTGCTGATCGTGTGTCAGTGCCTTGTTGTGCTGATAGTATCCGATATACGCGTTGCCACGGCGCGCGTCAATCAACGAGACGACCGGCAAGTCCGTATTCGGGGCCGCTGCCATAAGCTTTAGGGCAGATACCCCGATGAGCGGAAGATTGAGCGTATAGGCGAGTGTTTTCGCCGTCGTCACTCCAATCCGAATTCCCGTGTACGACCCAGGCCCTGTCGTGACAACGATGCGCTCGAGCATGTTCGGTGTCCATTTGACTGCTGCCATGAGCTGTTCGATCATCGGCATGAGGGTGACCGCATGATTTTTTGAGACCATGACCGTCGCTTCGGCTTGAATCTCTCCAGCCTCACTTAACGCGACAGATAAACGTGTCGTCGCGGTATCAATCATCAATTGCTTCATACGAGCACCTCCTTGGCGATTTGAACGTAACGCTCACCCGTCGGAGCGAGTGTCAGTTTCCGTTCTTCGTCACTTACCCGTTCAATCGTGATGGCCAAGCGTTCTTCCGGAAGCGAGGACTCGATCAAGTTCGACCACTCCACGATGGCGACACCGTCACCGTTGATATATTCCTCAAGACCGATGTCATCCCCCGTATCCTCGAGTCGATAGACATCCATATGATAGAGCGGCAAACGCCCTTTGTATTGTTTCATAATGGTGAATGTCGGACTGTTGACGTTCCGCGTGACACCGAGTCCTTTTGCGAACCCTTGTGTGAACGTCGTCTTGCCGGCACCGAGGTCACCGTTTAATGTGATGACCGTTCCTGCATCGACGAGCGTAGCCAAACGTTCTGCCACCGCCTGCGTCTCTGCCGCAGAATGCGTAATCAATGTATACATGAATGGTTCTCCTTTTATCACTTCTCATTACGTACTCATTGTACACTTCATTTTAAGCAAAAAAAAACACGAAACGCTATCGTTTCGCTATCTCATTTAAAAATTGGTTGCGGGGGCTGGATTTGAACCAACGACCTTCGGGTTATGAGCCCGACGAGCTACCAGACTGCTCCACCCCGCGACGACATATGAAATTAAATAAAAATTGGTTGCGGGGGCCGGATTTGAACCGACGACCTTCGGGTTATGAGCCCGACGAGCTACCAGACTGCTCCACCCCGCGATGGTTTGAATTGTTTCGACATCCTCTATAATAAGTGAGACAGTTATAAAAAGCAACCTTTTTCTCTATGTTTTTTGAAAAAAGGAATCGGGAACAGATATAACAGCATATAATTTAGAGAAAAGGGGCGCGACCGCCATGTCTAAATGGGGAAACCGATTCAAAAAATGGTTCTTTTCGGAGATTGAAGCTGATATCACGTTTGACCCTGCGGCACTCATTCCGAAGCAGGAAGTGACCGGGACGTTGCACGTATCTAACCCGACGACCAATGTCGTCCGACTGCAAGAATTGACCCTAAACTTTTTGACGACGTTCAAAGACATCACTATAGAAGGAAACGAGTTCAATCGAGAATCTGACATTCAAGAGATACCAATCCCACTGTCTGTCGTGTTGGGACCCGGAGATAAAGAGGATATTCCTTTTTCGTTCGAGTTGACGATGTATGCTCCCTCGTCTGCCGGGGCTCCCTATAGTGTGGAAGCAACGTTATGGGATAAAGATATGAAACGTGTCTGGTTTGACGTGATGGAACACATCGAAATCGAACCGATGCCTGAGTTAACACGCTTACTCGAAGCGACCGCTCATGCCGGTCTTGAGCCGATGTTCGTCCGAAATGTGATCGACCCGCTCGGGGAAGAACGTCCTTATCCGTTCGTTGAAAAGTATGGATTCAAGCCGGTCGGAGAATGGGCCGATGAGTTCGAGGTCGTCAAATCGTTTTGGCGCCTACATGAAGACGGGATTGACCTCTACTACTGGCTCGACAATATCGAGACCCAACGAACGCTCGAATCGATGGCGACCGACGTCGAATTGCGTCACCGTTCCCTCACATGGGAGCAACTCGAGCGCGAACAAGAACAGCTCGGTCTCGGAATTCAAGAAACGTTACGCAGTCACCGCTCCTCGTGAGCGGTTTTTTCAATTTGAATTTCATCCTTACTCGTATTGACGATGGTTTGGAAGCGATGGCGATACGGATGCATAAACAACTCATATTGAAGACGTCGCTCGGCATGGGATGAACGCAAGTAATCCAGTTCCATTCCCCGTTCCTGGATATCACGTTGTGAGCGTCGCTTGAACTCCGTCTCCCCATCCGTATAAAGATATATTGATTGGTCAAAAGATGAAAGATCCAGGAATGCGACGCTCATCCCTTCAATAATCGTGATTGGCTTCTCCGGGTCAATCCATGTCCGCTCTAAATAGGGGACATCGATTGTGTAAAAGTCGATTCCCTCTCGAGTCATACGAACGTCACGCTCGAGTGACAGCAGATGATGCGCAGCCGGATGACAAGCCGTCATCTTATAATGATGAGTTATTCCATTCTGTTCATAGGTGAGTATCGTTTGTTTCCGTAACTGTGAATCTATGATGTACGGGTCCGTATGAAGCAGGTTGACATCCCCTAGTCTTTCTCTTAATCGTTCGGCCAACGTCGATTTCCCTGCTGCCCCATGACCGGAGATGGCAATCAGCGTTCGTTGTCCTGTTTGCACATTTTGCACGATTTCATCGATGAGTCGTTCCATGATTCTCCCCCTTTGGTACACTTGATATAGAAAGGAAGTGTACCAATCCAATGTCCACCTGTCCATTTTGTCACCCTACACTCGATCCACATCAAACCATTATTGCCGAGAATGACTCTTGTTACTTTCTCATGCATGACCATGAGCAAGACGTCCTCGTTGGTTCGGGTGTGATTGTCCCGAAAGCACACCGTTCGACAACGTTCGACTTAACGCCTTTAGAGTG
The DNA here is from genome assembly GCF_018617775.1 of Exiguobacterium sp. ERU653. Classification (NCBI taxonomy): domain Bacteria; kingdom Bacillati; phylum Bacillota; class Bacilli; order Caryophanales; genus Exiguobacterium; species Exiguobacterium sp. ERU653. Next base: position 113,152 of record NZ_JACSKV010000004.1, read on the forward strand.
GCAACATACATATGAATTACTTCATCAGGCCAAGGAACACCTTGACCAAGCGTTTCAACCTGATGGGTACACGCTCGGTTGGAACGTCGGTGTTGCTTCAAACCAAACCGTGCCTCATGCCCATCTGCACGTCATTCCTCGTTATGATTCAGGACCTCATGCAGGGAAAGGACTACGGCATTGGCTAAAACGACCGGAATGAACGAGCACTCCGAATCAGCCGACCTCATGTAGGTGAATTAAATGCTCACGCCTACTTTGGATCACCTTTAACTATAGAACGTGTCATTCATCTTCAATCCGTTTCCGAAGTCTAATGGCTGATACAGCGAAAATGATAAAGATCATCAATAATCCAAGACTGACAACTTTAAGCGTGGTCGATATAGGAGGGTTAAAGAAAAAAGGAATCGATAATACGAGTAAGGCACCCGTGATTCCCATCCCTCTAATAAGAAATACCATCGTTTTACTCATTCTCTCTTCACTCTCCTCGAACTAAACAAAAGAACCCTTACTACTAGAAATCTAATGACAGGCAGCTCATTGCGTAAGGATGAGCTGTCTTCTTTTTTCTTCAGTCTCTTCAAGCTTCTGTTCTAACCGTTCCACTTGTCTCGTCATACGAGTAATCAGCTGACTGATTTCCTCATCCAGTCCGTTCACTTGATCTAATGAATCATTGATTCGTCCGTGCATGGTCCACTCGGAAAAAATATCATCTAAGAAGTAATCGGCGAACTGAATCAATGAACCTCGATCGACATGCAACTCCTGAACCATCCCTTGCACGTCCGCTAATTCACGGGAGAAGCGCTCCAACGCAGATTGTAATTCGTGCATCGTCTGCTCGGAAGCATCTAACGCATCATGCTTCATTGCCGTTGCAATCAAACCACCCCCGAAGAACGTGTCATACGTTGACCATCCCTTCGCACTATCCAAATGTTTGAGTGTTTTTGCAATCGATATGCGTGCTGCCTTACCGGCAACGATGGCTTCCTGATACTCGATGAGAAGTTCATTCATTTCGGCTTGTTGATTCGTAAGATGATGGAGGTCTCGGCGAACAGCTGGATCTTTCGCCAGATGCGATTCTTTTGTTTCTAAGAAGGTCTCCCACTCAGCGTCGATTCCTTCATATGCCTCGAGCTGTTCTTGTAAATCTCGATGTTCGAGCGTCAATTCGTCAATCATCGCCTCGTGTTCCCGTAATTTCAGTTCAGCGCGAGCAGCTTCCTCCATTTCGATTGTCCGTTGTTCATCGAACGTCCCTCTTAACTTCCACCATGTGTTGACGAGTGAAAAGCTTTCAAGGTCATACACATCGCGTTGTTCTTTCGTGAATGTATTGAGTAACGCTTTCCGCACCGTTTCATGCTCTTTCAACTGTTTTGTAAGTGTCTCTTGCTTCCGAACAAGTCGATCACGCTCGGCGATACGCTGTTGTAAGTCTAATTGGGTCTGCTGAAGATTTTTCATTATACTGCCCCTCTCTTAGTACTGATCAAGGTGTCGATTGGAACGCCATTTATCGTCATGCCTTCGATGTCACATCCTGTCAACGTGACATTCGTCAGGTCACGCTGATTCTATACAATGTTATACGTGCTTCACTCGTTAAATGTTTCATCCAACAAAAAAAGCACTCGCTGTGAGTGCGATTCAGATTAGATTCGATGTTTTAGAACGGTGATGGTCACTCCTTGAACGATAAATGTCAAACCTATCAAAAGTGAAATCACATCACGATACACATCAAACGACAAGACATGTAACCAGCGATGATACCATTCGATGAGTAACCATCCGATGGGGAAAATCGGGGCGGTCACCATGTAAGAAGCAGTTGCAATTTCTTTTCCACGCTCGTCTTTTCCTTCCTTTCCAAACAAAAACCTCAATGTAATGATAAGCATGATAAGAAAAATTGGAAAGACAAGAATGTTGATCCATAACATCATAAATGTTGCTCCTTTTTTTCATATTGAAACACGTCATGAACTGTCGTATCAAATAAATTTGCAATCTCAAAAGCTAACTTTAACGAGGGGTTGTATCGATTATGTTCAAGAGACACAATAGTTTGTCGACTCACTCCTAACAAATCAGCGACTTGTTGCTGTGACCATTTCCGCTCTGCTCGTAATACACTTAAACGATTGTGAAGTTGCCCGCTCATTTTTTTGACCATCTTTTAAATGCCTTCTTTCTTGAAAAATCCTCTCTCGTTCGAATGTAATATTTTTTTGTCATTTAGTCAAATAAATATTACATTCGAACATACAAAAAAACGACCGAGCGTTATGCTCGGTCGTCCTCTGCGTTGTTGCCTGGCAACGTCCTATCCTCACAGGGGGAGATCCCCCAACTACTTTCGGCGCTGAGACGCTTAACTTCCGTGTTCGGCATGGGAACGGGTGTGGCCGTCTCGCTATCGCCACCAGACAAAATGA
>NZ_JACSKV010000005.1:0-82791 GCF_018617775.1 Exiguobacterium sp. ERU653
ATCAAAACATAAAATGAAACATTACAAAAGGAGAGAATTCTTATGAAGAACCCAGCGTTAGAATTACAAAAAACAACCCGAAGCAAAAACGTAGACCAAGGTGGATCAAGCGGTTCAAGTAGCAGTAGTTCAAGTAATGATTTTAATAGTAGCTTCAGTATTTTCTGCTAATCAAAACATAAAATGAAACATTACAAAAGGAGAGAATTCTTATGAAGAACCCAGCGTTAGAATTACAAAAAACAACCCGAAGCAAAAACGTAGATCAAGGTGGCTCGAGTGGTTCAAGTAGCAGTAGTAGCTCAGATTTCAACAGTAGCTTCAGCATTTTCTGCTAAATTCTTGTTTTGAATTTTTGGATGATATCTATTCATGTACATACAAGGTATCATCCAAATTTTTATATTTAACATTTAGTTAACTTACTTAAACATATAATTGCCTAATCGAAAACCTTGTTAAAAGAAAAGGACACGGATAAGAAATGAAAAATGGAGTCTTCAAGTTAATAAAAATTAATAGATCAATTGTAGTTGGAATAATTATTAATCTATTTGCTATTGTGATGACTGTCTTAGTTCCTCTATCTGTAAAAGAATTTATTGATAGTAATAATGAGTATAGTATGAACTTTAATTGGGCGTTTGTTATTTTCGGATTACTAATTTTACAAACGATCTTCACATCAATTGGTACATACCTAATTACTTCTGAAGGTGAAAAACAAATTGCAAAAATTCGAATAAATGTCAAAGAACATATATTAAATTTACCTGTTAAGTATTTTGACGCTAACAATAGCGGTGCTATATCAAGCAGGGTAATAAATGATGCTACATTACTTAGAAACTTCCTAACTATTAATATTCCTCAGATGATTAATGGCTTGACAGCTATTTTAACTTCTATGGCAATACTCCTTTATCTAGATTGGAAACTGGCATCGTTATTATTTATCATTTTCCCTCTAAATGTACTACTGACTTTTCCAATGAGTAAATTAAGTAGAAAAATTTCGATGGAAACTCAGAGAAGTCTAAGTAATTTAATTGGTATTACTTCAGAAAACATAAGTAATATTCGAACAATCAAACTTAACACCGCAGAACAACATACCTTGTCAAAGTTTACAGAAGAAGGAGATCAACTTAAAAATCTTTCAATAAAGTCAAACTTAATATTTGCTATAGTAAATCCTTCACAAAAGCTCTTTGCAGTGTGTCTCATCATTTTAGTGGTACTGTACGGTGGCTATAGAGTAGAACAAGGTACGCTTTCAACGGGAACTATGATTTCATTTATGATTTTCTTATTTCAATTGATTGGTCCGGTAAATAGTGTTGCTGACTTTTATAATCATTATATGAGAGCACAAGGTGCAACAGAAAAAATAAATGAAATTCTAGAAGAAAATTCAGAAGAAGAAAATTCAAAAAATGATTTTAATAAAGTGGATACTTGGAATTTTCAAGTTGCTCAAGCTAGTACTTTAAAATTGTCTAACATCTGTTTTTCACACGGACAAAGAAGTATTTTACATGATATTAATATGGAGTTTAAGAAGGGTGAAAAAATTGCTATAGTTGGCCCGACTGGATCTGGAAAGAGTACATTAATTAACTTAATTACAAGATTGTACTTAGTTGATGAAGGAGAAATCCTATTAAATGAGCGAAATTCATACAATATTCAATTACATCAATGGCGTAATCTATTTGGAGTGGTTTCACAAGAAAATTCTATTTTGAGTGGTACGATATATGACAACTTAGTGCTTGGATTAAAAGAAATACCGAATGATAGTGATATTCATGAAGCATTAGAAATGTCTTGTCTATCGAATGACGTTTCCAAGTTCCCAAACGGAATCCAAACCTCGATAGGCGAAAAGGGTATGAATTTATCTGGTGGTCAGAGACAACGTTTACAAATTGCTAGAGCTATATTGAAAAATGCTCAGTATTTAATCCTTGATGAGGCAACATCAAGTCTTGATTCATTTACAGAGAAAACAATTATTAAAAATTTATCTTCAAGCGGTAGCAAGAAAACTGTAATCTCGATCGCTCATAGATTATCAACGATAGTTGATGCCGATCGAATTTATTTTATTGATAATGGAACTATAAAAGATTCGGGTAGCCATACTGAATTATTAAAGAAAGTACCAAAATATAAGCGTTTTGTCGAAGATCAATTAATTAAAGATAATGTAATTACAAATGTAGGATAAAAATTAAAAGGAGAATTCTATATGGAAATGACAGATTATTTGAAGTATTCAAAAAACAAAAAGAGTCCATTTTTTGGTTTTGACATTGTAAAAGATGTTCTCGACGGTACTTTTGATATACCACCGTTTCGTGAAGATCATTGGACAAAATATTCGGACGAGCATTGGATTAATATTATTTCAAATAAATATGATTTTCCTTCTCAAGGATGGAAAATTCACATCTCTGCTGATGTAAGTGATGCTCAAAATCTATTATTTGATGTAGCTCAATTTTTAATTGACCAAAATATTTCATTTAAGTATGTACCTAGTTTAAGAACTTTGATGAATAAAAACGTAAAGTACGCAAATAGAGGAGCATCAGGAAAGTTTATAACTGTATATCCTAAAGACACTGAACAATTTATACATTTATTAGATCAATTGAAAAACATTACAGATGCATATGAATTGGGACCTTATATTTTAAACGATCAACAGTGGAAAGAAAGTAATGTTTTCTTTAGATACGGTGGTCTTAAAAAAGTTGTGAAATTAGTAAACGGAAAAGAAGTATTAGCTATTAAAACACCTGATGGAGAATTGATTGAAGATCAACGAGTACCTTATTATCATCTTCCAGATTTTGTTGAGGAACCTGAGATGATTCAATCTCAAAATACTTATCCTGCAGAAGATGAATTCTTTAAGCTAAATGAATTTACTATTTTAGAGGCAATACATCACAGTAATGGCGGAGGTGTATACATTGCTGAAAAAAATGGACAAAAGATTATTTTAAAAGAGGGGCGAAGTAAGTCGGGAATTGACTCTACTCGAACTGACGCATTTCAGCGAAATAAAAATGAATTTTATAATCTTGATCGATTAAAAGATGTTGATACAGTAATAAATGTTTATGAATATTTTACAGCATGGCGACACAACTACTTCACTGAAGAATTTCATGAGGGAAGAAACTTACAAGCCTTCATTTCACAAGAGTTTCCTTTTACAACGAGTATTCAAGAAAAAAATAATGCTTATGTTGAAAAATGCGACATCATTTTACAACAGTTAGTTTCTACGATTGATCAAATCCATAGCAAAGGTGTAGCGATGGGAGATCTCAGCTTAACAAACATCATGATTGATGATCAAACACTAAAGATTAAACTGATTGATTTTGAAGCAGCAAAAACACCTGATAAAAAATTCATCGCGGCTGTTGCAACACCAGGTTTGTTTTCAAATGAAGCTCAAACATTTAGAGAGGCAGATTGGTTTGCTGTTTATAGAATTTCGCGATTGCTTTTCTTACCCATCCCTAATGTTGTTGATATTTCACCACAGTTAGCTCATATCCATGATGAAGCTATTCAAAATAAATTTGGAGAACGAGCAAGAAAAATTTTACAAGATATTGAGAGTCGTGTAGCAAAATACACAAATTTGCAGCCTAAGTCTTCAGGAATTGAATCTAAGCTAAACATTCCTGTGAGGGAGCTTAATTCAAAGAGTATTGAAGAGACCATGAGTGGCTTACAAAAAGGTATTCTAAATAATTTAAAAGTTGATAATATCGGTTTAACTGAAGGGAATGTTAGGCAATATCTTGAAAGGGATAATATTTATAAACATAACATTGCTTATGGTTCTTTTGGGGTATTAATGTCTTTAATTCGGTCTGATCGTACCTTGATACCTACAATTAAAATTAAATATAGCAATTGGTTTGAAATTATTGTTCCTTATGTTGAAAATTACTCTAAAAATACGTGGAGTAAGATTGGTCTGTACGATGGCTATTCTGGAATTATTACTGTGCTTTACGAATTAGGATACAAAGAAAGAGCATTGAACATTCTTGATCAATTGATTAAGCGTTGTAGTTATGAGCAAATTGAAGCAATTGAAGATATTTCAATTGAGTCTGGATTATCAGGTGTCGGTTTATTATTGCTTTCATTTTATGACATTTTAAAAGATGAGAAGATATTAAATTGTGTTGATCATATCTACAATAGAATTATTCGATTATATTCTCTTAAGGAAGAAACTCCTTTCGAAGACTTAGAAACTCCAATAAACTATGGTCTTTTAACCGGCTGGAGTGGGGCAGCACTTTTCTTATCTAAGTACGATGATTTACTTGATAATAGAAATACAGAAATCGCTTATAAAATTCTAGATGATTCATTCAATGCAGCTTTAGAGTCCGAGGAAGTTGATGAGTTATATATTTTGAAGCATGACTTAGAGATCCGAAAAGCTATTCCTTATTTAAGAGAAGGATCGGCGGGATTGAATCTGGCAATGCTCGAGTTCAAAAAAGACAATCCAAACTATTTAAATGAATCTCGTGAACGAATTCTGAAGCGTTTCAAAAAGAGCCATGAATTTTATTGTTCAGCTACTGCTGGACTAATGGATGGATATGCAGGATTCCTTAGTGTTGCACAGGCTAATGATATTTCGAATTCTACTACTTCAAATTCAAAAGAGGTAATTCTAAGCGGTTTAAATAACTTTTTAGTACGAAATGGAACTGAAGAATTGTTAAGTCCAGGAGCATTCAATTTGAAGTGTTCTATGGATTTATATACGGGATCTGCAGGTGTATTACTCACCTTAGCTGACTTGAAAAAAGATAAATGGGGATCATTTTTACCAATACCAGATAGCGGTGTTAATCTATTTAACTCCACTCCGGTCAGAAGATCATTAAAATCAGCAATATTTATTTAAATGGTAACAACCACTTCGACATTATTTAAAGATTTGTCTTTTTCAAAGGGGATTAGTATTAATGGGTAAACTGAAAGTAAAGCTGTCACGTTTTTCAAGTTTGTTAATAGAAAATAAGAATAGAGAATCTCAAGAAAAATTCAAAATTATTATTGATACAGCGAAAAAGATCTTAGAAGGACCACATCCAGGCCGGATTTTTGATTATATTTATACATTAGGGAAGCCCACTCAATTTCAAAGAATAGTTGATTGTATAGATGGATCAATTAAAAATAACAATGACTCAGGAATTGACCAATTATTTATGAATATTTCACCTATAGAAAGTCGCAATTTATATGAATTACTTTCATATAAAACAATACAAGAGGATATTCAATTAATAAATCCGAGTAAATATTTGATATTCTCTTATCCCTGGAATCAAGAGCGTTTATTTAGTGCCTTTATGGAGGTGGGGAATGAAGTAGGAAACCCCTGGGAGCATCAGGATTTAAATCATCGACTTACGATGATTGACCCGATTAAAATAGGCGTGATAGATAATGGAAATCACTCTGCGACTATGAATATCATTTCAAATGAGGCTCAATTTAAAGCTACTCAATATGTTGATTTGGAACCATGGTTTAGCAAAATTTACTCTGATGGAGTCCACTTTAAGTCAATCGCTGATCATAAGGTTATTGGCCGAGTTACTTCTCTTGAAATGGCGGCAATTTTCGAAATTGGTAGATTACTAATTCAGAACGATCGAGATACAAAATTGTCATATTGAAAAAATTTGACTAGCAATCAGTATTGTTAAATACGACTTTATACGTTACTTTGATGAAACTAAATAAAAAGGTATTGAAATTCATTAGTGAGAATTTCAATACCTTTTTAAATTACGAACTATTCTGTTGAAGGTTTCGTTCCCGAAGAACAGCAAGCTCTACCTGTTCTTGTAGTCGATGTTCAAACGCTTCTTTTTCACGTCGAAGAAGTTGAACTTCTAAATGAAGTTTTTGATTCTCTTCTTCGAGTTGTTCACTCCGACGCGTTTTACTTTTTAATTCATCTACAGCATCCATTAAACTCTGGTTTTGACGATTTAATTGTTTTTGACTCTCTTCTAATTTTCGAATATTCCCTTCCAAATCAAAGATCGTCTTTTTATGAACCTTCAACTCTTCTTTCGCTGATTGTTTCTCAGTCTCTAGTGCATTTAGTAAGTTTTGTTTATCTGTATGTAGTTGGTCCAATTGCTGTTGAAGTTGTTCTAGCTCTTCCTGATGTTGCATGACTTTAGCTTCATATTCTCGATGAAGGTCTTCACTTTCCTTCACAACACTGTCTTCAAGTTCACGTATCGTTTCAGTATATTGAATTGTCATGCGTTGAGTTTCTTTTTGTTGCTTCTCTAAGCGAAGAGCTCGTTCATGAAAGAGTGAAGTAATCTGATTAAGTGTTGTTTCAAGTACATTATTCTCTTCATCGATTAATGGGTCTGGTGATTGTTTATCAGCTAATTGAATAAACTCTTCAAATAATTGATTCGTCGTTAGTTGTCGTTCTTGCATTAAACGTTGAATATGTTCTGTCACTTCTTCAGAGACACGAAATGATTTTACTTTTGTTTCGTTTGAGGCCATATCATATTCACTCCACGTCATTTTTTTTTAGTATACCATACCGCATGTATCCCATTATAAACTCGAAATACTATGAACCTAAGACGAAAAAAATAAAGGGTTTCCCTCGTAAAAAAGGTAAAATTATACTTATCATCGATTTGGAGGACACATATTAAATGATTAAATTGAGTTATGCAAAGAACGGATCACGACTCTTTCATATTTCAGAGGTGCATGACCGCGATAAATTGTATACATGTCCATTTTGCAATGAGCAAGTTCTGTTTAAAAAAGGCGAAGCACGCGAACATCATTTTGCACATGCAGCGCACTCAAATTGTTCCGCATCACAAGAAACGATACTACATTTTCATGCAAAGCATTACCTTGCAGATTTGATTAGTGGATCAAGTACATTAAACGTCGAATTTCAATTTTTATGGAGTGATCACTCTAAAGTACTAAAAGATTTAAGCGAAATGATACCCATTCAAAATGAAGGAACGATACAACTTTATGATATTTTGGAATACTACGGTTATTTTCCGGAGATTGGAGAAATCGAGAGAAAAGTAGGACCTTATATCGTGGATGTGTTTGCAGCGAATGAGGAACTGCAAAATAGTATTTGTTTTGAGATATTCGTAAGTCATCAAATTGAACCTGAAAAGCGAGCCTATTTTATTGAGCATCAAATCCCGTTCATGGAGCTAGTTCCAAAACAATTCAGTACAACCCATGTCGAATTTAAACTTCACGATTATTATTTACCCGGTTTCTTTGACGAGAAAGTGAATCAAATGTACTGAAGTATTTATTTAATACATATAAACAAGACTTACATATACAGCTTATACAAGAAGAGAGTGTTTTACCTGAGCTCCATTTAAAAAAGCGAGCTGTTCAAGCATTGAGAAAAGAGCTACTCGATCAACCCGAGATCGGAATGAATAATCAGAAAGTGTTAGAAGGTGCACATTATCTCATGTGCCAAGCGCATAATGCTGTGATTAAAAAAGAGGTCACAGTGAAAAATATTCGTTACGGAAAATCAAAGGCCGGGAAGCCTTTCTTAACCATTAATGATGGTAGGTACTTTGTTGCAGCGGAGACGAACATATTTTATGACTTATTAAATAAGATGATGCGAAGAGCAGAAGTAACAGCTTATATTGGGGGATGGAATGATTTATCGCGAGATCAAATTATAGGATTTGATTTCCCTATCCCAAATCTCGACAAAGTTGAAAATGCAGCAAATAGAATTGTAGATCGAACACTAAATGAATTTGAATTCAAAATTGAACAAAGACTTCGTCAAATAGAATCAAATGAAGTGAATGAGTAAGGTCAAATAAATGAAAAAGGTGGAACCATACGAGAATGAACTCTGAGATTAATTTTAATGCGATTCTAACGCACTTATCTAAGTACGCAGGCGAGAAATATACAAGTCCAGATCGAGTACCATTAGAAACTAAAGATGAAATGATAGAACGGAAAAAGAGCGGTGGGAGAGCCGCTGATGAATTACATAAATTATCAAAAGCATTTGCGAGTATGTATGATTTAATTCCCCCTTCAAAATCTAAATGGTTAGATGGTTCGAATACGGCGATTCGTTCTTATCTATGGGCACAATTAAAACAAGAAGGTCATGTACATATTCCAACTAGTCTTTCAATATTTGCTGAAAAAGTTCAGGGACAGGTACAGTTCAGGTTATCAATTGAGTTAAAACAAGAAGGGGTAACCGAGGAAGATAGAGAAAGACATCACCGTTTACTAGATTATCCACTTCCAGAAGACACACATTACTCATATGTCATATCAACTGATCAAACGTTAGGCTTCATGAACAGTGATGAAACTGCAGAAGAAATTCGAACTAAAATAAACTCAAAAGAGTATAAGAAAGTACAGCTCGTGTACATGCTGTCTTCGTCCGAGATCGAAGAACGTGAATATTCAAATGAAAACATTTTTGAAGAGCTATCAAAGGCTTTTGAAATACTGAAACAATGCTATGACTACATTATTAAAGATACTCCCCCTTCTGACCAACAATCGTTAAAAATCGGAAACACTAAGGAGAGTCAGTCGATGTACGATAAAAATATTATTCTGTATGGACCGCCTGGAACCGGTAAAACGTATCATACCGTTTTATATGCAGTAAGTATTATTGAACATGTCTCGTTAGAAGCTCTTCAAAGTGAGTCTTATGATGACGTATTGAAGCGATACAATAGCTACAAAGTTAAAAACAGGATCGCGTTTACAACTTTCCATCAATCATATGGATACGAAGAATTTATAGAGGGGATCAAACCAACTCTAGATAGTGAACAGATTCAAATTGAGTATCAAATTCAGCCAGGAATTTTCAAAGATTTTTGTGAAACTGCTAGTGAACCTGGGGATTTTTTAACGTCCTATGGAATTAAACGAAATGCACAGATTTGGAAAGTCTCTCTCGGTGGAAGTGGTGTGAGTGAATTAAAACGTGATTGTTTTGAGAATAATCGAATCCGAATTGGATGGGATCACTTTGGAGAAAACCTATTAGGCGGAACAAAAGAACCAGAAGGAACTGTAAAAGATATTCTAAATAACTTTCAAAATGAAATGGAGGAAGGGGATATTGTTTTATCCTTAAGTGATCAAAAACACATTGATGCGATCGGAGTCATTATAGGTGCGCCTGAATGGTTAGACTCTAAAGAGGATTATGTAAAAGATAAGAACAATCTTGAAATTACTCATTATAAACGTAGTAGAAAAGTAAAGTGGCTCGCTAAAGATATACATGAAAACATATTAGATTTAAACGGCGGAAAGGTCCTGGTTCAAAAAACTGTATACAAATTAAATCGATTAACGTTGCAAGATATACAAACTATTTTACAGCCACATATACCACAACAAGGGCTGGTCACATCAAAAAATAGGGAACCCTATGTTTTCATTATTGATGAAATTAACCGAGGAAACATTTCAAAAATTTTAGGCGAACTAATCACACTCATTGAACCTTCGAAACGTATCGGGGCGGATGAAGAAATGAAAGTCCAACTCCCTTATTCAAAAACTGAATTTGGAGTTCCCGATAACATATACATTTTAGGAACGATGAATACCGCGGATCGATCCATTGCATTGATGGACACTGCACTGAGAAGAAGGTTTCAGTTCATTGAAATGATGCCAGATGAGAATGTCTTAGCCGGAGTAATCGTCGACTCAATTCGTGTAGAAGACATGTTGAGAGCGATGAATCAACGAATCGAAGTGCTATATGACCGTGAGCATATGTTAGGACATGCATACTTTGTATCACTCAAGAGTAATCCGACACTTGAAGCGTTGAGTAGTATTTTTATCAATTCAATCATTCCATTGCTACAAGAATACTTCTATGAGGATTATAGTAAGATTCAAATGGTTCTAGGGGATAATGCAAAAGAAGATTCTCTCAAATTTATTCGAGAGTCTGACGTAAACGTTCAATATGTTTTTAAAGGCAATCCAGAAATTGACTTACTGGAGAAGCAATATACATTGCAACGATCGGCCTTTTCTAATCCAGCAAGCTATCGAGAGATTTATGAATAATGGTAAAAGCTAAAGTCATTGAAGTGTTAGAGCATGATACTTTAGCGGTTGGTACCGGTCCTAATGGGATTGATCAAAAATCATTCGATCAACTAGAGCAAATTGTTCTCCAGATGAATGTCATATCTGGAGACTCAGCAGCGATTGACTTTTTGTCACTTTCCGCTAAGCGTGGTGTTGGGAAAGTAATTCGAGCGAAAAATTACGTAGGTGTCTTACAAATTAATCAGCATCAACAAATTCAAATCCTCCCTAAAATTCACGGGGTAACGAAATCAGAATCAAAAACAGTATTGTTAAAAATGCTAAAGACACTTGGGGACTTTCCAAGTAAATCATTTAATGTGGCTAGTTTGAGTATTGAAGCTATGCCTCTGTTTGAAGTGTTCATTAGATTATATATTCGAGAAATGCAGATCATTATTCGTAAAGGGTTACAATCTAGTTATTATCCTGTTGAAGATAACTTAACGGTTTATAAAGGTAAAATGAATTTCTCGAAACAGATTCGCCATAACCTAACGCATCGAGAGCGATTTTATGTGTCATATGATGAGTTTGGCCTGAATCGAGCGGAGAATCGCTTGCTAAAGACTACGCTTGTATACTTAAACAAAATATCTGCAAATGAGTTAAATCGAAAAGATATTAAACAGTTACTTTATCACATGGATGCCGTTGAAACATCATCCTCTATAGAACACGATTTTTCACTGGTTCAGTTAGGTCGAAATATGATTCATTACGAAAATGCTTTAAATTGGGCTAACGTGTTTTTAAATAAGCAGAGTTTTACAAGTTTCTCCGGGGATATTGCGATGAATTCTTTGTTATATCCAATGGAACGATTATTCGAAAACTACGTAGGGAAATCCTTGAAGCATTTATTGCATGATTCAAATTGGAACGTATCATTGCAGGATCGTAGTTATCATTTATTCGAGAAAAAATTCGCTTTACGGCCAGATATTGTGCTTCGTCATAGCGTCACACAACAAATTATGATTATAGACACGAAGTGGAAAGTACTCGAAAATCTACCAAGTCGCAACTATGGCATATCACAGGCAGACATGTATCAGATGTATGCTTATGGAAAGAAATACGGCACAAACGAAATCTTTTTAATGTATCCTTTGCATGACGGATTCCATGTTGATGAAGATATCGTATTTACGAGTGATGATGGGATTCAAGTAAGAATTGTGTTTGTTCAGTGTGAAGATATCGAACAAAGCTTAATATCGTTTATCCAAACGTTTTTATCTTAGGGTGTAAACATTTCGACGTCGAAATGTTTACATTTGAACTCTATTGTGTTGTATACAAAAAAGAATGTTGCTACATGATGTAGCGACATTCTTTTTTTATAATTCTGGAATGCGTAAGATGTCCTTAAATGTATACCAGGTTTCCTCGAGTTCTGTCTTATTAGGGATATAGATAATAAGACCATCACGCCCTCTAGTTAAATTGACGCGATATGCATTTCGTTTGATCTGGAGCGGGTCCTCAACGTTTCGTTGAAAATGAGTTCCGACCCATTGGCCATCTTTTACATAGAAGTCATTGTCCCACTGCAATATCGCGAAATCGAGCTCTAGTCCTTGCGACTGAAACTCAGTGATTGCGTAATTTAACGTTCTACAATAGAAAGGAGAAGTAGGTACGTTAAAAAATTGCGCAATTTTTGAAGGACTCTCGTATCGATCATTACGAGGTATTACTTTAATTTCTTTTTGATGATCTGCTCCACCTGCGCAAACAACACCAATCGTTTTGGTATCATCTGTATACAGATCTCGAGCAACCATTTTTGCTATGTCAAGATTTTGCGTAATGCGGAGATGGAAGCGTGACGTGTCTAAGTGTTGTCCGATTGTAGCAGCGGTTTGAAAATCTGCATCAATGATACTTTTAACAAAGCGACTATATTCGAGTGCTGCATGTGATCGTAAGGAAGTGTCTAAGTGCAGCATTTCAGATGATTGGACACAAGTAGCATGCGTAAAGAGTGCAGCATCCTGTTTACCGTGTACGATCACATGTTTATCAATCAACGCCTCATTCCATAAAGGATGGCCTCCCTCTTCTCCAGAATATATTTCTTGCCCTTCACCGACTAAGCCAATCGTGACACTCCAATTTTTGCGTTCGGTCGCAATATTCATGACAATGTCGGGCTCACTCAGGTTAGGAATAGGTATATTCTTATTTACTAACGACTGATTTACTTTATTCGTATCCCATGCGCGTTGTGCTTCATCAAAAATGATAATTTGTTCGTGTGGAGTCGATTGGCGTTTTAAGTAATCCATTTTGTAGTTATATAGACTTTGCACAAATGTACGATTTTGAAGTGTATGTTGAAGTACGTCTACAAGTGGTCCATTTCCAGATAGATAAATGGCTTCAGGGTGATCATGTGCGATTCGTAGACCTAAGTATGTTTTACCTGCACCGGGTTCTCCGGTAATCAAGACAAGATGATGCTCATTATGTGATTTTGCTTGTTCAATAATGGATTGTACAGATCTGTATACATGTTCAAAATTGCTACTATCAAGAGCTCGAACACGTGGAAGCGGTTCCTGCTTCATAATGATTTGTGCCGCTTCGATAATTGATGGAGCGGGTTGATAAGTACCCTCTAAAAACTCTTCGACACATAGAGCGGGGGAATCATTTCGTATTAATACTTTGTTGATAATTCGCTTAAACCCATGCATCGATGCGAGATAAATCTTATATTTATTATCTAATATCAAGCGTTCATCTCGGCAATTTGTAAAGAGTAAAATACCATGAACCTCGATTTCTTTATTTTGTACTGCTGAATGGTATTGTTCTAGATCTCGGACATATAAAGAGGTTTGCAGATTTTCTACATCGCCTGGGCTACATGAATTGTAGCTTTTACACTCAATCACAAATAACTGATTGTTGACGAGTAATAAAACATCCGGACGGCGACCTCCACCTCTTAAAATCTGATATTCAAAGAGGAGATATGCGTTCAGATGAGGGGTTGTTCGGAAAACAAGTTGTAATTTTTCATATGTATCAATCCAAGCCCGATGTTGGCTATCTGAAGCGTCTGGAATCGACTGATGTAAAGCTTCTAAAAATTGATGTTGATCTAGCTGTAAAAACTCCGGAATGCTTCCGTTCCATCCTACGCTCATGTTCGTTCCCTCCATACTTCTTTCATTCATTTAAAAGTATATCGCATGAATAACTCATTTCCTCTTCTTGTAAAATGATAATCATCCCCTTTCAATAACTGATAATATAGTTAAATAATGTATGGTATAGGTGCTTAGCTTGTTGAAAGATAAAAAATATAAAGCCTTACATCAATTCGATCCGATTAAACGAACGTTAAGTCAGGAGTACGAATTGATTGGAAAGCAGCATGCAGCTGAATCTATTCGGCAGTGTAGTCGAATTGTCTTAGAGCACCAGTGTGAGGAACATGTCGATCAAAAGAAAACAAGTATTCAATATTGTAAGAATCGATATTGTCCGACGTGTACTGTTCATCGTTCTCATATAATTGGTCAAGAATTGGGTCAAGCCATTGAGTGGTTACATGTACATAAGGTTCGACATGAGAATTGGATTTTCTTAACTTTGACGATTCGAAATTGTGATCATGATAAGTTAGCTAGTCAAATTGATTTAATGATGAAAAGCTGGCAACGATTTTCGCAGCGCAAAGCATTTCGCTCTGTTGTAAAAGGGTGGTTTCGAGCACTGGAAGTTACATACAATGAAAAGGAACAGACTTTTCATCCGCATTTTCATGTATTAATCAATGTACCCCCATCTTATTTTTCAGGGAAATACTATTTGTCACAATCGGTTTGGATGCGTCTGTGGAAAGAAAGTTTAGGTGTTTCATACGATCCAGTGGTAGACGTTCGACGTGTTCGTTCTCACAAGTCAGATACAAAAGACGCATTAACACGAGCGATTTTAGAAGTCTGTAAGTATCCAATGAAAGTATCCGATTTAAACAGCATCATGAAGCACCAGGTGTTTGATTCATTTGAGAAGGCCTTATTTAAGAGACGACTGATTGCGTTTGGAGGGAATTTAAAAGAATCTCTTCATCAAATTCGATTAGAACAAAAAACGACGAATGAGACGACATCTTGTCAGGTATGTGGCTCCCACTTACATCGACACATCTATGTATGGTCAGAAGAAATAGGGCAGTATCAGAATTGTTCACAACGTATCAAGGAAAGGAACGTGTGGTAATACCGCAGGCATCCTTTCCTTTTTTGTGCGTTTAAAAGATGGGCAGACAAGCTGCCCGATGAATAGAGCGAGCTCTTTTTCGCAGATCAGTATTGAGACATCGTCCACGATTTATTGACCTTCTGCCGGCTGCCGCCGGGTTAGCCTGAAATTTTATGAATACTTCTTTCGATGCTGATTCGTTAGGTCGCACAGTCCCACTAACTATTGTTTTTCGCACATCGGCTTTATGACACCGTCTTCGAATGAAGTGATGGGTGCGGCTACCGCCACGCGTGACTGAAATTAAAAACCAAAGGAGCTAATCTTATGAATCAACTATCTGAAACGTCTACACAAATCACACGATCTATGCACGACGCATTAGAACAATTCTATCCACAAGCAGTCTACGTGCTTACACGTCGTCGTACGACGCTTCAATTACAGCCTACAAATCGCCATTTTACGTATCATCAATGGATTGATCGCGCCTTAACGGTACGCCCAAATTACGTCGGACACTATATGAACGAGGCGATCCGTCATGTTTGCCCATCGAACAGTTCGGTAACTAAAACACAGTTTACTCATTTGTTCCGAGATTACTTGAATCAGGATCAGACGATTTTTAACTATTTTTCGACTGCGGTGGTTCATCAGATGTTTGTTCAATACAAGTCTTATCTGCAGTCTCTTGTCGATAACGCTCCTCCTGTTGACTACGAAACGGTCTTTCAAGTGGTTGTTCAATACCTTGAACAACCTACTTCTACGCTTCCGCAAACAGTTCTATTCATCCCAGATTACGAAGTGTTGCTCGAGTCACCACAAACGAATCGAAACGCAATTGCGTTTGTTGAGTCATTGATTCAGTGGTATATCGCACATAATCGACCAATTTTCACGTTGTATCGCAGACAACTACGTCATCATCACCAAGGAGGTTTTACGGATTATGAAACAGTCAATCACTTTATCCAAGCACGCCGTCGAGCGATTTAAACAATGGATCGGCAATGAGTTCTCGATATATGAGATGAAGCAATTCATCTATCGAGAACTCATCGATTGGCCCATTTCCTATTCGATTAATGATCGGGACTACTACATTTTGCCCGGCGTAACGTATGTTATGTCTCAATATCGCGTTATCACGTTGTATTTAAACCAATCCACGTGACACGGAGGAAGTGGTGTCATTCATATTGATCTTTGGATTTGGCGATAACCGTTGGTACACTCCAATCAACAATACGATTAGTAATCAGAGTTACGTCTTATTTATGCACTAGATCTTGATCGAAAATCACCATTAATTCGTTTAAAAAGAAGCTGGTAATTCGAAAACAGGTTTCCAACGTATTCCACCTGATAAAGATACACTTAAGTTATACATCGTTTGTAAATATTTAATGCGCGCGTCAGTAGAAGCACCGGTTTGATTAAGTAAGGTTTCGCGTAGGGGGTAATGACTTTCGATGAAAAATTCGTTTCTTCGATGAAGCCGCTCTAAATATTCAAGAGAAGGGATGCGTGCAAATTTTCCATTATCTCCTCGGTTACAGCTTTGGCATGCTAACACTAAGTTCCAAACGCCATTCAAATTTTCTTCAAATTCGGGATTTAAAGTATGAGGATAGAAGGATTAGAACCAGAACCATTGCAATTTTCCACACTACTGGACTGTCAGAAGTGGATAGCGAACTGTTTTGAACCTCTTCTGTTTGAATTGGCTGTCTTTCACCTTTTTCTTCGGGACTTCCGATTTGATTTTGTAAGCTATCTTCAGTCTTTTCAGCTTCTTTGACGACAAATGTATAGACCCCTTCAACGGGGTGTCCATCAAAGCCGATGATATTCCAGACCACTTGATATTCTCCGGAAGTCAAAATTGAGTTCAGTTGGAGCACCATCTGGTCATCTGAGTAACTGAGGCGGCCTTCGAAATCTTGATTTGTCGAGGTGTTGGTCACTTTGATTGCTTTTCCAGCCTCTATCTCGGTGCTAAAATGAAGAACTAGGCGATCCAGAGGTTCGACGATTGATTCATTTGCGGGTGTAGAGCTTTCAAGTGTTGTATGGGCTGAAACGCCGATAGTTCCAGCTAAAAACATTGTAAGCAAGATATATGTACTAATGAGATACTTCATGTCTCAACTCCTAAATGAGATAGATTTGAAAACTAACTTTGACTTACATATTCGGAAATACTAATATATAAGTATTGTCATATTAGATTTCACTAATATAAAAATGAAGGAGAGGCAAAACTTTATGAAATCTGTTCTCGAGGATTTTGAATTGAAGGCTCGTGTCATACATGGATTTTCAAATAAAACAAGATTGCAAATTCTTGAAACGATTCGGGACGGTGAAAAGACCGTTACGCAAATCGTTGAGACGGTTGAAGGGAACCAGTCTAATGTTTCACAACATCTTGCGTGTTTGAGAGGATGCGGTTTGATTATAAAACGTGTCCAAGGCAAGTATGTTTATTACTCGCTACGAAATGAAACTGTACGTGAGCTGCTTCAGCTCTTCGAAAAATTGACGATTGAAGTTGGAAACGAACCTGCCTGTTGCGAACATCATATGGGGGAGGTGTGACATCATGAGCGACTCGTGTTGTAAGTCGAATGAGACTTCAAACCAGCTAGAGACAATAAGTCATGACAATCCATCGACGTGTTGCGGTTCTCCTGCAGATGACGTGAAACAATCAGGCGAAAAAGTGGGATGTTGTTCTACCCCTATGCAAAACGATGAAGTGCCTCGAGAAGTCGTTTCGGCATCTGATTCGACCTATGTCTATCGGGTAGAGGGGATGGACTGCCCGTCCTGTGCGGTCACACTGCAAAAAGGCATCCTTTCCTTACAGCCTCATTACGAAGACGTTTCTGTCAGTTATGGAACAGCTAGCTTGAAGATTGAAAGCTCTATCGAACCTGATTTGAGAAAATTAAAGTCGGCAGTGAGCAACCATGGATTCAATCTGATCTTACCTACCGAGGATGATCAAAAAGACACGTATATCGTCACAGGTATGGATTGTAGTAGTTGCGCGGCGACAATCGAGAAACATTTCAGCGGGTTGATAGACGTACATGACATCTCCGTTCACTTCTCTCGTGGGGAGATGGAAATCAATCATGACTTGGGTCTGGGCAAGGTTCAGACGGAGTTGCGGAAAATCGGGTTTGATGGACACCTGAAAGATGAGCCGAACACGGTAACCAAGAAATCGACCACGGGCCATCTTTTGCTGATTGCCGGGCTACTCATCGGGTCAGGGATGATTTCACAATACCTAGGCGCAAACGAGCTATTCATCAATGTGTTGTACGCCGTTGCTTTGGCTCTGAGTGGTGGCAAGGCGTTCAGGAGTGCAATCTTTGCGGTCCGCGCGAAATCTTTGGACATGAACGTACTGATGAGTGTCGCAGCGATTGGAGCCGCTTTGATTGGTGAATGGTTAGAAGGCGCGACGGTCGTATTCTTATTCGCGATTGGAAACCTTCTTCAGGCGCGCTCCTTGGATAAGACACGAGATTCGATCAAACAGCTCGTTCAACTTGCCCCGAAAGAGGCGACTGTTTTGACCGACGGAGGTCCAGTCTTGAAATCAGTCGAATCCGTTCAAGTGGGTGAACGCATCTTGGTCCGACCGGGAGATCAGTTCGCGCTTGATGGGACGGTCGTGACGGGTCAGTCGAGTGTCAATCAAGCCCCGATCACAGGCGAGTCCGTTCCTGTCGACAAATGGGCAGGTGAAAAAGTGTTTGCTGGGACGATGAACATTGACGGTGCGCTCGAGGTTTTCGTAGACAAATCATACAAGGATACGACGCTATCGACGATCATATCGATGGTGGAAGAAGCACAGGACAGGAAAGCGCCAAGCGAGGAGTTCATCGATCGCTTCTCGAAAGTCTATACGCCAATCGTCTTCGTGCTAGCATTGATCTTAATGGTGATCCCGCCACTACTTCAATTGGGTACGTGGGGAGAATGGTTTTATAAAGGATTGGAATTGATTGTCATTGCTTGTCCTTGCGCGCTTGTCATCTCGACACCGGTTGCGATTGTCACCGCAATCGGGAATGCGGCAAGAAATGGGGTATTGCTCAAAGGTGGGGTTTACCTTGAGAAGGCGGCTGGTCTCCAGGCCATCGCATTCGATAAGACGGGCACGTTGACGAGAGGAAAACCATCCGTACAAAAATTTATATCGTTAGCAAATGATCGGAATCATGTCTTGCAGATTGCCTATTCAATGGAAAATCAATCGAATCATCCACTCGCCAAGGCAATCGTTGAGTATGCGGAGAATGAGTCCATCACACCACTTCCATTCGAGACGAATCGGAACGAGGTTGGGAATGGGATTATTGGCGAGTACCAGGGTGACAAGTACTTTGTTGGGAGCGTTAAGTGGTTTGAAAAGATGGACTATGACCTGACGTCAGTACGAATTGATGTAAATAGCGCCGAGGACGGGGGAAACACCTTAGTCTTGGTTGGGAATGATGAAGGCATCTTAGGCATGTTCTTACTCAGAGACGAGGTTCGCGAGGAGAGCCAAATCGCCTTGCGCCAACTTAAAGAAAAAAGTGGAATCCAACGACTTGTGATGTTGACCGGGGACAGTCCGGGTGCAGCCGCTCACGTAGCGGAACATCTAGTGATTGATGAGGTTCATGCAGGATTGCTTCCTGAGGAAAAGGTTGATGCGGTCAAAAAATTAAAATCGAATGGTTTTCGAGTGGCCATGGTCGGTGACGGAATCAATGATGCCCCCGCATTCGTCACATCTGACCTGAGTATCGCGATGGGAGGGGCAGGAACAGACACTGCGTTAGAAACGGCCGATGTTGTCCTGATGGCGGACAACCTTGAAAAATTACCGTACACGATTGATCTGAGCAAGGCGACGATGCGGATCATCAAGCAAAACATCACGTTCTCTATTGTGGTTAAAGTGATTGCCATGCTTCTTGTATTTCCTGGATGGTTGACGCTCTGGATGGCCGTCTTGAGTGATACGGGAGCCGCAGTGCTTGTAACATTGAATGCTCTTCTGTTGATGCGTAAGCGAAGTATGAATTAATCAAAGAGGCTGGAATATAACTAACCAATTTTAAAGCTTTTTAATAAAAGGAGGGTCTAGCTACCGTTTTTTTGGTGGTCGGACCCTCTTTTATTTTAGATTTCATCGATAATAAAAATCGTTCGTTTTTTTGACAATATTTTCGTGGTTTTTTTTAGAAACGTGGCATATAATCATATTATAGAACGCTGTTCCGCATTGTGGGATAAAAAAGTTGTGATTCTATTATTTTTTTCTTACTAAATGTAACCGCATTCTTTTTTGGAGAAGTAGCCATAAACTATATAAAAGGGAGATGTAACCAGCATGGAAACTAGATATTCAACGCATCCAACGCAGGCGACCAAATTTAGCACAGAAGAATTGCGAAGCAATTATTTAGTAGAAGACTTATTTGTTTCAGGAGAAATCAAACTAGTTTATTCAATGGAAGATCGAATCATAGTAGGTGGTATTACTCCTGAGAATAAACCACTTTCTCTAAAAGGTGATGAGCACATCAAAGCTACGTATTTTCTTGAAAGAAGAGAAGTAGGGATTTTTAACGTAGGTGGCAAAGGAAAAGTTACCGTCGATGATGATTTTTACGATATGGAAAACAAAGATTGCTTATATGTTGGACTAGGGAAGAAAAAATTGTCATTTGAGAGCGAATCATCTGAAAATCCTGCGAAATATTATGTATTCTCAGCTCCCGCACATAAAGAGTTTCCAGTCCAACACGTGTCGTTTAGTGCAATCAAAGGTGATCGATTAGGAAGCGCAGAGAATGCGAATAAACGAGTCATTCGTCGATTTATTCATGCGGAAGGTATTCAAAGCTGTCAAATTGTCATGGGAATGACTCAATTAGATGCAGGAAGTGTTTGGAATTCTGTTCCCACTCATACACATGATCGAAGAACAGAAGTATATCTGTATATCGATTTAGATGATAATGCCCGTCTATTTCATTTTATGGGAGATCCGCTTGAGACTAGACATTTGATTATGAAAAATGAACAAGCCGTAATTTCACCTCCATGGTCAATTCACTGTGGCTCAGCAACTAGCAACTACGCATTTGTTTGGGGAATGGCAGGCGATAATAAGGACATTAGTGATGCGATTTCAGTCGATTTGAAGGAAATGAAATAAAAATTGAGCGACTCAAAAATTAATAGAGCAAAGGACGTGTCGAGATGATTACAGGTAAATTGACAGATTTGAAATCAAATGAAATGTTAGGTGAGAGAGTACAAAAAGTACTATCTGTTTTAAAGGAAATTGATTTTTCTGAGTATTCTCCGGGACGGCATGAGTTAGAAGACGATTCTTTCTTTTTCTTAAATGAATATCAAACGAAGGAAGCGACAGAATGCTTTTGGGAGGCTCACAAGAAATATTGTGATATCCATTTCATTTTAGAGGGTGAAGAGAAGATAGGATATGATCATATTGAATCTCAAAAAGTGACAAAAGCATATGATTCTGAAAAAGATGCCACCTTTTTTGAAGGTGATATGAATTCCATGATTATTTTAAAACCAGGTGATGTAATGATTTGTTTCCCTGAAGATTCACATATGACAGGTGTAGTTTCTCAGCATCCACAAAAGGTTCGGAAGGTTGTATTAAAAGTTCGTAATTGATTTTTTTGAAAGCGTTAACATTAACAATTTCTATCAATGATACCTCCAGTTTTCACTCAAAAAGAAAGGTGTGTAGAAATGAAAATCATGAAAACAATCCAAAAAATCCCGGGAGGATTAATGTTAGTCCCGCTGTTTCTGGGAGCGATTATCCATACGTTTGCACCAACTTCAGGCGAGTACTTTGGATCATTCACGAATGGACTAATGACGGGAACTGTGCCGATTTTAGCAGTATGGTTTTTCTGTATGGGTACGGGCATTAATATCAAGGCGACAGGAACGGTATTAAGAAAATCAGGGACACTCGTTTTAACAAAAATTGCGGTTGCGTGGATAGTTGCGATTATTGCTTCAGCATATATTCCTGTAGATGGAATTCAAACAGGTATTTTTGCAGGATTCTCCGTACTGGCCTTGATTGCAGCGATGGACATGACAAATGGTGGTTTGTATGCTTCAATTATGCAACAATACGGTACTAAAGAAGAAGCTGGCGCGTTCGTATTGATGTCGATTGAATCAGGCCCTTTGGTTACTATGCTTATACTTGGATCAACTGGTTTGGCAGCTTTTGAACCACATGTTTTTGTAGGTGCAGTGTTACCATTCCTGTTAGGATTTTTACTTGGGAATTTAGATAGTGATTTGCGAGATTTCTTTAGTAGAGCTTCACATGTGATGATTCCTTTCTTCGGATTCGCATTAGGTAACGCAATTGATTTGAAAGTAATTCTTGAAACTGGCCTCGGAGGAGTTATTTTGGGAGTGTTGGTAATCATCGTGACCGGTATTCCATTGATTCTAGCCGATAAATTTATTGGTGGGGGAAATGGGACAGCAGGTCTTGCTGCTTCAAGTACAGCAGGAGCAGCTGTTGCGAACCCTATGATCATTGCGACAATGAAGCCGGAATTTCTACCTGTCGCCCAATCAGCCACTGCTTTAGTAGCTGCATCAGTTATTGTGACTTCGATTTTAGTACCTATTCTGACAGCCTATTGGGCAAAATACATGAAAAATAAAGATAGAAATAATGATAAAAATAATAATATTGAGAAAGACCTTCAAGAAGTTTTATAATTGAGGCATTTAGCTAAATTCAAATCAAAAAATGTCTTTTGTAAAGGAGAAACATATATGAGTAAAATAATCACCATAGGCGAGCCGATGGCTCTATTTATTGCTCAAGAAGAAGGTCCTCTAGAAAACGTGACTCAATTTGAACGTTCTGTAGCTGGAGCCGAAATTAATTTTTCGATTGGTATGTCTCGTTTAGGACACCAAACCACCTATATCACAAAATTAGGGAAAGATCCATTCGGGAAGACCATTGAGAATTTTTTAGTGGAAAACTCTATTGATATTAGTTATGTCACTTATGAAGAAAATCATTTAACTGGCATGCAATGGAAACAGAAAGTTGAAAAACTTGATCCTGAAGTGTTTTCTGCACGAAAAAACTCTGCTGCATCAACAATGGACGTAGATACAATTGAGAAAATTGATTGGGATGGTGTTGAACACGTTCACGTTACGGGCATCCCCCCAGCGTTGTCTAGAGGATGTAGAAATATGGTTTTCAAATTAATGAATGAGGCAAGAAAGAGAAAAGTTCGAATTTCATTTGATCCAAACTTACGCCCCGGACTATGGAATGAAGAAAGTGAAATGGTGCAAGTGATTAATGAACTTGCTTCGTTAGCAGATATCGTTTTTCCCGGTGTGGCAGAAGGAGAGATTCTAACAGGAAGTGAAGATCTTCAAGACATCGTGGTATTTTATCATAATCTAGGTGTGGAAACAGTAGTCGTTAAATTGGGCGAAAAGGGTGCATTCACTAGTACTGAAGGAGCTCAATTTTTCACAAGTGGTTTTGCTGTCGAGCAAGTAGTTGATACTGTTGGGGCAGGTGACGGATTTGCCGTTGGTGTAGTGAGTGGTATTTTAGAGAATTTACCACTAGAAGATGCAGTACTCCGCGGGACCGCGATTGGAGCATTGGTAGTCACGTCTTCTGGAGATAACGAAGGGTTGCCTGACCGTCATGAATTACAAAAGTTTATAAGCTCACAAATGATTAACCCATCTGTTTAGTAATCTTCATTATTGATTAATAAAGGGGGACTTTTTTAGACGGCCCCCTTTATTTTCTCTTAATGAGAAGTATCTATCAAGACTCCGTATAGCCTAAATTTCTTGAAATTTCGAGGCTTGTTTTTTTCATTTCAGTAATCAGTGTAGAATTTATAACTTCCATCGTGATGCGATTACTCGGTCCTGACACACTAAAGCTAGCAACTATTTCGCCTTTGAAATTATAGATAGGGGCAGCAATACATCGAATTCCTTCCTCGTTCTCAATATTGTCGAGTGCATATTTTTGATTTTTGACTTTCGTGATTTCATCACGCAAAGCTTGTGCTGTCGTGATTGTATTGGGTGTCCGAGGAATAAAATTTATTTTTTCGATATTTTCCTCGAAAAGATCAGTTTCCATTCCAGAAAGAAGAACTTTTCCGACTGCGGTACAATACATCGGACCACGGCTTCCAATTCGAGAAAACATACGAATGATTTGATTACTTTCGATTTTATCAATGTAAATGACTTCGCCCCGATCTTCGATACACAAATGGACGGTTTCGTTTATGCTTTTAGACAATTTCTGTATGAAGGGTTTTGCGGCATTAATGATTTCGTTATTATTCAAAATGTTCCTTGATAAGAAAAGAATTTGCATCCCGAGTTTATATTGGCTTGTCTCAGGGTTTTTTGTAATGTAGTTCATACTAGATAACGTTGTTAATAATCTGTGAATCGTACTTTTCGATAGGTCTAGATGCTCAGTCAATTGAGAAATTTTGAGACCCTCAGGGTACTCTGATAGTTTGTTTAAGATAGTAAGAGCTCGTTCTAATGATTGAACGTTCGACATAGTTTTAACCTCTTTAAATTTTATATTTTATTAAATGATACGATGAGAACTTCGTTTTGTAAAACTTAATATATAAATATTGTAATCACATTAAAAGTGAGGGGAAAGTAATGAAAAAATTAAAAGTTTTGAATAATATTATTGATTGTGGCGTCGTGGCAGTTGTAAGAGCAGATTCTAGAGAGAAAGCCATTAAAATTTCAGATGCCTGTATAGCAGGTGGAATCAAGAGTATCGAGGTTACCTTTACCATTGAAAATGCAGAAACTGTCATCATGGAACTGCATAACAAGTATAAAGATGATGCCAGTGTTGTCATTGGGGCCGGAACAGTTCTCGATTCAGCTACAGCTAGAATCGCTATCCTTGCAGGCGCACAATTTATAGTAGGTCCGTGTTTTGATAAAGATACTGCAAGACTGTGCAATGTGTATCAAATTCCATATATGCCTGGATGTATGACGGTGACGGAAATGAAGTGCGCTCTCGAAGCGGGTGTAGATATCGTTAAATTATTCCCTGGAAACAATTTCGGTCCTGACTTCATTAAAGCTGTGAAAGCACCGCTTCCTCAAGTAAATATAATGCCTACAGGAGGAGTGAATTTAGAGAATGTAAAAGAATGGATCAAAAACGGATCGATAGCTGTTGGGGTAGGGGGAAATCTAGTTACACCAGCGGAAACTGACAACTATGAGTTGGTCACCGAATATGCTGAACAGTATGTTGAAAAAGTACGTGAAGCAAGAGACGAACTTAGTAAATGAATTGAAGACAAATATGTCTAGAACTAAATCAAACGGCTTGGATCCTTAACTTAAAAGGGCCCGAGCCGTTTGATTGTATTAAAGCACCTCGTCAAATGTGTGCTTTATCATAATGTAAAAGTGCAATCGTTCCAATTGATATCGGGACGATCGCACTTTATCTTTTGTATTTTGGATAGCGTAAAGTTTTACAGAACTCTTCAAATGATTGAAGAAAATTTTGGTGAACCATTTAAAGTGTAAGTTCCAACTGTCTTTTTTATGAAATGACTTAACAGTAGTTAACTCATTTCATAAATTTTAATGATCTCTTGCTTAGTAATAGGTCTTGGTCCTGTCGTAGTGTTCGGTTCGCTTCCTGGGAACATTCTTACTACGTCATCAGCCATTTTTTCAAATTGATCAGCAGGAATATTGACGTCAGCAAGTGTTAGATACGAACCAGTGGATTTTAGCCATTCGACTACTTTTACAGAAAGCATCTTAGCTGCTTTAATATCATCCTCTTCAACGACATCGAAACATCTTCTAGCTAGCTTGGCCCATCTTGAAGGCATAGTTTCTGCCATTAATTCAAGATAAGGAGGAATAATAATAGTCATACCTCTTGCATGTGGTAAATCATAAATAGCGCTCAAAGGCATTTCAATTGAATGCATTGGGATAGAACCTAAGCGACCGAGTGCTTGAAAACCAGACCAACCAAAGATAGAACACAAAGCAATTTGACCTCTTACATCCAAATCATTAGGATTCTCAATTACTTTATCAAAATTTTCTTTTAATGTTAAAATCATGCCTTCAGTTGCTCTATCTGCAAATTCTGATTCTGCTTGGCTCGACAAATAATGTTCAATTAAATGAGAAAATATATCAACACAACTATCTTTTGTGATTGATAATGGGACAGAAGTTAACAAGGCTGGATCAACTATAGCAACTTTTGGATATCTATACGGAGATCTAGAAAAACTCTTCTCATTTGTTTCTGAGTTAGTCAAAACACCACCTGCATTACACTCAGAGCCAGAAGCTGAAATTGTTGGGATTGAAATTATTGGGTATGCACCCGTGTACTCTCTAGGGACTCGATCACCTAATACTACATAATCCCACGATTTCCCACCTGAAAAACTAGTTGCTGCAATATATTTTGAACCATCGATTACGCTTCCCCCGCCTAACGCAATAACTAGGTCACAATTCTCGGCTTTAAAAGTTTCAATTGCTTTATCAATCGTTTGGGCACGTGGGTTGGGTTCGATTCCGGTAAACGTTATGAATTCAACGCCTGCCTCGTTTAAAGAAGATTCGACTTTGTCAATAATCGGATCTAAAAATCCTCCCTTCTCGTATGTAGCAATCATAGCTTTTTTCCCGTGCATTTTAGCTATCTTACCAATCTCAGAAATTCTACCTTCGCCATAAACTAATTCTGTAGGGAAATTCCAATTAAAGTTATCCATTCTAATTCTCCTTTTCCTCTTAAATTATTGTGATATTCTATATATTAAAAAGTTAACAACACCTTAGTTTAGAGTGATTTACTAATTAACATTTTTGCACTCAAATCTCATGTGTTAACTTGTTTAACCAAGATAAAGCCCAAATAGTACTTAATTTTATAAAATATTATATTTTAGAAATAAAAAAGACGGATATATTGTCTTTTTAATCAATGGTACAAGAATAAAATTAAATAGTTCCACTATGCGGAACTACGTTCCGCATTTAAATTATATCTCTTTTGCTTATTAAAATCTATACAAAGTTTGTTAATGTAATACGTTTTAAGTTTTGCAATGAATGCATTTTTTCGATCAAAAATCGGACGTGATTTGAATGATTGAATTTGAGGGGGATACATTAAAAGAGATTTTTGAGACCACTGGTGTTTTGAAGAGCACCTTTGAAAGATGAGACTTCAGATTTAAGTCAGAAGGGGAGAGGTATTCTTACAATTTTGTTCATGGAAACTTTATGCGAGAGAACTGAAGATGGCGTCGCTCGTGACTGAGTTAATGAGCTCACGTTGATGGAGGCAGTTTCCAAATATTAATTCAGTCATTATTCCGTTCTCTATCACTAGATCAATAAGTATATTGGTCATAGCGAATTAACGGATTTGAGAACAGAGACGGGCTGATGTATGACAAAAGGAAGAAAGACCTCGGGTGAGGAAGGGGATCCATTTGAGCTCACCTCGGTCTCGATACATTATCATCATAATCCCTCTCTTTAAAAAAACGAACGTTCGTTCCTGTTTTATACCCATTTCTTCTTTTTTTGAACAGCCTTTTTCGTGATTGGTTGATCCGTGCGTCCTGTTTCCGTACTCTAGCTCGCTGGTCATCGGTGCAAGGGACGTCAAAAAAATGACGCGCCCTCCGGCCCGTCTTCCTTCGCTTCAGGCTCAAAGCAAGGCTTTTCGCTCGTTGGCTACGGAAGCCAGGTCCTATGTGCGCTCTACGCATTTTTTTTGAGGCTCTCCCTCCGGTCGCCCTTGCACCGTCTCCCGACGCTCGCAACGAATCCGTCAACAGGACGCACAACGGTGTTCGTTCTGAGGACAGCTTATCCGAAAGGGGACAAACTATCATGGAACTATCCGCCATCATCGAGGTCATCCGTATCAAACAAGAGGTTCGCGAGGAAATGGTCGCCCTCGAGCACGTCATCATCCACTCTCCGGAAAGCGCCAGCCAAATCGGCGCATCATTCATCGGGGATGATGACCGTGAAGTGTTCCTTGTCATTATGCTCAACACGAAGAACCGGGTCATCGGCGTCCACCGGGCGCACGTCGGGAGCGTCAACTCGAGCGTCGTGCACCCACGGGAAGTCTTCAAATGCGCCATCTTGAACAACGCTTCGTGCCTCATCGTTTGTCATCAGCATCCGAGCGGTGACCCGACCCCGAGCCGGGAGGACATCCTCGTCTCCGAACGGTTACATGAAGCGGGGGACCTCATCGGCATCCCGGTGCTCGACCATCTCATCCTCGGTGTGGACGAGTCGTACGTCAGCATGAAACAGCGAGGTTACATGGGTTGAATGGAAAGGAGCGGGGCCGGGGGACCGGTCCTGGTCCGTCCGGCAAGGGCAAGGAGGAAAAACATACGTTTTTCTTTGACGGGTTCGGCGACTCGCGCTGCTCTCACCTGGATCCAGAATTCGGATCCGGGAAAAGGAATGTTTTCGCGTGGCGAAAACAAATGATTTGGTGAGAAGTCAAAGGCATAAAGAAATCACGTTGCTCTGTTTTTTCATAAATGTGTATTTGCGATGTTTGTATTAATGAAAAATGAGTGCTTGTTTGGTGAAAATGGTCGTTTTTCCTACGTAAGCCCTGGGCTTGTTTCAAACAAGCCCAGGGCTTATATGAAATAAGCCGAGATGTCGAGTGGTCAGATTCAAGGTATCGTTGAGCTATCAACAGGAGAGGATGATTCAAATGAATCACACATTGGACCAACAAACGATTGAAGAGATGAAAGAGGTATTGCTTAGAAGACTTCCTGAACGGATGGACATCGACCCTGAGGCATTCGAGTTGGTGAGCATGGATATCCTTTGTGAGGTGAAAGAAGGGGAACGATTGAAACAGATGACAGTCTTCTTTAATACGAACACGTTGCAAGTACATAATTGATTGTTTCAAAATGTATACATATATACTTGTAGATTTGTATACGTGTATACATTTTCATTTTTCTTGAGAGTCTTTGAACGAGGCGTGAATCACATAAGTATCGGGAATCAATCTATAAAAACTGAAAGGAATGAGACGTGATGGACGAGCGGCTACTTAATGACTATGCGTTCGATGGATTAGATCCGTTCGTCCGGACCGTGTTCTCTGAATTGATGGCGCGTCCCGATCAAGAGCGTATATCTATATGGGACATGGGTGGTGGCCGATAGAGAGGTCAGTTTCGTCGTTTCGGAGCTATCCAAGGGTATATTCGAATATGAAGTGATGCATGTCCATTGGCTCATCAAGTATCGGTTCGAGGATTGGGGAGTCTCTGAGGACGGGGCATGGGAGAAGGAATGGTGATCCGGGCTCATGCGTGAGCGTCTAACGCCTTAGGGCGAAGTCGCTCATCGCACCGCTGCCCCCTGACGGACCGATAACAAGAGCTGCTGGCTCATAAGCCGCATCTCTATGTTCCTGGCCTTTTCTAACGGGAGACACGGAGCGTAAGAGCAACGTCAAAACCAAGAGCTTGGGCGCGTCTCACGCCACGCAAGGAAAACCATTCGGTCGAATGGTGTTTTTGTTTGGTATCCGTTCAGTAAATTGTGAACGATTCGAAATTGATTAAAGAATCAGCTCAATTTAATACAATGTTCATGGTATTTTTTAATAAAATCATCATTGTATTAAAGGAGGTCTATTATGTATACGATTGACGAGGCATTTGAGATCTTATCGAAGAACAAGCTCACGACTCATAAAGAGACGGTCCGCAACTGGGTACGGAAAGGCGTGATCCAGGCAGAACCGCTCGAGTCGCGTAAAAAAGGCTATCGGATCAGTGAGGAGGCGCTCGAACAGTTCATCAAAGAACGGATGCCTGAAGGATGGGAGCTGTATCCGGAGTCAGTGACAGGGGGTTCTCGGGATGTCGTCAAGAATGAAGAAGAGGCTCTATATCACGTCGAAGTCGATGTAGAAGCGATTAAAGAGCGAGCCCGCGAGGAGATGTGGTACGAGCTTCTCGGCAAATTCGTCTTTGAGGACTACTTTGTCCTGAAGAAATCAGAAGTCAATGCTGCTGTCGAGCATATGCGGTATTCGAAAGAGTTCGGAGCCGAGGTGTGGGCACGTTGCTCGAAGTATACTTGGGGTTATGCGAGACCACGAGTCCCATACCTGCTCGGTTATTTTATGTTCGAAGGGGAGCGGATTCCCTTCAACAAAGATTTCGCGGGGAGAAATGAACAAATTATTCATGCGTTGATTGAGAAGATTCGACTTGATCGGGTGAAGGGGAAACATGGATGCATGTAGAAGGAGCCTCTCTATCCATAAGAGAAGCTCCTTTTCACTTGACCCATCTAAGAGGTCAGGTCATTTGTATCGGTTAATGCCGCTTAAGGCATGATATTTCCTTCAGCTGGGATTGGATGATCTTTCAACATCTTCGCGAAATGGTAGAGATTATATGCCAGGAAACGCCCATTCTTTTTAGTGAACGCATTTTCGCGACCGGCATCTAGATAAGAGGCTCCTGGTCCCGCCTCTCCGACCCAGTACGCGTCTACATTCGGTGGGACGGTGAAACCGATATGGGAGAGCCCATAAAGTACCGATGCGCAAGCGTGTTTGGCCCCGTCTTCGTTCCCTGTGACGACAACGCCACCGACTTTGTTGTAGTAGATGGCCTGACCGTGTTCATTTTTCAGCCCGCTTCCACCGTACAAGCGTTCAATGACTTGAGTCGCGATGCTACTTTTCTCTCCAAGCCAAAGCGGTGTGCCTATGATGAGGATGTCAGATTCTTTCACCTTTTTAAAAATCTGTGGCCATTCGTCCCCGTCCCCTTCATCCTCGGTGACACCGAATGAAACGTTGTAGTCTGCGACGCGAACGATTTCAGAATCAACCCCTAGCTTTTCGAAGTGGGGGATGATGTCTTTCATAAGACCCTCCGTATGAGAAATCGTGTCTCCACCTTTCAACGAACAGTTCAAAAATAGTGCTTTCATGTAACATTCCTCCCTCGTAATGTTTGACACGCTTCAACATTTTCACTGTTTCTTTTCATTAGAAGTCATGAAATGAGATATGTACGATGATGATGTTTGGCAGAATGAATCACAGGAACCTTCTTCGCTTTTAGAATACGCATCTCAAGACTACACGGTCATGTACCCGAACTTCTCACGGATGTAACCTCTCTAAGCGACATTGTATTCATCGCACACCCTATATTGCTCATATTGCTCAGACGCATCGTAACAGAGGAGTGGAAAAATAGATGTGAGCGCGCTTACATTTATATTTTGACAAAACGGGTAATCTAATGTGAAAGAAAAAATCTTGATTCTCTGAAAAGGAAGTGAAGCGTCTTGTCTATTTCAACCCAACAACACCTGAGCGAAAAATTCCATTTGGTACGTGGTGCTACGATGGGCTTGGTGTCAAAATTGGAGATTGAAGATTTCATGATCCAGGCCACTTCGTTCGTCAGCCCGACGAAGTGGCACTTGGCGCATACGACATGGTTCTTTGAACAGTTCATCTTGAAAGAACATATCGAAGGTTACATACCGTTTGATTCAACGTTCTTTTATCTGTTCAACTCTTATTATGAATCGGTCGGAGAGCCTCATCCACAGGCGAAACGAGGCAATATTTCGAGACCTACCGTTTCCCAGACGCTGGCCTATCGTCGCCATGTCGATGATGAGATGGATGCATTTTTCAAGAATGACAAGATGTCAGAAGACGTCCTGGAGTTGATCGAGATGGGATTGCAGCATGAGCAACAACACCAGGAACTCATCCTGATGGATATTCTTTATAACTTTTCGTTTAACCCGCTTCGTCCTATCTTTAATCAGAGGAGCAATCGGGAAGGGGGCATGGCGCCTCGATTAGAGTTTCATACGTTCGAAGGCGGGATGGCTGAAGTCGGACATGATGGAGTGGGATTCTCTTTTGACAATGAGCGTCCGCGGCATAAGACCTACATGCATCCGTTTAGATTGGCCAATCGTCCAGTGACAAATGCAGAATACATTTCATTCATCGAAGACGAAGGATATCAAAAAGCAGAATATTGGTTGTCTGATGGATGGAGTTTTGTGAAAGACAATAAAATTGAGGCACCGGGCTATTGGCAACGAGACGGAGAGACCTGGTGTACGTTCACGCTAAACGGATTGATGCCGATAGACCCTAGCGCACCGGTCTGTCATGTGAGCTTTTATGAAGCTGATGCTTATGCAAGATGGGCGGGATATCGCCTCCCGACCGAGCAAGAGTGGGAAGTGGCACTTGGTGCGCTTCCGCTAGAAGGAAACTTTATGGAAGATGGCTATTTCCATCCCGACTCTCAGTATAAGGATGAAACATTCATGAAAGCCTTCGGTGACGTGTGGGAATGGACGCAAAGTCCTTATATGTCGTATCCCCGAAGCAAACCCCTTGATGGCGCACTTGGTGAGTACAACGCAAAATTCATGTCGAATCAGATTGTACTAAGGGGAGGGGCCTGCGTCACGCCACGCACCCATATTCGGGCGTCGTATCGGAATTTCTTCTATCCCCACATGCGTTGGCAGTTTAGTGGTATCCGATTGGCGGACAACGTATGAGTCGCTATCATGATGAGACCACCATGCAAGGGAAGGCGTCAGCGAAAGATCTAGTCATGGGGTTGATGAAGACACCTAAAACCATCTCATCCAAGTTTTTATATGACGAAACAGGGTCGCGTCTCTTCGAAGACATCACGACACTTCCCGAGTATTATCAGACACGGACAGAAACAGCAATCCTGACATCCTCGACAGACATCCTTCGACTCTACTTTGATCGACCGACGACGTTGGTCGAGTTGGGAAGTGGCAGTAGTACCAAAACAAAGATTTTACTCGATGAGATGGATGCGATTCAGGCCTATGTCCCGATTGACATCTCGACGGATTTTTTAAACGAGACATTACGGAGGTTGAGCCTTAAGTATCCAGATGTCACGATGACTGGAGTCAGTGCTGATTATACGAAGTCATTCGAGATTCCGACGTTTGATACGGAACGGACGATTGTGTTTTTCCCAGGCTCAACAATCGGTAACTTTGAACCCGAAGCGGCCATCGAGTTTCTTCGCCATGTCCGGACACGTCTATCAAACGGTGACTTGTTGATCATCGGGGTGGACAGAAAAAAAGAACGGTCAATCATCGAGGCCGCATATAATGACGCGGATGGCGTGACCTCGGCCTTCAATAAAAACTTGCTGACCCGTATCAATCGAGAGTGCGGAAGCCATATTGATGAGACCGCCTTTGAACATATTTCATTCTACAATGAGCAGGAGGGTCGGATCGAGATGCACCTTCAAAGCCTGGTCAATCAGACGATATCGCTCGATGGGGACCTGATCACATTTGCTGAGGGAGAGACGATCCATACAGAGAACTCCTATAAATTCGACTTGAACGACATCGAACGCTTGAGCGAGGAGAGTGGTCTTCGATTAAAACGTGTCATTTCCGACGAACTTACCTATTTCAGTGTCTGTGTCATGGAAGTGGGCCATCAATAAAAGGGGGAAGAGTTATGAGAGGATACGACCTAATCGTCATCGGCACCGGATCGGCAGGGTCCGTTGCCGCTAGAAAGTGCAGACAAGCAGGTTGGAAAGTCGCAATCATCGACGAGATGCCCTATGGAGGGACGTGCGCATTGCGTGGATGTGACCCTAAGAAGGTACTGATCGGCGCAGCTGAACTGACAGATTGGTATCATCGGATGGACGCCTCGGGCATCGATGGGAATGTATCGATTGATTGGAAGGCTTTGGTGACATTCAAACGTTCCTTCACTCTGCCGGTACCGGAAAATCGAGAGCGGGATTTCACAAGGAGAGGGATTGACACATTTTTCGGAAAAGCCGAGTTCGCGAGTGAATCACTCATTCAGGTAGGGGACGAGATGCTTGAAGGGAAACGGATCCTGCTCGCTACAGGGGCTATGCCTACGCGACTAGGGATAAAAGGGGAGGAATTCCTGACTCACAGTGATCGTTTCATGGAAATCGAGGACTTGCCGAAACGAATCGCCTTCGTAGGGGGCGGATATATCTCATTTGAATTTGCTCATCTTGCTGCACGGGCAGGGGCAGAAGTGCATATCTTTCATAAAAGCTCGACCCCGTTAGAACAGTTCGACCCTGATTTGGTCCAACTACTGATCAAGGCATCAGAAGACGTCGGAGTGAACGTCCATTTGGACAAACGTGTCACTTCGATTGAACGAATTGGTGACGAATTCACGCTCGCTACGATTCATGAGGACCAAGAAGAACAATGGATCGCCGATCTTGTCGTACATGGCGCCGGTCGTGAAGCTGCGGCCGACATGGAGCTTGAAAAGGGACACGTGACATGGGAGAAAAGAGGCGTGATTGTCAACGAATATCTTCAGAGCGTCAGCAATCCCCGTGTCTATGCTGCGGGGGATGTTGCGGCCACCGTGTCTCCTCCATTGACTCCGCTCGCTAGTACAGAGTCTCATATTGTGGCGGCGAACTTGTTGAAAGGCAACCACAAGAAACTGGAAGAGGTCATTGCGCCGACAATCGTTTTCACCATCCCGAAGCTCGCCACGGTAGGAATGAGCGAACGCGAAGCAAAGCTTGCCGGGAAAAGCGTGAAGGTCAATTATAAAGAAACGACCGATTGGTATACGTACAAGCGAACGAACGAGAAATCGGCTGCATTCAAAGTCATCATCGATGAAGAGGAAGATGTGATTCTCGGAGCGCATGTTCTCGGGAGTGGAGCAGATGAACTGATCAATATATTTGCAATCGCGATTCGTTTCAAATTGCCGGTTAAAGAAGTCAAACGGATGGTTTTTGCTTATCCGACTTCTGCATCCGATATCGCCTACATGCTTTGAAAAAGAGGTTGATGACCATCATACTGGTCATCAACCTCTTCTCGAAAGATTTGATTGTCAACGCCATTCTAAAATCCCAGTCAAATTCTCGTAGACCGAATCCGGTCGAACGTCCAACGCTTCAATCGGTTTATTATCACGATTGATCCATGCCGTCTGAAAACCGAAATTTTTAGCGCCGGCGATATCCCAACCGTTGGAGGACATGAATAAAACCTCATCCCGTTTCAAGTCCGTCGTCTTGAACCAGTGCATGTATGCGGATGGTGAGGGTTTGAATTGCTTGACACCGTCAATACTGACGAGCTCATCGAACAACGGGCCGAAAGATGCATGCCCGATCAGTTGATCGAGCATCTCATCAGTACCGTTCGACAAGACGACGGTATGTCGATCCTTTAACTGTTTCAGCACATCCTCGACCTCTTCGTACGGTGCTAGCCTCGCGTATGTCGATAGAAGTTCATTCTCAGTTTCAACAGAAGTGGTCACATCTGTCGCCATCAAGGCATAACGTAAGGCATCACGGGTGACGATTGAGAAGTTTTCATAACGTCCTGAAATCTGACGGATGAAGAAGTATTCCAGTTGTTTTGCGCGCCAAACCTGACTGATCTGGTCCCCTTTTCCAGGAAAATGTGTTTCACACTCCGCCTGAACAGAGTGGACATCGAACAATGTGCCATACACATCGAATACAAAAGCTTTTATCAAAAAATCCCCTCCTACAATTCATCTAGGGCTTGATAAACCTTGTCCGCATGGATGGACAGGCGAATCCCCTTCTTGATATACCCGTCTTTCTTCAGATTAGACATGATGATGCTTGTCGTCTCTCGGGTCGTACCGACCATTGCAGCAATATCGGCATGGGTCAGTCTCATGTTGATCGTCTGCCATTCTTTTTGACGTTCTCCGCTCTTCTCACTCAATTTGAGAAGTAGGAATAGGATACGATATTTTACATCGCTCAATGCGATTTTTTCACTGAGTGCATATACTTCTTTGAGTCGTGCAGACAAAATATTGATCAGTTTCAATGCGATTTTAGGATTTTTCTCGATGAACTGTTCAAACTCTTGGATCCCGATGGTGCACAGGTACGTGTCGGTCATCGCTTCTGCATATAGGTCGTCATCGGTCAAGGAGAGTGTCGCTGTTTCCCCGAAAATATTGCCGCTCGTCAAAATATCGACAGTGAACTGTTTACCATGCTGATTCATGCGATAGAGCCGAACCTGCCCTTCCTTCAATAAAAATAGCGCAGGGATCGGGGCCTCTGGAGAAACGATAAGCGTCCCTCTTTTGACAGGTCGCATCTGACTCATCTCGTCGATGACTTTCAATTCATTCATTGGTAGCTCATCGAATAAGCTGATGTGTGAGAGTAACATCAATTTGTCCATTTGTTACGCCTCTCTCTCATGTAATTTGTCTTACTGTCTTTTATGATTGTAAACGATATGATGAAAAAAAGGGGGAAGGCCTCATGATCCGACTGTATACAATCGATGGTTGTTCGCGCTGTCACCGTGTCAGACTGCGAGTGAATGAATTAGCGATTCCTTTCACTGAGAAAAATCTATTCGAGGATCATCGTCATATCGAGGAACTGATTGAATTGAATCGAGAACTTGTGACCCCGACACTCGTGAACCGGGATAAGGTTTTCACAGGTGAGGCGTTATGGGACGAACTTGATCGGCTAGTGGCGGAAACGAACAAAAGGGAGTGATCACTCCCTTTTTTCATGATGTGACATATGTGGCTAGGAACTCTGTGACTTGACCTGGGGTCTTTGCGTTCGCGCTATGCAGGTGCCCGATTTTTTCACCGTTTTTATAAACGAGGAGGCTTGGAATACCCATTACTTGTTCACGATCGGACAGCGTAGGTAGTTCGTCCTTGTTGAGAGTGTGTAATGGGACATCACCTAACGTCGAGTTGACATCTGGCATAAAGGCGTCAAGGCGTCTACAGTCAGGGCACCAGTTCGTATAAAATTTGATGATTGTATACTCATTCGACGAAATGAGCTGGTTGAATTGCTGTTCGGTTGTGATATTCATTTCTCTTCCTCCATTAGCGGACCGCTGCTTTAGGTGCGGTTTTTTTCTCAGTTCGAAACTTGAAGACAATCGCTAAGATGAATGAGAAGAACAGGTGTGTGGCAAGACTCATCAATTGCTCTGGTGCGAGAGCGATTGCAAGATTTGTACCCATTCCCATCATGAGCGGCATGATGACAAGTGGACCCACGATCCAGATACCAATCCCGAATAAGACCGCCAGAGTCCAAATATTCGGGATGACCAAATGTCCCAAACCGAATGTGACACCAAAGATGACACTAATCATCATATGGATCAGCCAACCTACAACGAGACTCTCGCTTCCGACCATCCCGGCAATCGCCCCAATCATCCCCATCATCTGCATCAATAAACCAAATAAGATTCCTCCAACGATTCCGCCGATCACACCGTTGACCACGTTGCGCTTCATCTTTCTCACTCCTTTTATGTTGATATCGTTAGCGTACCTTAAACTGATTCTTGATTCTGTAACCAACCTTACAATTAAGTGAGTGGCGCCTCAAAGCGCCGTCACTCACTTAATTTGAAATTCTTTTTGATGTATTGAATGATTTTTCGAAGTTCGGTCGCAGTAGGACGTCCAAAGGGACTCGTCTGGATTTGTTGATATAAAAGGCGTCCGTGCTTGTCGATGAGGAAATAAGCAGGTTCACCATGTTCGCCATGATCGTTATATGGCGCATCAGGACCGTGATACTTGACTCCGTAATCCATCAACGTCCGAAGCGAATCTTCATGTAGGACCGGGAAACTAAGCGTGTGCTCGTCGACCATTTTGTTCAAGTCTTCGGTTCGGTCAGTTGAAATCGTAACGAGTCGGACACCTTTCTTCTGAAAGTATCCTAGTTGGCTCTCCAAATCTTTCAAGTCTTGCACACAGACCGAGCACCAAGAACCACGGAAAAAGATGATTAAATGCCAATCATCACTTTGAGACATTGACTCGTTCAATGAGAATGTGCCTCCGGTTACTTGTGAGAGATTTATTTCTGGGACCCTATCTAACAACTCAAGATTTTTTGTCATTATGAAGCACTCCTTCACATAAGTAGATTGTATTTAAAAACATATATAGCACATTTACAAATCTAAAGAAGTAAGCCAGGTCACATGTTTCGCTTCATGTTATATTGTTTCGATTGAGACCCGTTGTGTAAGCTAGATTACACTCTCGAACTTTTTAATTGAAGTGGGAATTATCAACATGATAAGGTACGGTCAATATCAAGCGTTTGGTATTGATTTAAATCAAAGTTTAGGAGTGATTGATCATGGTAGAACAAATCAAAGCTGTATCTAAAGGGATGTATACGGAAGGAAATTCTCATAATCATAAGGTGATCATCGACGAACCACAGAACATGGGTGGGACAGACCAAGGTGCCAATCCGTTAGCAACACTATTGATTTCGTTGACAGGGTGTGAGAATGCAATCGCCAACTTTGTGGCCAAAGAAATCAACTTCGATTTAAAAGGGATTGAGTTCGAAGTACGAGGTGATATCGACCCGAGAGGGATGATGGGGGACGAAACGGTCCGACCATATTTCAAAAAGATCACTGTAGATGCAAAAGTGAGCACGAGTGAAACGGACGCACGTGTCCAAGAACTACAAAAAATAGTAGATGCTCGTTGCCCAATCTACACCACTATGGTGGCAGCAGATGTTGAGATGGTCGCTAATTGGTCAAAGGCCTAAATGAACGTAAGGGAGACTTCGCGAAGGAGTCTCCCTTTTTCATGGATAAATCGTTTTTAGGACGTCACAAATGCCGTTCAATAAGGGGCGCTGATCTTTTAGAAAATAGACTTTTTTCATCCTCAAGGAGTGTGTTATGCCAATGTTCTTCAAGAGCCTCCAGAGTCGGCTTCTCTAATCGATTGTTCTTTTCCAAGTCATGTAATGGATGTACAGTTTTTTCAGGATCAAAGTGACCGCTAATCAATGGCTGATTGGGTAACGCTAGCGTATAAGCGACAAGCGTTTCGTCATTGAAGTCATGACTATTCGCGATACCGAACTGTTGAAACTCGAATCCTTTACCATGAATATACATGAGCGGCTCATCGACACGATCCACCTTCAGGTTCGTCTCGAGAGCCGCTTTTACGTTAAGATAGGATTCCACTTCTTCAGGAAACACACTCTGTACGGCGTGCACCCGTTCGTAGAGTGTGAGGTCGGTGTCTTTCCATCCCATACGCCGATCTAGTTGCTCGATATACTCGAGTGGACTCTGTTCTTTCTCTTGCTCTAACGTATGCATCTTCTCCAAGTGTGACTCGATATGGTCGAGGAAAGTCGCAGACGTCTGGTGAACCTCCTGCAACAATTTTTCCTTGTCTAGGAGTTCCTTGTCTTTCGTCCAACAAGCCAGATAGTTTACTAATTTTATAACAGTAAAGATTGAGAATGAAATATAAACAATGAATAATTAAGAAAGTTCATGCCTATTTCTCCATCTCAACTTAAATAAACTTTAAATTAATCAATAGTCATATTTAAGGTTACTTGAAGCATGAACAATTTTTCCTCTTATCAAAAAAATACTAGGTTGTAAAAGGAGTACTTATTTAATACTTTAAATATGTAAAAAAAATCAAAAAAAGGAGGTGAATTAACAAATATAGTTTAATTCAGAAAATAGAAAAGGGGAGATTGATTTGACTAAACTATCTAGGTCGTTCTTCAAAGGGGAAAAATTTAAACTGATAATGTTACTTACCATGATTTTGGTACTGCTCTCAAATCCAAATTCTATCTCGGCTTCATCTAATTTAGAGGAAGACTGTGGATGTGGTAGCGAAGGAGTTAACCTTGAGTATACCGAAATTCAAGGTAAAGAAAAAAGAGTAGCATTAACAGGTTTAGAAGAGAGTTCGATTTTTGAAAAAAATGTGGACCATAAATCTATTAACTTTAAAAAAAGCAAAGTGCTGAATCTAGGGAAAAATGACTATGCAAATGGAGATGTTCTTCAAATTACGACGCTATTTGAGAACTCGAAGAGAGAATTAAATTATGATCTTTTAACAGCACACATTGAAAAAGATAGCAAAAAAATCTTGAAACTTACTTACGTTAAGGTGAACACAGATACAGTCATGTACAAAGACTTTGATGAGAATGGGACATTAATGATTCATCAAGAGTTTAATACCACAGATTTTCTCAATGGAAACTTAGAGAACGGAACAACATATTATAGTGTATACGAAAACCAAACTAAAGGGTTTGCACCACAAGAAGTTTCAGCTAAAGCTGTTGATACAAGCAGCTATTGGTACAAATTTGCTTGTAGTTTTTCGGGTATCGCCGCTTGTGGAGCTGGATGTGTAGCTTCATTTGCTTCAGGACCTTTTGGAGCAGCACTATATGGTATTTGTACTAATGCTTGTAGTTTATTTTGGGGTACTGCCATTTGTTAACTATGGTTAAGTGTATAGTATTAAAAGAGGTACTTCTTTAGGTCCCTTAAGCTATTGATGAACCAGATTGCATAAAGCGATTTGGTTCATCTTTTTTGTGAATTTCTGATTTTTGAGGCGTTCTGTCCTATAATATTGAAGAAGTGTTATGCAGATTTCCTATTCTAATCTATATATTA
This sequence comes from Exiguobacterium sp. ERU653, assembly GCF_018617775.1. NCBI lineage: Bacteria > Bacillati > Bacillota > Bacilli > Caryophanales > Exiguobacterium > Exiguobacterium sp. ERU653. Next base: position 40,237 of record NZ_JACSKV010000005.1, read on the forward strand.
TCCAGCTTCTTAAAGCAGAGCCCTTAGTATGAGTCAACGAACATATTCAACCTGAGAAGCATTTTCTAGAAAGGTTAGAGGAAATCGAGAAGAGAGGGTTGATCAGCCAAATCCGTTTACAATTGCGGTACACGACCATTGAGACCAATATATCTCTTTACAACCACGATTGCCTAAAACGACTAAATGGCTTAAGCACTGTCGAATACAGGTCTCAAGCCACCTAGACCGATTCTTGCTATTTTTTCCTGTTTACTTAGAGGGAAGCAGTTCAGTTTGGAGCGACTTTTTGCAATCCCTTTTTAATAACTTATTTTAGTGTATAAATTATATGTTTCTTATCTACGAGAAACAATAAAAGCACCCATTCCGCTTATTAACATATACGAGATTACAAAAATCCATAAATAAGAAATTGCAATCTGATCATGTCCCATGTATGAGACCATGCATAATATTATAAAAAGAGCTCCTATAAAAACATTAGCGATAATTGCATAATACTTCCTTATGTTATTTATCGTTCGTTCATCGACTTCAGGTGTTTGATCCTTTTTTGATCTTACATAGAAAAAATTAATCAGGAAAAGAAAGATAAATCCTGTTATAGCTCCTGAAATCGAAGCCCAATCTAACCCTTCAGTGAAGTATATTCCGAAAAGCATACCAATCAAACCACTAGCTGCTCCTATAGCGATAATCCAAGAATTATGTTTTTTCTTTTTCATTTTCATTCCTCCTCTTCTAAAGTAAAAACTTCTTCGATGGGAAGATTAAAATATTGAATGATTTTTAATGCTAGTTCTAAACTGGGATTGTATTTATTTTTTTCAATGGCTGTAAATGTCTGCCTTGTGACCTGTAAGTCTTCGGCCATTTTTATTTGCTTAATTCCTCTTTCTTTACGTATTTGTTGGATATTGTTTTTTACCGGCATTTCATCCCTACTTCCCGGAAATCAATAAGTAAATATATCTTTACATATATCGTAAGTGATAAAAGCTCTAATGTAAAGAAAACTTTACCTTTTTATATGATGAGCAAAATTTTTTGAATCTATTTTTCATTCGATTGATTATGTAATAAAGGTATGAGCTTTTAAGTTAAGTTCATACCTTCTAAAACCTATATTAGTCTTTCAATATTAAGCATCGTGGGTTCAGAGAGGTACTTCTTTTTTTCAAGTAGTACATCATGCCAACAATCTTCAAGCGATTTTAGAAGTGGCTTTTCCACTTTATTGTTCTTTTCTAAATCGTGTAATGGGTGGACTGTGTTTTCGGGATCCAAATGACCGCTAATCAATGGCTGATTGGGTAGTGCGAGAGTGTAGACAACGAGTACATCTTCACTGAAGTCATGATTGTTGGCGACACCGAATGACTGGAATCCGAACCCTTTATCGTGAATATACATGAGCGGCTCATCGACACGATCTACCTTCAGGTTCGTCTCGAGGGTCGCTTTTGCATTCAGATAGTTCTCGATTTCCTCGGGAAACACACGCTGTACGGCATGCACCCGTTCGTAGAGATTGAGGTCAGCGTCTTTCCACCCCATACGCCGCTCCAGCTGTTCGAGGTAATTGAGCGGGCTCTGTTCTTTCTCATGTTGCAAGGTGTGTGCCTTCTCCAAGTGTGATTCGATATGGTCGATAAAAGCCACCGATGTTTGATGGACCTCCTGCAACAATTTTTCCTTATCGAGTAGCTCTTTGTCCTTCGTCCAACCGGCCAAGTAAGACAGTGAGAAATCGTCCGTCGGAAACCCGAGCTGATGCGAGACGACGTAGGCGACCATCTCGGCTTGGAACTCCTTCTCGGGTGCCGTGAGTGGTTTGTTCCGCTCAAAGTTCCGCTCCTGGTTGTGTAGCTCTGCGTGGGCGAGCTCATGGATCAGGACGCTAATGTCCTCAATCGATTTGTTCCGCGGGTTCAAGGCGATCGCATGCAGTTCCGGATAGTAACAACCCTTCGCCGTCCCGATCTCGTCGATCGCTTCATCCAATAGCGTCACATTCCGGGCATCCGCGAGCGTCGTCAAGGCGTCACGGATGTCTTGTTCGTTCTCGAGCCCGCCGTCCCGGTGATACCGTTTGAAGATGTCCGAGACCTCGATTCCTTTCTCGCGTGCGTCGGTCTGCGTGTACTCGAACACATGACCGATTTTGAAGTACATCATCTTACGTGACGGGATGCGTCCTTGTGTCACGCCGTCTTTGATTGGCTTCGGTGCCTTGCTGAGCGGCACCCACTCATCTTTATTCAGGGCGTAAGTCACTGGACTTGGGACGAATACTTTGATGCCACGTTCACCTTTTTGAACCTGTGCGCCTTGCTTCTCCCAGAACAGATAAGAGCCGACCGCGACTGCTCCGGGGAATTGGGACTCGATCAAGATTGCGTTTCGCATCGAGTACTGATGAAACTTGCCGAGAAACTGGAGATGTTCCCGAATTTTCTCCGGACTCTCGAAGTAGCTGTCGATCTGTTTCCCCATTTGTTCCGTCAAGGCCTCGAGATCGGCTTTCCGTTCTTCGTTCGTCTTCATCTTGGCCATCGTGTCAGACTCCTTCCTTCAACAAGTCGGTGACAGATTCATCACTATCCGCAAATTCGTTCAGTTCATGTTCAAGTTGTGGCGACGTTTCCGGGATATCGAGTAACAGCCGTGTCCGTTCGAAATTGACGGGAAGCAAGACGATCTCGTCTTCTGCAATGGCGGTTAAAAGCTGATGCTCATCTATGGATATCGGAATTTCGTACCGCTTTCCATAGATGAGGACCGAGACAGTTTTCTGTTGAAGTGTCAACAGTTGTCCCATCGTAAAGGGACGGTCAAGTGGTCGCATAAGGTTCATCCTCTCTCAAAAGTTAGTGTGTCCTTCTTCTGTTTTTGGTGTTCGATGCGTTCCTGGACGACACGTTCCGCCGTCTCGAGGAACGTCGGTTTGAATTGGTCCGTCGTCATGATGTCCTCGATGCCCTCGGTCTGCATGAGCGCCTGTAAGAGCTCTGTCAGGATCTGTCCGTGCCGATCAGAGCGGTTCGCGGCGAGCCGAATTCGCTCAAGTTCCGTTGAAACCTGTTCATTCATCATCTCCTCTATATGACGGGATACCTGCGTGCTAATTGAGCGGATGAGGAACTGCATGTCCCATTTCTCGTCGGCCAGTTGTTTATGCTCGTCTGCGATATGGTCGATGACCTGACCGAGGTGACCGAAGCGTTTGTCGTCGGCGAACTCTTCCAAATAGGCGACCGTCTCCGGCTTCAATCGGAGGCGGATCTGTCTCAACTCTTCCATCGTCCTCCCTCACTTTCCATATTCGATGTCCCGTTCCAGCTGTTCGAAAGCACGTTGATTCTTCAGGTGTTCGAACTCGTCGTTCATATGCCGCTCGATCCGGTAGAGTGATTCCTTGAAGATTTTTTGTTGTTTGAACGCACGTCGGACCGGATGTTTGATAGGTTCACTCTTCTCATTCACGTGTTGCTCTTTCGCCAGTTCACGCATCTCGGAGAGGATGGCATTCCCCATCCTGGTGTAGAGGTCCTGTCGCTTCGTCGTCCGGTACCGCTCGGCCTTCTCCCTGTCGCCGTAGCTACGACGATGGAACGACACTTCCTGTTCAAGCTGTTCGTTGAAGGCTTGGAACTCTGATTTGAAGTGAATGTCGATATAGCGGTCGGTCAGACGGTCGAGCGACTCACGGAGCGGTTGCATCCCGTTCATGTTGTAGCGCCATTGACGTTTGTCTTCCGGCAATCGTTTATAGATGTCTTTGAATTGACGGACGAGTTCGGGATGCAGGACACGGTTCGGGAGCGTTGGAATCTTCCGGTTCCGTTTATGGGCGACCAGTTCGTCTCTTATGAACGCGTTCAGCTTCTCCTGTTCTTTCGTCCGGTCAGCGAGGGAATGGATGACCTTCGACTTCATCAGCTCGATTGATTTCGGTTTGCGTTTGCCGCGCTCGCGCATGTGGCTCGTCTCGACGATGGCGACATGAATGTGGATATTGTCGGTGTTGTAATGCACTGCACCGGTCCAGTAGGCGTGGACCATCTTTTCTTTTTGGAGCATCGAATCGACTGCGTTCCGTGTCGCCTGGATCAACCGTTTCTCGTCGATGAGGTCGTCGTGGAGCACACCGGTCTCGCGTAGCCAGGCGTTATTGAACGAGATAACGTCCTGCCAGAGGATACTCCCGTTCTCTTGCGCTTGCTTGAAGATGTTGCGGACGGCGCGGCGCTTTTCGTCGTTCAAGCGGTCGTCCTCACGTGTGAACAGACCGCTCGACTTCGTCTCGTCTTCCATATAGTCGTGATACGTCTCGAACTGTTCGCGGCTATCTTTCGCGTCCGGACGATTGATGTAGTCGAGGTACGTCGTGTACCGACGCGACTTCTTTTTCGTGCCCGGTACCTTGAACTTCGACTTGATGACGACCCCCGGCATCTCACGCATCCTGCATCACCTCGCTCAACAACCGGGTCACCTCGGCGAGCTCGTCCGCACTCCGTTTCAAGTGGAGCGTGTTCGCCTCGAGCTGTCGTTCGAGACGCTCGACCTGCGTCGATTGGATGCCGTTCGCGCACCAGGAGGCGAGCAGTTCTTTCAAATATTGTTGCCGGGAGCGGTCGTGTTCTTTCGCCCATTCATCGATCTGCTTCACGATGACGGGGTCGATGTCGCGGAGTAACAGATCCATCTGCCTGACCACCTTTCTAGAGGCTACTTATTGCCAACGTTCGAAATAACCGTTCAAAGAGCATAAGGAGAAACTGCTATCACTTGTCGTGATAGCCCAGGCAGAGCCTGGGGTTTCCGTGATATCACCAAAAGTCCGAAAATGGCACGAAATGTGCCAGTAAAACCAGCGATTTGGCACGAAATGTGCCACTTAAATCGACAGTTCCCGGAGCCGGACGCGCAGTTTGTCGTGCTTTTCTTCGAGCGCTTGGACCGACTGTTCGAGTTTCTCAAGCTCCAGATTGAGCTCCTCACGCTTTCGGCCAAGGTCGAAAATTTCGTTCTCCTGTTCGACCTGTTCGTCGAGCGAGAGGTAGGGAAGTTCGCATTCGAGTTCCTCTTTGTCACGGTCGAGCCGTTTGATTTTTTGCCGCTGCGCTTCGACCGATTGTTGCGCCGTCTTCAACTGTTTCTCGGTCCCCGCGAGCGCGTCCTCGACGAATAGTCGCGCGAAAGTTGTCTCGTCAGATGAACTGTGGTTCGCCTGTTCGATGGTCCGGCGGTCGGCATAGAGGGACGTCAAAAGACTGTTCTCACGTTCCTCGGATGTGAGTGTGTCGATTGATTGTGACTCGTCTACCCCATAGATTCGGACGGCGAGCTGGTCGAAGTCTCTCGGCACGTCCTTCAATTCGAGCACGTATTGGTCGTTACGTTCGTACAGCACCATGACTTCCTTCTCGGAATCCGGACGTGCCTTATAGACATAGCGGAAGAGATGATCGTTCGTGTTACCTGGTGCTTCATCGAGCGAGAGTCGGATGCGTATTGTCTTGGCCTCCGTATCGTAACTGGACGCGTGGAGCGTCACGGTCTCCCCGTTCGAGAGACGGATTGCCTCGTTGATCGGCGTCTCATTGACCGGTGCCTCCTCGGCGAAGAAGAACGACGAGGTACCGAAAAAGAGGAAGCCGACGACAAAGAATACGCCGAGTACGAGGTAGAACCGGGAGACGTTCTGGGTGAGACGCCGTCGTGTTTGTCGTCGCATCTAGATTCCTCCTTCAGGTGTCAGGTCTTCCATTTCAGTGACGACCAAACGTCCTTCGATGGACTCGAACGTCAGGGCCAACAGTTCTCGCGTCGTCTCTTCATAACCCGTCTCGGTGATCAACAGGTGCTGTTCGAACTGGACGAGGCAATCTTCTCCGGAGACAGAAGGGAACACCTCGATGTCGCGGACGGTCGTCTCGAACGTGCCGACGTCACTGCCGTAAGCGGCGAAGAGCGTGGCCGCGAGTTCCTCCGACATGACGTCCTTCGCCTGTCGTTTCTGGGTCGTGTAACTGTCCTTCGTGATGGTGAAGGCGTACTCGACGAAGCGCGTCGCGCGTGTCGTCAGCTCCTCCATTCGTTCCGTCTCTGTCGATGTGACGACTTGTTCAGTGTCCGCCGACGACTCTTCGGAGGTTGCCGATTCAAGGGAAGTGACGCTCTCATTTTTCGTCTCACTAGGGTCTGAAGTCCTCGTCACAGCCGTCGCTTGTTGATAGAAAAAGGCGTTCGCCGCGAGTGAAATAAGAAGCAGTACCCCGAACAGATACGCGAGGTGACGTGCGGTGAAGTTCATTCTTCCTCCTCCTTTCCATACATCCATGACTCAAAATCCGAAGACCGGGGCGGGGTCGATATGACCGGACCATTCGCTCGTCTTGATCTCGAAATGCAGATGGTTCCCGCTCGATCGGCCTGTCGTGCCGCAGTACCCGAGCGCCTGCCCAGCGTTGATCTGTTGCCCGGTCTGGACGCCGAGACGACTCAGGTGCGCGTACGACGTGATGTAGTTGTCGTGTCGGACTTGGACGAGATTGCCATACGGTCCGCGGTTCCCGCTATAGATGACGGTGCCGCTCTTGACCGCGTGGATCGTGTCGGACGGGGTGCAACTGAAGTCGATACCGGTGTGGTTGTCCCGTTGTCCGAAGACGACGCGCCACCCGAAACGCGATGTCACGTTGAGTGGGATGGCGAGCGGGGAATGTAACCCCGACAACAGTTCTTTCGTGATGACCCCATCGGCGACGGCGACCGGCGCGAGGTATTTCAACACCGCATCGACATACTCGATGTCCCCGTAACAGGCACCGTGCTGGACCGCGCTCGGGCGATGACAACGATAGATGCCGGTGTGTTTCACGCGTTGGAACATCATCTGCGAGAACGAGATGACGAGTTCTTTCGAGTACCGTCCTCCGTTCTCCTGGACATAGTCAATAAAGCCGCCTCCGAAGTTGTAACTCTGTAGCGTGAGCTGCACGTCACGGTTCGCCCGTTCGAAGACGGAGGCGAAATGTTCGACTCCGTAGACGATGCTCTCCTCGGGGGAGGTGATGCACCCGATCCGTCCACACTTCGATTCGCTCGCCTGCATCGGGTCGTTCCCGCGCCCGCCGCTCTCCTGCATCATGAGCGCGAGTACGAGGTTCGTCTGTTCGGCCAGTCCGTGCTTCGACAGTTCCGATTCGACCAAGCCCCGATATTGGAGCACCTGGTCGCTCACTTGGAGACCACGGGCCGTATCGAACGTGACATCGGTCGGTTGTTCGTTCTGGACACCTGTGAGCGTGTCGAGGATTCCGATAACGAGGATGACCAGGAACAACACGAGTATCGAAATCCCGAGCAGGATGAGTCGCCACTTGAGCGTCGCGAGCTGCCATTTCGCTGTGACGGCGAAGCGGGCCGTCCGTTTCGCGGCCGCCCACATCAGGCACCCCCACCGAACAAAGCGAGTTCCTCGGGCGCGACGTCGACGTCAAAGATGAGGTTCTGCACGCCCGAGATACTGAGGACGACACGCCCCGTCTCGAGCGAGGGGATGATGCGCATCTCGGAATTTGAGAGTTGGCCATCAAACACCGTCTGGATGATCGGGATGCTCTCTGCGTCCTGTTCGCCGATGATCTTGTACTGCGTCAACTGGAAGAGCGATTTGACGTTCTCCGCGTTCTCGGACTTCGATCCGGCCGGCACGAAGTCGGTGATCAGATGCGACACGAAGAAGATGCCGCCGAAATACTTGCGCGCCTCGCGCATGCAACGTTGTAGATACAGGATGGCGGGTTGTGCGATGTCGCGCGTGTTGATCAAATGGTGCGCCTCATCGATGACGATGAGGTACTTGCATGCCTCCTCGGTCCGGAGCACGCCCTGGTTATAGGCCTTCAGTTGATCCGATCCGTTGGCGATCATCCCGTCCCACAGCATGTTCATGAGCGAGAACACCTGCGCCTGGAACACCTCGTCGCGGAGGCTTGTGAGGTTTCGGAGCGGGAACGAGACGATGAGCTCCTCGTCGAACCGGTCGATGGAGGAGTGGCCGTCGAAGATGTTGCCATAGTTATGAACGAGGTTCGTGACGGCGAGCTCGATGTTCTCGAGACGTCGGACCCGGTTCGGGCTGATTGCTTCTTTGATCGACGTGCGCGTGTCGTCCGTGTAAAGCTCACGACGAACAAGCATCAAGAAGTCGGAGAACGTCGGGTACCGGTTCGCCGGATGCGTCGTGATCGGCAGTTCGCCCTGTTCGTCCCAGAGCCCGTGCCGGACGTACAGATCCCGAAGCAGGATCTCGAACTCGTTCGTCTCTTCCTGCGTTGCCGCCGGGTTGATGTAGTGATAGAACACGGCCATCTTCGAGAGATGTTGCATGAACGAGAGTGCCTCGTTGGCGCTCCCGTCATTGTTCGTCACGGTCTTATAGACATGGAGCGGGTTGATGAGCCCGGCCGACCCGTCGAGCGCGATCTCTTTCCCGCCGAGCTGAAGCACGAGATCGGAGAATTCGCCCGTGACGTCGAGGATGCGGATCTTGTTGCCCTTGATCGCCTGGTCGAGCACGGTCTTCTTGAGAAGTGTCGATTTGCCAGAGCCCATTTTGCCGATCATGAGCGCGTTATAGAACTTGCGTTGTTTGTCCTTATGGAACAGGTCGAAGATGACGCTACCGTTCGTGTCGGTCATCCCGTAATACGTCCCGGTCGCGTCCTGGAGCGACGTGAAGTGGAACGGATAGCCGCCAGCGATGGAGAGGGAAGGGATCTCTTTCCCACGTCGCCGGTTCGGCAGTCTCTGTTGTTGGTCATAGCTCGTGAACAGGCTCTGCCACTCCCATTCCTGTTCGTTCAGGAAGATCGTCGAGCGGAAGTTCCGGGCCTCGAGCTCCTCCATCACTTCCTGCACCTTCACCTCGAGCGCGTCGAGCGTCTTCGCCTTCACATAGAGGCGAAGGTGCAGATATTTCATCGTCTCGCCCTGGGTGATCTGTTCGTAGAGCTCGTTCAGTTCCTTATACGTCTCCCGGGCGTCGATGCGGTCGATGTTGTCCTTTGCGTTCTCGAAGCGTGTGTTCTGTTCGGCCATCGACTTGTTGATGGTCTGGATGATCTCGCGCTTGTCGGCCGTCCCGATGTCGAGCGTCGTCAAAACGCCCGGCATGTTCAGAATCGGTTCGAGCCAGTAGTCGTAGACGAGCGACTGATATTTATAGACGTGGAGGCACGACAAATAGCCGTCGCCGAGCCGGATGAAGTTGGCCTCAAACCGGATGCCGCCCTGCGGCTGGATCTTGGCGATGACGTCGGGATTGTAGCCTTTTTCAATCTTGACGGTCTCTGGGTCCTGTTGTTTGGATAACTTGTCACGCAGGCGTTGCCACATATACGTCAATCCTTTCTTCAGGCGTCGAGTTGCGGTTTCGTGTTCGGGTTGTTCAATTGATAGAGCACATGCACCTTCTGGTCGAGCGTCAGCTCGCGCATCGGGTTCGAGCGGCGGAGCAGTTTATAGAGGTGTGTCTTCCGTTCCCGTAGCGTCCGCTCGTCATCGGCATAAAAAAAGAGGAGATAATCGCGATTGGTGCGATGCTCCTCGAGGTATTCAAGCTCCTGCTTCTTCTTTAGTAAGAAGGGCAGGTAGGCCGGTGTCTGATTTTGTCGAATCTGTCGCTCGATGCTGATCTTCTGCCGTTCGAGACCGAGCGGTGTGTTCAGTGGCACGACCTTGAGCGGATGCTTGTACGCCTGCAGAAGATAGGCAAGTGAGAACACGTCATGGTCTTTTTCCTCCTCATTCAAGGAGTAGATGTCCTTTGAGGTGAGTTGGACCATGTCGAGATAGGTCCCATCCCGCATCTCGAAAGCCTCGGTACCGGTGATGTCGACGATCGGCATCAGTTCGGCGACCGTCGGTTTGACGACGACCTTGTCTTTGACCTTCCGTTTCTCGACCACGTCCTGTTCGTCGAGCCAGGTGCCTGTGCGTCTCGGTTCCCTTAGCGTGTCTTCAATGAAAGCCATCTCAATCACGTCCTTTCGTCTGCGCATCGAGCGCGATATAGGTGTCTTTCCGTTTTATGAGCGTGTAATAGAGCGCGTGGACCATCCGCTTCTGCGGGTTCGTCGCCGGCCGGAGTACCATGAACAGCCCGAAGACGACGAGGAAGACCGTGAACGGGATGTGCAGCATCGACGGGATGAACGGGAGCGTCACGAGCCGGAGCACGATGAGCCCGACGAGGAACAGGAAGTCATGCAGATAGAGCATCTTGTTGATCTTGAGCTCGGTCGTGACCTCGTTCGGGATTCGGTAGTTGCGCATAGGTCATCACTCCTTCTTCTTGATGTTGTCAGGTTTAGGCGGCGAGGTCGGATAAATCCGTCGCGTTTCTTCATGATTCTGGCTATGACGGTGCGTATGATTCTCACGCACCTGTTCAATGACCTCGGTCTCGACGTCGAGCACGGTGTCTTGATGGATGGTCCGTCGGGCGCGTCCTTGATGTTTCGCTGTTGCCGCATCACTCGAATCCATCGTTGATGATGAAGACGAGGATGAGTCATTTGAATGTGGTGCCTCATAAGGTGTCGGTGACGTCACGTCGTTTCGGGCTACCGATTCGTTGTGACGGTGGTCTGGTCCAGACACGGCATCAATGGACCCGGTAACCGGTTCGATAGTCGACGAAGCAGGGACTGGAGAATGACCAGAACTTGAATGGTCGCGAATCGATTCCGGTCTTGGCGTCTCTGATGACCTGGTTTGATGGTCGGGTCCACGTTCGGTATTCGATTCCGGGTTCGTCGCATGAATCGATTCGGGAGACGTGCGACCTGCCGCTTCCTTCACGTGTGTAGAGCCTTGCGATTCCGGTTCTGATTCTTGACCACTGATTGGTTGCGCAACGTCCTTCGGAATTGTCGGATTCTCTTGATCGGCCTGCGTGCGACTGGCGGTTTGATTCGCCTGGGCGAACTCATTCGCATCAATCTGTCGCTCATTGTCCATCCTTTGTGGAGTTTGGCTCGCCGCATTAAGCGGTGAACCATTCTGAGGAACGGAGTTTGAATCCATCCGAGTCGTCGCGGCCTCATGGAGCGATGGCATCTTCGGTGCGCCTTGTGTGGCACGTGCGACCTTTGAGACCGCGTGGGCACTTACCGAGGTCACGCCTTTCCCGGCGGCATAGGCACCGAGGGCGACACCCCAGCCCCGTTTAAGCCCGGCATCGATCCCAAACAGCCGCTCGACCATGTTTGGCCCATCGATCAATGCGACCGAGAAGGCGATGAGGGCGATCAGGTAGGCGAACCCGTCCAACGTCTCTGCGAGATAGGGGGTCCCGATCGTGTACAATTTGATGGAGACGAAGATCAGAATGATCACGAGGAACGTGTTCAAAATGCTTTGGATGACCTTTTTCGTCTTTTGACCACTGTGCAGATCGGCCGGTGCGACGAGGATTGCCAAGACATAGTTGAAGGCAAGCTCGAACGAGAGACGAGCCAGTTTGTAGGCGATCGAGAACAGCGTGAAGCCCATGATTCCGAGTGTCACGAAGATGGTCAACCAGTTCGGCTGATAGCGGTAGTAATACTGGTTGTTCCATTCGACGCCACTTTGATCGAGTTTACCGAGACTTGTCTCTTTTCCGTTCCATAGAATATAGGACTCGGCCAATTTGTTTCCGGTTGCCGATAAGTCATAGTTGTTCTTGTCGAAAATTTCATTAATTCGGATATTATCAATCAACTCAGTCGGAATGGCATTTAATGATTCGCCTGTATTAGCATCAAAATTCTTCGAATCGTGCTCAATCAAATCATGTACATTCCGCTTTAAGATACTCTCAGATAATGAGGCTTCTCCGTCGTAAAGCGAGTCTGTTCCGATTTCTGCGATTGCCTCATCAGAGAACTCCTGAATTCGGCTCATAGTTGGTGAAAGTAAACCTAAGATCAATAGTGTGATGAACAGGTTGATCAAAAAACTCTCACGTTCAAATTTCTTTTGGAAAATCAACAAGTACCCAGTGAACAAGAAACTTCCTGCTAAAAGAACATACAAAAAAGGTTGAATCGTAAGAACGAATTCAACCACTTGTTCATTATTGAAGAATGTATTGGTTAATAGGATTTGATTCGTGATTGATTCAAGGCCGTCAATCAAGACTGATAGTCCTCTGACAAGAATCCATCCCATTGAGCGCAGTGCGTCATTGACCATACTACTTATTTGGAGTACATCTTCGTATTCCTGTAATTTGGTGATTAAATCGGAATCAGCCATTGAAAGACCCCCAATCTACTGAGTCCTAGTAAAGAAGTCTGCTAACTGTTGTTCGTAATTATCCGCCGTCAACATTCCAACATTGATTTCATCTGTGACGTTTCCATCTTGAATCGAGTATAGAACGGCACCTTTTAGTTCGTCAGTGTATTCAAAGTTACCACGATCGACAAGTTCCTCGCCATCTGGCTGAAACGTATTATAGAGCGTGACTTGTTGACTCTCTTCGTTCGCTACCTCTTTTACGAATTCAACGAACTCTTCGAATTCACCATCTTCTTCTTTTACAATCAGCAAATAATCATCCTCTTCGGCTGTCATGACCTTCTCAACGTGTTCAATATCACGTTGAACCAAAGACTCATTGGAATTTGAGCAAGCTCCAAGTAAAAACAAGCTGATTCCTAAAGTACCCGCAAGTAGTTTCCTCATAACGTTTACCCCTCCGTCAGACGATTTTCCCCTTCAATAGATCCGCGACTTTTAAGTTGACGCGGAAGTCGAACTTATCTATTAGTGTAACAGTTTTCGGGGTGTCTGAGGTGTCGTCCTGATAGACGGTCAGAAAGCCATCGGTCGTTTGGATATTGAGCACGTCGCCCCGTTCGAGGCGGACGCGTTGCGTCTCGATGATCCTCGCGACGACACGCAATTCGTTCTGGATTCGCTTCTCTCTCGCACTCTCGGCCATGGGTTCGGCCTCCTCTCTACGGTGTACCTTGCTTCAGTTTCTCGAGTCGCTTTGCAATCATCGTGCTCAAAAAGCTCTTCTGGCTGTCGGTGACGTCGTAAACTTCTAGGTTCAGATTCGTCTCGAACTCGGGGAGGGACATCCCGCCGATGTCATGTCCTTCGAACATCGAGCGGAGGATGCTGTCCTGCAGCACATCTCGTACCGTCAAGGACTTATCTTCCTGATTCGATGGAATATTGATATCCGTTTCGTCTTCTTGCTTCGCGAAACGGATACGGATTTGTTCGAAGTCGAGACCGGCGTGACGGCATGGGATGTCGATGTCATGCAGGGAGCGGTTCGTGTCGAAGTCGTCCGCCAGGTATTCGTAACGATATTTCATCGCCGTCTTGCCGCTCAGGAAGATTGGATACGACTGGATACGTCGTTTCTTCGTGTCCTGACGCTTGATGACACGGATGATGAGCATCTCGCCCTCTTTAAGTCCCATGACCTCGGTCGCTGTCATGAGCCGGCGGCCGTCCACATTCTCCGTCTTCGATTTTTTGAGCGAGAACGTCTGACCGGACCGCGATTTCGTGACGATGGTCGCCTCACCGAGCTTCTTCGAGATTAGTTCGGCGGTCGACTCGTCCGCGGTCAACAGATAGTGTGTGTTCCCGCAGTTGCCGTCGATCGTCTTCCAATCCTCACCGTATAGGTTCTCGAGCTGAGAGTAGGCCTGGATCACGAGGTTGAAGCGCATGTTGCGCCCGAGACAGACCGTGATGATGTTCGCCATACCCTCGATTGGTGGCATGTTGCCGAACTCATCGAGTAAGAAGACGACTTGGCGCTCGCATTTGCCTTGTTTCGTCTGCGAGGCGACCCGGGCGAGCGCCGTGTATACCTGTTTGATGTAGAGCGACGCGATGACGTTGAATGTCGGGTCATAGTCTGGGACGATGAGGAACACCGCCACAGGACGGAGCTGGTGCATCACCTCACGAATCTGTATCATCTCATCTATTGCGTAACGGAAACGTCCACTCTCCTCGTCATGCGCTTCTAGCTGGATCGTCGCAGTGCTTGAGTCGGTCGAGATTTGAACGGCGTCTCCGGTTCTAAGTGACGACGCGTGGTACACGATGAAGCTGCCATCGTCGTCTGTCGTGAGCGCATGGGTCGTCCCATCGGGAAACGTGAACGTGAGTCGTGTCAAAGGTTCAGTCCGTCCACTGATCCAGCGGTTGAATCCGATGCGTCGCATGTCGAGCGAGTTCATCGACGTCAGCTTCCCGGTCCCGTTCAACGTGAAGATCCCGAGTTTCGCATTCGTATTGGCTAAGATACTCGCCCGTGTCTGGCCACCGGAGAAGTGGAGCGTCGCGAACTGGAGTCGGGCGGGATGGTTCTCCGGGAATCGCTGAAAGAACTCGTCGAGCGCGGAGATTTCCTGTCCTTGTCGCGTGACCACCGTCCGGGAACCGAGGTCCGAGAGCATGAGCGCGACGTTGTACATGTTGATCTTCTCCGGTGTGTCCTTCGCCTCCTCACAGAGTCCGAGGATGAGCGCCGTACACAGGTCGATCGACGAGTTGGCCCAGAACGGGTCCCGCGCCTTCGGGTCATGGTACAACATGAAGGCGACCGATCGTGCATACTGTTGGGCGAGCGAATAGTTCTCCTCGAGGAATGCGTCAATCGTCAGTTGCAACAGGTTGTACGACATCGATTGGAGCGGGTTCATCAGGTTCAACACCTCGACCTGATAGCCGCGTTGCTCGAGCGTCTCCTTCGAAGCGGCGAAAAGTTCGCCTTTCGGGTCGTTGATGATCAGGCTGGCCTGGTCACTTGCCCGGCTGTATAGGTCGATTGTCGAGAAAACGAACGTCTCGCCCTTCCCGGAACGGGTCGTCCCGATGACAAGGTTGTTGACGGGCGAATCATCGATGAACAGCTCGTTCTTGACCCGTCCGACGGGGACACCACCCAATCCGTCATAGCGCTTCTTCCGGTCCGGGACACGACGGTACTGTTGCTTCAATTCATCGAATGAGGTGAAGCGGGCGCTCCCTTTCTGATTCTTCCGAAGATCCCGGAAGTTCAGCCATACCTTGCCGAACACGACCAATCCGATGAACAGACTGAACACCACCAGTCCGATCAAGACGGTCGAAGAGGGGAGACTCACCTCCAAGAACAAGGAGGGTGAGAGCGCCGGAATCGTCGCTCCGGCCAACAGCCCATCTTGTACGATTGGGGTCATGATTTGTCGAATAATGTTGTAGACCCCGTTCAGCAGATAAAAAATCCCGGCCGGCACCACCAACAGGCAGAACAGGGCGGGGAAGATCAGACGTATCGGGAATCGTGGTGATAGAGACTGAGTTCTCAATTATTTCACCTACCTTAATCTGAATAAAGAATCGTTTCCAGGTTAACTTCTTCAGCTGCGATCGCGGCTTGAATCTTCTCACGGGCCGATGTGTCCTTGCTAGAGGTCTTCTTCAGTTTCTCGTTCAGTTCACCGATGGTGGCCGTGATATTTTGGTACTCGTCGATTTTTTCTTGTACGGCAGGGTCGTTCGTCTTGGACGCCCAATCGTTCGCAGCCTCGATGTCCCCGAGATAGAGATAGGCGGTCACTTTCGCGGAAATACGGGGAGCAGTCCACTCCACATTTTCCGTCTTGGCCACGGTCTCATGATCCCGTTCCAGTGTGGCGAGATCGAATGCGCCCTCATCGGTCGGATGTGACGCTTGGAACTCTTGGAGCCGTTCCAATTTCTCCTGATCGGATAGGTCGAGCCTGGCCAGCTTCGTCTCGATCAGGATAGGGTCATCCGTGAGCTCGAGCGCTTTCTGGTCTGCTCCTTCTGCGAGATAGAGGTCGACCAGTAGAATATCCTCTTCCTCGGACCGGTCTTTCCGTTCCAGTAAATCGATGAGCGAGGACTCCTCACCTTGGAGCGCTCGTTCGTAAGCATCTAACCACCTCTGTTCAGTACCGGTCACCTGTTCGGCGTGCGCCTCCTTGTCACTGAACCATTGCGCGGCAGTGAAGAGTGAGGTGAATAGAATCCCGGCCGTGGCCGCACCGTAGATGAGGCGACGCTGTAGTCGGGTCAGGCGTGACTGATAGGTCGACGACACGATCGGGTTGGATTTGATGGAATGGCGTTTATAGTCTTCCGGTGTCTCGGACTCGATCTCGTCGAGGAGCCACATCTTCTTCGCGTTGTCCTCTTTCTTCGTCCGGATCCGTTGTACCCGGTCCTTCACTTGATGATACAGGTTCGGATAGGTCCCTTCGGTCCCGAACGTGAACGTCCCTCGATACAGCAACTCATCTTTCTGATCAAAGAGCCGGAAATCACCGGAACAGCTCGTCCCTTCCTCGTTGAGTACCTTATGCAGGTCATGTGTCGCAACGACGGCCTCGGCGAAGGTGAGCCGTTCATAGTTCTGGACCCGTGTGTCGGGCACGTCGGTGAATCGTACAAACAGCATCTTGTTCCTCCTCTCCTTTCAAGCAACAAAAAAAGCCTTCCGATTGGAACGCCGCGTGCGTGTGCATTAGAATTTGATGTTCTGGTCGACCATCTCGGCGAGCGTGAACGCGCCCATGACGATGATCAGACCGACGGCGCCCCCTACGAGCCAACCGACTGCCTTCGAGCGGCCGCGATCCCCGCCGAAGATAAAGTAGAAGCCCCCGATCGCGAAGGCGATGGCCGCGGCGATGACGGCAAGTCCTTGAAAGAACTGAAGCAAGCTGAGCCCTGTCTCATTGAGTCCCATGTCGTTCCCTCCTTAGTCCTGATGCGCCGGCGACTTGAAGCTGAGCTTCGCCTCGAGCGCCTCCAAAATAAGTTCCTGGTTGTCCTGGATGACCTGTTGATGTTGTTCGTCGAGCCACTCCTCATAGTCCTTCCCACGGATGCGTAAGAGTTTCTCGGCGAAGCTACGGTTCTGTTTCTGTTCTTTTGATGCCACAGTACACACTTCCTTCCCTTGATCTTGTGATGTGCAGCAGCACATCATTAAGGACAGTCGATTCGGTGCGGTGGGTTTCTAGCCGTTCCCCCACGAACTCCGCTCCTCGTTGAATCGAAGGAGCTGTACAGGGTTTTTCGATGACCCGGAACGATGCGGTGACCTTGTGGCGAGTTTTAGGCGACTCTCGCCGAACCATCTGTGCGTAGATCCCGCCCACCCGGTCACTGGTGAGGGACACGCCGGTATGTGATTGGAGGAGACCATCCTTAAGGATGTGCTACTACGTCGATGTCGGTTACTGTCGGACTCTTTTCCGTTTCTTGACCTGGATGAGCTCGTCATCCGGGTTCTTGCGCTTGGCGAGCACGTGGGCGTCACAGACTACCGTGCGGATCCGGTAATAAAGTTGGGTCAGCTGGACCGCCTCGCCGCTCGCCTTCTCGATGCCGATGAAACCGTGCAGCTCATAGGTCTTCCCGTCGAACGTACGGACCGAGTCGGCCTGCGGCAGTTCCTTCAGGTCGAAGCGACGTCGCTCGAGCTTGGTGACGGACCGCTTCAATCCGTATCCGAAGTCGATGGCGTCCCATGGCACCGTTGCGAGCGTGTGCCCGAACGCTCGGGCCAGATGATCGATGTCCGCGATTGACGGCACCGAGCGGTTTTGTTCATATTGGCTGATGGCGGGCTGTGAGATTTCCCCGAATGTCTTCTCTGATAGTTCGACCTGTGACCAGCCCGAGAGCCGGCGGTTCTCCTTCAACCACTCCCCGAATCGATACATAAGCCTTCCCCTTTCTGTAAATCAGAGCGGCGACCAAACAGATGTTTCCTTTTGTTGGTTCTAATATAGCAGGGATAGGAATAAAAATCATCAGTTTTCTGATATATCAGAAATTTTACAATTGACGATTCTTGTCGAATCCGCTCTATATAAGGATTCATAGGCAACAGTAACTCAATATTTTTGGTATTGTAGCACAACTGTAAAAAAATAACGCTTTAATTATAGAAAATAATGACAAGTATTTTGATTTCAAGAGATTATGGTAGGGTAGAGGAATAGAAGGTTTGGTAAAGAATAAATGATGAAGAGAGACCTTGGATCGTGGGGTGAGCAAGTGGAATTGAATGAGGCAATCATCGAGCGGATGAAGGAGCTCGCGGATGAACGAAATATGACTATTCATCAAGTGATTCAAAAGGGGGGATTAAATCAAGCGACGATTTCAGAACTGATGAGCGGACGTACAAAGCATCCAAAGGTGAGTACGATTCAAAAGTTTTGCGACGGATTAAACGTTACGATAAGCCATTTTTTTGATAGTAAAAAATTCGAGTAGTTGTGTATGTCTAAAGGGATAAGTTGGTGAAGTTCAGTTCTTACACTGTATATTAAAATATAGTGTATGAATCGAGCTTTTCAAATATTTTGTCTCTTTAACCATAATTACGAAAAGCTGAATTAAAGAATAAGACTCTTTGTTCAGCTTTTCCGTTAAATTATTTTATTGAAACATAACCAGTCTGAGTTCCAAAATAAAATTAATTTTTCACTTGTTATTTATCTTTGCATTTTTCAGATTTGGAAATGATATTATTTTTAACTAAAATTTGTGACATGAAAGACCTAACAGTGTTATCAATATTCCTAACGTTAGAAAAAGACCCAGCTTTTATTAGCAATTCTTCTTTCAATGTTGAGGCTTCTATTATTTTTTTGTCTGGAATACTCCACAATTTTAAATTTTTTTCATATTTAATATTTATGATTTTTTCCCTAGCTTCTGTACTTAACGGTTCAAAAGAAATAAAACCATCAAATCTTGAATAGATAGGACTTCCTACCGCTTTTAAAATTTCGACTTTAGATTCGTAATTGGTTGTACAGATAATAATTGATTTTCCTATATCAACTTTATAGTTTTTATCAATAAATATACCTTCATCGAATAACTGATAAAAAGCACTTAAATAACCGATAGGGCATTTATCAAATTCATCTAATAGTACAATATTACTCTCCCTACTCATTAAATTTTTCGCAAAAGAATTCTCATGAGGTTTGCCACCAAAAAGGTAATTTGCAAAAGCCTCAGTTTGATACATAGACATTTGCTCCCTGACTATCTCTCCTTTAAAAAGAGCTTTTCCTAGTAATTTAGCCGTTTCTGTTTTTCCTACGCCAGGTGGTCCATAAAACATTAGCACAATTGGTTTTTTGTATGAAGCAGTGTGTGGATATACATATGAAAGCAAATCTTCTACAACATGTTCCTGACCAATAATTGTCTCGTTAAATTCTTCATAAAAGCTTTTTAAACTGCTATCGTTTATGGACTGAATTTTACCGTTCAATATTTTAAAATCAATTTTCGAATGCTTTTTTAACTGTTCAAAACGGTCTTTAACTTTAATTACAGGGTTCTGTATATAAACATTTTCTAATATTCCGTTATCAATCAAAAAAAATATTAAAGCAGGGAAAGTATCTAAAAATGATTCAGTAACTGCTGAGAAGTCGTTTGCATGCCCTATAAATGTATACTTGTTCCCCTTGTCAACTTCTTCTCTGTACCACTCTTCAAAGTTCCCTTTATCAAGAATAATAACAAGAGTTTGCAAACTTAAAGTTGAGGTACTTTTTTCTTTTACTAGTTCAATAAACTCTCTGTTAGACCCCTCAAAAATTGTTATATTAGGCATTACTCTACACCTGCTAAAATCACATCAATTACTTCAAGTTTCCCAGAATTTTTTCTATCCTCATCGAGATGAACACCTAAATTAAATTCCTCTAAAGAATTATTTTCAAATTCTTTCAAATAATCTAAGTCGGCTTCATTGCTCATACCAACCTTAACTCCATGAATTGTGAGGTCCATTTTTTGAAGATCACTTAAGCGGTAATTATTTCTTAGACCTTCCAGATTAAATCTTACAATCTTTTTTCCACTATCAGTATTTGCAATGAATTCATAATAACCTTTAGCATTTTCTAAAATTTCATCAAGCAATGAGATATCGTAGGTCGGTTCAGTTGCTTTACTCGCGTCCATTTGAATTAGCACATCAGCTGAATTAGTATATGCTTTGACGAAAGGCGCAAGAGACTTAATAAAAGTCAAGGAGTTAGGATGGATTCTTAATTCACATTTTTTAAGTTCGATAAAATTATGATTGGATTTAATATATTCAGAATTCAAGATGTCTTTATAGCTAGTAAAAATAGTATTAGTTAAAGTGGTGGTTAAAATATTATTACCTTTTTTTGATATACCGCTCTTTCCTTCGACCCCAGTGTGCATATTTAAAAAGGCAAACAGATTCAATTTACCTTTTACCCCCACCTCTCCTTCGGCAGACAATTGACTAGCTGTTTCAGCCATTTCTTTGGTAATCTCAGCCATTCTACCTTTATGTTGTTGATCTAGGATATCTAAGGCTGAAGCTTCGTCAAAGTATACTACTTTTATCATATTGCACCTCGATTTATAAATTTGGAATTTCAATAAATGGATCTTAATTAGGTTACAATTAGAAATATAACCGCACTATTATATTCATTATACAGAAAGAAGGTTTCAGTATATGGTTGATTTTAAAAAGTTGAAAACTCAAAAAGCAAAGCCAAAATCAATACATCCTATAGAGATTTTCAGAAGACTTCCTAAACCAGAGGGTGTAAATGACTTGTATACCAGTCAAACTGACATCCTTCAAACTTGGTTTGATACATATAAGAATGAGCCTGACACAGTTATAAAATTACATACCGGTGGTGGTAAAACTTTAATAGGATTACTTATCGCTCAATCTACTCTTAATGAATTAGGTGAACCGGTTTTATACTTGACGCCTACTAGGCAATTAGTAGAACAAACTATTCAAAAAGCTCGAGAATTTGGAATCGACGCTGTACCTTACGTTCCTGGAAACCCACTCAATATTGATTTTATTAATAGTAAAGCAATTATGGTAGGAACTTATAATGCACTATTTAATGGGAGAAGTAAATTTGGTATAAGAGGAGACATGAATCCACAGAGACTAGGTGGAATTATTTTAGATGATGCGCATGCGGCTTTTTCAGTTATTAGAAACTCTTTTACCTTAGAGATTAAAGCTGACACCAATCGTTCTTTATTTGAATCTGTAATCGATATATTCCGCAAAGATTTTCGAGAAATAGATAAATTAGGTACACTTGAAGACATAGTCTCAGGTAAAAATTCTACAATTTTAGAAGTACCTTATTATGCATGGAATGAACAGCTTGATACAATCAGAGAACGACTTAGAACCGATACAACGCAATACGATTTTGTTTGGCCCTTACTAAGAGATAATCTTCATTTATGTCATGCCTTTATCAGTAAAACTAAAGTCACAATTACACCAGTCTTACCACAAGTGAATATGTTCCCTAGTTTTGATGATGCTAAAAGAAAAATATATATGTCTGCCACAATATCCGACGACAGCGATATTTTGAGAACCTTTGATTCAAACCCAGCTAGTCTTGAGAACCCTTTGAAATCGAGATCTTTAGCAGGAATTAGTGAACGTATGATACTTGTTCCTGATTTAATGCCTTTTACCTCTCCTGAAAACTTTAATCAAAACCTTGTTAAATGGACTGTAAACAATAAAGGATTGGGCGCAGTAGTACTAGTTCCTTCGGAAGGAGCAACAGAATCCTGGAAAATCTTCGCTAAGATATCAATGGGAAAAGATGTAGAAAAAGTAGTTCAAGAACTACAAGAACAAGCGACCTTAGGTCCTGCAGTGTTTGTAAATCGTTACGATGGAATTGATTTACCTGGCGATTCATGTCGGTTACTTGTAATGGAAGGGCTCCCAAAAGGTACATCAGATTATGAAATTTTTAAAGCTAGTACACTATATGAAGGTAATACAATTTTAAAAGGCATTGCTCAAAGAATCGAGCAGGGTCTTGGTAGAGGCGCAAGAGGAGCAGGTGATCATTGTGTCATTCTACTAGTCGGCAAAGATATCGCTTCATGGATTTCTAAAGAAGCAAATTTCAAATTTTTAACAAGTGCAACGCAAGCACAGTTAGAAATGGGGATTGAAGTAAGTAAAGAAATAAAATCTCCTAAAGATCTAATCGAAACTATTGAAAAAAGTTTCAACAGAGACTCTGATTGGGTGGGATATCATGCAGACAGTTTGGCTGAGTCAGTGGATGAGAACGAACTAGATCGAATTCAATTAGAACTAGCTAAGATAGAAAGAAAAGCTTTAAATTTATGGAATGACGGTCATCATAACAAAGCTATAAATAAAATCGAACAATTCATTGAACGAGATAGAAAAGAACTTGACTCTCAAACAATTGGCTGGCTTCAACAATTAGCTGCTAGAATTGCACATCATTGGGGGAATAGAGAAAAAGCTTCGGAATTACAACGTTCCGCCTATTCTCAAAATAGAAATTTGATTAGACCTAAAATTATTCCACCCTACCGTGCTCTAACTGTTTCAATGCCTCAAGCAGACAAAATCGCACAAAGAATTCAAGCCTACAAAATTCGCAGAGGTTATTTACAAGCATTTGAAAGTATAGTGTCAGATTTGCATCCTGACTCTTCTGCTAATCGTTTTGAGCAGGCTCTTAAAGAGCTAGCTATATTCATTGGTTTAGTAGCAGAACGTTTTGACGAAAGAGGAGAAGGTCCTGATGTCCTATGGCTATTACCTGAAAGAGTTGGATTAGTGATTGAGGCCAAGAGTAAAAAACTTAAAAAGAATGAACTGACAAAGACAGAGCACGGTCAACTATTGGTTGCTGGAGAGTGGTTTGCTAATAAGTATCCTGATTATCAGTGCGTAAGGACTAGTATTCATCCTCAAAATTTCGCTGCTAAAGCTGCATACGCAGAGGATTCTTATGCTTTAACTTTTGAAAAACTTTCTTCACTAATTTCAGATTCTAGAGTATTAATTACTACTTTAGTAGAATCTCAACTAAAAGATGAACAATTTATCGCATTATGCAATGAATGTTTAGCGAAGTCTAACTTGCGGTCTGACAAATTAGTCGATAATTATTTAGTACCTTTCCGAGTTAAATCATAAGGTATAAAACATAGGCCGAATTTTCGGCCTATGTTTTATATGACATTAACTTGTGATAATATAAGGTTATCACAAGTTAATGATTATTATTTGATATAAAAGTAAATGATGTATTACATTATATTCACTAGAATAAACCATAATGTTTGTTGTATCTGATTTAAAATACATTTGTAATACACATTATATTGCTAGATACTGTTCATACGTTTCATTTTTTATAAGAATTGATTAGAAAAGAGGGAGAGGCATGGAAATCAAAAAAAAGCAGCTGGCGTTCGAAGTGGCATTGCGAGAATTGACCGGGGCGAATCCGAAATTGGCCGAGGCGCTGAAAAAGGACCATATCGATCTCGAGACGTTAACTGATATCGAAATAATTGAATTGTTCTGGGCAACGGAATTATTTCCAATCTACGCTGATAAAAGTCCGCACACGCGTCGTGCCTATAAGCAAGACCTCGAGTTCGTACTTAGTTTTGTGATGACCAAAACCGAAGGTCTGAAGCGCTTGACTGTTCTGGATATTCATCGTTATTTGTTTGACGTAAACGAGCAATACGCACCTCGCACGGCACAACGTAAAAACAATATGCTGAAGCGTTTCTTGACTTACCTTCATACAAATCAATATCATCAACACAACTTAGCTTTCCATGTAAAAAGTCAGCAGCGACCAGAACCACTTCGTCGAGAAGTTGATTTTGAAGAGATTGAACGCATTGCCGAATCGTTTCGCTATACGGTTCAACGAACACAAAAAAAGGAACTCATAGAGCTCCGAAATGAAACCATTGGCTATTTGTTGTTGACGACCGGAATGCGTGCTTCAGAACTTCTTTCCGTAAAATTTAATGACATAAAACGAAATCAACAAACCTTCTACATCGAAGTGAAAGGAAAACGTGATAAATGGCGTCGAATTCCTCTCACCGAAAAAGCGAGTCATCTGATTAATCGATTGCAGACATTGATGATGATTGAAGAAATGGATTCTCCATACATCGCTTTCAGCACAAAGAAGTCAGGAAACCCAATGACATATGAAGCAATTCGTTTAATGACCCATAAGGCAGTGGAGTTTGTAGCAGCAGAGAATACCAATCCACCTCACTGGTTCCGCCGTGCTTATATCACGAAACTCCTTGCTAACGGCAATTCGTTAATTGGGGTTATGCAGTTGGTCGGTCACGAATCGATAAACACGACGAACGGTTACTTGCAATCACTTGATCGACTCTCAAACATATCGAACGCTGACTTACCATTTGAGTAAAGTCTTGTTCTGTCCTACCATATTAAATAAATATTTAACATTAATATATATTGATTCTTAAGCAGAAATCATATTTTATCAAATTTTTTAAAGCCTATTACTACACATTTTCATTGAACAAACCACACTAGACAGTTTTTATTTACGAATAGATTTGAAATATTATTTCTGTCCATAGTATCGAACTATCAGTTAAAGCTTTGATATGTTTTACTAAATTATATAGAGTTAACCTAAAAAATTAAAATCAATATGGTTTGAAGAACATTTCAAAAGATAAAGTGTATTTCGTATTCTGTGGTTTGAGAAATAAAAAAGCTTTTTTAATTTGGTGATCACTTATGTCAGAAAATTTAATTGCAATTTTCTCTTTTGAAAAGTATGTTTCTTTAAATCCACACTCTTTAAATTGCTCCTCATCTTCGTCCTGAACTTCAATTCTAATATTTGAACTTTTTGGAGGATTAGGTCCCAGCTCAACATTTACATTCTCTAAATAAATATCTCCTTGTCCATTTTTTAGAATAATCTGTATGTTATTCAGGGCGTTATTTCTGCCATTCATATTATATGCTTTAAGAATAGAGTCTTCATTCTGTTTTTGCCCCATTTCAAGTCTCCTCTTTATCAATTCATGACTTAGGATGAGTTAAGTGCAAATTCAACCCAGCTAATTTTTTTTAGTACTAAGATGATGTGTAAACTTTCCAACATATAATATTTCATTCTCGATTTCCATGTAGACACTGACATCCTTATCTAGTTTCAAGTGATAGTATATTATACGTTCAACTTTTTGGAATTTGACTTTTCTTTCAGCTTTGTATTTATCTCCATTTCTTACTGTTTCTGATTCTCCATGATAATCATAGTCTCTTAAAACCTTTTCTCCCCTCAAAATAGCCGAATAAATCTTTAGAAACTTATCTTGATACTTTTTCTGCATTACACGATATTCATCAACAAATTGATCATGAAAAAGAATTTTGGATATCCCGATTCTATTTTTACCGCACTTATTAATTATAATTAAATCATCCTCTAAAATTCGTTCTGTAAAGTCACTTATTATTATTTCACTTAAATTGCTTTCTAGGGTTTCACAATTAAAAATATTTCTTATTGGATATTTTATCGAATCAAGTTCCACTTCATAACAATCAGTACAATATATTGAATTATGAGCAAAACTACTTAATATTAGTGAATTTGAAGATATAAGTTGATTTCTTTCATCAATATTTTTGTTAACGATGAAATTACTATCCATAAAAATTGAAATTAATGTTATCCAATCGTGCGGATTCTCTATGAACTGGTAAAAGTCATAAAGAGTTTTACCATCAGACGTTAAATTCATTTCAGCAAATTCCAGATTAGAAAAATATATAATTTTTCGCGAATGATAAATTTCGAGAAAATTTTCATTTAAAACATTGCTAAAAAATTTAAAACTTTCAACAAACTTTTGAGGGTTTTCAGAAACAATGGAATCATTATTCAAAACTATTTTTTTCACCATAAAAGTACCTTTAATTGCTTTTCAATTTCATCAAAGAAACCGTCATGTCTCTCTCCTAGTCTACCTTTGGAATCAATGTCAATACTATTAACCTCACTATCTTCGTTAACAAATAAAATTTGAGAGTTTTGATACTCTACCAATTCACTTTTAATTCCTACTCTTAACGCATTCAAAATATGATCACTATGTGTTTCAATAATCAACTGATTATTATTTTCTTTAGATATTTGTAAAAGTAAAAGCATTAAAGTAACTTGTGCACTTGGATGAATATGAATTTCAGGGTTTTCAATAATGATCACACTGTTTTGATTACTAATGACAGATAATAAAATTGGAATTGTATACTTTATTCCTACTCCTACATGTTCAATATCAGTATTATCTATTTTTAATTGATAATTCCTCCCTCCTTTTATCACTTCAAATGATTGAGATACGAATCCTAGCTTTATTAAGCAATCAGAAATCTTGTTTCGTATTGTATCTGACTTAAGTGCATTATCATTTATAAATACATAATCTGCCAGAAAACTATTTGTTGGCGTAGGAACATATCCATCACCGTGGATACTTTCAATTTGATGAGAAGATAATGTTCTATCTGCTCCTAAATATATAATTGAATGATCATCAAAGTCAGGCTGTTTTTCGACAAGGCTAATATTGTTTAAGACTGATCGCTCATTCAAAACAAGTTCTTTATATGTAAATGCGTTTGAATTGATGCTTATTTCAAAAAAATCTTCGTCCATTTGCTTATTACAAACTAATTCCTTTTGTCCCACTAAATTTAAATTGAAAATATTGTGTAGATTAACTTTGTTACTGTTTAAACTCGCGTAATACAATAATATAGCTTGTATTATAGTTGACTTCCCACTAGAATTTTTTCCTGATATTACAGTGAATTGTTGAAAGTCAATTTCTGTACTTAAATAGCATTTGAAATTTTTACAATACAAAGTATTTATCATTTAATTTCTCTCCTCTCCCAAAAATAAAAAATCAAAAAACCTGTTTACATGTTCTCTTGCAGACACAATATTTTTTTGATTACTTGTAGCACTTGAAATACTCATTAAAAAATCTTGATTATTTTCTAAGTATTTAAAGAATTCCTCGCTCGCAAACCCAATTTCTTTTCCGACTGGTAACTTTGCGTGAATTAAATGTAATAAGATTTGAACGTAAAGGACTGTGTTTATCGGTGTTTTGAATTTTGAATGTTTTTTTGAGGCATTTGATCTTCTGAAACTGTTTTCACCAAACAAATAGTATGATTTTTCAAGAACAGAAATATACTCATCAGCCACATCTTTTAGTTTCTCGTTACTTTCACTATTCATTTTTATTAAAGCAGAATCCAATAAGTTTTTAACAGTTCCTTTATAGGAAATCTCTTTTGAAATTTCGGAATAGTAAAATCCAAAAAATCTTAAAATAAATTCATGGTGTACAAATCGATTTGTGTTAACAGTGTCTTTAATTAAACGTTTAAATATAGAATTTTCTTCAATTTTATTGTAAAGAATGCGTACCTGTGGACTAGTAATTGCATTACGCAATTCTTGTGAAGTCAATTTGACTCCTGAAGAATTTAACCTTTTAAAAATATCTAACTTTATCTTTTCTGGAGTACTATATTCAATTACATAACAAGTGATTTGATAATCTCGAATTTGTCTTTTAATATTTATTGGTAGTACTTTATCATTATCATTAATCTTTTTATACTTGAAACCATTATACTCTTCTAAGTATTCTAACCCAGTTAACTTTAGCTTCCCTGTCATAAATTCCGTCAGTGTATTAAGACGTTGTAATCCATCAGCGGGGAAGTATTTCCCCATTTCTGTTTCGTTCAAATAAATAGCTGGGATAGGAATATTTAACAACATGGACTCAATCAATAAACTTTTATCCTTTGCGGACCATACAAAATTCCTTTGAAAATCAGGATGTAAATTAATTGTAGGCTCTTCTTCGCCTTCAAATCCCGTAACATAAGATACCAAACTAGCCGCAGAAAAAATCTTGAGAGTGTATCTGACTTTCGTGGGGTCATAAGGTTCTTTTTTATATTTGTCTTCCTCATCATCATTTCCTTCGACCCCATCTAAGCTAGCTTCAAAATTCTTTTCAGATAATTTCATATAGAATTCTTTTAAATAGTCCTTGAAATCTTCTTCCTCAATTATTCTTTCAACTTCTTCGTAGAATAAAATAGGATCTGAAATGTTTAAGCTGATTCTTTGATTTTTATATTTAAAATTTAAACTATTATTATTAGTATTTACTTCATAATTGAAATCATCATATACATTATTCATATTTACTCCACCCATCTCTTATACAATTTAATTTTACTATTGCCTATTAATTATATAACACTCTTTTTAACCATCTGCTGATTATTTAAATTACTCTAATCTATGATCAACATTGTTTATAGATTGATAGACTTTTTCAGTATGTATTAGACTCGGTGATAGACGAACAATAAGAAGAATAAATTAAATGCATGGTCAATGGCTTGTACAAATCGTGGATAATGATTTTGTATCAGAAAACTTCGTATTGACTTATTACGACGTGCTAAAAGAATTATAGTTGTTGATACTTCGGTTTTACGGCTAATGAATTCGACTCGTTTCTGGTATCAAGAGGGTTCTATAGAAACATTTCACGATGTCATGAAGAGACATGGGATATCCTTTGAGCCGTACGAAGCAGTAAAAATAAATTTGCTTCGGATTGGCTTATTGACAACTCGTACAGAGCTTAATGTCGTTGATGATCTCAAAGAAATCTCAAAGACATTCAAAGATATTTTTACACACCTTGAAAAACTTTTAAATCCGAAGTCCAATCGTTTACCAAAATTGAAAGAGCCTAAATTTAAATCTAAGGAGCAGTTCGAAATCTCAAGGTTCGGGAAAGATTTTATTGATTTCTTTTTTGAAATGATCCAGAACGAAGAGAAAGAACCTTTGTTGTGATTTTTTTTTGCAAAGATCGACTTCTATCCAGACTCTTTTTTACTTCCTATCAAGAATATGATGAATGCTTTCGTGTCTGCTTGGTTGAAATTTATATTGGGTAAATCAAATGAATATGTAAGATGCTGAAAGTTTTCATCATAACGAGTAAAGATATTTCATCAAAAAGAGATGATTCTAGAATATATATGAATCATCTCTCCTTTTAGATGAAAATAAATCAATAATGTATTTTTATAATCACTAGTCTATCTTTTATTTTTAGAACCATGATTTAAGTCCTTTGGTACATCGCTTCAAGATAGGTATTTATTTAACATATTGATCTGAAACGCTCGAAGATTATCGGAGAAGTATCTATAGTTAAAAGAAGCCGCAACTAAAATAATGGATTGCATCACAATACCTATATAAAATAATGATGGTTCTTCACCTGTGATTAAACTCCGGACCAACAAGAAGAAGATAAGCATTAGTGACCCTGTCGTACTGACGAACAATGTTCCAACCCCATGGATTGTGCTCAACAAATGTCTATATCTCCCCTCTAAATAAGCACGGACTCCCTCATCCTGTTCTAATAACATAGAGTGCCACACGTGTTCAAGATAGTAGTAATCTTTATTTCTATTTTCGTAAAGCTTGCCAAAGTTCGCATCTGTAGAAAACTTGTCTCCTAATTCGGTTCTAAATCTATTCAGACTGTCTTTTGTTCTAAAACTCCAAAAACAGACAAAATAGACTTGATAAATTAGATAGCCCAAGGGAACTCCTGCAACTATCAAAGATATTAATAACGGAACATTTTTTACGAATTCGGAATAATCATTTTGCACAAATGAAAAATAAAAGAATAACCAAAAAATGAACACCCATCCTGGTATTCCCCATCTAATTAAATATTTCGTTTCAAAGTTCATCCAATCAATCTCCTTTTTTCTTATAGAGTATCACGTATCAGTCGTAACACTGCTAATTAGAAATTTAATTTCAGGTCGATGTTTCTATATATCTTTTCTACATCCACTTCTTATTTTAGACATCATTTTAATTTTAGTCCCTTTCTAAAAAAGTGTGCGCCAGCGCACACTT
This sequence comes from Exiguobacterium sp. ERU653, assembly GCF_018617775.1. Lineage (NCBI taxonomy): Bacteria > Bacillati > Bacillota > Bacilli > Caryophanales > Exiguobacterium > Exiguobacterium sp. ERU653. The sequence goes on from NZ_JACSKV010000005.1 coordinate 70,230, forward strand.
TCGCGGTAATTGAAATAAATGAAAACTCTCCGTACGTATTCTACTTTATATGCTATATTTATTCAAAGAAGAGGTGATTAATATGGAGAATCATTCATCCTCCAATAGCCGCTCGCAACAACTCATTATTTCTCAAGCGGTCAATACGATAAAGCAGCATGGTATGGAGGAGATCCTCCATAGTGTATCCATTTTTGATATTCAGGAATTTGTCTCAACACTCTATCAGGAGCACTATGCGCTTGAAAATATCGAAAGCGCCTATAAGAAGATTCGTTATTACTCTTTTATGAAACTAAAACGCCGCTGGGTAAAAACAGCCGTGCGAAATTATCAAGAGAATCGTGGTTACAACAAAGAACTTCGAGCCAAACACGACATGATCTCAGCTTATGTAAAAGTTGCAGGTTTTGAAGGACTTTACAAAGAGTTTCACGTGAAAACAATTGAAGACTACATGAATCTCTGTATCACCGAGATTGAAGAGTGGGCAGAAGACCCAAACCAACTAATCCACACATATCCGTACTGGTCTCAAAAAACCGTCAATCAAAAAACTACGACGTTAAAAACAGATGTGCTCATGATATTAGGGGAAGTTGCAAAGGAAATTGATGCAACCAAGCGTGTAGCACATCACTCTCCAACGCTTGCTGTTGATATTCCATTTTTCGGGATGTCTGATCGCATCAAAAATAAGACTGAACAACTTGATGAGAAGCTCAATGACGCGTCACAACTTAACCTCGAGCTTTTGAACTACGACTCGGTCGTACCGAAATATAAAGATGGCGTCCCACAGAACCTTTCTGTTTTGGTTAGTAAAGAGTTTATTCAAGAGTTAAATGGTAAAGTACCTGATCTAGACGCGAAAGATTTCGAGGCCTTTACCGAGATCTTGTCATATCGAGATATCTCGTTCCAAACGAGTCGCAAGATCATCTTTCCACTCGTACAATTAGTTGAAAAGCTCTATGCCAACAAGAGCGGGAAGAGCTATGACTTAACAACAAAACGCCTTATGAAACTTGGTTATTATCGAGTAGCTGGGCACAATGAAGAAGGCGATTTCTTTATCCGGGGCCTCTTCTCTTCCGTTACCATCAAGAACGCCACAACCCTTGCGGATAGTCAGGTCATCGTCACAGTAGCTGAAGAAGTGTATGATGATCTACTCAAGCAGCAAATCGTCAGTATCTATGGTGAACAGATTGAACAGTTGAAAGGGAGCTTTGCCTATCATTTGGCATTCGTTCTTCAAAAAGAACGCATTGCGTCGCTTCAGACAGGGGAGCAAAGCCCGGTTCGTCGGCATTGGCGTCAATTTACTTATTCGATTCGCTTCAATAAATCACGAAAGTCAGAGAACTTGCGGGAACTTGAGGCAAATCTTGATCGCATTAAAGAACATGAATTTATTTTGAAAGATTGGCATCGTTCGGGCGACTACTATTTCTTCACGTTTTACCCGCTCGAATCATGGGAGTTATTAAATCATCCTGATACATTGCTACTTTAATAGAAACAAAACATAGAAGAAGCCTACTATATTGAAGGCTTCTTCTTTTCTATGCTTACTCTATAGTTTATGTTTCACATGGAACGTTTTTAGATGAAGTGATGATTAAATACAGGTGAGTGCCAGTATTTAATTATCAGCTGTATCCTATCAAACTACATTTATGCGATTTGGACAAATCATTTTTTTAATTAGTTGCATAAGCTTGTCGTACTGAAATGACACTTATGAGTAATTTAGAAAAAACATTCTTACCAAATTGTTCGCTTTAGGGTGAAATGATTCGTAAAAGTACGTACTGAAACGACATTTTAATTGAATTTGGTCGCAAATTACCGTACTGAAATGACACGCCTCTCAATTTGGTCGCAGATCATCGTACCGAAACGACATTTATTTGGTTTTTGTCGCAATTTGTCGTACTGAAACGACACTTCTCAACTTTTTGATGAAAAACCAAAAAAAATTTAAGTGTCTGTCTCTTAAAAATGGTCGCAAATCATCGTACTGAAACCGCATTTTCGATTATTTTGATCGTGAATCGTCGTACTGAAACGACACTTTTATTAAAATGGTCGCAAACCGTCGTACTGAAACGACATTTTGACTACTTTTCGTATAAAATTTCTACTCTAAATCACTCTCAAATGGCTTTCTTAAGCAATTCCTCCTAATTTGGTCGCAAACCATCGTACTGAAATGACACATTTTTATAGCTCTAAAATGGCTTAACATCAACGTTTCATCAAATTTGGTCGCGATACATCGTACCAAACCCACACTTTGACACTATCTCGAAAGAACAAGATACTAAAACTAGCATATTTTAGGATAGAGGAGGTGTAGGGTACGTGGCTTACAAAAACCGTCACATTTTAGTTGCAAACAAACTACTCGTCGCGATGAGTGGCTTAACTCGTTGGACGAAACGAGCTGATCACTATCGCTATGAACAGCATCACTATAACATCCCTACATGCTTCACTTCTTTTAAGTGGACAAAGTCACGGATTCGCCATGTCCTCACACTTCTTTCTTATGCAGATGACCAAGGGAAGATTGAGTTTATGGAAGATACAGAGCTTGCTTCTTCCGCTCATACGTCTGTCCGTTCTTTACATAATAACTTAAAAACATTTGAGAGCCATGGCTTGTTACGACTTGTCCGACATTTCCCTGGAGTGCTCTCGATTGAACTAACCGATTATCTTGAGAATTATCGTGACCTTTATGTTGACGGAGCTTCTATCGTTTCGAAGACCGGGTACACGTCTATTTGGCATGATCTTCTTTCCGAACTGCTCACGCTTGATAACGTGAACGCTTTGCGTCTTGCGTTACGTACACTCGTACAAGTTGAAAAAGATATCCATGTTCAATCACATGACCAAGCCATCCTTACCTATGACGAGATTAAAGGCTTCTTGCCTAAATACTGTGGCCACAAACTTGCCATTCAAAAGATGATGGCTCGTTTGAGATTCCTTCAAGTTTCCCTTATAGAAGATAGCCGTCATTTCTTAAATGTGGTGAAGCAAAATCTCACGCTTAAAAAACGCGTTCAAGATATTTCGCGTCCAGTCCTCGTTGAATTGACGTTAGACAAATCTCAAGACAGTAAAGTGATCCGAGAAGAAGAGCGTTCAGATGCTCAACTTGCTTGGTTCGAGTTGCGTAAGCGCGTTGGTGAGTTCTTCGATTTCGATGCACTAAAAGTAAGCCGTGAATCTCTCTATTCAATGAGTGATACGTTCGGTGCATCAGCGTTCCGTGAAGTCTTGGCTGACTTGAAACAAGCGTTTCTTCACCATCGTGAAGACTTAGTTCATTCAAGTGAGCATCAACTCTTCTTCAATGAGCCAATTCTTTACCTGCATCAACAACTAAAACATAAAGTGGAAAAATTGACGATCGCATGATGGTCTTTTTGGCATGCCTCATTTTGAAAAATTGTATGAAAACATCCCGAATCTATATCCATTGTTGATTCATTCCATCAAAAGGCATCGTATATGACCTGTGTTTCATAAGGTCATTTTTATATTTTACATCTTCGGAAAAAAATCAAATACAATCGTTTTTATTTCAAATATATAGCGAATAAAATTGGCTGTTGGATATGATTTATCAAAAAGGAAATGAAAAAAAAATAGCCCTTTTGAATAAAAGAAACTATAGCTGACATATTTACAATCTTCTAAATCTCTCGAAAACGTTGGTGTCAAAAGGATTTTCGGACTTTCATTTTTCCTAATTCTTTTAATCTATCTTTAATTCTTATTCATTCTATTTAATCTTTTTTATTCATAAGAATATGGTTTTGTATTCTTCTCTTAATCGATTAGATCTGAGCGCTTGATTACATGTACATTCTCTAACGACTTAAATCATAGTAATCGTTCAAAAAACCGTTCATTCACTATCATGAAAGTGTCACATACATGATGACTTAATCCTATATACCCCTCATACAATAAAGTATATATCATCTTCTAGGAGGTCTTTCCTATGAAACGAAGTATTCGCTATGATGTTGATTATGTATTCGCAGGTTTTGACAATATTGAAAAGTATGGACATTGGACATATCGTGATGAGATTACAGATTTAGAACTTAAAAACGCAGGAGAAAATATTGAGAATCTCGTATTTACGGGTCAAATGTTAGATGAAATTTTTGCAACTGAAATTTTCTATCAGTACGTGACACAACTACTCGGTGCCCCTTGTGCCACAACCAATGCGATATTTGAACATTTACATAACGAAGATGACGGTGTCTATACACTAGGATCACTCTCTGTTTCGCTGATGGAACCAACCTATCAATTTGACATGTAAATGTATTCTTCATTAGAGCTACACGATTGTCTTAGCTTTTATTTGATCTCATCTTATCTATCCATGTTCGGTGTTTTTAACTTTAAATATGTATGGCCAGAAACTGTATGCTCCTTTAGTATCCACTTATCCTGATAAGGGCTTAGCTCAAGTTGCTATGTTTTATTCATTCACTAATTTCACATTCGAAGACTATAACCCAAGGTTGTAGTCTTTTTTCTATTTCAAATAGTAAAACACTCTTGAGGTGAGAGTCGAAAGTATACATTTCGACGTCGAAATGTATACAAATCAGATGGTAAAATTAAGAGTATAAAACACGTATACAAACTATTTTTAATTTGTATACAAATTATTTATTTAAATATGTCATTTGTTCATTATTTTTAGTTGTTCCATAAAACAGACTGTGTCATCATAAGAACTAGAAAGGGGAGAGGACATGAACATATTAACGTTTTACATTTCGAAAGGTGGATCGGGTAAAACCACCTGTTCCTTGAACATGGCCTATGCATTAGGAGAGTTAGGGGAACGTGTTCTTCTCATTGATTTAGATCCCCAGGGTTCTCTTAGCAAACTAATGTTAAAAGAATCTGATACGATCAAATACATGACTATGTTTGATGTACATACACGAAATTTAGATATCAAAGACATTCTATTTGATGACGAAACGTATCATGTCAGTCTTCTTCCTTCAAATGAACGAAATGCAAGGTTAATCAACTTACTCTCTGAGCAAGATAAGCTCTTCTTATTAAAAGATATGATTGCACCGCTCGAAGATGAATTTGATTGGGTCATTTTAGATTCAGTTCCTTCGATCAACGAACTCTCAAAAGTTGTCTTGTCGACTGCTAATACCACCATTATTCCATTTATGCCGAAAAAGCTTGTCTTTGATCAGCTAGGAAGTACCATTCGCACCGTACAAAAGGTGAAAAAATTCTATAATCCTGATTTAGAGATTGCCGGGGTCTTGCCTGTGGCGATGGACCATACGTTAAAAGCCGATAAAGAATACTTCGAAGCAATGGAACAAATTGCGTTGACTGAATCGTTGACTATTTTACCTGTCATCAAACGATCGACATTTATTGAAAAAGCAGCAGATAGCGGAAAAAGTGTCATTCAATACCGCTCCAGAGAATCAAAACAGTTATCTGAACCGTTTCGAGAGTTGGCACAAAAGATCCGAACAGCCAGAGGTGATTCTCTATGAAGGCCAGAAATCGTAACATTCATAAAATCAAACCGAGTGAGCAACACCCTTATCAGAGCGGTTTAACGAATATCAGTTCACTGGTTCAAAAGCTGCCAATTTCAAAGGAAGTTGAAGACCTCGTTCACGAAATCAATGAACTCGCCAAAGTACAAACCATTTCCGTATTTGAGATTGGCAAACGTCTAGTGATCGCCCGTTCTGAGATGCATGATAAAAAAGAGTGGGGGGCGTTTTTAGAAGCGGTCTCCATGTCCGCCTCACTTGCCTCACGATATATAAAAGCCTATGAGACGCTGCATCCACTCGAGGCATCGCTAACAAGTCTACCAGCATCCAAAATTTTTGAACTCATGTATCTCGATAATGTCGATGAGGTCGTCGAGCAAGGACTATATATTAATGGTGAAAGAAGACAGGTCGAAGAACTCACGGTCAAACAGATCCGTGATCTTCGAAAAGGGAACACTCATACACCCCTTAAAGTGAAACCTTTTCAGCAAGAGAAAAAGTCATCTTCGATCTTGTCCGCGCGTATTCCAAGCGATCTTTCGGAACAATTTCAACAGTATGCCCATGCACATAATCGTAGTGTCAGTGAGTTACTAGCTGAAATGATTGAACGAACTGTATCAGACAATATAATAGAAGCCACAGATGAACAAGGAGAGCAGTCATGAAGAAAATCGCATTGTACAATCGTAAAGGTGGAGTTGGAAAATCAACGACAACCATCAATTTAGCTCATGCCTACGCACGGGATGGCTTACGTGTACTCGTGATTGATGCCGATGATCAGGCGTCTTCAACGAATGGATTAGGTCTGACGAACGACTATGAAGGGAAAGTGCTATTGGATTGTCTACTCGAAGAGAACGATCCATTTTATACACCGATTGAACAAGTCATCGTCACTTGTGAATATGAGACTGGAACGATTTACTTAGTTCCGACAAGACGGTCTGCTTCACCGAGTGATTTAACGAGTCAAATTGGTTATGAGTACCGACTCAGTGAAGAGTTGGCCAAACTAGATGAACTATTTGATATCTGTTTAATTGATTGTCCTGGTTCGACGTCAGCGTTGAATCCTTATGCGCGCTGCGCTCTTGTCGCACAAGATCGAATTATCATGCCTGTACAGATGCAAAAGTTTTCGATGGATGCGGTATACTCGGCTCCTGAAGAGTTAGAAGAAATGAAACGATTCCGAGAAGATATTCATATCGCAGCGTTTATCCCGACAATGGTCAGTGCACGTTCTAAAGGGGATACGACGACGGTAGAAGAACTTGAAGAGCTCGGGAAAGAGGTCGGGATTCCTGTCCTTACAACGATCCCGTATGCCGTTAAGGTACAAACCCTACAACGTGAATCTAGACCTGTGATTGATCATAAAAGTCCTGCAACGGATGCTTATTTACAACTTGCCCAGGAGGTACTTTCTCTATGAGTCGCCCTCGTAAAAAACATACGCCTAAAATTTCGACATTCAGTGCTAATTTACCGGTGAAACAAGGAACACAATCTAGCGAAGACCGTACCGATCAAGTGGAAGCTGTCAAAGAATTTTCTGCAACGACGACTATCACGAATCCGTATCAGTCCTTACCAGCAACCGGACTTTCTCGTATTATCACAAAAAAACTGCCCGAAGACATGGAAGGCATTGTTCAATACTATAATCATATTGATGCGATTCAGGCGACAAGTTTTGTCGAAAAGTGTCGTATTCTTGCGCATGCAAATAGCTTGTTCCGTGATCCGGAAACAAAAAAGGAATTTAAACAAGAAGAGGGAAATTGGAAAGACTTTTTAGCGAAGATTGGGATGTCTCATTCCCAAGTGAATCGTTTTGTTTCTTTTTGGAATACGTTTGGTCCGAATATTTTAGAAAAAACGATTGAACAAGATTTCAGTGCGACCAAGTTAGCGGAACTCTTATCATGGCCGGAAGATCCAAAGCTCGCATTACTTGAGAGTAAGAAATATTACACAGCAAATGGGGACAAAACAGTTTATGAAATGACACGTGAAGAATTGCGTGAAGTGAAGCGTATGTTGATCGAGCGTCAAGAGCAGCGCGTCATTGAAGCTGATTCTCCCACTGTAAAACCTATGAAGGTCCATATTCGATTTTCAGATTTAACGGATCCATTATATGTTGGATTAACACAAGCTGCTAAAAAAGAACATGTATCTGAAGATGAAATTATTCGTCGAGCCTTAAATAAGTATTTGAATGAATCCTGAAACAACCTAAGAAATAGACAATATATCGTGGATTTGTTATATTATTTGTAACAGAACCCACCACGCCTCTTCACAATGCGGACCACGGTGGGTCATTTTTTTTATACAAATGGGGGCAAGGACATGGATTCTATGGAGCCTAACCAGTTAAAAGTACCAAAAACTTACGAAGAACAAGTATCCATTCTAAAAGAGCGTGGTCTGCATATTGAAAGTGAGCGAAAGGCTATAGAAGTACTTAAACGGATCAATTACTATCGTTTGACCGCATACGGATTAACACTGAAGACGAGTGATAAAGTAGATCAATTTAAGTCTGGAATTTCATTTGAACATATTTTAAAGCTCTACGAATTCGATAAAGAATTGAGACTTTTGTTGCTAGATGCAATTGAAAGTATTGAAACTGCGTTTCGGGCTCATATCGCTTATTATCATGCGCATACGTATGGTGCAGATGCTTACAAAGACCCTACGCACTTTAAAAATGAAACGTATCATGCTAAGTTTTTGACTAATCTTGAACGATCACTTAAAGAAAATGAGCGGGAACTCTTTGTGAAGCATCATCATACAAAATATCAAAGTAATTTCCCGATATGGGTAGCCGTCGAGGTCCTGTCCTTTTCGACACTCTCCATGATGTTTAAGAATTTACATAATCAAGACAAGCAAATGATTTCTAAAGAACACTACTCGATGGATTTTAAATATATTGAAAGCTGGTTATATACGTTAACGATGATTCGGAATATTTGTGCACACCATGGGCGGTTATATGGTAAAACGTTAACGATTCGACCTCAAGTATTTGCGAACGTTAAAAAAGAACTTTCAAATGAACGAATCTTTATTGTGTTCTTTATCATTTCCAAACTGTTGACTTCAAACGAGCGGAACGTATTTGTAGACAAGATTAATCATCTTTTAGAAACATACGCAGCCTTTATTGATTATAAGCAGTTAGGTATTCCTCAAGGGTGGAAACGATTTATAATATGAGATTAAAAATGAAAAGGATACATTGGAGAGTCAATCTTTGACTACATCCAAGTATCCTTTTATTAATATATTTCCTGTTTTATATTCAAATATTCAATTGCATCAAGAACTCCCAAAATTTAAAAGCATATGATCAACCTGTTCTTTTAAAAAAAAGTAAGCTAAATAGTATATAGACTATTTAGCTTAAGTACCGTCAAGGAAGGTTTTGTTCGAAATACTCCATAAACGAAACAGAGGAATCTTCCCACATTTTTAAATTGTAAAAAATCTTGGCTAAGTATAGATTCTTAGAAGTGATTTCTTGTGACTCTGTGAGAAATACTAAAGCATCACGATATTGCTTTGAATTGAAATAAAAATCAATCATTGCCGTGTGTAGATCTCTTTTTAAAGTTTTGTAATCGTTAGGAATTAATTCATTTATTTTTTTAAACTCTGTAGGTATACTTGAAAAATTACCAACAATTACATTTGTTTTGAACAACTCCACATCACAATTTAAAACTTGATAATCATTATCCATTTCAATAAATATTTGTTTTGCTTCTTTGATTAATTCGATACATTTCTTAATGTCATTTTTTTCTCTAAATAGAATAGCGAGGTTAATCAAAATACCAGCTTTATTAAAGCGTTGTTCAAATAAATCAAAATATTGCATAGCTTTTTCATAAAATTTTTGAGATTGTTCGAGGTCATGAACATTCCGATAGCATATACCTAATGTCATAAACAATTCTCCACTTTTATGTGTGGATTGAGTAATACTATTTATATGAAGTGCCTCTTCACATAAACGAATAGCAGAATAATATTCACCAATTCGACCATGACAAATTCCCATATTTAACAAAACGTCCACTTTTACTAGGTCCATTAACCTATTAGATAGAATTATATTATTAGCTTGATTTAAATATGTTAAGGAAACATGAAAGTCATTTTCCTCAATGTGTACTTTAGCAATTTTTAGTAAAAAATCAATTTCTTTACGTTCAAGACCATTCTCTTGAGCAAGTTGTAAACCTTTCTGAGCATACTCCATACATTTTTCTAGATTATCTTCTTGAAAATAATAAGAAGCGAGTACAAAATGAAATTCTGTTTTGTCGACTCCATTAAGTTTGTCAAAAGCTTCTTTAGAAATGTTTTCGAGCTCTCCCACTGATTGAGCCAATGCTCCTTGATTGTTAATTTCGAGGTGGTATTTAGCATTTTTAATCTGATTTTTCAGCTCGCTTTCAGATAATGCTTTCAATTCTATGTTCTCATAGAAAAGTGAAATATCTACATTCAGTTTTTTTGCTAGTAAAGTTACTGTTTTAAATGATGGCTGAACTAGATTTTTTTCAATTTGGCTAATATAACTCCTATTGACGATCCCATCAGCTAGTTCTGATTGGGTCATTTTTTTTTGCTTTCTGGTTCTTTTCAGAACTTCTCCAATATTAGACATAAAAAAGCTCCTTTCTTATCTAAGTTTATTGTTACTTAAAAGTTAGTAAAAAAAAAGATGATAAAAGTTGTTAATTTCAATTGACATATTAGTGGAAATGGACTAAATTTACATTAACAAATAGTTAGAGCGATAAACAAATCGTTATAAACTAACTTTATGTTAATAATTATAACAAAAAGGGGTAAGGAAATGAAGTCAATTAAAAAATTACTATTAGTTATGGTATTTGTATCAGTTTTTCAGGTCTCTCACATCAATCCATTAGATAACCATAATGTGAATATTCAAATGAATGAGGAAGTATGGCCGAAGGGGTAACAGATTGTTAATAAAAAGTTAAATTTAAGTCAGTAGATGTCGCTTTATATATAAGGAGGTAAATATGAACCAGATCAAAAGTTATCTACGTTTATATTTAAAAATAATGCTTAAAGATAAAGTCCCGTTACTATGGACAATTGGCTTGCCCTTAGGAATTGCGCTCTTGTATGGACCAAGAGAAGAATTAAATCAATCAGATTTTCTATTATTTATTTCATTTTTTTGGGTTTATATCATTCTTTCTATATATCTAAATGGTATTGGTCTTCAATTATCAAGGATGAGAGAGCATGGTCTAATGAAAACATATATCATGATTTCCGGTAACAAATTTACATTTGTCATTGCGGTGATTATGGCACAAGTTATATTCGCTTTTGTGAGTTTAGTTATATTTACATCTGTAGTTACAATTATTTATGGGTACTTATCGGTTGAAATGCTATTGATGCCTATTCTATTACTAATTGCAAGCATTCCATTTGCTATTGCAAGTACAGTAATCACACTACTTCCTATTAAAATATCGAGTATGAGTACATTAGCCAACATTTTACTATTTCCACTTTTTTTACTCGCAAGAGAACTACCTGATCATTTTTTAAGTTACTTAAATCCTTTCTTTGCATTAGAGCAAAATGCTTTATGGATTATTAACGTTGTAACTAGTCTTGATATCAAATTTAATATAGCTCTGACACTGATTGCTACGCTTATCTATTTTGTAATTGGTTTTGTGTCAATTAAGAAATTAAATTTAGTCTCTTTAGTCACAAGATAGAAAGGAGAATACCGTGAATATTCAAGGATTAAGATATAGTTATCCGAAGGCGAAGAAAGAAACCTTAAAAAATGTTTCATTTGAGTTGAAAAAAAACAAATTGAATGTACTTGTTGGTTTAAATGGGGCTGGCAAAACAACATTATTTGACTGCATGACAAAAACGTTGATCGCCAATGAGGGAGATTTACAATTACCTTCAACGTTAGAAACTTTATATTTAACCCAAAATATTTTTTATTCGTCGGAATTGACAGGGCGTGACATGTCCCTATTTATCGGGAGTTTAGCTGAAATGAAAGAGTACAAACAAATGAACTCTTTCATTCATACTTTGCACTCAGAACGTGAAAAAGAGTTGCTTAAACACTTATGGGATATGAAGCTTGGCAAAATGTCTGTAGGAGAACGTAAATGGCTCTTTGTAATGTTACTTACTTGTATAAAGAAAGAATTGTACATTTTTGATGAACCTACAAGTGGAGTAGATCCATCTTCACGTAAAAATATTATGAACAGGTTAGATGAACTTGTAGATAAAAATGCTACATGCTTAATCTCTACACATCAGTTACATGATCTTTCACATATCGCAGCTCATGTTATTTTCTTACATGATGGGGTGATTCTATACGAAGGTGATTATCATGAGTGGCTAGAAAAATTCCAAACTAGAGATCCTGATGAAGCATTCATTAAAATGATTGAATATTCGGACAAAGTGAAGTGAGTTTGTATAAACATACTTTAAAGGAGGTGAGGTATATGAAAAATCCAGCGTTAGAATTACAAAAAACAACTCGAAGCAAAAACGTAGACCAAGGTGGCTCAAGCGGTTCAAGTAGCAGTAGTTCAAGTAATGATTTAAATAGCAGCTTCAGTATTTTCTGCTAATCAAAACATAAAATGAAACATTACAAAAGGAGAGAATTATTATGAAGAACCCAGCGTTAGAATTACAAAAAACAACTCGAAGCAAAAACGTAGACCAAGGTGGCTCAAGCGGTTCAAGTAGCAGTAGTTCAAGTAATGATTTAAATAGTAGCTTCAGTATTTTCTGCTAATCAAAACATAAAATGAAACATTACAAAAGGAGAGAATTCTTATGAAGAACCCAGCGTTAGAATTACAAAAAACAACCCGAAGCAAAAACGTAGA
>NZ_JACSKV010000006.1:0-53580 GCF_018617775.1 Exiguobacterium sp. ERU653
AGACGGCCACACCCGTTCCCATGCCGAACACGGAAGTTAAGCGTCTCAGCGCCGAAAGTAGTTGGGGGATCTCCCCCTGTGAGGATAGGACGTTGCCAGGCAACAACGCAGAGGACGACCGAGCATACGCTCGGTCGTCTTTTTGTATATTAGCGATGTTCTCCATGGAGAACATCGCTTTTCATTTGCCTTTTTTTAAATCAATGATAAAATATAGTCAAAAGTCAAAGATGGTCAGAGGGTGGTGGAGATGAGAAATATTTCGGATGTCATTGAACAGTATTTGAAGCAAGTGTTGAAAGAAAGTCAGGCGAATGCGATTGAAATTAAACGTCAAGATATCGCGCAACGATTCGAATGTGTCCCATCCCAAATCAATTATGTCATCAACACACGTTTTACCGTCGAAAAAGGATATTTAGTAGAAAGTAAACGTGGCGGTGGCGGATATATTCGCATTCGTCGCGTCACTTTGCATGAAAAGCAAGATCTCCTTTCTAGTTTGATGGATGTCATTCTTGAGCATCCACGTCTGAATGAACAGCTCGTCGAAAATGTTCTTGTTCGATTAGTGGAAGAACAAATGTTGCACGAGCAAGAAGCTCAGTTGATTTATCATCTCTTATCAGATGAAGCGTTAAACTTACAGGTTGACGATCGCTTCTTTATCCGACGTCAACAGTTACTGGCACTAATGAAAGTACTTCGTTACCGTAATGGAGGATAAGTCGTATGTTATGCGAACGTTGTAAACAGCGACCGGCTGTCAATGAAGTCGTTGTCATGGAACAAGATGTACCTGTGAAAAGACACTTATGTCGACAATGTACGGTAGAACTCATGACGGGTTATGTCCCGGTCGTGAAGCGTTGTCCGACTTGTCAGATGACCCGCCAAGACTTGTTGCGTGTAAGAAAAGCAGGGTGCGCTACGTGTTATACCGTATTCCGGGATGAACTGATAAAAATCACCCGTCAATATCAACAAGGACACGATCGTCATATCGGTTCGATTCCTGACCATCTACGAACACCGTATGAACGGATTGAGGAGCGGCTTGAAAAGTTAGCAGGGGAGTTGACCCGTGCTGTCGAACAAGAAGATTATGAACGGGCAGCACGTATTCAAAAAGAAATGAAGCAATTAGAAGGGCAGGGAGATGGCTAATGGAACCTTTCCTAACACATCCACTCGGTCCAAAAATGAAAGAACGTGCCAAACTTGATGATTTGGTCGTCTCCACAAGAATCCGACTGGCACGTAACATCAAAGACACCGTGTTTTCACCGGCCCTTTCTAAAGAAGGAGAACGTCAACTTTGCGATCGTTTAGAGGGACGTCTACGCGGGTTGAAGGGATTTGAATATCTTCATATGCGTGATTATGATGAAGTGACACGACAAGCATTAATGGAGAAACATTTGATTAGCCCGGCTGTTGCTACTAATGAAGAAAGTGCGGTCTTCTTAAGTGAAGATGAAACCATCAGTGTACTAATCAACGAGGAAGACCATCTGCGAATTCAAACGTTGCTTCCCGGCTATCAAGTGAAAGCGGCGTTCGAATTAGCGAAACAAGCAGACGCATTATGCGCGGAGTCACTTTCTTATGCTTTTGATGAACAGTTAGGCTATTTGACGACATGTCCAAGCAATATCGGAACAGGACTCCGAGCTTCGGTCATGTTACACTTACCGGGACTCACGCTAACGGGTCGGATTGGTCCGATTTTACGGGAACTTCGAAAACTCGGTTATACGATTCGCGGTCGGTATGGTGAAGGAAGCGATGCAGCCGGACGCTTGTTCCAGCTGTCGAATCAACGGACACTAGGTAGTCATGAATCACAACTGTTGGCTGATTTTATGGAAGTGACAGAACAAGTGATTCAGGCAGAACGGCATGCGCGTGAAGAACTCATTGCGAATCGACAGGAAGAGTTAGAAGATCGATTTTATCGGTCATATGGTATATTACGATATGCTAAATTACTCTCTTCCACCGAAGCAGTTGAACGATTATCTGATTTACATTTAGCAAGTGACCTTGGAATTTTGTCTGATTGGAGCCCGCCGAAGTTTCACGAGTTGATTGTTCGGTTACAATCAGGTTTTCTACAAAAACATTTCGGGAAAACATTATCTACACAAGAGCGGGATCGAGAACGAGCGACACTCGTTCGTCGAACGTTAGATCAAGGCTTAGTTTGATCCAACTATAAGGAGGTTTTGTCAATGATGTTTGGACGATTTACAGAGCGAGCACAGCGCGTATTAGCTTTAGCACAAGAGGAAGCCGTACGTCTTGGCCATCATAATATTGGTACAGAACATATTTTATTAGGATTGGTTCGGGAAGGAGAAGGGATTGCGGCGAAAGCACTCTTCGCACTAGGACTGACATCTGAAAAGATTCAACAAGAAGTCGAGTCATTGATTGGACGTGGTTCTGAGAACGGATCGACGATTCACTACACACCACGTGCGAAAAAAGTCATTGAACTCTCGATGGATGAAGCAAGAAAATTAGGACATTCATACGTCGGAACGGAACACATCCTTCTCGGATTGATTCGTGAGGGGGAAGGTGTCGCAGCGCGCGTCCTCAATAACCTAGGAATCAGTTTGACGAAAGCACGTCAACAAGTACTGCAGCTCCTCGGGAATACCGAGTCTTCTTCAAATGCTTCGCAACCAGGCGCAAGCGCTGCAACACCAACGCTTGATGGGTTGGCACGCGACTTGACGCAACAAGCCAGAGAATCACGTTTAGATCCGGTGATTGGACGCGCAGGTGAGATTCAACGTGTTATCGAAGTCTTGTCTCGTCGGACAAAGAACAACCCGGTTCTTATTGGTGAGCCGGGTGTCGGGAAGACCGCGGTAGTCGAAGGCCTTGCTCAACAAATCATCAACAACGAAGTCCCTGAGACACTTCGTAACAAACGAGTCATGGTACTCGACATGGGTACGCTCGTGGCCGGTACAAAATATCGTGGTGAGTTCGAAGATCGTTTGAAAAAGGTCATGGATGAGATTCGCCAGGCTGGAAACGTCATTCTCTTCATCGATGAATTGCATACATTGATTGGTGCAGGAGGCGCTGAAGGCGCGATTGATGCGTCGAACATCCTCAAACCGTCATTGGCCCGTGGTGAACTTCAATGTATCGGGGCGACAACACTCGACGAGTACCGGAAGTATATTGAGAAAGATGCAGCACTTGAACGACGCTTCCAACCAATTCAAGTGAACGAGCCGACGGCAGAAGAGGCTGAGCAAATCCTTCTCGGTTTACGCGACCGCTATGAGGCACACCACCGTGTAACGATTACAGACACAGCCATTCATGAGGCGGTCGTCCTTTCTGACCGTTATATTTCGGATCGCTTCTTACCGGACAAGGCGATTGACCTCGTCGATGAAGCCGCATCAAAAGTACGACTTCGTTCTTTCACAGCGCCGCCGAACTTGAAAGAGTTGGAATCGCGCCTCGAGTCGATTCGTAAAGAAAAAGACTCTGCTGTTCAAAGCCAAGAGTTTGAAAAAGCAGCGTCCCTTCGCGATACGGAGCAAAAATTACGTGATGAATTAGAAGAATTGAAAGCAGAGTGGCAGAATAAGCAAGGGAACGAAAAACTTGAAGTGACGAAAGAAGATATCGCTCAAGTTGTCGCAAACTGGACAGGAGTACCGGTCACAAAGATTGCCGAAGAAGAGACGGACCGTCTCCTCAAACTCGAATCGATTCTTCACAATCGTGTCATCGGTCAAGACGATGCAGTGAAATCGATTTCTCGTGCTATCCGTCGTGCCCGTGCCGGATTGAAAGATCCGAAACGTCCAATCGGTTCGTTCATCTTCCTCGGACCGACCGGAGTCGGGAAAACCGAGCTCGCCCGCGCAGTTGCCGAAGCGATGTTTGGCGATGAAGATGCGATTATTCGAATCGACATGTCAGAGTACATGGAGAAACATGCGACAAGTCGTCTCGTCGGTTCGCCTCCGGGCTATGTTGGTTACGAAGAAGGTGGTCAATTAACCGAGAAAGTACGCCGGAAACCATATTCGGTCATTCTTCTTGACGAAATTGAGAAAGCACACCCTGAAGTATTTAACATCTTACTTCAAGTGCTAGACGACGGTCGCTTGACGGACTCAAAAGGTCGCACGGTCGACTTCCGAAATACCGTCATCATCATGACGTCAAACGTCGGGGCAGCAGCGCTTCAACGAAATAAATATGTTGGATTCACAGTCGAAGATGATGTGAAACGTGAGTATACGGAAATGAAAGACAAAGTGCTCGAGGAATTGAAAAAAGCGTTCCGACCTGAGTTCTTGAACCGAATTGACGAAATCACAGTCTTCCATTCACTTCAAAAAGAGCACATCCAAGAAATCATCAAACTTATGGCTGAGACACTTAAGAAACGTCTCGCCGAACAGGGTGTTGATTTCAGCATGACAGATGCGGCGCTCGAGAAGATTGCCGATGTCGGCTACGATCCGGAATACGGGGCCCGTCCCCTCCGTCGTGCTCTTCAGCGAGAAGTGGAAGACCGTCTCTCAGAAGCAATGCTCGGCGGTACGATTACCAAAGGTAGTAAAGTTGCGCTCGACGTACAAGATGGAGAGTTTGTCGTTCGTAACGAAGGTGTCGTTCAGTAAATCATTCAGCTCCCTCACTGTTCATGAGGGAGCTTTTTTTAGACAGGAAGGAAGCTTATGGCCAAAATTAAAACGAAATACGTCTGCCAATCGTGTGGATATGAATCAGCGAAGTGGATGGGGCGCTGTCCAGGTTGTAATGAATGGAATACGCTTGTGGAAGAATTTGTGGAAGAAAAGAAAGCCAAACGCGGTGCAGCATTTGTCCATAGTTCGTCTCGACAATTGAAACCGGAACGTCTATCAAACGTCGTCTCACAAGAAGAGACGCGTGTGCACACGAATAGTCGTGAATTTGACCGTGTGCTCGGTGGAGGAATCGTCCCGGGTTCCCTTGTCTTAGTCGGGGGTGACCCAGGAATCGGAAAGTCGACGATTTTGCTACAAGTCAGTGCCCATTTAGCCCATAGCGGCAAAAAAGTGTTATATATTTCGGGTGAGGAGTCGCTCAAACAGACGAAACTGCGCGCGGAACGACTCGGCTTACCGACCGAAGACTTGTTCGTGCTCGCGGAGACAGACATGCTGATGATTGAACGGGTCATCGATGAAGAACAGCCGGGGTTTGTCATCATCGACTCGATTCAGACGGTGTATATGGATGAGATTCAATCTGCTCCGGGCAGTGTGTCACAAGTACGAGAATGTACGGCGGCGCTCATGAAGATTGCGAAGACGCGAGGGATTGCTGTCTTCATTGTCGGACATGTGACGAAACAAGGGTCGATTGCAGGACCGCGCTTACTCGAACACATGGTAGATGCGGTGCTTTACTTTGAAGGCGAACGTCATCATACATTCCGTATTTTGCGGGCGGTGAAAAATCGGTTTGGTTCAACGAATGAAATTGGGATTTTCGAGATGAAAGAGAGTGGGTTAGAAGAAGTCCTCAACCCGTCCGAAATCTTTTTAGAAGAGCGAACCGCAGGGGTATCAGGCTCTACGGTCGTTGCTTCGATGGAAGGGACACGGACGGTGCTCGTCGAACTGCAGGCACTTATCTCCCCTACCTCATTCGGGAACCCGAGACGAATGGCGACGGGAATCGATCAAAATCGGGTCGCGCTTCTCATGGCCGTGCTCGAGAAACGATCCGGTCTTCTGCTTCAAACACAGGATGCTTATTTGAAAGCGGCCGGTGGTGTCAAATTGGATGAACCGGCGATTGACCTTGCGATTTGTATTTCAATCGCCTCTAGTTTTCGCGATCGCCCGACTCGGCCGACGGATGTCTGCATCGGAGAAGTCGGATTGACGGGAGAAGTGCGGCGCGTATCACGAATCGAACAACGTGTTGCCGAGGCGGCAAAGTTAGGGTTTACAAGGGCCATCATCCCGAAAAATAATATGGGTGGATGGACCGCTCCGGCAGGGATTGAGGTGGTCGGTGTCGGAACAGTGGATGAAGCACTCCAGTTGGCGATCCCATTTTGATGGGTCGCCACTGGCAGTTTGTAACGCTTTGTAACGAACGTGATTAAAAAATCGTGTTACAATGAAAGTGTTATTTTTTGAAATTTTATTTCATATAAAAGGAGGTGGAATGAGTGAAGATTGCTGTACGAATCGGATTTATTTTGATTGGACTCGTCGTGGGTTGGTTCGGAATCATCGAAGCGACGCTTTTATTAGCAGACCTTGGCATGAATGTGCCGGAGTGGTTAACGATTCCATACGTAGCAAGTTTGATTGGTGGACTTATCTTCTTCATTCTTAGTTTATTCTTAACAGATGGTGTTGTTGCATTTATTCGTTTTGTCGAAGAACGGCTCGTCCGTTTACCGGTGGGAGATATCTTATTCGGTTCGATCGGTCTTATCATCGGGCTCTTGATCGCCTTTTTGATCAGTGTATCGCTTGAAGTCACGAATATTTTCTTACTGAGTAAAATCGTCCCGATTTTTGTCACGGCACTGTTTGGTTACTTTGGTTTCGCGGTCGGCTATCGGAAGCGTAACGAATGGATTAAACTATTTGTGAAGAGCGAACGGGAGAAGCCGGCGGCTGAACCGGTTCAACGTTCTAACGATAAAATCTTGGATACGAGCGTCATCATCGACGGTCGGATCGCGGATATTGCGACGACTGGATTCGTGGAAGGGACATTGATTGTTCCGCAATTTGTGATCGGAGAGCTCCAATACATCGCCGACTCTTCGGATACATTAAAACGAAATCGTGGTCGTCGGGGTCTCGACATTTTAAAAGAACTGCAGGAGAACAAGCGCATCCAAGTTGAAATTTATGATGGCGACTTTGAAGATGTACCGGAAGTCGATATCAAATTAATCAAATTGGCTGAACTTAAAAATGGTATTGTTGTCACGAATGACTATAACTTAAACAAAGTGTGTGAAGTACGGAATGTCCCGGTATTGAATATCAATGACTTAGCGAATGCCGTCAAACAAATCGTCATTCCTGGCGAAGAGATGGTCGTGACAGTCATTAAAGAAGGAAAAGAGCAAAATCAAGGCGTCGCCTATCTTGAAGATGGGACGATGGTTGTCGTGGAAGGTGGACGGAAGTTGATTTCGAAGACGCTTCCTGTCGTCGTGACGAGTGTCTTACAGACGTCTGCAGGTCGAATGATTTTTGCACGTCCGGAATAATGAACAAAAAAGAGACGCGGGAGCGCTCTCTTTTTTCACGAAGAGAGGTGTTTACATGGTAGCTTATACAGTCGTCATCCCGGCTGCGGGAAGAGGGAAGCGGATGGGAGCAGATGCGAACAAACTCATGTTGTCGTTACGAGGCAAGCCGATTATCGCATGGACGTTACAAGCGTTTGATACCGATCCATGGTGTGAACATATCGTTTTAGCGATTCGTCCAGAGGAACGTGACTGGTTTGAAGCGATGATGGCACATATCGATACGCCGATTACATATGTAATTGGCGGAGAAGAACGACAACAGAGTGTCTACGCAGGACTGCTTGTTGTTGAAACGGATACGATTGTGATGATTCATGATGGCGCTCGTCCGTTTGTGAAACGCGAACAGCTGCATCAAGTGGCAGAAGCTGCGTTACAAGGTGGAGCTATTTTAGCGGTACCGGTCAAGGATACGGTCAAACAAGTGGAGCGTCACCAAATCGAACAAACCGTGCCCCGTGAAAACTTGTGGTTGGCACAAACACCGCAAGCTTTTCAGGCCAAGGCGATTTTATCAGCGCATGAAAAAGCAGTAGAACGACAGGTGCTAGGAACGGATGATGCCAGTTTATTCGAATGGCTCGGTGAAACGGTACAAGTGGTCCCTGGAGATTACCATAATATTAAGATGACGACACCAGAGGATTTACTGTTTGGCGATGCGATTTTAGCGAAGGGGGATTTACAATGAGAATTGGTCAAGGATTTGATGTACATGCATTTGCGGAAGGACGTCCGTTAATATTAGGTGGAATCGAAATCCCACACGAGCGTGGACTTCTCGGTCATTCTGATGCGGATGTGTTGCTCCATACGATTGCCGATGCGGCGCTCGGAGCGATTGCGGCAGGCGATATCGGGAAGCATTTTCCTGATACAGATCCTGAATTCAAAGATGCGGATTCGAAAGTGTTACTTCGCCACGTATGGCAACTTGTGAAAGACCAAGGATATGTCCTCGGAAATGTGGATGCGACGGTCATGGCACAACGTCCGAAGCTGCGTTCTTATATTGATGAGATGCGCGCGGTCATCGCAGATCTTCTTGAAGCGGATATTGAACAGGTAAACGTGAAAGCGACGACGACGGAGAAGCTCGGCTTCACTGGACGAGAAGAAGGAATCGCAGCACAGGCGGTCATCTTACTCAACCGGGCTTGACAGAAATGGTATACTATTTGGGCAGAAGAGAAGAAAGGTGGAACTATTATGAGTGAAGTGCGTGTACGCTATGCGCCTAGTCCGACGGGGCATCTCCATATCGGAAATGCGCGGACTGCGTTGTTTAACTACTTATTTGCTCGCCATGCAGGCGGGAAATTGATTCTTCGAATTGAAGATACTGACCAAAAACGGAACGTGTTGAACGGTGTCGAAAGTCAAATGAAGTACTTAGAATGGCTTGGCATCGACTGGGATGAAGGTCCAGGCCGTGACGGCGACTACGGTCCATATTACCAAATGGAGCGTCTTGCGATTTATGAGAAATATGTCAATGAG
Source organism: Exiguobacterium sp. ERU653 (assembly GCF_018617775.1). Classification (NCBI taxonomy): domain Bacteria; kingdom Bacillati; phylum Bacillota; class Bacilli; order Caryophanales; genus Exiguobacterium; species Exiguobacterium sp. ERU653. Next base: position 8,828 of record NZ_JACSKV010000006.1, read on the forward strand.
TTGATGAGCAAAGGTCTTGCTTATAAATGTTACATGACATCTGAAGAGCTCGAAGCGGAGCGTGAAGCTCAAATCGCTCGTGGAGAGGCACCGCGTTACTCGGGTGCGCACCGTAACCTCACTGTCGAAGAACGTGAAGCATTTGAAGCGGAAGGCCGCAAGCCATCGATTCGAATTCGGGTGCCAGAAGGCGTGACGTATAAGTGGACGGATGTCGTTAAAGGAGACGTCTCCTTTGAATCGAAAGACTTTGGAGATTGGGTCATCGTGAAACAAGATGGGATTCCAACATACAACTTCGCTGTTGTCGTAGATGATCATTTGATGAACATCAGTCACGTATTGCGTGGGGATGACCACATCGCAAACACACCAAAACAGATGATGGTATATGATGCGCTCGGTTGGGAGTACCCGGAGTTTGGTCACATGACCCTCATCTATAACGACCAACACAAGAAGTTGTCAAAACGTGACGAATCGATTATCCAGTTCATCGAACAGTATGCCGATCTCGGTTACTTGCCTGAGGCGCTCTTCAACTTCATTTCTCTTCTTGGCTGGTCACCAGTCGGGGAAGAAGAAATCTTCTCAAAAGAAGAGTTCATTCAAATGTTTGATGCGAACCGATTGTCGAAGAGTCCGGCTGTGTTTGACCAACAAAAACTTTCTTGGATCAACAGTGTATACATGAAGAAGGCCACGCTTGACGAAGTGGTGGCACTCAGTTTACCATTCTTACAAGAAGCAGGACGATTACCCGAGGCGGTATCTGTCGAAGAAGCGGATTGGGCGACAAACTTGATCGCATTGTATAAAGAACAAATGACGCACGGGGCAGAGATTGTCGTGTTGACAGACTTGTTCTTCAAAGATGAAATCGAGTATGACGAGGAAGCGAATGTTGTCCTTTCAGGTGAAACGGTACCTGCTGTACTTGCAGAGTTCAAACAGCAACTCGAAGGAATCGAAGACTTCACACCGGAAGCGATTAAAGCGGCGACGAAAGCGACTCAAAAAGCTACCGGTCAAAAAGGAAAGAACTTGTTCATGCCGATCCGTGTCGCCACGACAGGACAAACACATGGGCCAGAACTCCCGAACGCCATTTCATTAATTGGAAAAGAGCGTGTATTGAAGCGTCTGACAACTTTATTAGCGTAATAAAGGCATCGATGAGGAAAGTAAGCGGTACGACACGTTGCAGAGACTAGGACCTAGGCTGGGAGTTCTAGATGTGTCCCCCGAAGAAGTGCACCTCGGAGCCGTCTCGGCGATATGTAGTCGAGGCCGTGACTCGGCGTTAACGGGATTTGAGAGGGGAACACTTTTCCCAAACAGAGTGGAACCGCGCTTACGGCGTCTCTGTGCCTTGGCACAGAGGCGTCTTTGTTTTTGTATAAGAAAAGGAGATATCGATTATGGGATTTTGGAGCAGTGTACGCGAAGACTTGCGGACTGTCCTGGAACTAGACCCTGCCGCTCGATCAAAAGTGGAGGTCGCAATGACGTATCCAGGATTGCACGCTATTTGGGCACATCGCATCGCACACGGATTATGGAAACGAAACGTGAAGCTAGTGGCTAAGTTATTAGCCCAGTTCAGTCGCTGGGTGACCGGGATTGAAATTCATCCTGGCGCAGTTGTCGGTAACCGGGTATTTATCGATCACGGTTTCGGCGTCGTCATCGGAGAGACAGCCATTATCGGAAATGATGTGACGATTTATCAAGGCGTCACACTCGGTGGAACCGGGAAAGAAAAAGGGAAGCGACACCCGACGATTGGAAGTGACGTCCTCATTTCAGCCGGGGCAAAAGTGCTTGGAAACATCACGATTGGCGATTGCGTCAAAATCGGGGCAAGTTCCGTCGTCTTGAATGATGTACCGTCTGATTCGACTGTGGTCGGGATTCCGGGTCGGGTCGTTATTCGAAACGGCAAACGTGTGAAACAACACGACTTAGATCACCGCCTGCCTGATCCGGACCGCGAATGCCAAGAACGTCTTGAAAATGCTGTGGCAGAACTTCAACATAAATTAGAGACGCTTGAAAAGCGAATGGAGGAGAAGACACATGATTCAGCTGTACAACAGTCTCACGAATAAAAAAGAACCGTTTGTCCCGATTGTTCCGGGGAAAGTATCGATGTATGTTTGTGGACCAACCGTCTATAACTATATCCATGTCGGCAATGCCCGTCCGGCGATTGCCTTCGATACAGTTCGTCGCTATTTGACGTATCGTGGGTATGAGGTGAAATACGTCTTGAACTTCACGGACGTGGACGACAAAATCATTCGTACCGCCAACGAATTAGGTGAAGACACCGAAACGTTGACGAATCGTTACATTGACGCATATTTAGCGGATACAGGAGCCCTTAACGTGCAACCTGCGGACGTGCATCCACGTGTTACCGATACAATGGAAGAGATTATCGAGTTCATTCGTCAGTTAGAGACGGAAGGGTTCGCTTATGAATCCGAAGGCGATGTCTATTTCCGGACGAAGAAGTTTGAAACATACGGGAAACTAAGTCAGCAATCGATTGAAGATTTGCGGGCAGGCTCACGCGTCGATGTCGGGGAAAAGAAAGAAGACCCGCTCGACTTTGTCTTGTGGAAAGCGGCTAAGCCGGATGAACCATCATGGAATAGTCCATGGGGCAAAGGTCGTCCGGGCTGGCATATCGAATGCTCGGCGATGGCGAAAAAACATCTCGGGGCAACGATCGACATCCATGCGGGTGGGCATGATTTAAAATTCCCACACCACGAGAACGAGATTGCCCAATCGGAAGCGTGCAACCATGCGAAGTTCGCCAACTATTGGTTGCATAACGGTTTCATCAATATTGAAAACGAGAAGATGTCTAAGTCACTCGGAAACTTCCTCCTCGTCCATGAAGCACTGAAGGAAGTCGATCCGATGGTACTACGTTTCTTCATGTTGTCTGTTCATTACCGTCATCCCATCAACTATAGCCGTGAATTGATCGAACAAGCGGCGAACGGGTGGGACCGAATTAAAGAAGCGTATCAAAATATTGAATACCGCTTATCGGTAACAGCCGGACTCGGGGAACCGAGCGAGTCGATGGAACGGAAACTTGAATCGATCAAGACGGCTTTCATTGAGTCGATGGATGATGACATCAATACAGCAAACGCTGTGACGGTCTTATTTGACTTAGCACGAGAAGCAAACATTTATGCGAAAGCGGACCATGTGGCAAAAGCGACACTCGAGCAGGTTCTTTCACTATTCGATGAATTGACGGGTGTGCTCGGTTTGACGTTGGCAGAAGAAAAAGAACTACTGGATGCCGAGATTGACCGATTGATTCAAGAACGAAATGATGCACGGGCGGCACGTAATTTTGCCCGAGCCGACGAGATTCGTGATTTACTAAAAGAACAAAACATCCAACTCGAAGACACGGCCCAAGGGGTTCGGTGGAAGCGGTTATGATGCAACCGAAACAAATGAATGCCCTCGCCCTAGCCTACATGGGGGACGTGGTATATGAATTGGCCGTACGGAAACGGTTGCTCGAGAAAGGATTGACGCGTCCGAACGATTTACACCGGGGCGCGGTCCGCTACGTCAATGCACGGGCACAGGCGAGCGTCGTGACCCATTGGCTAGAAATGGACTTATTGACGGAAGAAGAGCAAGCCATCGTCAGACGTGGTAAGAATGCGAAATCAGGATCAATCCCGAAGCGGGTTGATGTTCACACTTATCGTTACTCCACAGCGTTCGAGGCGTTGATTGGATATATCTATTTGACAGAAAGAAGGGATCGTCTTGAAGAACTCATCAAACAAGCGTTCGAACGACTCGAAGCCGAATCGTTCGAATCGACATGACGGAAAGCGGGGAGCGGAGAAACGAACATTTGACCGCCCTCGTGGTGAACGACCAGAACGTGCACGTCGCCAGAAAGCCGAGCGTCCGGATTATAAAGAAGTGGACGTGATGGAGGAAGGGATTGACTTCCTTTATGGCCGAAATCCCGTACTCGAAGCACTTCGAAGCGGCCGTGACATGAACAAAGTGTTTATTATGGAAGGGCAACAAAAAGGCCCGCTCGCCCAAATCATTGCGATGGCGAATGAAGCATCAGTTCAAGTTTCTTTCGTACCCAAAACGAAACTCGAGAAGATGGCAGGCAGTGAGCATCACCAAGGTGTCGTTGCAGCCATAGCGGCTTATGAATACAAAACGATTGAGGATATGTTTGCACTTGCTGCTTCAAAAGAGGAAACACCGCTCATCATCCTGTTGGATGAGCTAGAGGACCCGCATAATCTAGGTTCGATTTTACGGACGGCAGATGCAATCGGGGCACACGGAATCATTATTCCAAAACGCCGTTCGGTTGGTTTGACCCAAACGGTCGCCAAAGCGTCGACTGGGGCGATTGAGTATATTCCAGTTGCGCGCGTGACGAATTTGACGCGAACGCTTGAAGAATTGAAGGAAAAAGGACTATGGGTCGTCGGGACCGATGCGAAAGAGAGTCAGGACTATCGTCGATTAGATGGAAATATGCCGCTTGTCGTGGTCATCGGAAGTGAAGGCAAGGGGATGAGCCGACTCGTGCGTGAATCGTGTGACTTCCTCGTCCATTTACCGATGGTCGGTCATGTCACGTCACTCAACGCATCTGTTGCAGCAGCGCTCCTTCTGTACGAAGTGCATCGCTCACGCCACCCGTTAGCATGAGTATTCTAAAACGCGAGCTCCTTCTTGTAGATGGATATAACATTATCGGAGCGTGGCCACATTTAAGAAGTTTGCGCGATGTAGATTTTGATCAGGCGCGCAACCTCTTGATTGAAGCGATGGCAGAATATCAAGCTGTATCCGGCAAAGAGGTCACAATCGTGTTTGATGCTCATATGCGGTATGGTCGTGAAGCAAAAGAGAAGCGCAGTCGTGTCGATGTCATTTATACGAAAGAAAATGAGACAGCTGACGAATGGATTGAGCGACGAGCGCATGAATTGGTCGATGACCGACTCGTGACATTATTCGTTGCGACAAACGATTTCACCGAGCAATGGGTTATTTTTGGTCAAGGTGCATTACGCGTTCCTGCGACCGAGCTGTTAAAAGATTGGAAGCATGCGAAAACACTGATTGAGCAACAACGGATGTCGTTAGAAAAGGAACAATCCAATCGAAAGACAATCGATATTCCTCCGCACATTCAAGCGCGCTTTGAAGAAATGCGACGACGTAAATCAAAAGGTGACTGAAATCACGGGCGAGTTCATGGAATGGACTCGTCTTTGTTTCGATTTTGACATTTTTTTGCAAAGGAATGTTGTATACTATTACATATATGAGTTACACATTATTCAATTGACGGAATTTTTAGAAATTTGTTTGACGCATAGGAGTAGGGAGTCCTATAATGGGACAAAACCTTACATAGTTCAGGATCAATCGCCGGGGGGGAACGAGCATGAACGGATGGCCGTACGAACAGTTTGAAAAAATGTCAGACGAAGAGTTGGTCTTATTGGCGCGAAACGAAGGGGATAGCGATGCGCTTGAGTTTTTGATTGAACGATACCGGTATTTTGTGCGGGCGAAGGCGCGCTCATACTTTTTGATTGGGGCAGATCATGAGGACATCGTCCAAGAAGGCATGATCGGTCTTTACAAAGGGGTGCGTGACTACAAAGACGAACGGCTCGCGTCATTCAAAAGCTTTGCTGAAATGTGCATCACACGTCAGATGATTACTGCAATCAAGACGGCGACACGTCAAAAGCACATTCCGCTCAATTCATACGTTTCGCTCGATAAACCGATTTTTGATGAAGAATCCGATCGAACATTGCTTGATGTTATCTTGCCTCCACATCCTACCGACCCTCAGGAATTGATTGTGACACAGGAAGAGCAAACGTTCATGGAAGAGAAGATGGAAGAAATTTTAAGTGACTTGGAGCGGAAAGTATTGCGTCTTTATTTAGACGGACGTTCTTATCAAGAGATTTCAGACGACTTGGATCGTCATGTCAAATCAATTGATAATGCGTTACAGCGTGTGAAGAAGAAATTTGAACGCCATGTCGATGTTCGGACGCTTACAAGCTAACCGATTATTGACCGCGTGCCTCCTATGTGATACTTTAAAAGTAGCGCCTTGTCCGTAGACGCCATTTACAGGAGGCGTTTTTTTTTCGCTCTTTTTTAAGAGAGAGTAGTCGAAAGGGGCGCTTATGAATGGCAAAGAAAGTAAGTCTCGCTTGTTCAGAATGCGGGTCTCGAGAGTATTCGACGACAAAGAAAGATGGTGTGTCGACACGACTTGAAATGAAAAAGTTTTGTCGCCGCTGTAATGCGCATACGATGCATCGGGAATCAAAGTAACGTAGATTGGCATTCAATGTAGGAGGAAGCTACCATGAACTTTTTGCGCGACGTATGGAAAGAGTTGAAGAAAACGAGTTGGCCTACTCGTAAAGAACTCACGAAATATACCATTACCGTCATCGCGACTGTTGTCGTGATTGGCCTGTTCGTGTTCGGCGTAGATACTGGAGTCAGCTATCTCGTCAATTTATTGATTAACTAAGGAAGAGGTGAAAGCCGTGGAGAAACAATGGTTTGTTGTCCAGACGTACTCAGGTTTTGAGAATAACGTCAAAGAAAACCTAGAACGTCGAATCGGTTCGATGAACATGGAAGATAAAATTTTCCGCGTCCTCGTCCCGACTGAAACGACACAAGAAGAAGTCACATTAAAGAGTGGCGAGAAGAAAATCAAAGAGCGTGAAGTCAAAAACTTCCCGGGCTATGTGTTCGTAGAGATGGTCATGACTGACGATTCATGGTATGTTGTCCGCAACACGCCTAACGTCACCGGCTTCCTCGGTTCAACCGGCGGTGGGGCCAAGCCGATCCCGCTTCAACCGGATGAAGTGACAAATGTCTTGTCGCAAATGGGACTCATCGAGAAGAAAGATCGTTACAATTACGAACTCGGTGACCTTGTCCGTGTGAAAGAAGGCGCGTTCGAGAACTTTGAAGGTACGATTGACGAAATCGAAGCTGACAAAGAGAAGCTCAAAGTCGTGGTCGATATGTTCGGTCGCGAAACAAAAATTGAGCTTGATTTCGAACAAGTTCAGAAAATTAACTAAACCCACTTGCTAATCCGTAAAACGGATGGTACAATCGGAAATGTTTGATGTTGTGCTTTATTTCGGTACAAACTCGACCTAATAGATTGAGTGGGAGGGCGCACAACGTCCAAGAAACCACATTTTAGACTTAAGGAGGTGTGTCTCGTGGCGAAAAAAGTTTCTAAACTCGTTAAACTTCAAATCCCAGCTGGTAAAGCTAACCCAGCTCCACCGGTAGGTCCAGCACTTGGACAAGCAGGTGTTAACATCATGGGATTCTGTAAAGAGTTCAACGCTCGTACACAAGACCAAGCCGGATTGATTATTCCTGTAGTCATCACGGTATACGAAGATCGTTCGTTTACATTCATTACGAAAACTCCACCAGCTGCAGTTCTCTTGAAGAAAGCTGCTGGTATCGAGAGTGGTTCTGGTGAACCAAACCGTAAGAAAGTAGCAACGGTTAAGCGTGACAAAGTTCGCGAAATCGCTGAACTTAAAATGCCTGACCTTAACGCATCATCTGTAGAAACAGCGATGCTTATGGTTGAAGGTACTGCACGTAGTATGGGTATTGTAATCGAAGACTAATTGATAGTCTCTGGGGTTGTCGGTGAATACTGCTCACCTTCAATCCCTTCATTATGTGGGAGGAAATTCCGCTAACCACAAGGAGGAAAAGATCATGGGTAAAAAACACCAAGAAGTAGCTAAGCTTGTTGACCGCACGAAGTCATACGACCTCGCCGAAGCTGTCGAGCTCGTTCAAAAAACAGCTACTGCTAAATTCGATGAAACAATCGAAGTTGCTGTCCGTCTCGGCGTAGATCCGAAGAAAGCAGACCAACAAATCCGTGGTGCCGTTGTACTTCCACACGGTACTGGTAAAACACAAAAAGTTCTCGTCTTCGCTAAAGGTGAGAAAGTGAAAGAAGCGGAAGCTGCTGGAGCAGACTACGTTGGTGACGCTGAGTACATCAACAAAATCCAACAAGGATGGTTCGACTTCGATGTCATCGTTGCGACACCTGACATGATGGGTGAAGTTGGTAAACTCGGTCGTGTTCTCGGACCTAAAGGCCTCATGCCTAACCCGAAAACAGGAACAGTTACTTTTGATGTAGAAAAAGCAATCGCGGACATCAAAGCTGGTAAAGTTGAATACCGTGTTGATAAAGCTGGTAACATCCACGTTCCAGTTGGTAAGAAATCATTTGAAGCATCTAAACTCTCTGAGAACATCGAGACAATTCTCGAAACACTCATGAAAGTGAAGCCTGCTACTGCAAAAGGAACTTACCTTAAAAACATCGCGCTTTCATCTACAATGGGTCCTGGGATCCGTGTAGCGACTGCGGATTTCCTTAAGTAATTTTGTTGAAATAAATTGTTGACAACGTGTGACACCGCTGATAAAGTAATACACGTTCAACCGAATATGTTGGATTACCGTAGACAGAAGGTGGACATCGGTCCGTAAACCCTTCCGAGGTGTCTTTGCTCGAACTTGAGCCTGTTGTCACAGGTTTACTTTCAAACAATTACGCCCTCGTATGTCTTCATACGAGGGATTTCTTTTGGAGAGCAGCCTCTCGTCCGGTATAAGAATTGACTAGGAGGTGCAAACACATGGCAAACGAAAAAATCGTAGCTCAGAAATCGGCACTCGTCGATGAAATCGCTGAAAAAATGCAAGCGAGCGTGGGAACAGTTGTTGTTGACTACCGCGGACTTACAGTTGAAGAAGTGACTACACTCCGTAAATCACTCCGTGACGCTGGAATTGAGTTCAAAGTTTACAAGAACGGTCTTCTTCGCCGCGCAGCTATTCAGTCGAACTTCGAAGGTCTTGACGAAGTCTTCACTGGTCCTACAGCAATCGCCTTCTCAAACGAAGACGTTATTGCTCCAGCGAAGATCTTGAATGACTTCTCGAAAGATCACAAAGCGCTCGAACTTAAAGGCGGAATCATCGAAGGCAAAGTGACTTCACTCGAAGAAATCAAAGCCCTTGCAGAACTTCCATCACGCGATGGTCTTCTCTCGATGCTTCTCAGCGTACTTCAAGCTCCAATCCGTGGGCTCGCAGTCGCAACAAATGCAATCGCAGAACAAAAAGAAGAGCAATCAGCTTAATTTTTGTCGCGTAGCGTAACTTAAAAACTTTTTACAACATCAAAGGAGGAAAACCATAATGGCTTTCAACAAAGAGCAATTCATCGAAGACCTCAAATCAATGACGGTTCTCGAACTTAACGAACTCGTAAAAACAATCGAAGAAGAATTCGGCGTATCAGCAGCAGCTCCAGTAGCAGTTGCAGGTGCTGGCGCAGGCGCAGCAGCTGAAGAGCAAACTGAATTCGACGTAATCCTCACAAACGCTGGCGCTGGTAAAATCAACGTCATCAAAGCTGTTCGTGAAATCACAGGCCTCGGTCTTAAAGAAGCAAAAGGACTCGTTGACGGAACTCCGGCTCCAGTCAAAGAAGGCGTTTCTAAAGAAGACGCTGATTCAATCAAAGCTAAGCTTGAAGAAGCTGGCGCATCTGTTGAAGTTAAGTAATTCAACTTCACAACCTATAGAAGCTCGCCATGGCGAGCTTCTTTTATTTCCTTGAAGAATGGGTTAGGAGGTTCGACGCATGGGAGATCATTACTATACGAACGATCCACGTTCGGAAAGTGCCCCGGAGACATGGACGTATGAGTTACGAGGGAAACAGTATCATTTCACTTCGGACCGCGGTGTGTTCTCGAAAGGATCGGTCGATTTTGGGTCACGTCTTTTAATTGAATCGTTTGAAGTACCTGAGGTGTCAGGACGCATTTTAGACGTAGGCTGCGGCTATGGTCCGATGGGGATCTCGCTTGCCGATGCCTCTGGGCGTGAAGCATTGCTCATTGATGTAAATGAGCGTGCGCTGGCGCTCTCTGAGCAAAACGCCGCCCGTAATGGAGTGACGGTCGAAACACGGCTTTCTCACGCGTATGACGCGGTGGGGGGAGAACGGTTTGCCGCCATTGTCACCAATCCGCCGATTCGTGCGGGAAAACAAGTCGTCCATACGATCTTGCGTGAAGCACATGCGCATTTGGTCGATGGAGGAGCAATTTATGTCGTCATTCAAAAGAAACAAGGAGCGCCTTCTGCTAAAAAGTTATTAGAAGAGGTGTTTAGTCAAGTCGAAACGGTCGCGAAAGAGAAGGGTTACTTTATTTTCCGAGCAATTCGGTCTTGACAAACGGTGAAGTCTTGTTGACTCGCTATAACGTATATGCTAACATTATAAAATGCCATTGGAATGGAATTCGCTTGAAACTGCCGTGTCTGCTGCTTTTTAGAGACGGAAAACGAGCGACATTCAATGACAATGTTCGATTATTACGCCCGAAAAATTCGCTAAAGAATTGGGGGTCTGAGAGGTGAATCAGTTGACTGGTCAACTTGTTCAGTACGGTCGTCACCGTCAGAGAAGAAGCTTTGCCCGTATCAGTGAGGTTTTAGAGCTTCCGAATTTGATTGAAATTCAAACTGCTTCTTACGAGTGGTTCTTGCGTGAAGGATTGAAGGAAATGTTCACAGACATTTCACCGATTTCCGACTTCACAGGAAACCTCGTGTTGGAGTTCATCGATTACTCGCTCAGCGAGCCGAAGTATTCGATCGATGAATCGAAGGAGCGCGACGTTACTTATTCTGCGCCACTTCGCGTAAAAGTACGTCTCCAAAACAAAGAGACAGGTGAGCTCAAAGAACAAGAAGTGTTCATGGGAGATTTCCCGCTCATGACAGAATCGGGAACATTTATTATTAATGGTGCAGAACGCGTCATCGTTTCCCAGCTTGTCCGTTCACCGAGCGTGTATTACAACGCTAAACTCGATAAAAATGGTAAACGTGGATTTGGCGCAACCGTCATCCCGAACCGTGGTGCTTGGCTCGAACTTGAAACAGATGCCAAAGATATTGTTTATGTTCGTATCGACCGTACCCGCAAAATTCCGGTAACGGTGTTGTTGCGTGCCCTCGGATTCGGTACGGACCAAGAAATTATCGACCTTCTCGGTGATGACGAATATCTTCGTAACACCCTTGAAAAAGATAATACAGAGTCTACAGAGAAAGCGTTGATCGAGATTTACGAGCGTCTACGCCCTGGTGAACCACCAACTGTAGAAAACGCGAAATCACTTCTCGTATCACGTTTCTTCGACCCGAAACGTTATGACTTAGCGAACGTTGGTCGCTATAAGATGAACAAGAAACTTCATCTTAAGAACCGTTTGTTCGGTCAAAAATTAGCGGAAACGCTCGTGGACCCGGAAACAGGCGAAGTACTCGCTGAAGCTGGAACAGTCCTCGACCGTCGCAACTTAGATCGTATCCTCCCACATTTGGAGAGCGGCCTCGGTTATGTCGATGCGGAACCGACTGGCGGCGTCGCTGAAGGCGAACCGTTCGGTCTTCAATCAATCAAAGTCATCTCACCAGATGACCCAGATGGAGAGCGTATCTTGAACATCATCGGAAATGGCAATATCGACCGCAGTATCAAACATGTTACGCCGGCTGATATTATCGCTTCAATCAACTACTTCTTTAACTTACTTCATGAAGTCGGAACAACAGATGACATCGACCATTTAGGAAACCGTCGTCTTCGTTCAGTCGGAGAACTTCTCCAAAATCAATTCCGGATCGGGCTTTCTCGTATGGAACGTGTTGTAAAAGAACGTATGTCGATTCAAGATCAAAATGCGATTACACCTCAGGCGCTCATTAACATCCGCCCGGTTATCGCATCGCTTAAAGAGTTCTTCGGTAGCTCGCAATTGTCACAGTTCATGGACCAAACGAACCCGCTCGCAGAGCTTACGCACAAACGTCGTCTCTCTGCACTTGGACCGGGTGGTTTGACACGTGAGCGTGCTGGTTTCGAAGTTCGAGACGTTCACTATTCCCACTACGGTCGGATGTGTCCAATCGAAACGCCAGAGGGCCCGAACATCGGACTCATCAACTCACTTTCGTCTTATGCGAAAGTGAACGAGTACGGTTTCATCGAAGCACCATATCGCCGTGTCGACCCGGAAACAGGTCTTGTCACAAGTGAAATTCAATATATGACGGCCGATGAGGAAGATCTCTACGTCGTCGCACAGGCAAACATGCCGCTCACAGAGGATGGTCACTTTGCAGACGAACAAGTTCTTTGCCGTTTCCGCGGACAAAACTTGTCAGTCGAGCCAAGCCGAGTGGACTACATGGACGTATCGCCGAAACAGGTTGTTTCTGCTGCGACAGCATGTATCCCGTTCCTTGAGAACGATGACTCAAACCGTGCCCTCATGGGAGCGAACATGCAACGTCAAGCAGTACCACTTCTTCAACCAGATTCGCCGATTGTCGGTACTGGAATGGAGTATGTGTCTGCGAAAGACTCTGGTGCAGCAATTGTTGCGAAATACCCAGGTGTCGTTGAACGCGTCACAGCGCGTGAGGTCTTGATCCGTCGTATGTCTGACGTAAACGGTTCTGAGGTTTCAGGTGATTTGGATCGTTACAAACTTCAAAAATATGTCCGTTCTAACCAAGGAACATGCTATAACCAAAAACCAATCATCGCAGCTGGCGATCGTGTCGAAAAAGGAGAAATCCTTGCGGACGGTCCGTCGATGGATATGGGTGAGCTCGCGCTTGGCCGTAACGTTGTCGTTGCCTTCATGACATGGGATGGTTACAACTATGAGGATGCGATCATCATGAGTGAGCGTCTCGTGAAAGATGACGTGTACACGTCGATTCATATCGAAGAGTACGAGTCAGAGTCACGCGACACGAAACTTGGACCAGAGGAAATCACACGTGATATTCCAAACGTCGGAGATGACGCACTTCGTAACTTGGACGATCGCGGAATTATCCGTATCGGAGCTGAAGTTAAGGATGGCGATATCCTCGTCGGTAAAGTAACACCTAAGGGCGTAACGGAATTGACGGCGGAAGAACGTCTCTTGCACGCAATCTTCGGTGAGAAGGCACGTGAAGTACGTGATACGTCACTTCGTGTACCAAACGGTGGAGATGGAATCATCTTGGATGTCAAAGTGTTCGACCGTGAAAACGGCGACGAGTTGTCTCCAGGCGTCAACCAAATGGTACGTGTCTATATCGTCCAAAAACGTAAGATTCACGAAGGGGATAAGATGGCGGGACGTCACGGTAACAAAGGTGTTATCTCGCGGATCCTCCCTGAAGAAGATATGCCATACATGCCAGACGGTACACCGGTTGACATCATGCTCAACCCGCTTGGGGTACCATCGCGTATGAACATCGGTCAGGTACTTGAACTCCACCTTGGAATGGCAGCGAAGAAGCTCGGCATCAAAGTGGCAACACCTGTATTCGATGGAGCGCGTGAGGAAGACGTATGGGCAACGATTGAAGAGGCTGGTATGGATAAAGATGCGAAAACGCGTCTCTATGATGGTCGTACGGGTGAACCGTTCGATAACCGCGTCTCTGTCGGTGTCATGTACATGATCAAACTCGCGCACATGGTTGATGATAAACTTCACGCTCGTTCGACAGGACCATACTCACTCGTTACGCAACAACCGCTCGGTGGTAAAGCACAGTTCGGTGGTCAGCGCTTCGGAGAGATGGAAGTTTGGGCTCTTGAAGCGTACGGTGCAGCCTACACGCTCCAAGAAATCTTGACAATCAAGTCGGATGACACGGTCGGTCGTGTGAAAGCATATGAGGCCATCGTGAAAGGCGAGAGCGTTCCAAAAGCGGGCGTTCCTGAATCATTCCGCGTCTTGATCAAAGAGCTTCAAGCTCTCGGTATGGAAGTCAAGATGATGTCAGCGGATGATGAAGAAGTCGAAATGAAAGATGAAGATGACGACAACATCCCGAACGCAACATCGGCGTTAGAACAAGTCGTTCAACCGACTGTTACGGAAGAGGAATAAGGCGAAAAGGGAGGTCGGCCCCTTGGTAGATGTTAATCGATTTGAATATATGAAAATCGGCTTGGCTTCATCAGAGAAGATCCGTTCGTGGTCTTACGGTGAAGTCAAAAAGCCGGAAACGATCAACTATCGTACACTTAAACCAGAGAAGGACGGATTGTTCTGTGAACGAATCTTCGGTCCTACGAAAGACTGGGAATGTTACTGCGGGAAATACAAACGAATCCGTTATAAAGGAGTCATTTGTGACCGCTGTGGCGTTGAAGTGACGAAAGCGAAAGTGCGTCGCGAGCGAATGGGCCATATCGAGCTCGCGGCACCAGTTTCGCACATCTGGTACTTTAAAGGGATTCCAAGCCGCATGGGGCTTGTTCTCGATATGTCACCACGTGCACTTGAAGAAGTCATTTACTTCGCATCTTACGTGGTAACAGAACCAGGTGACACACCGCTTGAGAAGAAACAACTTCTCTCGGAAAAAGAATTCCGTCTCTATCGTGAAAAATACGGTAGCGACTTCAAAGCAGACATGGGTGCTGAAGCAATCCGTACACTTCTTCAAGACGTCAATCTTGAAAAAGAAGTGGGTGAGCTTCGTGAAGAGTTGAAAACTGTCCAAGGTCAGCGTCGTACTCGTGCGATCAAGCGCTTGGAAGTTCTTGACGCGTTCTTCACTTCAGGAAACAATCCAGACTGGATGATCCTTGAAGTACTTCCTGTCATCCCGCCAGAGCTTCGCCCAATGGTACAGCTCGACGGAGGACGCTTTGCGACATCTGACTTGAACGATTTGTATCGTCGAGTCATCAACCGGAACAACCGTCTCAAACGTTTGCTCGACCTCGGCGCGCCGAATATCATCGTGCAAAACGAGAAGCGTATGCTTCAAGAAGCGGTTGACGCTCTCATCGACAACGGTCGTCGTGGTCGTCCGGTAACAGGTCCTGGTAACCGTCCGCTCAAATCGCTTTCACATATGTTGAAAGGGAAACAAGGTCGTTTCCGTCAAAACCTTCTCGGTAAACGGGTCGACTACTCAGGACGTTCGGTTATCGTCGTAGGACCAAACTTGAAGATGTATCAGTGTGGTCTTCCAAAAGAGATGGCACTTGAGCTCTTCAAACCGTTCGTAATGAAAGAACTTGTCGGTCGCGGCATCGCTTCAAACATTAAGAACGCAAAACGTAAAATCGAGAAGATGCAACCTGAAATCTGGGGCGTCCTTGAAGAAGTCATCCGTGAGCATCCGGTTCTCTTGAACCGTGCCCCGACACTTCACCGCCTTGGTATTCAAGCATTCGAACCGATTCTTGTTGAAGGTCGTGCGATTCGCCTTCACCCACTCGTATGTACGGCTTATAACGCCGACTTCGATGGTGACCAAATGGCTGTCCACGTTCCACTTTCTGCAGAAGCACAAGCGGAAGCACGCCTTCTCATGCTCGCTGCACAGAACATTTTGAACCCGAAAGACGGTAAACCGGTTGTTACACCATCGCAGGATATGGTCCTCGGTAACTACTACATCTCACTTGAACGTGAAGATGCCGTCGGTGAAGGAAAAGTGTTCTCGAACGTCAACGAAGCGTTGATTGCTTACCAAAACGGATATGTCCACTTGCACTCGCGTGTGGCTCTTCCGGCACGTACGCTCAACAATCCGACGTTCACAGACGAACAGAACGAGAAATTGCTCATTACGACAGTTGGGAAGATGATCTTTAACGAAATCTTGCCAAATACGTTCCCTTACTTGAACGAGCCAACGATGGAAAACTTGCAGGAAGCAACGCCTGACAAGTACTTCATCGACAAAGGGACGAACGTTGCGGAAGAAATCGCATCACGTCCAATCATCGATCCGTTCAAAAAAGGATTCCTCGGGAAAGTCATCGCGGAAGTGTTCCAGAAGTTTGAAACGACTGAAACAAGCCGCATGCTTGACCGGATGAAAGATCTTGGCTTTAAGCACTCGACAAAAGCGGGTGTAACGGTTGGGATTGCTGATATCATCGTACTTCCTGACAAACAGGAAATCTTGGATGAGGCACAAACTCAAGTCGACCAAATCATGAAGTCGTTCCGTCGCGGTCTCATCACAGAAGATGAGCGTTACGAGCGCGTAGTACGTGCTTGGAACGAAGCGAAGGATGAAATTCAATCTCGATTGATGAAATCCCTCAACCGCTTGAACCCGATCTTCATGATGTCTGACTCTGGTGCCCGTGGTAACGCATCTAACTTTACGCAGCTTGCGGGTATGCGTGGTTTGATGGCCGCTCCATCTGGTCGCATCATCGAACTTCCAATCAAATCGTCGTTCCGTGAAGGTCTGACGGTTCAAGAGTACTTCATCTCGACTCACGGGGCTCGTAAAGGTCTTGCCGATACAGCCTTGAAGACAGCCGATTCAGGTTACTTGACGCGCCGTCTTGTTGACGTGGCGCAAGATGTCATCATCCGTGAAGAAGACTGTGGAACAGACCGCGGAATCCGTGTGTCTGCACTCCGCGAGGGTACGGAAGAAATCGAAAGCTTGTACGACCGACTCGTCGGACGTACATCGTTCGAAACGGTCACACACCCTGAAACGGGCGAAGTGTTGATCGATAAGAACGAATTGATTACAGAAGATATCGCACGCATCATCGTTGATGCGGGTGTTGAACAAGTTGAAATTCGTACAGCCTTCACATGTAACACGTCACACGGCGTATGTAAGAAATGTTACGGACGCAACTTGGCGACTGGATCAAACGTTGAAGTCGGAGAAGCCGTCGGTATCATCGCCGCGCAATCGATCGGTGAGCCAGGAACGCAGCTTACAATGCGTACCTTCCACACTGGTGGGGTTGCCGGAGACGATATCACACAAGGTCTTCCACGTATCCAAGAGGTATTCGAAGCCCGTAACCCGAAAGGTCAAGCGGTCATCTCGGAAATCTCTGGTACGGTCATCGACTTCACTGAATCACGTGACAAGCGTGAGCTCACGGTCGAAGGATTCAGTGAGACACGTTCATACACGATTCCATTCGGAGCTCGTCTCCGCGTCCAAATTGGTGATACAGTTGAAGCCGGTGAAGTCTTCACGGAAGGTTCGATCGATCCGAAAGAATTGCTGAACGTCCGTGGTGTATCTGGTGTTCAAAACTATCTTCTCCAAGAAGTTCAAAAAGTTTATCGGATGCAAGGGGTAGAAATTGGTGATAAGCACGTTGAGGTTATGGTTCGCCAAATGCTTCGTCGTGTTAAAGTTATCGAGTCTGGTGACACGCCACTTCTTCCTGGATCACTTGTCGACATCAGCGTCTTCAAAGAAGCGTGTAAAGGTGCGATTCGTGACGGGAAACACCCGGCGACTGCAAAACCGGTCCTACTTGGAATCACGAAAGCCTCGCTTGAGACAGATTCGTTCCTCTCAGCAGCTTCGTTCCAAGAAACGACTCGTGTCTTGACTGATGCGGCAATCAAAGGGAAGCGCGACTACCTCCTTGGACTCAAAGAGAACGTCATTATCGGTAAACTCGTTCCGGCTGGTACTGGAATGGCTGTCTACCGTGATGTGAAACTTGAAGAAGATGAGGCACCAGTTGCTCTCGAAGATACAACGGTCGAATAAAATACGTCTTGACAGCGCAGGTTGGCGGTGCTACTATGATTTAGTGCCGCCAATCGGTTGTTGTCGATGACAACGGTGTCCAGCAGTCGGCAAGCTACTTGGACGTCCATCCGAACTTTCTACGGGAAGGTTTGGCTGCTACAATTGCCACTTTCAAGGTATAACTCACGTTTTTGCGAGGTCATGGAATGCCTACGCCTCGTAAAAACGTTTCGTTATGACCTTAAATGAACCACCCGGGTCGGTGGGACTAGAAAATAGCAACATTCAGGAAGGGAGGATCTTCAAAGATGCCTACTATTAACCAGTTAGTCCGTAAAGGACGTAAATCGAAAGTCGTTAAATCTGACTCTCCAGCACTTAACAAAGGTTACAACAGTTTCATCAAGTCACAAACAAACGTGAGCTCACCACAAAAGCGTGGTGTTTGTACACGTGTTGGTACAATGACTCCGAAGAAACCGAACTCGGCGCTTCGTAAGTATGCTCGTGTTCGTTTGACTAACCAAATCGAAGTGACTGCGTACATCCCAGGTATTGGCCACAACCTTCAAGAGCACAGCGTTGTTCTTATCCGTGGAGGACGTGTAAAAGACTTACCAGGGGTACGTTACCACATCGTTCGTGGTGCGCTTGACACTGCAGGTGTGGACGGACGTATGCAAGGCCGTTCTAAATACGGTACGAAACGTCCGAAAGCTGCGAAGAAGTAATTCTCGCCAACTAAAAATACAATTGAAATCTTGAAAGGAGGGTACTCGGATGCGTAAAAACCGTGCAGAACGTCGTGACGTTATCGCAGATCCGATCTACAACTCGAAATTGGTAACTCGCCTCATTAACCGTGTCATGTTAGACGGTAAAAAAGGTACAGCTCAAACTATCATTTACAACGCATTTGGCCTCATCGCTGAACGCTCAGGCAAAGAGCCTATGGAAGTGTTCGAAGAAGCAATGAACAACATCATGCCTGTACTTGAAGTTAAGGCACGCCGCGTAGGTGGAGCTAACTACCAGGTTCCTGTTGAAGTTCGTCCAGAGCGCCGTACAACACTTGGTCTTCGTTACCTCGTGAACTACGCTCGTCTCCGCAACGAAAAGACGATGGAGCAACGTATCGCGAACGAAATCATGGATGCAGCCAACAACACTGGTGCATCTGTTAAGAGACGCGAAGACATGCATAAGATGGCAGAGGCAAACAAAGCGTTTGCTCACTATCGTTGGTAATTTAATCGTAAAGTCCACTCCGCCAAGCGTGGCTTAACGGAGTGGCTTTCGGGTATAATCATATCGTGTGCCAACACACGAAAATCAAATATGCGGAAGGAGAATACCCAGTATGGCAAGAGAATTCTCCCTAAAGAATACTCGTAACATCGGGATCATGGCTCACATCGATGCCGGTAAAACGACAACAACTGAACGTATTCTTTATTACACAGGTCGTATCCATAAAATTGGTGAAACGCACGAAGGTGCTTCACAAATGGACTGGATGGAGCAGGAGCAAGAGCGTGGTATCACGATCACTTCGGCTGCGACAACTGCACAGTGGAATGGTCACCGTGTAAACATCATCGATACACCTGGACACGTAGACTTCACAGTAGAAGTTGAACGTTCACTTCGCGTACTTGATGGTGCTGTTGCTGTACTTGACGCTCAGTCAGGTGTAGAACCACAAACAGAAACTGTATGGCGTCAAGCGACGACATATGGTGTACCACGTGTCGTATTCGTCAACAAGATGGATAAAATCGGCGCAGACTTCTTGTACTCTGTGAAGACGCTTCATGAGCGCCTTCAAGCGAACGCTTACGCGATTCAACTCCCAATCGGAGCAGAGGACAACTTCAAAGGGATCATCGATCTCGTTGAAATGAAGACTTACATGTACAACAACGACCTCGGTACTGACATCGAAGTGATTGATGGCTTCCCAGCTGACATGGCTGACCAAGCTGAAGAACTTCGCGGTCAATTGATCGAAGGTGTTGCTGACTTCAACGAAGAGTTGATGATGAAGTACCTTGAAGGTGAAGAAATTTCAATTGAAGAATTGAAAATTGCAATCCGTCAAGCGACACTTAGCGTTGAATTCTACCCTGTACTCGTTGGTTCTGCCTTCAAGAACAAAGGTGTTCAGCTTATGCTTAACGCCGTTGTTGATTACCTCCCATCACCAGTTGATGTCGAGTCAATCAAAGGGGTCAACCTCGATACAGAAGAAGAAATCACACGTGAGCCTTCTGACGAAGCTCCATTCTCAGCACTTGCGTTCAAAGTTATGACTGACCCTTACGTCGGTAAATTGACGTTCTTCCGCGTGTACTCTGGTACAGCTGAAGCAGGATCATACGTGAAGAACTCGACTAAAGGGAAGCGCGAGCGTCTCGGTCGTATCCTTCAAATGCACGCAAACAGCCGTGAAGAGATCCCAATGGTATATGCTGGTGATATCGCCGCTGCTGTTGGTTTCAAAGACACGACTACTGGTGACACGCTTTGTACTGAGAAAGACAACATCGTTCTCGAATCAATGACGTTCCCAGAACCAGTTATCTCGGTTGCAATCGAGCCTAAATCGAAAGCAGACCAAGATAAAATGGGTCAAGCTCTTGCGAAACTCGCAGAAGAAGATCCAACATTCCGCACTGAAACAAACCCTGAGACTGGTCAAACGATCATCTCTGGTATGGGTGAGCTTCACCTTGACATCCTCGTTGACCGTATGCGTCGCGAATTCAAAGTAGAAGCTAACGTTGGTGCACCACAAGTTGCTTACCGTGAAACAATCCGTGGCGCTGCGAAGATCGATTCGAAATTCGTTCGTCAGTCTGGTGGACGCGGTCAGTACGGTCACGTTGTCGTAGAATTCGAGCCGAACGAAGAAGGCGCTGGATTCGAGTTCGTGAACAAGATCGTCGGTGGTGTTGTACCACGTGAATACGTCCCAGCTGTTCAAAACGGGATTGAAGAAGCTCTCGAAAACGGTATCCTCGCTGGGTACCCAGTAGTAGACGTTAAAGCTCGTCTCGTATTCGGATCGTACCACGATGTCGACTCGAACGAGATGGCGTTTAAAGTTGCTGCTTCGATGGCGGTTAAACAACTTAAGGACCAAGCGAAAGCTGTTATCCTTGAGCCAATGATGCGTGTTGAAGTTGTTATCCCAGAAGAATACATGGGTGACATCATGGGTGACGTTACGTCACGCCGTGGACGCGTAGAAGGTATGGAAGCTCGCGGTAACGCTCAAGTCGTTAAAGCGATGATTCCACTTTCTGAAATGTTCGGTTACGCAACATCACTTCGTTCACGTACGCAAGGACGTGGAACGTACTCGATGCACTTCGATCATTACGAAGAAGTACCGAAATCAATTGCTGAAGAAATCGTCAAAAAAGCGAACGGCTAATAACGGTTGTATCGCTAGATTGATTGTTGTAAGCTAAGGAGGACGTATGTTAAAAGTAACCTACGTCTTCCTAGTTAAATAAAACTAATCGTTTAATAGAGGAGGAATCTAGAATGGGTAAAGAAAAATTCGACCGTTCTAAGCCGCACGTTAACATTGGTACAATTGGCCACGTTGACCACGGTAAAACAACTTTGACTGCAGCAATCTCTGCTGTACTTTCACGTGCACAAGGTAAAACAGCTACTAAGTTTGACCAAATCGATGGTGCTCCAGAAGAGCGCGAACGCGGTATCACAATCGCAACAGCTCACATCGAGTACGAAACTGAAAAGCGTCACTACGCACACGTTGACTGCCCAGGACACGCTGACTATGTTAAAAACATGATCACTGGTGCTGCTCAAATGGACGGAGCAATCCTCGTTGTATCTGCAACAGATGGCCCAATGCCACAAACACGTGAGCACATCCTTCTTTCACGTCAAGTAGGTGTTCCTTACATCGTAGTCTTCATGAACAAAGTTGACATGGTAGACGATGAAGAGCTCCTCGAACTCGTTGAAATGGAAATCCGTGAACTTCTTTCTGAATATGACTTCCCAGGCGACGACCTCCCTGTAATCAAAGGTTCTGCACTTGGCGCACTTAACGGTGAAGCTCAGTGGGAAGAAAAAGTTATGGAACTCATGAACGCTGTTGATGAGTACATTCCAGAACCAGTTCGTGACACTGATAAAGACTTCATGATGCCTGTTGAGGACGTATTCTCAATCACTGGTCGTGGTACTGTAGCGACTGGTCGTGTTGAGCGTGGTGTTCTTCGCGTCAACGACGAAGTTGAAATCGTTGGTCTTACAGAAGAAACTAAGAAAACTGTATGTACTGGTGTAGAGATGTTCCGTAAGCTTCTCGACTACGCTGAAGCTGGCGACAACATCGGTGCACTTCTCCGTGGTGTATCACGTGAGGACATCGAGCGTGGACAAGTACTTGCTAAGCCAGGTTCAATCACACCACACTCTAAATTCAAAGCATCAATCTATGTTCTTTCTAAAGAAGAGGGTGGCCGTCACACGCCATTCTTCGCGAACTACCGCCCGCAGTTCTACTTCCGTACAACTGACGTAACAGGTATCGTTCACCTTCCAGAAGGTACTGAAATGGTAATGCCAGGAGACAACATCGAGTTGACGGTCGAATTGATTTCTACAATCGCGATCGAAGACGGTACACGTTTCTCTATCCGTGAGGGTGGCCGTACTGTAGGTGCTGGTTCAGTAACAGAAATCATCGAGTAATCGATTGACTCATCTGAACAACTTCAAGCAGTCCGCAATATGCGGGCTGCTTTTTTGTGTTTTCATGATGACATGGTAAGATGAGGCATACGAGAAAGGAGTGACGTCATGCTGAAGCAATTGGAGACAATTTGTCGCTTGAATGGGATTGAGTATCGCATCGGTGGCTCACAACTGTTAAAGCACCATGGCATCGTCGAGGTAACGAATGACATCGATGTCTTTGTTGAACCGGATCAGTTTGAAAAGATCGATTGCATACTAAGTCGCGCCGGGGAGAAGAAAACCTCTGACCCGCACGAGGCATACGTAACCACCTACTTTGGAGAGTACGTATTCGAGAGAACGGATGTGGACGTCATGTCTAGTTTCCGGATGAAGTGCACAGACGGAATCTATACACATCCTTTCATTGAACCAGATGGGCAATGGATGCACTTAGAGGAGTGGGTCGTCCTTTACACGGTCATTGGGCGTGAGGATAAACTAGCGTCATTGGTCAGCTATTTCAAGACAAACTCTATTAATGAAGGAATTGTCAAAGACTGTTTGAAACGAGCCCCGCAATCGGTCATAGAAGAGGTGACAGAGCGGTTTGGCGGGTTAATGAAACGCTAGGTAGAGTTGACATGGGAGTTCGTTTGAAAAATAGTTCAATAAAAGAATGAATTTTTACTTGCAAAAGCTCGCGAATCTTGTTACATTAGGGAACGTTGAGCAACTCATCAGACAACCGGCGACTTCAAAAATCTAATCTTGCATTCCATGACCAGATTAGATATAATGATTAAGTGTTTGTGCGAGTGGTGAGAGACTTTACAGCAGAACATGGGTCCAATCGTTGATTTGCAATGATCGGATGCCTCTGCTGACACAAGCACGCTGCGTTGAAGCGGGAGGTTATGACACGCCAGGCAGCATTGCCATGGCCGGTGTGGAAATTTCCGCGGAGAATTGTCTATTTTTAAAGTAGGCGACAAAGGAGGGAAATAAACATGGCAAATGAAAAAATTCGTATTCGTTTAAAAGCATATGACCATCGCGTTCTCGATCAATCAGCTGAGAAAATCGTTGAAACTGCGAAGCGTTCAGGTGCAAAGGTATCGGGTCCAATCCCGCTCCCAACTGAAAAATCGATTTACACGATCCTTCGTGCGGTCCACAAGTACAAAGATGCTCGTGAGCAGTTCGAAATGCGTACACACAAACGCTTGATCGACATCGTAAACCCAACACCGAAAACAGTCGATTCGCTTATGCGTCTCGAGTTACCATCAGGTGTAGACATCGAAATCAAACTTTAATTCTTCATATAGTAGATACTAGCCAGAAGAGACAATTAATTATTAACAGGAGGTGTATCTCATGGCTAAAGGAATCTTAGGAACAAAACTTGGTATGACTCAAATCTTCAACGAAGCAGGCGAAGTTGTACCGGTAACAGTAGTTGCTGTCGAAGGTAACGTCGTTCTTCAACTTAAAACAGTTGATACAGACGGTTACGAAGCAGTTCAACTTGGTTTCGGAGACATCAAAGAATCACGTCAAAACAAACCATCAAAAGGTCACGCTGCGAAAGCAAACGCGACACCTAAGCGCTTCATCAAAGAAGTTCGTACTTCAGTAGAAGGATACGAAATCGGTCAAGAGATTAAGGCAGACATTTTCGCTGCAGGTGAATTAGTAGACGTTACAGGTACATCGAAAGGTAAAGGATTCCAAGGTGCGATCAAGCGTCACGGACAATCACGTGGACCAATGGCTCACGGTTCGCGCTACCACCGTCGTCCTGGTTCGATGGGTCCTGTCGCTCCTAACCGCGTATTCAAAGGGAAACTTCTTCCTGGTCAAATGGGTGGAGAGCGTAAAACAATTCAAAACCTTGAAATCGTTAAAGTTGATGTGGAACGCGGCCTTCTCCTCGTGAAAGGTGCTATTCCAGGCGCTCGCAAATCGAACGTCATCATCAAAACAGCGGTCAAAGGTAACTAATTAACTGCACGGAAAGGAGGAATTACGAATGCCTAAAGTAGCTTTGCTTAACCAAACAGGTTCACAAGTTGGCGAAATCGAATTGGCAGAAGCCATCTTCGGAATCGAGCCAAACGAATCAGTACTTTACGACGCAATCGTCATGCAACAAGCATCACGCCGTCAAGGTACTCACGATACGAAAGGTCGCTCGGAAGTACGCGGTGGCGGCCGTAAACCATGGAAACAAAAGGGAACTGGTCGTGCGCGCCAAGGTTCTATCCGCTCACCACAATGGGTTGGTGGTGGTACAGTCTTCGGTCCAACACCACGTTCATACTCTTACAAACTTCCTAAGAAAGTTCGTCGTTTAGCACTTCTCTCGGCACTTTCGTCGAAAGTACAAAACAACGAATTCATCGTCCTCGAAGGCCTTGCTTTCGATGCACCAAAAACAAAAGATATGGCTGCTGTACTCAACGGCCTATCAGTAGAACGTAAGGCTCTTGTAGTCACAGCGGACTACAATGAGACTATCGCTCTCGCAGCTCGTAACATCCCAGGAGTGACTGTGATCGACGCAGCAGGCGTAAACGTTCTTGACCTCGTTGCTAACGACAAAGTCATCTTCACTAAAGATGCGGTTGCGAAGGTAGAGGAGGTGCTTGCATAATGGCACAAGCATACGATATCATCAAACGTCCGATCATTACTGAACGTTCAGTTAGCCTCATGGAAGCTAACAAATACGTTTTCGAAATCGACGTAAAAGCGACTAAATCGCAAGTAAAACACGCTATCGAAACAATCTTCAACGTGAAAGTTGCTTCGGTAAACACAATGAACTACAAACCGAAAGCGAAACGTGTCGGTCGTCACGCTGGTTACACAGCTCGCCGTAAAAAAGCGATCGTAACTCTTGCTGAAGGCAACACAATCGACTTCCTCGGTTAATTAACTACCTTAGAAGAAAAGGAGGGAATCCTCGATGGCAATCAAAAAGTTTAAGCCGACCACTAACGGTCGTCGTAACATGACATCTCTTGATTTTGCAGAGATTACAACGAATCGCCCTGAAAAATCGTTAACTGAAAAGCTTTCGAAAAAAGGCGGACGTAACAACCAAGGTCGCTTGACTGTTCGTCACCAAGGTGGCGGTCACAAGCGTAAATACCGTATCATCGATTTCAAACGTAACAAAGATGGCGTTGCAGGACGTGTGTCAACGATCGAATACGATCCAAACCGTTCAGCTAACATCGCACTCATCAACTATGTAGATGGTGAGAAACGTTACATCCTCGCTCCTAAGGGCATCAAAGTGGGCATGGAAATCATGTCTGGTCCTGAGGCGGATATCAAAGTGGGGAACGCTCTTCCACTTGTAAACATCCCTGTCGGTACAACAATCCACAACATCGAGCTTAAGCCTGGCAAAGGCGGTCAGCTAGTTCGTGCGGCTGGTGCATCGGCACAAATCCAAGGACGTGACGGCAAGTACGTCATCGTTCGTCTTCAATCTGGTGAATCACGCTTGTTCCTCGGCACTTGCCGCGCGACAATCGGTTCAGTTGGTAACGAAGAACACGAACTCGTAAACATCGGTAAAGCAGGACGTTCACGTTGGTTAGGCAAACGCCCAACAGTACGTGGTTCTGTAATGAACCCGGTTGATCACCCACACGGTGGTGGTGAAGGTCGTGCGCCAATCGGTCGTTCGGGCCCACTTACTCCTTGGGGTAAACCAGCTCTTGGTCTTAAGACTCGTAAGAAAAACAAATCGAGCGACATGTACATCCTTCGTCGCCGTAAGAAATAATTACTACATGATTCTCGGGCGGTTCGAAAGGGCCGTTCCCGAATCATTCCAAAGGGAGGTTCTAACATGGGTCGCAGCTTGAAAAAAGGTCCATTCGCAGATCACCACTTGCTCGCTAAAGTTGATAAAATCAACGAATCTGGTGAGAAGCAAGTCATCAAAACTTGGTCACGTCGCTCGACGATCTTCCCAGAATTCATGGGTCACACGTTCGGTGTACACGATGGTCGTAAACACGTACCAGTATTCGTGACAGAAGACATGGTTGGTCACAAACTTGGTGAATTCGCTCCAACACGCACGTACAAAGGTCACGGATCAGACAAGAAAACGAAACGGTAATTTGAGGGGAGGTCAAATCCATGCAAGCTAAAGCATCAGCTAATATGGTCCGTCTTGCTCCTCGCAAAGCACGTCTCGTTGTAGACTTAATTCGCGGGAAACAAGTCGGCGAAGCGCTCTCTGTCCTTGCTCACACAAACAAGGCAGCATCGCCAGTCGTTGAGAAAGTATTAAAATCAGCGATTGCTAACGCAGAGCACAACTACGATATGAACATTGAGAACCTTGTTGTAACAGAAGCTTTTGTCAACGAAGGTCCAACACTCAAACGCTTCCGCCCACGTGCGATGGGTCGCGCAAGCCGCATTAACAAACGCACAAGCCACATCCACATCGTGGTAACTGAGAAATAAGGAGGGATATGTAGTGGGTCAAAAGGTAAATCCGCACGGTCTTCGCGTTGGTGTTATCAAAGACTGGGATTCGCGTTGGTACGCTGAGAAAGACTACGCTGATCTCCTTCATGAAGACTTCGTTATTCGTGAATACATCGAAAACAAAATGAAGGATGCTAGTGTTTCTAAAGTTGAAATCGAACGCGCTGCAAACCGCGTGAACATTTCGCTTCACACTGCGAAGCCAGGTATGGTAATCGGTAAAGGTGGTTCTGAAATCGAATCACTCCGTAAACACATCACAAAACTCGCTGACGGAAAACGCGTTCACATCAACGTTGTTGAAGTGAAAAATGCTGACGCTGTAGCGAAGCTTGTAGCAGAAAACATTGCTCGTCAATTGGAAGGTCGTGTATCATTCCGTCGTGCAATGAAACAATCAATTCAACGTTCGATGCGCACAGGCATCAAAGGGATCAAAACAGAAGTTTCTGGTCGTCTTGGTGGCGCTGATATCGCTCGTTCAGAGAAATACTCGGAAGGAACAGTTCCACTTCACACACTCCGTGCCGACATCGACTACGGAACAGCTGAAGCTGACACAACTTACGGTAAAATCGGCGTAAAAGTTTGGTTATACCACGGTGAAGTTCTTCCAACAAAAAACAATACAGCGAAAAACGCTGAATAATAAACACTCTTTCAGGAAGGAGGCAACACACTATGTTGTTACCTAAACGCGTGAAATATCGTCGTGTACACCGTGGTAAAATGCGCGGGAACGCTAAACGCGGCACAACTGTACACTTCGGTGAGTTCGGTCTCCAAGCTCTCGAAGCGAGCTGGATTACAAACCGTCAAATCGAATCAGCACGTATTGCAATGACACGTTATATGAAACGTGGTGGTAAAGTGTGGATCAAGATTTTCCCACACAAACCTTACACTAAAAAGCCTCTCGAAGTCCGAATGGGTTCGGGTAAAGGTGCTCCAGAAGGCTGGGTAGCTGTAGTTAAGCCTGGCAAAGTAATGTTCGAAATCGCAGGTGTATCTGAGGAAGTGGCACGTGAGGCACTTCGTCTTGCATCGCACAAACTTCCAGTGAAATGTAAGTTCGTGAAACGTGAAGAAAATGGTGGTGATACGAATGAAAGCAACTGATCTCCGTCAATCAACAACTGAAGAGCTCAACGGTAAAGTGGGCGAGTGGAAAGAAGAACTCTTTAACCTGCGCTTCCAACTTGCTACAGGTCAGCTTGAGAATCCTGCTCGTATCCGTGAAGTACGCAAGTCGATTGCGCGTGCTAAAACGATTCTTCGTGAACGCGAACTCGGCATCAACAACGCCTAATTACATCGGATTCTTGAGAGGAGGTAACACTCATGGAACGCAACAACCGTAAAGTGTTCACTGGTCGCGTCGTGTCTGACAAAATGGACAAAACGATCGTCGTCGCAGTAGAAACAAAGGTTCGTCATAAACTTTATGGCAAACGTGTAAACTACACGAAAAAATATAAAGCACACGATGAGAACAACGTCGCTAAAGTGGGCGATATCGTTCGCATCGCGGAAACACGTCCTCTTTCTAAAGACAAACGTTTCCGTCTTGTAACAGTAGTAGAAGAATCAGTAATCATCTAATAACAGTTCGGATTTATTAAACATCCGGAGGGAGGTACACTCGCATGATTCAACAAGAATCTCGCTTGAAAGTAGCAGACAACTCTGGCGCGCGTGAACTGTTGACAATTAAGGTTCTCGGTGGTTCTGGTCGTAAGACTGCAAACATCGGTGACGTTATCGTCGCAACGGTAAAACAAGCAACACCAGGTGGCGTTGTTAAAAAAGGTGACGTTGTCAGAGCAGTTGTCGTTCGTACAAAACGCGGCGCTCGTCGTAAAGATGGTTCGTACATCCGTTTCGATGAGAACGCAGCAGTCATTATCAAAGATGACAAGAGCCCACGCGGCACACGGATCTTCGGGCCAGTTGCACGTGAACTTCGTGAAAAAGAATTCATGAAGATCGTTTCGTTGGCACCGGAAGTACTTTAATTTCCAATTTCAATCCTATAAGGAGGTGCGCAAACGATGCATGTTAAAAAAGGCGATACAGTCCAGGTAATGTCTGGTAAAGATAAAGGCAAGCAAGGGGTTATCCTCAAAGCTATGCCAAGCAAGAACCGCGTATTGGTTGAAGGTGTAAACGTGATGAAAAAACACGCGAAACCATCACAAGCGAATCCACAAGGCGGGATCCTTGAGATCGAAGCACCAATTCACGTCTCGAACGTAATGCCACTCGACCCTAAAACTGGCAAACCAACTCGTGTTGGTTTCAAAGTAGTCGATGGTAAAAAAGTTCGTGTCGCGAAATCGGGCGAAGTACTCGATAAATAAGAAGAACGTGACGAAAGGAGGTCCATTCGACTATGAACCGTTTGCAAGAGAAGTATAAAAGCGACATCGTGAAAGCGATGATGGATAAATTCAACTATGACTCAGTCATGCAAGTACCGAAAATCGAAAAGATCGTCATCAACATGGGTGTAGGTGATGCTGTTTCGAACTCGAAAGCACTTGACATGGCAGTGGAAGAATTATCAATTCTTTCTGGTCAAAAACCACTCGTAACGAAAGCGAAGAAATCAATCGCTGGTTTCAAGCTTCGTGAAGGTATGCCAATCGGTGCGAAGGTTACACTTCGTGGCGAGCGTATGTACGATTTCCTCGACAAATTGGTAACTGTTTCACTTCCACGTGTACGTGACTTCCGCGGTGTATCGAAGAAAGCATTCGACGGACGCGGTAACTACACGCTTGGCGTGAAAGAGCAACTTATTTTCCCTGAGATCGATTACGATAAAGTATCTAAAGTACGCGGTATGGACATCGTTGTTGTTACAACAGCAAACACAGACGAAGAAGCACGTGAATTACTCACACTTCTCGGTATGCCATTCCAAAAATAATCTAAAGGGAGGTCGACAACATGGCTAAAAAGTCAATGGTGAATCGCGAACTTAAACGCGAGAAACTCGTTGCCCAGTACGCTGAAAAGCGTGCGAAGTTGAAAGCTGAAGGCGATTATATCGGACTCAGCAAATTGCCACGTAACTCGTCACCTGTACGCTTGCACAACCGTTGCAGCATCACAGGTCGTCCGCATGGTTACATGGGTAAATTCGGGATCAGCCGTATCAAGTTCCGTGATCTTGCATACAAAGGTCAAATCCCTGGTGTTAAAAAAGCAAGCTGGTAATCCACTAACAGTGTGAAAGGAGGTACATCGCATGGTAATGACAGACCCTATTGCAGATATGCTTACACGTATCCGTAACGCTAACATGGTTCGCCATGAAAAAATGGAGCTCCCAGCTTCGAACATTAAACGTGAGATCGCTGAAATCCTTAAGCGTGAAGGTTTCATTCGCGATGTTGAATATATCGAGGACGCTAAACAAGGTACACTTCGTCTTTTCCTTAAATATGGAGCAAGCAACGAACGTGTAATCACTGGTCTCAAACGTATTTCGAAACCAGGTCTTCGTGTATACGCAAAAGCTGATGAAGTACCAAAAGTACTCGGAGGACTCGGAATCGCAGTTCTTTCGACATCTAAAGGTCTTATGACTGATAAAGAAGCTCGCCAACAACAAGTCGGCGGCGAAGTGCTCGCCTACATCTGGTAAGTCACTTTTCTAACAAGAACGGAGGTGTAATCAATGTCACGTATTGGTAAAAAACCAGTTACGATTCCTGCTGGCGTTACTGTAACAGTTGCTAATGACAACACGGTCACAGTAAAAGGTGCTAAAGGTGAACTTTCGCTTTCAGCTAACCCGGCATTGGAAATCAAAATTGAAGAGAACGAATTGACGGTTGTTCGTCCAGACGAATCGAAAGAAAGCCGTACAATTCACGGTACGACACGTGCCCTTATTGCCAACATGGTACAAGGTGTGTCGAACGGATTCCAAAAAACACTTGAGATCTCGGGGGTTGGTTACCGTGCTACGAAGCAAGGTAACAAACTCGTCCTCAACCTCGGTTACTCGCACCCAATCGAGTACGTTGCTGAGGAAGGTATCGAAATCGAAGTTCCTTCAAACACGCAAATCATCGTAAAAGGGATTAACAAAGAGCGCGTCGGTCACGTTGCTGCTCAAATCCGCTCGTACCGTGCTCCAGAACCTTACAAAGGTAAAGGTGTTCGTTACTCTGATGAACGTATTCGCCGTAAAGAAGGTAAGACTGGTAAGTAATTCGTCACGAAATGAACGGAAAGGAGTGGCATAAATGATCACAAAAGCAGATAAAAATGCAGTTCGTAAAAAGCGTCATGCTCGCGTACGTCGTACGATCACGGGGACGGCAGCTCGTCCACGTTTGAACGTATTCCGTTCGAGCAAACACATTTACGTTCAACTTATCGATGACGCGGCACAAACAACGCTTGTGTCTGCATCTTCGAAAGATAAAGCTCTCGATCTTACAAATGGCGGTAACGTTGAAGCAGCGAAAGCTGTTGGTAAACTTGCTGCAGAACGTGCACTCGAGAAAGGTATCGACACAGTTGTGTTCGACCGTGGTGGATACCTCTATCATGGCCGCGTCAAAGCTGTTGCAGAAGCAGCTCGTGAAGCAGGTCTTAAATTCTAATAAAAAGGAGGGGACACTCGATGCGCCAGTTAGACGTTAACATGGAACAACTTGAAGAACGCGTTGTTACCGTAAACCGCGTCGCGAAAGTCGTAAAAGGTGGCCGCCGCTTCCGTTTTGCTGCTCTCGTAGTCGTAGGTGACAAAAATGGTCACGTCGGTTTCGGTACAGGTAAGGCACAAGAGGTGCCAGAAGCGATTCGCAAGGCTATTGAAGCCGCTAAGAAAAACATGGTACAAGTACCTATGGTTGGTACAACAATTCCACACGAAATCACAGGAGTATTCGGAGCAGGTCGTGTATTCATGAAACCAGCTTCTGAAGGTACTGGGGTTATCGCTGGTGGTCCAGTTCGTGCGGTGCTCGAACTTGCAGGTGTAGGTGACATCCTTTCGAAATCGTTAGGTTCAAACACACCGATCAACATCGTCCGTGCGACGGTTCAAGGCTTGACAGAGCTCAAAAAAGCAGAGGAAGTTGCTAAACTACGTGGTAAAAGCGTAGAAGAACTTCTTAACTAAGGGAGGGAACTAGACATGGCGAAACTCGCAATCACCCTCACACGCAGCACTATTGGTCGTCCGGAAGGTCAGCGTGTTACTGTACGTACACTCGGTCTTCGTAAAATGCATCAAACGGTCGTTGTCCCTGACAACGTCGCGATGCGCGGTATGATCAACAAAGTGTCGCACCTTGTGACTGTAAAAGAAATCAACGAATAATAAAGATTTTAATAAATAAGGAGGTGCCACTATGAAACTCCATGAATTGAAGCCAACTCCAGGTTCACGTCACGAACGTAACCGTGTCGGTCGCGGAATGGCGACTGGTAACGGTAAAACTTCTGGTCGTGGACACAAAGGTCAAAAAGCTCGTTCGGGCGGTGGCGTTCGTCCAGGATTTGAAGGTGGACAAAATCCACTTTACCGTCGTCTTCCAAAACGCGGTTTCAACAACCCAACTCGTAAAGAGTATGCGGTTGTTTCCCTAGACACGCTTAACCGTTTCGAAGCAGGTACTGAAGTTACTCCAGAACTCTTAATTGAGACTGGTGTTGTCAGCTCTGCTAAAGACGGAATCAAAGTTCTTGCCAACGGCAAGCTTGAAACTAAATTGACTGTAAAAGCCAACAAGTTCTCGGGTGCAGCGAAAGAAGCGATCGAAGCAGCTGGCGGTACAGTTGAGGTGATCTGATGTTTCAGACGATCTCCAATATGTGGCGCGTGAAAGATATTCGACAGCGTATTCTCTTCACACTCGCAATCATCATCATTTTCCGCATCGGGGCTCATATCCCGGTGCCGATGGTGAATACGGATGTGTTGCGTTTTGACTCAGGAGGTCTTCTTGACTTCTTGAACTTGTTTGGAGGAAATGCTTTACAGAACTTCTCCTTGTTCGCAATGGGGATCATGCCGTACATCACGGCATCGATCGTTGTGCAACTTTTACAAATGGACGTCGTTCCAAAGTTTGCCGAATGGGCCAAACAAGGAGAGGCGGGCCGTAAAAAGTTAGCGACGGTCACGCGCTATGGGACGATCATCTTAGGCTTTGTTCAAGCGACATCATTGTCGTTTGGATTTAACCGCCTGTACCCAGGTCTCGTCAATGAGACGTGGGGAACGGCAACTTACTTTGTGATCGCGATTGTACTCACTGCGGGTACAGCGTTCTTGATGTTCCTTGGTGAAATGACAACGGAGAAAGGTGTTGGGAATGGTATTTCCATCATCATCTTCGCGGGTATCGTCGCCGGGTTCCCAAGAATCTTTACGCAGGTTTATGAAACAAAACTCCAAAACGCTGGAGATGCATTGTTCATTAATATCGTTTACTTGGTTGTATTGGCCCTTGTGATTTTGGCCGTGACGGTTGGGATCATTTATGTTCAACAAGCGGCACGCAAAATCCCAATCCAATATGCAAAACGCACGGCAAACCGTACCCCAGTGGGCGGACAGTCGACGCACTTGCCAATCAAGCTAAACGCAGCAGGTGTTATCCCGGTAATCTTCGCGATTTCCTTCATGGTAACACCGCCAACTGTTGCAAGCTTCATTGCTTCTCCAGAGACAACGCAAAAATTACAAACGTACTTTGACACGACGGCGCCAATCGGAATGTCGATTTATGTTGCGTTAATCATTGCGTTCTCTTACTTCTATACATTTGTTCAGGTGAATCCAGAGCAGATGGCAGAAAACTTGCAGAAGCAAGGTGGTTATATTCCTGGGATTCGTCCTGGGGCGCAAACAGAACAGTACATCACGAAGTTGCTGTATCGATTGACTTTCTTCGGAGCGATTTTCTTATCGTTCGTGGCGATCATGCCGACAATCTTCATTAAGCTTGCCGGTCTTCCAACTTCCGTTCAAATCGGAGGAACGAGCTTATTGATCGTCATCGGGGTAGCCCTCGAAACGATGAAACAAATCGAGAGTCAACTTGTAAAACGACACTATAAAGGCTTTATCCGTTAAAGCGGAAGGAAGGGTCAACCCTTCCTTCCTGTCGTGTTTACGAGATCTTCGTGAAAATCAAAACTGGAGGCTAACCGAGATGAATCTAGTACTCATGGGCTTACCGGGTGCTGGGAAAGGGACTCAAGCTGCTAAAATTGTAGAAGAGTACCAAATCCCTCACATTTCGACAGGCGACATGTTTCGTGCGGCAATCAAAGGCGGAACGCCACTCGGTAAAGAAGCTAAGTCATTCATGGATAAAGGTGAACTCGTACCGGATGAGGTAACAATCGGAATCGTACGGGAACGTCTTAGTCAAGATGACACAGAAAAAGGTTTCTTACTCGATGGATTCCCGCGTACTGTTGCTCAAGCAGAGGCACTCGAAAGTTTGCTTAAAGATTTGGGGAAACAGATTGACCACGTCGTCAACATCGATGTGGATGCGGAAATTCTCGTTCCACGCTTGACAGGTCGTTGGATCTGCCCAACGTGTGGCGCGACATATCATGTGATCTTCAACCCACCAAAAGTGGAAGGCATCTGTGATGTGGATGGGTCGGCTCTTATGCAACGTGAAGACGATAAAGAGGAAACGGTTCGCCGTCGCCTTGAAGTCAACATCGAGCAATCGAAACCACTCATTGACTTTTACGCTGAAAAAGGGTATCTTCGTACATTGGATGGAGATCGTCCAATCGATGTCGTGTATGCCGATGTCAAAGCATTACTTGGTGATACTGAATGATCATCACGAAGACGCCTCGTGAAATTGCGATTATGCGTGAGGCTGGGCAAATTGTTGCTCGAACGCACCAGGTGCTCAAACAGCACATTAAACCAGGAATCACGACGCTTGAGCTCGACCGGATTGCGGAAGATTACATTCTCAGCCAAGGTGCGACACCATCGTTCAAAGGCTACAACGGTTTTACCGGTAGTGTTTGTGCTTCGGTGAACGAAGAGCTTGTTCATGGCATTCCAGGAAAACGGGTATTGAAAGATGGAGATATCATCTCAATCGATATCGGTGCCTACTACAATGGATATCATGGAGATTCCGCTTGGACTTATCCAGTGGGAACAATCTCAGAAGAGACACAGCGGCTACTTGACGTAACCGAAGAAAGTCTGTATAAAGGATTGGAGCACGCCAAGGCTGGAGGGCGATTGACAGATATTTCGCATGCGATTCAAGCATATGTTGAATCAAATGATTTCTCTGTCGTCCGCGAATACGTCGGTCATGGTGTTGGACAAGATTTGCATGAAGAGCCGCAAATTCCACACTATGGTCCACCGGGGAAAGGGCCGCGCCTGAAGACTGGGATGACGTTAGCCATTGAACCAATGGTGAACGCTGGTCAACGCTATGTTCGAACACTGACTGATAACTGGACAGTTGTCACAGTGGACGGTAGCATGTGCGCCCACTTTGAGCACACCATCGCCATCACAGACGATGGATACGAGATTTTAACGAAACTCGATTCCGGTGAATGAGGCTCTATTGTTCCATACTGATCCGTCAAGGATCCTTCTCTCACAGTAGATGGCAATAGATCGTCTGTGCTCCTAAAGATTTTCATATAGAAAGGGGAATAAATGATGGCGAAACAAGATGTCATTGAAGTGGAAGGCACTGTTGTCGAACCACTTCCGAACGCAATGTTTAAAGTGGAGTTAGAAAACGGCCACACGGTGCTCGCGCACGTCTCAGGGAAAATTCGGATGCACTACATTCGGATCCTTCCAGGTGACCGCGTAACTGTTGAGTTGTCTCCATACGACTTGACTCGCGGGCGGATTACGTACCGTTATAAGTAACTCCGATTTTTCCAGGAGGAGGGTATACTCATGAAAGTAAGACCGTCGGTAAAACCGATTTGCGAAAAATGTAAAGTCATTCGTCGTAAGGGTAAAGTAATGGTAATTTGCGAAAACCCGAAACACAAACAAAAACAAGGTTAATTTCAGAGGAGGTGCACACATGGCACGTATTGCTGGTGTAGATATTCCACGCGAAAAACGTATCGTTATTTCGCTCACATACATCTATGGTATTGGTAAAACAAAAGCACAAGAAATTTTGAAGGCAGCTAACGTTTCTGAAGAGACACGCACACGCGACCTTACTGAAGATGAACTCAACCGTATCCGTGAAGCAATTGACGGAATCAAAGTTGAAGGTGACCTTCGTCGTGAAGTTTCACTTAACATCAAACGTTTGATCGAGATCGGCGCATACCGCGGTATCCGTCATCGCCGTAGTCTCCCTGTTCGCGGTCAAAACACGAAGAACAACTCGCGTACTCGTAAAGGCCCACGCCGTACAGTAGCGAACAAGAAGAAGTAAAGGAGGGAATTGAACAATGGCGAAACGTAAGCAAAACGTACGTTCTAAACGTAAAGTTAAAAAACATGTTGAAGTCGGTGTGGTACACATCCGTTCTACATTCAACAACACAATCATCACAATCACTGACACGCAAGGTAACGCGATCTCATGGGCTACTTCTGGTAACCTTGGATTTAAAGGATCACGTAAATCGACTCCATTCGCAGCACAATTGGCTGCTGAAACTGCAGCGAAAGTTGCAATGGACAACGGTATGCGTACAGTAGAAGTTAACGTTAAAGGTCCTGGTGCTGGACGTGAAGCGGCTATCCGTGCACTCCAAGCTACTGGTCTTGAAGTTACTGCAATCCGTGACGTAACTCCAGTTCCGCACAACGGTTGCCGCCCTCCGAAACGTCGCCGCGTATAATCGCTTGAACGTGTGAAGGGTTTACCTAGCACGACAGCATATACTTTAGCAGTTCAAACTGCACGGCAGGATATACTCAAGGAGGGGTTCAGATGATCGAGATTGAAAAACCAAAGATCGAAACGGTCGAAATCAGCGAGGACGCTACGTTTGGTAAATTCGTAGTAGAACCGCTTGAACGTGGATATGGCACTACTCTCGGTAACTCACTACGTCGAATTCTATTGTCATCGCTCCCAGGTGCAGCGGTAACAGCGGTTCAAATCGATGGCGTGCTTCACGAGTTCTCTACGATTGACGGTGTCGTCGAAGACGTCACTCAAATCGTACTAAACCTCAAGAAGTTAGCACTAAAAGTGTACTCGGAAGAAGAGAAAACGCTTGAGATTAACGTTTCAAGTGCCGGTGCTGTCACTGCGGCAGACATTACCCATGATAGCGACGTTGAAATCTTGAATCCTGAGCTCTACATCGCGACTCTCGCTGACAATGCGACGCTTCGCATGCGTTTGACTGCTCGCCGTGGTCGTGGTTACGTCCAGGCAGAAGATAACAAACGTGATGATATGCCGATTGGTGTCATTCCAATCGATTCGATCTATACACCGATTCAACGCGTGAACTACGAAGTAGACAAAACACGTGTCGGTCAAGACGCTAGCTTCGATAAGCTTTTATTAGACGTGTGGACAGATGGTTCAATTCGTCCGGAAGAAGCTGTATCATTAGGGGCTAAAATTTTGACGGAACACTTGAACATCTTCGTTGGTTTGACAGATGAAGCTCTCAATGCAGAAATTATGGTCGAGAAAGAAGAAGACCAAAAAGAAAAAGTACTCGAAATGACGATTGAAGAACTCGATCTCTCAGTTCGTTCGTACAACTGCTTGAAGCGCGCTGGCATCAACACTGTTCAAGAACTCGCAAACAAATCAGAGGAAGAGATGATGAAAGTTCGTAACCTCGGACGTAAATCACTCGAAGAAGTTCAACACAAGTTGGACGAACTCGGTTTGGGCTTGCGTAAAGAAGACTAAGTTCAACCGAAGGAGGGAAATGTAATGGCTTATTCGAAACTTGGCCGTACAAGCTCGCAACGCAAGGCGCTTTTGCGTGATCTTGCAACTGACCTAATCATCAACGAGCGCATTCAAACAACTGAACAAAAAGCGAAAGAACTTCGCCCAGTCGTTGAAAAATTGATCACTCTTGGGAAACGTGGCGATCTTCATGCCCGTCGTCAAGTAGCTTCATTCGTTCGTAAAGAGAACGCTGGAGAAAAAGACGCTATCCAAAAATTGTTCGAAGACGTGGCACCACGCTACGCTGAACGTCAAGGTGGATACACGCGCATCATGAAAGTCGGCCCACGCCGCGGTGATGGTGCAGAAGTTGTAATCATCGAACTCGTCTAATTCATTAGGCAGTCGACAGGGCATGCGGTGACGTAGTGCCCTGTTTCCACATAAGAAAGGAGTCGACCTATGGAAGCACAAATTATGGTACGGGATGTCGTATTTCATTACCCTGGACAATCTGAGCCGGCACTTAACGGCCTATCGCTCGATGTGTACAAAGGGGAATGGCTTGCGATTGTCGGCCATAATGGTTCTGGCAAGTCGACACTGACGAAATTGTGGAACGGACTTCTCATTCCTGAACAGGGGGAAGTCCACGTCGAGACACTCGATCCGTCGAACGCCGCAGACGTGTGGGACGTTCGGACGCGGATTGGGGTCGTCTTTCAAAATCCCGACAATCAATTTGTTGGGGCGACCGTGCGCGATGATGTGGCATTTTCTCTCGAAAACATGGGACTTCCACGTCAAGAAATGGTTCGTCGAATTGATGACAGTCTAGCGCGCGTTGGATTATCGGAACTAGCGGACCGTGAACCGCATCAGTTATCCGGTGGACAAAAGCAGCGCGTTGCGATAGCTGCGGCTCTCGCAATGCGCCCGCGTGTCCTCGTGCTCGATGAAGCGACCTCGATGCTCGACCCAATCGGGCGACAAGAGGTATTACAAACGGTACGACAGCTCGTCTCGGAAGGGATGACGGTTGTCGCTATTACACACGAGCTCGACGAAGTGTTGTTTGCCGACCGTATCATTGCATTATCGAAAGGTAAGATTGCGATGACCGGTACACCTGAAGACGTGTTTCAACATCCAGATGCGCTTCGTGACATCCAATTAGATGTCCCGTTTATCGTTCGGATGCAACTCGAACTGAAGGAGCGTGGCATTCCACTCGATCGTTTGATGCTACAACATTCGGAGTTGGTGAACCATCTATGCCGATACGCATTGAAGAAGTAACATATCAATATCAAATCAATACTCCGTTTGAACGAA
This sequence comes from Exiguobacterium sp. ERU653, assembly GCF_018617775.1. Lineage (NCBI taxonomy): Bacteria > Bacillati > Bacillota > Bacilli > Caryophanales > Exiguobacterium > Exiguobacterium sp. ERU653. Next base: position 48,028 of record NZ_JACSKV010000006.1, read on the forward strand.
CCGCGCTGCGCGATGTGAATGTAACCATTCCGTCGGGAGCGCTTGTTGCGTTTCTTGGGCATACAGGCTCAGGGAAATCGACGCTTGTTCAACATATGAACGGATTATTACGACCGACAGACGGGCGTGTGGTAGTCGATGACATCACCGTCACACCGATTCGTTCGCGTCGTGATAAAAAGCAGAATCTCTTGCCGCTTCGGCGTCGCGTTGGGCTCGTCTTTCAATATCCCGAACATCAATTGTTTGAAGAGACGGTCGAACGCGACGTCATGTTCGGTCCGCGCAATTTTGGCGCGACAGATGCCGAAGCGAAAGAACGTGCCCATGAAGCCCTTCGACTCGTTGGTTTGGATGAATCACTTTGGGAACGTTCCCCATTTGATCTCTCGGGCGGACAAATGCGCCGTGTTGCGATTGCAGGGGTCTTGGCGAGTCGTCCTGACGTCCTTATCGTCGATGAACCGACAGCAGGTCTCGATCCGATTGGAAGACGGGATATGCTTGCCTTATTCAAACGGTTACGAGAAGAATTGAATCTGACACTTATTCTCGTTTCGCACGATATGGATGATGTGCTCACCTATGCGGAACGCGTCGTGGTGATGGAGCGCGGCGAGGTGGCGTTTGACGGAGATCCGTTTGACCTGTTCCAAGACGAGACGCTCGTGCGACGTCTCCAGCTCGACATCCCGCACGTTTTACGATTCGCCCGCGATATGGCACCGGCTTTTGGAGAAACTGTAATTCCACTCGTACGCACTGAGAGCGAACTGGCGGATTGGGTCGCGGAACGGTTGAAAGGGGGAGCGACATGATTATCGGTCAATATATACCGGGACATTCGTGGCTCCACTCACTCGATGCACGTGCGAAGACGCTCTTCATTTTAGGGTTCATCCCGGTCGTCTTTTTAGCAGATAATTTATGGACGAACTTGTTTCTGCTGTCTTTCACGTTGTTTGTGGTCAAACTATCGCAGTTATCGTGGCGCTACTTATGGAACGGGCTACGCATGATTTTATTTTTAATCGTCTTCACATTGGTCTTGCAGTTGTTATTCAATCGTGACGGCACCCTCCTCTTCGAATTCGGACCAGTTGCAATTTATTCGGAAGGGGTTCGCATGGGCCTGATCGTCTCGCTCCGATTCTTCTATCTCGTCATGTTGACGACGCTCGTGACATTGACGACGACACCGATGGAATTAACCGACTCGATTGAAGCAGGTCTCCGGCCATTCGAACGGATTCGTGTGCCTGCCCATGAGATTGCATTAATGCTCTCCATCTCGCTCCGTTTCCTACCGACCCTTGCGGACGAGACGGACCGCATTATGAAAGCGCAACAAGCACGGGGCGTCGATTTGATGAGCGGTCCATGGAAGTCTCGATTGAAAGGAGTTATTCCGTTACTAATTCCATTATTCATCTCAGCGTTTAAGCGTGCTGAGGACCTCGCTACAGCTATGGAAGCGCGTGGCTACCGTGGGGGTGAAGGACGGACGAGATTGCGCGAGATGGAGTGGCATACGCGTGACACGATGGTGTTGTTTATCTTTGTCGTACTGACACTCATATTGTTTGGATTGAGAGGGATTGGATGAGACGAATTAAATTGACAGTTGCCTATGACGGGACCAACTATGCGGGATATCAAGTACAACCGAACGGCAATACGGTTCAGGCTGAGATTGAGACGGTGTTAGCACGCATGCATCGTCAACCGGTAAAAATCGTCGCTTCAGGTCGTACAGACGCCGGCGTCCATGCCTTAGGACAAGTGGTTCACTTTGATACGTCGCTACAGATGCCTGCGGAACGATTCGTCAAAGCGCTAAACGCGATGTTGCCGGATGATATCCATGTCAAACAGGCTGAAGAGGCTGATGCTCTGTTCCATGCTCGCTACGGGGCCAAGCGAAAAGAATATCGCTACTATATTCGTAAGACCGAGGACCCGTTTCGACGACACTATGCTGCGACTGTTACTTACACGCTAAACCTAGAGTCGATGCGTCAAGCAATGAAGCTGTTAGTAGGAACACATGACTTCACTTCGTTCTCAGTGACGAAGGCGGAGGTCGAGGATCGTGTTCGTACTATCTATGAAACGGAAGTGTTAGAAGTAGATGATGAGATCATATTTCGTTTCGTGGGTTCTGGCTTTTTGTACAATCAAGTGCGAATTATGGTAGGGACAGTCATCGAGATAGGGCGAGGCAAGTATGAGCCTGCCGACATCGCACAAATGTTGGAGGCGAGAGACCGCCGTATGGCGGGAATAACCGCGCCCCCGCATGGTTTATATTTGTGGAATGTGAATTATGAAAAAGTAGATTGACATTCCTTCTATAAAATCGTATTATATTCATTGGCATTTCATTTTCAAATTTAGAGATGAACCACAATCTTAGCCCCGTAAACTAGGATTATGATAAAGCATCAAAAAATTAAGTGAACAGACATTTCTAGGAGGTATTCCACATGCGCACAACATTCATGGCTAAAGCATCTGAAGTAGAACGCAAATGGCTCCTTATCGACGCAGAAGGCAAAACACTTGGTCGTTTGACTAGTGAAGTAGCTTCACTTCTTCGCGGTAAGCACAAGCCGACTTTCACACCACACGTTGATTGCGGAGACCACGTCATCATCATCAACGCTGAGAAAATCAAATTGACTGGTAACAAGTTGAATGACAAGATCTACTACCGTCATTCAGGTCATCCAGGCGGCTTGAAATCACAAACTGCAAAAGAGCTTCTCGCAAAACGTCCAGAGCGTATGCTTGAACTCGCGATCAAAGGGATGCTTCCAAAAGGATCACTCGGTCGTCAACAATTCAACAAACTCCACGTTTACGCTGGAACTGAACACAAGCATGAAGCACAAAAACCAGAAGTTTACGAACTTCGCGGTTAATCGAGACACAGGGAGGAACTAAACGATGGCAGATGTACGTTACTACGGAACAGGCCGCCGCAAACACTCGGTGGCTCGCGTTCACCTCGTTGCAGGTGACGGTAAAGTTGTTGTAAATGGCCGCGATATCTCAGAATACTTCGGTCATGAGACTTTGATCATGATGGCTAAATCACCACTCGTATTGACTGAAACAGAAGGAAAATACGATGTAATCGTTAACGTTAACGGTGGTGGATATACTGGACAAGCTGGAGCGATTCGCCACGGTGTATCACGTGCGCTTCTTCAAGCGGACCCAGAATTCCGTCCAAGCCTCAAAGAAAAAGGCTTCTTAACTCGTGACGCTCGTATGAAAGAACGTAAAAAATACGGTCTTAAAGCAGCACGTCGCGCACCACAATTCTCGAAGCGTTAATCTTCGCGGTGTGGTTCGAACTCTTCATCCTTTCGGGTGGAGAGTTTTTTGTTTGAAATAGTCGATTCCGAAGCCGTCAAGAAAACGCTTTTTTTGATATACTGATATCGAAACAGTTAGAAGGGGGAAGCGATATGCTTACAGTAGAGCAAGTACGCGAGGAATTGGCGGGGCTCGTTGATCCAACGATCAACCGAACGCTTGGAGATACAGCGGGGGTAAAAGACATCCGCATTAAAGAAGATTATGTCAGTGTGAAAGTGGCACTCGGACAAACAGGGAGCGGGGAACAGCTTCAATTACAACAAGAGATTGTCACATTGCTCAAGGGGAAAGGCTTTAAGACGGTTGGACTTCGCTTTGAAGCATTGAACGACGAAAGTTTGAAGGAAGCGACAAAGCCGGCGATTCTTCGTGAGAATTCAGGGACAACATTTATCGCCATCGCTTCAGGTAAGGGTGGGGTAGGGAAATCTACAGTGTCTGTCAACTTAGCGGTCGCGCTTGCACGAGCGGGCAAGAAGGTTGGATTGATCGATGCGGACATTTACGGATTTAGTGTTCCGGATATGCTTGGCATCGAAGAACGACCAGTTGTTCGCGGCGAAAAGATCATTCCAGTCGAGCGTTTCGGTGTGAAGGTCATTTCAATGGGCTTTTTCGTTGAAGACAATGCACCCGTTATCTGGCGTGGACCGATGCTCGGAAAAATGTTAAATAACTTCTTCAATGACGTCGAGTGGGGCGACCTAGACTATCTATTGCTCGACTTACCGCCAGGAACGGGGGATGTCGCACTTGATATCCATTCGATGCTCCCATCATGCCAGGAGTTGATTGTGACGACACCTCACGCGACAGCTGCTTTCGTTGCTGCTCGTGCTGGGGCAATGGCGATTAAAACGAACCATAAACTACTAGGTATCATTGAGAACATGGCTTATTTCGAAAGTAAACTGACAGGCGAAAAAGAATACGTATTCGGTTATGGTGGTGGAGAAAAACTATCAGAAGCACTGAAGAGTAAGTTGCTTGCTCAAATTCCGCTTGGCCAACCGTATGACAATGAAGAGGACTTCGCACCTTCTGTCTATCGGGATGGTCATCCATTTGAGCATACGTATGACGAGTTAGCGCAAGCAGTCATTAAACAAATAGAAGGGTGAATCGGTGAGAGATGAAAGTACAAGGATTTTTACGTTTGTTTTGGACAACGCTCGTTTTTGGGACGTTGTTCGGGTTCCTTATGAACTTGTTAGCGAACCCGGGTTATTTAGTCAGTCAGTCTTGGGAGGCAATTGTCACTGCGCTTAGTTACTCGAGCACATGGACCGGGATCAGTATGATGGGCTTCTTCGCCTATTTGATCATCCATCGGGTCGGTCTTGATTTATTCCGAGGGCCACGTCTATGGAATCGCGTCCAGGTGTTGTTAATCGCCTTTGCGATCTTTGATGCCGTCTATTTACGGATGCTCGCATTTGGAAATGATCACATGTGGCGTTATATCGGCGAGATGCTTGTGTTATTAATTGTCGCTTGGGTAGTTGCTGCGAGTAAAGCGAAACAAACGAATATGAGTGCTTTCATCCCGACACTTTTCTTAATGACCGTCATTACTTTGATTGAATGGATTCCGGCCCTTCAAACAACGGATGAAATTCCACTACTCTGGCCGGCCCTTGCAACATTAGTGTTCGCGAATGCCTATCAAGTATTGATGCTTCATCGCTTTCAACAGACGGGGCAAGTCACTGAACCGGCTTCGTCTGAAGTGGCGAAGAAAAAAACGAAAAAACAGATGCCGTCTAAGTCATCATAAAATTTAATCGGTCGTGGATCGTTCTTTGTCATTTGGAGCGATTCAGCGACCGATTTTGTGTTTTGATTAAGTGGATGCAAAAAAAATAAAGTTTTTTTAGAAAAATTGTTGACGATTTTTTAGGATACTGATATATTAATAAACGTCGCTGATGTTGTTCACGCAGAAAAACATCAGGGAGTAAAAAAAAAATAAAAAGTGGTTGACTTTCATAAGTCAAATCGCTATTATTAAAAAGTCGCTAACACGACAACAATTTGGTCTTTGAAAACTGAACGATGAGGCAAAAAAAGTTTTACAATTTTTGAATGAAGCGCAAGCTTCGTCAATTTAAGAGCTATATCAAATTCTTTGGAGAGTTTGATCCTGGCTCAGGACGAACGCTGGCG
>NZ_JACSKV010000007.1:0-43919 GCF_018617775.1 Exiguobacterium sp. ERU653
AGCCAGGATCAAACTCTCCAAAGAATTTGATATAGCTCTTAAATTGACGAAGCTTGCGCTTCATTCAAAAATTGTAAAACTTATTTTTGCCTCATCGTTCAGTTTTCAAAGTTCGTCTGCCGCTCTTGGCGACTCTTAAAATAATACAAGTCATCAACACAGTTGTCAACCACTTTTTTATTTCTTTTCCGCTGCCATCAGCGGCAACGTTTATTACTTTACCGTACACTTCTCATTAACGCAAGGGTTTTTATTAAAGTTTTTCCGAAAAAGTTTTTTATTTATATGTTCTATCCTGTTTAACGGCTTCCTTATGCGTTTCTAGACTGACAAACATAAAAAAGCCAGCTCATACTCACGTATGATCTGGCCCTTCAATTGATTATTGTTGGTGACGCATCGTTGGGAAAAGAAGAACATCGCGGATTGAAGGCGCGTCCGTCAATAACATGACGAGGCGGTCAATCCCGATTCCAAGTCCACCTGTTGGTGGCATACCATATTCAAGTGCCTCAAGGAAATCATTATCGAGTTCATGTGCCTCATCGTTACCCGCTTCTTTTTCAAGCAACTGCGCTTCAAAACGTTCACGTTGGTCGATTGGATCGTTCAACTCTGTAAAAGCGTTCGCATGTTCACGACGAACGATGAATAACTCAAAACGATCTGTGAAACGTGAATCCGTTTCATTCTTCTTCGCCAATGGCGACACTTCAACAGGGTGTCCTGTGACAAATGTCGGTTGAAGCAACGTATCTTCAACTTTTTGCTCGAAGAATTCATTCACGATATGACCAAACGTCATATGATCTTGTACTTCTACACCGTGTTCTTTTGCAAGTGCACGTGCTTCATCATCGGACATTTGTTGCCAGAAGTCGACACCTGTTTCTTCTTTAACGAGGTCGACCATGTGTGCGCGTTTCCAACCGATACCAAGATGGATCGTATCTTCACCGTATTGTACATCCGTTGTACCGAGTACTTCTTTCGCCACGTGTGCGACTAATTCTTCTGTCAAATCCATGATATCGTTGTAATCCGCATACGCCTCATACAATTCGATCATCGTGAATTCAGGGTTGTGTCGCGTAGAGATTCCTTCGTTACGGAAGACACGCCCGATTTCATACACACGCTCTAGTCCACCGACAATCAAACGTTTCAAATGGAGTTCGATTGCGATACGCATGTAAAGTTCCATATCTAATGCATTATGATGCGTTAAGAACGGACGTGCTGCTGCTCCGCCGGCAATCGTGTGTAGCATCGGTGTTTCCACTTCTAGATATCCTTTTTGGTTTAAAAAGTTACGAATCTCTGAAATGATGCGGCTACGCAAAATGAAGGTCTGACGCGAATCTTGATTTGTGATCAAATCGAGATAGCGTTGGCGATAGCGTTGTTCCACATCTTTTAACCCATGATATTTGTCCGGAAGCGGACGAAGCGCCTTCGTTAATAATTCAAACTCTTCTACGTGAATTGAGAGCTCACCCACATTGGTTTTAAAGAGCTTCCCTTTCACACCGACGATGTCACCAAGGTCTGAAGACTTGAACAAGTCAAACGGCTCATCCCCGACATCGTTTTTCCGGACGTAAATTTGAATTTGACCTGTCACATCTTGAATGTGGGCAAAGAATACTTTCCCTTTCCCACGCTTCGTCATGATGCGTCCAGCCAATGTGACTTCTACGTCCTGTTCAGCCAAAGCCTCTTTTTCAATCGATTCATACTGCTCGTGTAATTCACCTGCGTGCGCAGAACGATCAAAGCGGTGACCGAACGGGTCAAGACCGCGCTCACGCATATCGGTCATCTTCTCAAAACGAACCTGCATTTGATCATTCATTTCTAACTCGTGGCTCACTATTCCATTCACTCCTCTATCCATATTGGGTTTCTCTCTAACAAAAAACTGTCGACCCGTTGGCCAACAGCACAGCCGAAGCCGTTCATTCGTTGTGGTGCACTTTTTCGCCAAACAAGCTTACCATAAATTAGTTCTTTTCACTAGTTCACACTTCTGACAGTTGTCGTTCGAGTTGATCGACAAATCCGTAAAGGACCGCCGCGAACGCCTCACGTGATTCTGTTTCATTAATTCGTTTACGGATCGGACCACTGCCCTTGAGTCCTTTCAAATACCAGGCCGCGTGTTGACGCATTTCGCGTACAGCTGTCAGTTCACCTTTAATCGCACTCAATCGATCGAGATGGAGCATACAGATATCGATTTTCTCACGAGCTTGCGGTTCCGGCGGAAGTTCTCCCGTTTCAAGGTACTGGATTGTTTGATAAAGCATCCATGGATTCCCAAGTGCTGCGCGTCCAATCATGACGGCATCCACACCGTACTGGTCAATCACACGTTTCGCGTCCTGCGGGGTCGCGATATCTCCGTTCCCGATAATTGGTACGGTCGCCACTTTCTTCGCCTCGCCAATCCAGTCCCAATTTGCGGTTCCTTCATATTGTTGGGCCCGCGTGCGTCCGTGAATGGCGATGGCCGCCGCCCCACCCGTCTGAGCCGCTTTGACGTTATCCAAAATAAAGATATGATCGTCATCCCAGCCAAGGCGCATTTTCACCGTGACTGGTTTTTCGACTACCTTGGTGACGGCATTGACCATCTCATACACTTTATCCGGGTCGAGTAACCATTTTGCTCCGGCGTCACACTTGGTTACTTTCGGTACGGGACAACCCATGTTGATATCAATGATATCCGCATTTGTGTTTTGATCGACGTATTGTGCGGCTTTGACGAGTGTATCTTTAGAGCCTCCAAAGATTTGTAAACTGAGTGGTTTCTCCCGTTCATCGACATATAGCATACGCATTGTTCGGGTGTTTTCAAGCAAAATCCCTTTATCGCTGACCATCTCCGCACATACGAGTCCCGCTCCGAACTCTTTCGCAATCAAGCGAAAAGCCGGGTTGGTCACGCCTGCCATCGGTGCAAGAACTGCGCGGTTTTTAATATCTATGTTTCCAATCTTAAAGCCAGTCAAGACAACACATCCTTCATTTCACCAAATTCATTAATAACTGCAATCGAACGACATCTTGACGGTCTACTTCCGGTAACGCGTCAAGCCAAGAAGTCACCGTTCTTCCTTTTACAACCAGTTCCGGCGCAATTTCCGTTAACGGGGCGAGCACAAACGCACGCTCATGCATACGTGGGTGCGGAACCGTCAAGTGTTCTGATTGAATATCTTCCCCATTATAAAAGAGGATGTCAAGGTCGATTGTACGTGGTCCGTTCTTAAACAGGCGCTTTCGACCTAGCTCTCGCTCAATTTGTTGAAGGGTTTCTAGCAGTCCGGCCGCTGACTGCGAACTCTCTACCTCGACCACCATATTATAAAACGACGGTTGCTCCGTGTAACCGACAGGAGCCGTCTCATAGACCGATGACTGCTTTGTGACTTTGAGACTCGCTCTCTCCATCTCATCGATTGCAGCAGACAATTGCGCAGCCCGCTCCCCAATGTTCGCTCCTAATGCGATATAAATCATGGTGTCCGTCTCCTTGTCATCTCAATTGCCACCGAGTCGTAATGTCCTGGAATCGGCGGGTCCGGCTTGATGACTTTCACCGTCACACTTTGAATCAACTCATGATGAGCCAAAACAGCTGAAGTAATCCGTTCTCCAAGTGCTTCAAGTAAATTGACCGGATCACCCGTCACAATCTCTTCTGTCAATTGATATAAGCCGGCATAACTGACCCCTTCATTCAAATCATCGGAACGCCCCGCAGGTGCAAGGTCCAGCTCACACATTAAATCCACGTGAAACCTTTGACCGAGACGATTCTCTTCTTCAAACACACCATGATAACCGTAAAAACGCATTCCGTTCACAAAAATTTTATCCATGTCCATCCCCCCCAATCATCGCATCCATCATTTTCGCTGCGCGGGCATTCTCTTTCACATCATGCACTCGTACCCATGAGCATCCCTTCATAATCCCGAGACAGGTTGTCGCAATCGTCCCTTCTACTCGCTCTTCTGTCGGTAAATCGAGCGTGTGCCCGATAAATGATTTACGGGACGTACCGAGTAGCACTGGATAACCAAGACGAGTGATTGCATCGAGATGATTCATGAGTTCTAGATTTTGTGCCACGTCTTTCGCGAATCCGATGCCCGGGTCTAACCAAATGTGTTCATTCCTTACACCTGATGCGTGAGCAATCCTAATCGATTCCTGTAAATCACTGACCACATCCTCAATGAAACGGTTATATTCCCGCTTTTTCCGATTATGCATAAGAATGATGGGCACACCATATTCAACGGCGACACGCGCCATCGATTGGTCTCCCCATTTAGAACCCCACACATCATTGATGATTGTCGCTCCCGCCTCTAATGCCGCTCTCGCCACCGTTGGCTTATACGAATCAATCGAGATGGGCACATCAATCTCTTCTGTTAACCTCTTGATGATTGGGACGACACGTTCAATCTCTTCTTCTTCGGATACGAGTTCAGCGCCCGGTCTCGTCGACTCACCACCGACGTCAATCGCATCGGCACCTTCTTGTACGAGCTGATTCGCGTGACGTACGGCTTCCTCGATTGCCGTATATCGCCCTCCATCCGAAAAGGAGTCCGGGGTCACGTTTAAAATTCCCATGATTTTCGTCATACTTCCGCCTCCTATCCAAGTGAACGAATAAGTTCCGTCCACGCTTCTTTAAATCGCACCCCGTCTTTACCGGGGAAGGAGTGATCTCCGTACTGAGTCACCGGGGCAATTTGTTGAATCGAGTTCGTCATCCAGATTTCTTTCGCTACAGATAATTCTTCAAACGTCACGGATTGTTCGACTACAGAGAAATGTTCCATCACCCATTTCCGCGTCACACCTGCGAGCGGTCCGCTCGAGAGTGGTGTCGTGTATAACACATCATCCGGTCCGACCCAAAAGATGTTCGACACGAGACCTTCCACCACGTGTCCATTTTCGTCAGCAAATAGACCTTCCGCATCCGGATTTTGGAGAGCCCGTTTTCCGAGGATATTGTTCATATAATGATGCGACTTTAATCGAAACGCCGCTTCAGGACGACTTCTCGGGAAAGGGATTGGTTCCACTTGTTTCTCCTGTGGTACAACTTCTGCAGGTAACGGTTTTACGATCATTGTGACGTTCGGTGCTTCATAGCGCCCGGCGTACAGACCGAGGGGCGCGACACCTGCCGACACATTTAACCGAATATATAAATTAGGCGCATCATTTTGCCGACACAGTCGTTGAATCGCTGTCTCAATTTCTGCTTTCGTATACGGAAAATCAATCCATAACGCTTCCATGCTCTTATTCAGACGCTCCCAATGTGCATCGAACAAAAACGGCACAAAATTATAGGTCCGTAACGTTTCAAATAAGCCCATTCCATACAAGAAACCATGATCTTCAACCGGAATCAACACCTTCTCTTGCTCGACTATATCGCCGTTATGCCAATACAACATGACGATACTCCTCGATAAAGTTTCGAATCATCTCTTTCCCATGCTCAGTCAAAATCGCTTCAGGATGATATTGCACCCCTTCGATCGGAAGCGTTCGGTGACGGAGCGCCATGATTTCCCCAGTCTCCGTCTCCGCAGTGACCGCTAGACATTCCGGTAGAGTCGAATGCTCCACGGCCAATGAGTGATAACGGGTCACGATTGTCTGTTGAGGAATGTCTTTGAAAATCGATTTTCCGTCATGTTGAATCTTCGACGTTTTCCCGTGCATGAGTCGCTCCGCATGAACGACTTCACCGCCGAACGCTTGCGCAATCGCTTGGTGACCGAGACAGACACCTAAAATCGGAATACGGCCCGCGAACGCTTGGATTGCCTCTACGCTGATCCCTGCCTCATTCGGAGTACAAGGTCCTGGAGAAATGACAAGATAGCTTGGGGAAAGCGCCTCGATTTCTTGAATCGATACTTCATCGTTTCGATACACGACCAGTTCCTGACCAAGTTCACCGAAATACTGCACCAAGTTATACGTGAATGAGTCATAGTTATCAATCAGTACAATCATGTCGTTTCCTCCGCCATTTGCTTCGCCGTCCATAGCGCCTTCGCTTTGGACAGTGACTCTTCATATTCTGAGACCGGGTCCGAATCGATGACGATTCCCGCTCCTGCTTGAACGTATGCGATTCCATCTTTCACGACCATCGTCCGAATCGTGATATTGAAGACGAGGTCGTCATTCCAACTTAACCAACCATACGAGCCGGTGTAGAGTCCCCGGCGAACCGGTTCGAGTTCTTCAATGATTTCCATCGTTCGAATTTTAGGCGCTCCTGTAATCGTGCCACCTGGGAACATCGCTGCCAACGCTTCGGCTCCAGAAATCTCATCACGAATGGTGCCACGTACGTTCGAAACGATATGTTGCACGTGTGAATATTTTTCAATCACCATCAATTCATCCACATGAACGCTACCGTACGCCGCAACTTTCCCGAGGTCGTTCCGCTCCAAGTCAACGAGCATGACATGTTCTGCTCGCTCCTTTTCATTTTCAAGTAGCGTGTTCGCCAATTCCAAATCTTCCGCATCATCTTTCCCACGCGGACGCGTACCCGCGATCGGACGCGTCGAAATGTCAGATTGGTGTTTCTCAAGCAACAACTCTGGTGACGCGGAGACCATTGTCAATGCGTCGTCCACAAAATACCCCATGTATGGAGAGGGATTCATTCGACGGAGAGTATCGTACACCCGACGTGGGTCAGCGAGAAGCGGTTCTGATTGACGAACACTCAAGTTCACTTGAAACACATCACCTTCCACGATATATGACTGAATCTGTTTGACAGCTTCGACGAACTCCTCCTGAGACATGGAGCGCGATCGCTCTACAGGGAGATGTTCCGTCGGTTTGAACGCATAATGCGACTCGACGTTCCACATGGCTGCCCACCGTTCCACTTTGCGCTCCACATCACGTTCTGCTGTGACCATTAAGTAAAGGGTCGACGACTCTTCGTCGAACACAGCCACTTCGTCAAATAGAAGAAACGAGACGTCTGGCGTCGATAAATCATCTGCCGCTTGGTTAGGGAGACGTTCAATCGTCCGAGCCACATCATAACTGACATAACCGATCATACCACCGAAAAATGGAGGGGTCCCTTCTGGACGTTCAGCCTCAAACCGCTTCCGAACTTCACTGGCCAATTCGAGCGGTTCCCCGTACATCGTTTCAGTCCTATTTCCGATTTGAAGGAGACCGACGCCGTCTTTTACATAGAAGCGACCGAACGGTTCAATTCCTGCAATCGTATACCGCCCTGCCCTCCCGCTTTCTAGCCATGCATGGTACGGCTGATCTGCTGTCAACGTCATGTATGTTTCATACATTTTTTCTTTCGTCATCCGCTTCGTTCTGAACGCTGTCGATCTCACATGTCATTCCTCCGTCTATTCATTCATGCTTTTTATTGTACACAAGAAAAGACAGCAACCGAAAGAGAATGTCTCTCGATTACTGCCTAAAATGTTATACCCGACTCTCGTTCGACTCTTCATCAAATTGATAGAGTGGTGTACTCAAGTAACGTTCTCCGTTTGACGGGATGATCGCCAACACGTTCTTCCCTTTACCGAGACGCTTCGCTGTATCAAGCGCCGCCGCAATCGCGGCCCCTGAAGAAATACCTCCGAGCACACCATTTGTGCGCGCTGCTTGGCGAGCATATTCAAACGCTTGTTCTGTCGTGATTTGAAGAACACCCTCGTAAATTTCTGTATCGAGAATGGATGGGACGAACCCGGCACCAATTCCTTGAATTTTGTGAGGACCCGGCTTCCCACCAGACAAGACTGGTGAATCAATCGGTTCAACTGCCAAAATCTTCACATCTGGATATTTCGCCTTCACGACTTTTCCTGCTCCGGTAATCGTACCACCAGTACCGACTCCTGCGATAAGTGCGTCCACCGTAAGTCCCGTTTCTTCGAACGCTTCCACAATCTCAGGTCCCGTCGTCATTTCATGAACGTTCGGGTTGGCCGCGTTATTGAATTGTTGCGGGAGGAAGTAGCCGTGCTTCTCAGCTTCTTCAGTGGCACGACGAATCGCCCCGCCCATCCCTTCAGAACCTGGTGTCAAGATGAGTTCGGCTCCATATCCACGAAGAAGATTACGACGCTCCATGCTCATCGTCTCAGGCATGACGAGGACGGCTTTGTATCCTTTCGCGGCACTGACCATCGCGAGACCGATTCCCGTGTTTCCGCTCGTTGGCTCGATGATTGTATCACCAGGATTCAAGATGCCGTCTTTTTCAGCCGCTTCAATCATCGCGAGTGCGATCCGGTCTTTGACGCTTGATCCCGGGTTCATATATTCAAGCTTCAGATACACATCGGCATCCTCTGGTCCAGTCATTCCGTTCAATTTCACAATCGGGGTCTTTCCAATCAAGTCTGTCACTGAGTTTACGATTCGCATTACATTTCCTCCTTCATAATTCCGACTATTCCGATATTGTTATCATACCCTATCGAATTGAAAATATGCAATTTGGAACGTTGCTTACGCTTGTGCTTGCTCTTTCATCGTCTCTAATTGTTCCGCTGAGAAATGATACTTTTCCCCACAGAAATGGCAAACCGCTTCGGCTCCACCATCTTCTTCAATCATCTGACGAATCTCTTCTTTTCCGAGACCGATAATGGCGTTTTCCATTCGTTCGCGACTACATGTGCAGTTGAATTGAATCGGATTACGGTCGAGGACATCGAGACTATCGCCAAGTAGTAATTGAAGCATCTCCTCTGGTGTCTTTTCTTCACCAATCAAGACAGATACGGGCGGGAACGTCTGAAGTGCTTTTTCGAGCGCCTGCACCGTTTCTTCAGAAGCGTTCGGAAGCAATTGTACGATCACACCGCCTGCCGCAAGAATCGATTCGTCTTCCGGTAAGACGAGAACACCGGCTCCAACGACCGATGGCACTTGTTCTGATGTTGCGAAGTAGTACGTGAAGTCTTCACTGATTTCACCTGTTTGAATCTCTGAAGAACCACCAACATAATCTTTCAACCCTAAATCTTTAATGACTGAGATGGTTCCTTTTCCGACGACTTCGCCTACTTTCAACTTCGTCAATCCTTGTTCGTTGACGAACGTTCCACCATCGACACGCGGATACGATACATATCCACGGACATCCCCCGCTGTATCTGCATCCACGATAATTTTCCCGATTGGACCATCACCTTCGACTTTAAGCGTGACGCGTGCCGCACCTTTTTGCATCGCACCAATCATCGAGCCAATTGTCATCGTCCGTCCGAGGGCTGCTGAAGCAACTGGTGTCGTCTGATGACGAAGTTGTGTTTCGTACACTGTCTTTGTCGTACGTGCTGCAAACGCTCGTACTTCTCCGTTGAACCCGAGAGCTCGAACGAGATAATCGTCTTTCATTTGATCGAGTAATGCTTGTTGTTCTGTATGAATCATATACTTTAACTCCTTTAGTTTACTTTTGATTGCGCTCGTAAATGAGGCGGAGGCCTTCGAGTGTCAGGAACGAATCCACATGATCAATCGTTTCTGCATGTTCACTGATCAATCGTGCCAATCCTCCAGTCGCAATGACAGTCGCTTCACCAACTTCACGCTTCATTCGATTCACGATACCGTCCACTTGAGCCACGTAACCATAATACGTTCCGGATTGCATCGCTTGAATCGTATTTTTCCCAACGACCGATGGCGGGGTTGCCAGTTCAATTCGTGGTAGTTTCGCAGCACGCTGATAGAGTGCCTCTACTGAAATCATGATACCTGGTGAGATGATGCCGCCGTGGTAGCGACGTTTCTCATCGATGTAACAATACGTGGTTGCCGTTCCAAAATCAACAATTATGAGCGGACCGTCATACTTGGCGATTCCAGCCACAGCGTTGACAATTCGATCGGCTCCAACTTCGCGTGGATTCTCAACGTGAATGTCTAATCCCGTCTTCACACCTGGACCGACAACGATCGGTCGTACATTGAAGTATCGCTGTGACATTTGTTCAAGTGGAAAAATGACCGGGGGCACGACAGAGGATAAGATGACACCTTCAACCTGCTCAAACGAGACGTTCGATTGGTCGAATAGCGACTTTACAAGCATGCCGTACTCATCAGTTGTTTTCGTACGATCGGTCGAGATGCGCCAGTGGTGTACGAGATTAACTTCATCGTACATCCCGAGAACAATATTTGTATTTCCAACATCAATCACTAAAATCATGATATAGTTCCTCACTTTGTTGTCAATTGCAGTTCGCTCGAATTATAACATGAAAAAAGACGAATGCCTCGTCAAGGGCATTCGTCTACTGATTAACGTGATTCGTTATTCGGACGCTCCGTCGGTGTCGCCTCGGGCTTATCGCCTTCAGGCACAACATCCGGTTGGCTTTCTTGAACAGCTTCGGGTTGATCGATGACTTGACCGTGCTGAACGGCTGCCTCATCTTTCTTCGCTGCTTCATCTGAGTCCGTTGATGCATCCACGTCTTCTTCCGGTTCATGCGGGAGATATTCGCGTGTTTTAATCAAATGACGAATCTGTTTCGAATCGAGCGTTTCCACATCAAGCAACGTCTTCGCAACGAGTTCGAGATCTTCACGACGTTCTGTCAAAATCTGCTTCGCTTTCGCATAGCAGTGGTTGATGATGTCACGAATCTCTAAGTCGATTTCTTGTGCGATTGCATCTGAATAATTCTGTTCCGTCTGGAAATCGCGACCAAGGAAGACTTGTCCACCGTGGTTCGAACCGAGTTGGAGTGGTCCGAGCTTATCGCTCATCCCATAATCCATGACCATCTTACGTGCAATACCAGTAGCACGCTGGAAGTCGTTGCTCGCTCCAGTCGACACTTCACCAAAGATGACATCTTCGGCGACACGTCCACCAAGGAGACCGACAATCTTATCTTCGAGCTCAGGTTTTGTCATGAAGTAACGGTCCTCTTTCGGGAGCATGACGACATATCCTCCCGCGTTTCCACGTGGGACAATCGTCACTTTGTGTACTTCATCCGCATTCTCAAGTTCGAGACCGATGATTGTGTGACCCGCTTCGTGATAAGCGACAATCTTGCGTTCTTTATCCGAAATGATTCGGCTTTTCTTCGAAGGACCGGCGATGACGCGGTCAATCGCTTCTTCCACGTCGACAACCGATACCGCTGCGCGGTTCGAACGTGCCGCAACGAGTGCCGCTTCGTTCAAGAGGTTCTCTAAGTCCGCTCCAGAGAATCCTGGTGTACGCTGTGCGATTGATTTTAAGTCCACTGTCGAATCAAGTGGCTTGTTACGCGCATGAACTTTCAATACTTCTTCCCGTCCCTTTACATCAGGACGATCGACCGTGATTTGACGGTCAAAACGACCTGGACGAAGGAGGGCAGGGTCAAGAATATCCGGACGGTTTGTCGCCGCAACCATGATAATCCCTTCGTTGTCGCTGAATCCATCCATCTCAACGAGCAATTGGTTCAATGTTTGTTCACGCTCATCGTGTCCACCACCTAGTCCGGCACCACGTTGGCGTCCGACCGCATCGATTTCATCGATAAAGATGATACACGGAGCATTCTTCTTGGCGTTTTCGAACAAGTCACGAACACGTGACGCACCGACCCCGACGAACATCTCAACGAAGTCCGAACCTGAGATCGAGAAGAATGGTACACCCGCTTCACCAGCTACCGCACGGGCCAATAGTGTTTTACCTGTCCCCGGAGGACCAACGAGTAACACACCTTTTGGAATACGTGCACCGAGTTTTGAGAATTTACGAGGATCTTTCAAGAATTCAACGACTTCGATGAGTTCTTGCTTCTCTTCGTCTGCTCCGGCCACATCTTCAAATGTGACACGACGCTTCTCTTGGTCGTATAATTTGGCCTTCGATTTCCCGAAGTTCATCACACGACCACCACCGCCACCACCTTGCGCTTGGTTCAACAAGAAGAAGAACAAGATGAAGATGATGATAAACGGTAAAATCGCAAAGATGATACTGAACCAACTACTGTTCGATTCAGCTTCCTCGATTTGAATATCCGTATTCGCTCGAAGCTGTGTTAATACATCTGCATACTCAGCTTCGTTCGCTGGAATATTTGTTTCATAACGCTGGTCTTCATCTCCTGTAAGATCGCCTGTAATCGAGATAGCCCCCGGGATTTCTTGTACGGTTGCCGTCTCAATCCGATCATCTTCCACATATTCTAGGAATTTCGAATACGAGAGTGTTTCACTCTGACTATTCGGATTCTGCAAATATTGAAGGAACAAGATCAAGGCTAGGAAAATCACACCAAAAACCAATGTGTTTTTCACTGCACGATTCATTCTCTGCCTCCTATTCCGAGAAACGATGTTCTCGCCCATTCAGTATATGCCTATACTTTGGGGATTTCTTTTATCTTACCACGTCACATTTTCAAAAGAAAAATGTTAGCCCCCGTAAACGCTCGGTTTGAGCACACCGACGTAAGGAAGATTACGATATTTCTCTTCATAATCCAAACCGTAGCCAACGACAAATTCGTGTGGGATAACGAAGCCGCTATAGTCTGCTGATAAACCATTTTTACGCCCTGTCGGTTTGTCGAGAAGCGTGACAATCTTCACAGATTTCGCTTTACGGTATTTAAGAAGATCGACGAGATAACCAAGCGTCAATCCACTATCAATAATATCTTCTACAATCAAGATGTCGCGTCCTTCTACAGATGTATTTAAATCTTTGTCGATTTTAACCTCACCTGTTGACGATGTGCCACCATGATACGTCGATACGTCCATGAAATCCATCTCTAAGTGGATGTCCATTTCTTTAACGAGGTCCGACATGAACGGCATCGCGCCTTTCAATACACATACGAGAAGCGGGAACTCTTCTTTATAATCTTCGCTAAGTGTTCCGGCAAGTTCTTGTACCTTTTCTTGAATCTCTTCACGCGAGATTAAAATTTTTTCCATATCGTTGATTAATGACATCTTGAAATCCTCCTCTTTCTGTTTCGACACAATCATCATTTTACCATTAATCGTAGACAATTCGCATCTAATCGTAGACAATTCGCATCCGACTTGTCTAGAAAATCCGAAACTCTTACACCAATAATCGCGAGAATCCGTCCAGAAGCGTCTTCAAGCAGTGGCAGCATCGGACGAATGGATCGATCAATTTTTTCATCAATTAAAATTCGAGCCACTTTTTTTGTCCCTACGGTTAAACGCATCCGATCACCCGGTTTAATTGTACGAATTGTGAGCGGATATGTGATTTCATGTAATGGGATGCCCTCTTCCCCCTCCTCGATAGACAGGGAGATTGTCCGCTCTCCGAATTGAACCACAGTCGGTAGCGTTTCAACTTGAATCGGATGGAGCGGATAGATGTTTAAACGTTGTACAAGATTAAGTACCCTATTCCGCTTGGTCATGAACCATTCCCCCTGGAGATGATAAATGCCTGTATCCTTTTGACTCATCAATAGTTTCTCGATCGCCTCAGTCACATTTACCTCGTAACGAGCGGACAACAACCGACCGACCGTGTACCGTTCGAGCGATGACAAACGTTCAACGTGATCAAGTTTCACATGAAACGCTTTCATTTCGAGTTCTACATATGCCTCCACCCACCGTTCGCACGATTGGTACCGTCTATCCCAGTCGGCACGGGCCAATTTTGCCGCTTCGCTGACTTCTTTCACAACCGATGGCCACGTCTGTTTCAGTTTCGGCACGATCTCATGGCGAATGAGATTCCTTAAGTAGGTGCGTTCTTGGTTTGTTGCGTCTTCGCGCCACTCTAATTCGTTCTGTCGGGCATACTCAATCAGTTGAGCTTTCGACTCATATAACAACGGACGGATGAGTCTCCCGTTACCAAATTTCCGGATTTCGGGAATCCCTTTCACTTCAATCACGTTTCGATGAAGTTGAATGAGCACCGTTTCTAACTCATCGTCCGCATGATGTGCCGTTGCCAATGTGTCATATCCATATTCACTCATGACGTCTTCAAAGAATTGATATCGGGCCTCTCGATATCGCTCTTGTGATTTTCCTTTTTGAAAATCAAGACGCTTCCCATGAAACGGGATTTGATAGGATGCCGCTATATTTGCGACGAACGTATACTCTTCATCTGATGCTTCTCGTAGACCATGATGGATATGAGCCACCGCTACGTTCCATCCTTGTTTGACAAGGCGGTCTAAAAGGACAATCGAATCCACACCGCCAGACACAGCGACGAGCACCTTTTTCATGAATTCCCTCCTTAGGTATAACAAAAGAAGCCATCTCGTTTGAGATGGCTTCTTTTCGCTTAGGCTAAGTGACCCGTACGGGATTCGAACCCGTGTTACCGCCGTGAAAGGGCGGTGTCTTAACCGCTTGACCAACGGGCCTAAATAAAATGGTAGCGGCGGAGGGAGTCGAACCCACGACCTCACGGGTATGAACCGTACGCTCTAGCCAGCTGAGCTACACCGCCATGTTATTGTTGTGTCCTAAGCACATTTTCTATAATAACCAGTCATCATTCGAGTGTCAATTCTTTTTTATATTTTTTTAATAAAAAAATCGTGTATAGCGTCGTCTTCCCCACTATACACGATTTTATAACGTTTTTACATCATGCTTCTGATGCGATTGGGCGATATTTTTTCTTCCATGCGATTCGGAAGTACGCCCACAGCAATGCAAAGCATCCGGCAGCCACAAACGTTAAATAGATGGTAGCTGTCTGCAAGTACTGTGCACCGTCTGCCGATAGAATTTCTTTATACCCAGCAACCGTATATGTCATTGGAAGCAGTGCATTGAACGGTTGTAACGCTCTTGGAATCAATTCGAGCGGGAACGTTCCCGCAGACGTCGTCAATTGCAAAATCAACAAGACGATTGCCACAAAACGCCCCGGATTTCCGAGCGTTGTCACGAGCAACTGCACGATAAAGAGGAACGTGATGCTCGTCAACCAGCTGAAACCGAAGAATTTCAACGGCTCGCTCACTTCAAGACCGAGTAGTTGCACCATTGCCACATCGAGAATCAAGGCCTGAAGGAATCCGACGACAACGAGAACGCCAGACTTCGACATCACCCATGACAGACTCCGTTTTGGACGCCCCACTGGATCGTACAATGGATAGACGATCGAGAGAAGGAGTGCCCCGACAAAGAGTCCAAGTGACATGAAGTACGGAGCGAATCCTGTACCGTAGTTCGGCACTTCGTGAATCGAGTTGTCGACGAGCGCAACCGGACCTGCCATCATCTCCACATTATTGTCAGTTAACCCGATATCTGCATCTTCCGCGCCTTTTAGTAAGGCGTCACGAAGTTCATCGCTACCGGATGCAAGGTCTGTCATCCCATCGGCGAGTTCACCGCTACCGGATTGAAGTTCTTGTCCACCGTCTGCTAACTGACTCGCGCCATTCGCTAGCTCACTTGTTCCGGCACCAGCATCCTGCGCACCGTCTGCAAGCTCACGACTACCAGATTGAAGTTTTTGACCGCCATCAGCTAACTGATTCGCGCCGTTGGCTAACTCACTTGTTCCGGCACTAGCGCTCTTTGCACCATCCGCAAGCTTCACACTTCCCTCAGAGAGTTGTCCAGTCGCGGCTACGAGCTTATCACTGCCTGTTACGAGTTCATTCGTCCCATCTTGAAGTTGCGTCGCACCTTGATTGAGTTTCGAACTGGCTGCCACAAGCTCTTGTGAGCGACCGGCCGCTGTTTGCGTGCCTTGCTCGATTTGACTAGAGCCACTGGCTAATGCTTTAGCGCCTTCGACCAATTTTGTTTGACCTGTGCTTAATTCAGAAAGTCCTGACGAAAGTTCTCCAGCACCTGCCTCTGCTTGCTCTAGACCAGCAGCTAATGAGGTTTGTCCATCCTTCACTTTCGTCGCACCAGCAGCTAATTGATCAAAACCTGCCGCCGTTTCTTGTTTTCCATCGCTTAGTTGCGCAGCGATGGCTTGAAGCATTTCAGGTGACGCGGATTGACCCGATTCGGCGAGTGCCGTCAGTTGTCCAATCAACTCATCTTGCTTCGCGGTCAACTCAGATTTCATTTGTCCGATTCCATTGACCAATTCCGTTTGACCCACGACAAGTGCCGCGTTACCGTCTTTCGCGGTGGTCAATGCACCCGCAAGTTGATTTGCGCCGTCATTTAATGCGGACGCACCCTCTTTCGAGCGTTCAATTCCTGCAGAAAGGTCTTGAACGCCTTGGTTCAACGTTTTTGCACCTGTATGCAGTTCATCTAGTTTTGATGCAAAAGTTTCTGTGCCTTCAACGAGTTGACTCGTTCCGTCTTGTAACGCGGAGGCACCATCGCTGACACGATGTACACCATCTGAAAGAGAGGCTGAGCCTTCATGAACTTGTTGACTCCCATCTGCAAGTTCAGAGGAACCATCAACCAGTTGAGTCACGCCATCATTTAATTGACTTGCTCCATCTGCGAGTTCACGCTGTTTCGAAGCGAGTAGTTTTGTTCCATCTGCTAGCTCAGAGGAACCATCGGCCAACTGGGCAATCCCATCATTTAACTGACTTGCTCCATCTGCTAGCTCACGTTGTTTCGAAGCAAGTAACTCCGTCCCATCCGCCAATTTGACGGCACCGTCTTTAGCTGTTTTTGAGCCTTCTGCAAGTTTTGTTGCACCGTCTGCCGCTTCACCAAGTCCGTCAGCTACATCATTCAGCCCATCTTTCAACGCACTGACGTACTGTTTCGATACCTCGGTCGAAAGCTCCGCTTTTACTTGCTCCATCGCGGAACCACCGATTTGCGCAGCTAAGAAATTATACGATTCATTCGCAATATACTTCAATTCAAGTTGCTCTGGATCCTCATCCAAAGCTGTCGTTGCTTTTTCCGAAAAGTCTTCCGGAATCTCAATCGCCATATAGTAATCATGGTCTTCCAATCCAGATTCCGCTTCTTTTTCGGTCGTCTCGACAAACTCGAACGCTTCCGACTTCAATAACTTGTCAATGAGATCGTCCCCAATCTCAAGCGACTCCCCTTCAAACGTTGCCCCTTTGTCTTCATTGACGATGGCGACCGGCAAATCTTTCATCTGTCCGTAAGGATCCCAGAAAGCCCATAAAAACATACCGGCATACATTAGCGGTACGAGTGCGACTGCGAGAATCGGAACCAACACACGTGGGTTCTTAAAGATACTCCGCCACTCCGCCGTCCACAGTTTCCATCCATTCATTTTTCTCTCCACCTTCACTTATAAAACATAACTATTTTTTCATGTTCCCTATTTTGCTCCCTTCCTCGAAAAAAAGCAACTATTTTAGTTATTTTTCATAATTTTTTTCAAAAAAAAAAAAAGTCGCGAACAAAAATGTTCACGACTCGTCTTGTATTAAGACCTATATAGTTACGAGTAGAAGCTAATTGGTATTCGAAGGATTACCCGCGTTTGGCTCCACGTCCACCGCGTTTCGAATCTGTTTGACGTTTCAAAGTCGTAAGACGCTCGTCGCTATCTTTCAAAAATTTACTCATCAATGTATCAAATGTTTCTGGCTCGCGGCGCTGCGGTTCGCGACGACCACCACCACCACGTGGGCCACCACCGCTGCGTCCACCAGGACGTGGACCGCCTTGACTAGGGCCACCCGGGCGTGGACCACGAGAGAAACGCTCACCGGCCGGACGCTCTGGACGTTCGCTTACAGGGCGGTCTACTGCTTTTTTGATGGATAATCCAATTTTTCCATCGCTTTCGACGTTCAATACTTTCACCGTGACTTCTTGACCGACTGTCAACACTTCATTGATATCTTTGACGTAAGAGTCTGCCACCTCACTGATGTGCACTAAACCTGTTTTGCCGTTCGGGAGCTCGACGAACGCTCCGAAATGCGTAATCCCTGTGACCTTACCTTGTACCTTGCTTCCTACTTCAATTGACATAAAATAATGTACTCCTTTTTTTGATTGATTCTTTACAATTATACGAGTCGTTTCCTCAACGGTCAACGAACCAACTTATTCTTCTGGTGAGAAGTAGAAAATAATCTCTCCATCTTTAGAGAAAAGCAGCTCATTTCGCGCTAAGTTTGCGATATAATCCTCATCTTGTAATCGCTCCGCTTGCTCTTTCAATTCATCTTGCTCGTCTTGTTGTTCACGCAACTCTACTTTTGCTTGAGCGTATGCTTGTCGTTGGTCCGACACATAGCCGACTTTTGAAAAGTAACTCTGCCCAATCAAGACCATAACAAATAAAAATAGGAGTGAGGCCGCCGCCAAACGACGGCGAAGATGAATTCGTCGCCGATGTGTGTCTTTTTCCAGCTGTTCTCTACGCTCGTCTAGCGCACGAATGCGCCGTTGTCGATCCATCGGATTACGTCCATTCATCGCCTCATCCCCCTCCTCTTAATACACTAAGTATACTTTTTTTTACGAGTTGATACTACCATCCATCTTCTCTTCTTTAAGTAAACGATACATTTCTTTCGCATCTTCTTTACGTGCATGTTCCGCGATTGAATCAATAACGACCGTAACGAGCTTATTTCCGAACCGGATTTGTAGTTCATCTCCGACTTTGACGTCTGTGCTCGCCTTTGCGACTTGTCCATTCAATTGAATCCGTCCCTGATCTGCTACTTCTTTCGCTAACGTACGACGCTTGATCAAACGTGATACCTTTAAAAATTTATCTAGTCTCATAAACCTTTCTCCTTTGCCTCGTTCCAAAGTTCATCCATTTGTTCGAGTGTCATCTGCTGAAGGTCCCCATTTACTTCAATGTATTCGAATCGACGTTTAAACTTTCGGTTCGTCTGTTCTAGAGCTTGCTCGGCATTCAGCCCAACGTATCTCGCGATATTGACGATGGAAAACAATACATCTCCCAATTCTGATTCGTCACCAAGTTCCTCACGCCATTCGTTCAATTCTTCTTCGAGCTTCGTGAAGGCCCCGGATACGTCATCCCATTCAAACCCTACTTGGGCGGCTTTCTTTTGAAGTTGTTCCGCCCTCATCAATGAAGGTTGGTCGATGAGCACACCATCGAGATGCGATTGTTTCTTTTCCCCTTTTTCGGCTTGTTTAATCGTGTTCCAATTTTTCACGACCTCGGAGGCGTTTTCAACTGTGATGTCCCCAAAGACGTGTGGATGACGACGTACCATCTTTTCACTAATCGAACCAATCACATCACGAATATCAAAGTACCCCTCATCTGCACCGATTTGAGCATGTAACATGACTTGGAGCAAGACGTCGCCCAGTTCTTCAATAATCGCATTATCATCTTCTGCATTGATGGCTTCAATCAGTTCGTACGCTTCTTCCAGTAAATACTTCCGAAGCGACTCATGTGTCTGTTTGCGGTCCCATGGGCAGCCGTTCGGACCCCGAAGTGTTGCAATAATCTGTTTGAGTGTCGCAAAATCTTTCGCCAAATACGATTCGTCGACGAGCGGTGGTACATAGAGCGTCGTCAAATTGTTCACTTCCGCCACACGGTCCATCTCGAATAGCGGAATGTGTTTGATTCGTTCTTGTGTAGTTCCTGCAGCGGTCACAAGGGTGACGGGATGCTCATCCGGATAACGCTCCATTAGCTGCACTTTGACATCCCCTGCTACAAATCCATCGTACACTTGACCAATAAGAATGTGCTGGGTGACCTGCAGTCGTTCAAGGTCGAGGGCTGTCGCATCAAGCAGTTGAAATCCATTGATTGGATCGATTTGAAGCGCTTGAAACATCGCGTCTAAAAAGCTTTGACCGCCAAGCACATGAAGATCGGCTCCGCGTTCCACCAACAGTTCAACGGTCCGTTCTGCTACGAAAGGATGACCCGGTACAGCATAAGTGATCGCCATTTCTTCACATTTATTCATTAATGTCTCAACAATCTGATTATAGACCTCTTCAAAAGTTTCGCTTGATTCGTAAATCGAATCAAAAGAATCGAATACGAGCCCTTCTGATTCTAACTCACGAACGACCGGATGCTCTTTCGTCCGCAACCAGACGAGTGGTTGCTGTTTTAAATGGCGGTACACACCGAGTGGTAATTGATTTAACTCGCCGGACCCGAGTCCGACCACCGTGATTGTATAACCCATATCAGTTCTCCTTTTTCTCGAGCACATCGAGTAGACGACTTCCGAACGGAATCAACTCCCATTCCGCAAGTGACAACATCCGTGTGCTCCATAATCTCCATATATAGAGGACGGCCCCGCTACTCACCATCCCGATCAACCATCCGAAAGCAGTGATTCTTGAATCGACCCACATCTGACCAACCCAGTTTAACACGGCAATGAGGAATATCATGGGTACCAGGACTTTCCATAGCGATTTGTAATGTTTCGACCGAAACGAGCCGAGCGGAATCGAACGGTCGAGCGCTTTAAAGTTATAGAATGCCATCGCCAAAAAGCCGATCGAGGTACCAATTGCCGCCCCCTCAATCCCATAGATTGGGACAAGCCATGCATTCGTCACACTCTTCACCAAAATCGCGACGACCATACTACGAGCGGCGACCCATTCTCGATCAATCGCCTGCAAACAAGTCATACTTACAATCGCCAAAGAGGCAGCGAACGTACTTGTAGCTAAAAACATAAGTGCTTGTGTTCCTGACTCATCTTCAAATAGTGCCACGTTCAAGAAGAACATGACCCCTATCAAGCCGATCGTCGCTGCACCAGCAATCGCAGTCGTCACCCGAATCATCGAACGGAGTCCTTGTGTCGTCTTTTGTAGATGTCCCGCCCGATAATGACGGACGAGCATCGGCACATTGGCCATCCCGATGGTCGTCGTGAACAAGATGGCGAATTGGACGAGCGGGTATCCCCGATCAAACACTCCTTTGCTCACCTTCGCGTCATACGTCCCCCCCATCAAATTGACGATGGTGAAAGAGTCGACAAGTTGCATCCATAGAATCCCGAGCGAAGCGAATCCAACCGCGAAACCCGTCGTCAATAAGAGACGCATCCCTCTTCGAAACGTGGCTCGTCGCACCTTCACAATCTGCAAACCACGCGTTCGATAGACCAAAAAGACAATCGCTACGATTCCACCGATGAGCGTCGCACCGTACGCATATTGGCTAAGCGTATATGCATCTTTTCCGAGTCGTACCCCGATCCATAATAGCGACAGCATGACTGTGACGCGGACAAAGTTCTCGAGCACTTGTGACCATGCGCTCGGTCGTAAGTCATCTCTCGATTGAAAAGCGCCACGTAATACGGCCGAGGCTGGCATAAGTAAATAACTTAAACTGATCACCCGGAGTGCCGGTGCCAGCTGCTCATCTCCTAGCCATCCGGCAAGGGTCGGTGCGAATACCCATACCGTAACAACGAGGACAATCGATAGTAGAAACAGCGCATAAAAGCTCCCCCATAGCACTTCCAACTTTCGATTTTCCCCTTTTGTCCCGATACCAATTTTCGCAATAACGACTGGCATCGCATAAATCCCGAGTGAAGCCACGATCGCAGCGAATGGATAGACGGTTTGATAGGCATAGAGCCCGAAGTCACCCGCTAAGTTTTGATACGGGACACGATAAGCGAAGCTAATCAGTTTCGACACGTAGCCGGCAATGGCGAACAAGACGACACCTTGCGCAAATTTACTTGGCGACTGCATCGCCTACCAACCGCTTCGTCAGTTCCTCTAATACAGTATCGGCATCATTTAGGAGCTCTGTTAGGGGGACACGGCCACTGAGCGATAGTTTCAACGCCCCATCTTCTTGACCCACCCCAAGTTTGCGACCGAGCGGCATTGTCCATTCCATGAAGGATGATACATCAAGTGCAGCTGTCGACTCTTTTGATAAGACGATTTCAATGCGTCCCGGTGTTTGCTTGATCCGACTCACTTTTGCCAGTTCTCCGTAAATACGTAAGCGCGTCAGTTGAATGAGAAGCGCGACCGGTTCAGGGAATTCACCAAATCGCTCAATCAATTCGTCTTGAAGGGCGAATAATGCGCTTGGCGTATCCGCATATTTGAAACGTTTGTACATCTCGATTTTTAATTCACTATCCGACAAATAATTATCTGGGATATACGCATCCGCTTGGAATGCAATTTCCGGCTTGAATACAACTTGTTTTGCTTGTCCACGCATTCGGTCTTTCCGCTCCTCGATTGCTTCGGAGAGCATTTGTGAGTACAGATCGAAACCGACCGAATCGATAAACCCTGATTGTTGTGCACCTAGCAAATTACCAGCACCCCGAATCGACAAGTCCCGCATCGCAATCTTAAAGCCACTTCCGAGCTCCGTGAACTCTTTAATGGCCTGAAGTCGATTTTCGGCGACTTCCGTTAATCGCTTATCTTTTCGATAGGTGAAGTACGCGTAGGCGATTCGATTCGAGCGTCCGACACGACCACGAAGTTGATAGAGCTGCGACAACCCCATCTTGTCAGCATCATGGACGATAAGTGTATTGACGTTTGGAATATCGATTCCCGTCTCGATGATTGTCGTCGAGACTAAAATATCTGCCTCTCCTTCTAAAAAGCTGATCAATTGGCTCTCGAGCTCACTCTCCGTCATCCGTCCATGTGCCGTCGCGATACGCGCGTCCGGTAATAGGGCACGAATTTCTTCCGCTTTTCGTTCGATACCTTCGACACGGTTATAGAGGAAGAACGCCTGCCCACCACGAGCGAGTTCACGCTCTAAAGCTTCACGCAAGACGATCCCGTCATACTCCATGACATATGTTTGGACCGGATATCGATTTTCAGGTGGTGTTTCCAATACGGACAAGTCACGGATTCCAATCATCGACATATGGAGCGTCCGCGGAATCGGTGTGGCAGTCAACGTGAGCACGTCGATATTCGTCTTCAGTTGTTTCAAACGTTCTTTATGTTTAACGCCGAACCGTTGTTCTTCATCGATGATGACGAGACCAAGATTGGCAAACGTTACGTCTTTAGACAACACGCGGTGTGTACCGACGACAATATCAATCGTCCCTTCTTTCAAGCCCTTCTTCGTCGCGGTCATCTCACTTTTCGAGCGGAAACGGCTCATGACCGACACATTGATTGGAAATTCGCTGAATCGTTCGAGCATCGTCTCATAATGCTGTTGGGCGAGGACGGTCGTCGGGACAAGAAATGCGACTTGCTTTCCGGCGAGTACCGCTTTAAATGCCGCCCGAATCGCCACTTCCGTTTTCCCATATCCGACATCTCCGCATAAGAGACGATCCATCGGACGCGAGCGTTCCATATCTGCTTTGATTTCAGCAATCGAGCGAACTTGATCTTCTGTTTCAGCGTACGGGAATGAAGATTCAAACTGACTCATCTCTTCATCGTCCGACGGAAACGCAAAACCAACCGAGGCCTCTCGTGCCGCATACAGTTTAATCAACTCATCGGCAATGTCTTCAACCGATTTAGCGACCTTCGATTTGACCTTCTTCCATTCCGTGCCACCCAGTTTATAAATCTTCGGTTCTTTTCCTTCTGCCCCGACATATTTTTGCACGAGATCAATTTGGTCGACTGGTACGTAAAGGGCATCGTCACCAGCATAGACGAGATGCAAGTAGTCCTGATGAATCCCACCGACCTCAATCGTTTTGATGCCTAAGTACTTTCCGATTCCATGGTGCACGTGGACGACATAATCGTTCGGCTTCAACTCTTGGTAACTCTTGATTCGTTCCGCGTTCGTCAAGTTCTTCGTCTGACGTTTCCGTTTCGTCACACGTTTGAACAGTTCTTCTTCTGATACAACGACAAGACGACTCGTAGATAATTCAAACCCACCTTCAATTTGACCGATAATGACGGACACACGTCTCGGCTCTAACTCTCCATCGACATTCGTAAACGTCGAGGAAATGCCATAGTCTGAAAGAAGTGCTGTTATTTTATCTGCACGCGACCGATCTCCCGCGAGCACGACAATTCGTTGATCACCTTGTTGCCAACGTTCCACTTCTTGTTTCAATAAGTGCATCTGTCCGTGAAATGCCGGTAGCGGACGACAGCTCAAATGAACCGTGTCGGTCTCAGGTATACCTGAACGACGAGACGGCAATAATGAGAAGGCCACTTGTTTCAAGTCAAGGAACACTTTATGCATTGGGACAGCGAGCGTATAGTTACTGACCGCTTCCCCTTTTTCGATGAGCGAAGAGAACCACTCGGCGTCTTCCCGGTCCTGCACATCCGCGGCGTCATCAATTCGTGCCACTTCATCCAAAATGAGTACGGCGTCTTTTCCTACGTAATCAAGAAGCGTTGATGTATAAAGAAGTGGCGAATACTTTCCTACTTTATCTGGGAAATCACCACGCTCTAAACGTTCGATATCCGTCACGACTCCTTCATCGAGCGCCTGACGAATCACATCGTTTGTAATCAATTCCACCGTTCTGTCGTATTGCTTGCGAAGAGCGCTACCCGCTTGTTTCAGCTGTTCCTCAGTCGCAACAAACTCCGTTGCAGGCGTAATACACACTTCCCCTATCACCCCGAGCGAACGTTGGGTTTCGGCATCAAACGTAAAAATCGAATCAATTTCAGTGTCAAACAAGTCAATTCGATATGGACGCGCTTCTGTGAGCGGGTAAACGTCTAATATGCTACCTCGTACGGAAAACTCCCCTGGCGTCGTTACAGTTGCCGTCCGTTCATACCCCATCCCTGACAATTGTTTCGCAAAATCCGCTAAATCGAGATCACTTCCAGGCTTCAACATAACGCGGCTGTCTTGCCATGCTTTTGGACTCGGCATGTAACGTCGTAATCCACCGAGTGGCACGACAACAACGCCTCCTGTTTGGTCAAGGAGACGGGTACGGGCATCGATTCGGGCGGCCAACAGTTCCGGACTAGATGTCAGTGATAGTTCACCTGCTAGCGTCTCATCAATTGGATAAAGCAGTGTTTGATCAGGGCCGATGAGTGATTCAAGTTGATCAAACATTTTTTGTGCTTGATACATATTGTGTGTCACGACGACGAGGCGTCTCGCTGACGATTTCACGAGTCCTGCTAAGACAAGAGCTTTCGCGCTCGTCGTCAGACCCGTTACCAATTGACGGTCCACTTTTTGTAGCCGCTCGCGAATGACATTCGTCTCAGGGAGCGCCACCATAAATCTTTCTAAAGCATTCATTTGTTTTCCTCCAACTCATACGACAAAAAAGGGTGCGATGACCCTTTAGTTGTATCGATTCATCAGTGCTAGCCAATCTGTATCTACAAAATCAGTTGCTGCAGTTACGGCGTTGTCGATTGTCTCGTTCAACTCCGATAACTCATCTTTCCGATAGTTCATCAACACCCAGTCGACAACTTTAATCGGATGCGGGGGACGACCGACACCAAGCTTCAATCGCTTGAATTCAGTGGTTCCTAAATGTTGAATAAGTGATTTGATTCCGTTATGACCACCCGCGCTTCCTTTCGGACGGAAGCGAAGCTTGCCGGGAACCATATCCAAATCATCATAAATCACCAATAAGTCGTCAATCTCAATCTTATAATAATCTAAAATGGGACGGACCGCTTCACCCGACAAGTTCATATACGTAAGCGGCTTCACGAGTACAACGCGTTCACCATTGATTCTTCCCGTTCCCATAAGGGCATTAAACTTCGCCTCATTCAGCGAGATGCCATGCTTTTCTGCGAGACGATCAATCGCTAAAAAACCGACATTGTGTCGCGTCATCTCAAACTTTTTCCCGGGATTTCCAAGACCGACGATGCATTTCATATCATTTCCTCCTGAACAAAAAAGCCCAAAGGCGAATGCCTCCGGGCCTCGTTTTTTTAATCGAATAGGGTACTGACCGATTTATGCTCGTGTACGCGCATAATCGCTTCCCCAAGTAAATGGGCAACCGACATTTGCTTGATCTTGCTCGAGCAAGGGCGACCCGTCAAATCGATGGTATTTAGGACAACCAACTCTTTGATCGATGAGTTGTCGATGCGCTCCATCGCTGGACCAGAAAGAACCGGATGCGTACAAGACGCATATACTTCCTTCGCGCCCGCTTCGACGATGGCATCTGCAGCAAGAGTGATTGTACCCGCTGTATCGATGATGTCGTCAATCAAAATCGCTGTTTTCCCTTCAACGCTTCCAACGATGTTCATGACTTCAGCGACATTCGCTTTCGGACGACGCTTGTCAATGATGGCAATCGGTGCTTTCAAACGTTCTGCCAATTTTCGTGCGCGTGTCACGCCACCGTGATCTGGAGAAACGACCACGATATCTTTCGCTTGAAACTCTTCTGTTTCAAAGTAAGTCGAGATGAGCGGTACACCGAGTAATTGGTCAACCGGAATATTGAAGAATCCTTGAATTTGCGCTGCATGCAAATCCATCGTGATGACGCGTGTCGCACCCGCTACCGTAAGAAGGTCAGCGACAAGTTTCGCTGTGATCGGTTCACGCGAGCGTGCTTTACGGTCTTGACGTGCGTACCCGTAATACGGCATCACGATGTTAATCGTACGGACAGAAGCACGTTTGAGTGCATCGATCATGACGAGCAATTCCATGAGCGTTTCGTTTACAGGCGAGCTTGTTGATTGGATGACATACACATCATCTCCACGAACACTTTCCTCGATGTTAATATAGAGTTCACCGTCGCTGAAACGTTTGACTTGGCAATCACTGAGCGGGACACCAATTTCTTTCGCGATTTCTTCAGCAAGCGGGCGGTTCGAGTTTAAGCTAAATAGACGAATTTCTCGTTCGTATACAGTAGACATGTTTAGGATTCTCCTCCATCGTTTTCCATAATGACTGGCAGCAAGTTATCGTTTTGTGTAACCTTCTTTATTCGTTTGGCGTTCGCGTGCAATCGCAAGCGCCTCTTCCGGTACATCATTTGTAATCGTCGAGCCGGCTGCGACAATCGCACCTTTCCCGACTTTTACAGGGGCAATCAAGTTGACATTGCAGCCGACGAATGCATCGTCTTCTACGACTGTCTCAAACTTATTTTTGCCGTCATAATTCACCGTAATCGATCCGCATCCTAAGTTGACACGTTCACCGATCGAGGCATCCCCGATATAGCTCAAGTGCGAAGCTTTCGCACCATCACCGAACGTTGATTTTTTAATCTCAACAAAGTTACCGACGCGTGTGTTCGCGCCAAGAACAGCTTGTTGACGCAAGTGAGCGAAAGGTCCGACTTGAGCCTCTTCACCGACCCGACTGTCTGTCACGACAGACTGGCGAACAACGGCATTGTCTTCAATCACACTGTTACGGATGTCCGAGTTTGGACCGATCACACATTCCGAGCCGATTGTCGTCTTCCCAAGAATGACTGTCCCCGGATAAATGACCGTATCCGAACCAATCACCACATCTGGAGAAATGTATGTCGATGCAGGATCCATAAATGTAACCCCTTCACGCATGAGACGTTCATTCGTCCGTTTCCGCATGATCGCTTCCGCTTGTGACAAGGCCACGCGGTCATTGACCCCAATTGTCTCATCAAACGTCGGTGCTGTATGCGCCGCTACCACTTCGCCCGATTCTTTTGCGATTGCGATGACATCAGGTAAGTAATATTCACCCTGTGCATTATTGTTTCCGACTCGTTTAAGTGCATCGAATAACAATTCGTTATCAAACACGTACGTACCCGTATTGATTTCATTGATGGCGAGCTCTGTCTCAGAAGCATCTTTATGTTCCACGACTTTTGTCACGTTCCCATCTTCACCACGAATCACACGACCGTATCCTGTCGCGTCGTCGGCAATCGCAGTCAGTACAGTGACTTTCGCTTGTTGCGCTTCATGATGAGCGAGAAGGGCTTCTAACGTTTCCGCTGTAAGTAGCGGTGTATCTCCACAGACGACGAGTGTCGCCCCTGATTTACCCGCAAGCTCTGCTTCTGCCATTTGAACAGCATGTCCCGTTCCAAGTTGTTGTTCTTGGACCGCATACTCTACTCGTGTGCCGAGCGTATCTTGTACCGCTTCCGCCCCATGGCCAACGATTACGATTTGACGACTGACACCGATTTGGTCTAACTGGTCGACAACATGCTCAACCATTGGTTTCCCTAGAACCGGATGAAGTACTTTATAAAGCTTCGACTTCATTCGCGTCCCTTTTCCTGCTGCCAAAATGACTGCAAAACGCTCCATTCTTGATTCGCTCCTATCTCACAACAGCTGTGATTGGTCTGTATAGTTCGGCTTATCTGTAACTAAATCCTATTTACACCGTTTCTACTATATCGAAACCGTGCCTTCGTTTCAATAGTTGTACCGTTCCTTAACCATTGAAACGCAAAAAAACAGCGGTAGGGAACCTAACCGCCGTTTCCTGTCATTCATTCATACCGTAAGACACTTGTTGTGGGTCAAGGACGTCCACACCCATATTGGAATAGGTTTCCAAAACAGCTGCTTCAACTTTCTGTCGCATCTCCCCATTAATCGGATGCGCGATATCGCGAAAAATACCTTCTGGTGTCCGTTTGCTCGGCATGGCGACAAATAGACCGCTACTCCCTTCGATGATTCGAAGGTCATGTACAACGAATTCATGGTCAAGTGTGATTGAGGCCAATGCTTTCATTCTGCCTTCTGTCGCGACTTTGCGAATTTTTACGTCTGTGATCTGCATGTTTCGCATCCCCTTTATCGTCGTTGTCTACGCCATGGTGTGGTCTTCTGCAAGGTTCAGTTAGTTTCAAACGAACGTCATGACTCCATATTGATAACTCTATACCCTCTAATCATAAAACGAAATCAAAATTTTGCCAATCAATTTAGGAACTGTTCCACATTCCCCCGTGAAATGGTGACGAGACCCTCGTCTGAATCAACATTTGTCAATTTCATCAAACTGACGTATTCGCTGACCATCTTCTTCTCGGCCCCTTCAGCTTCCATCAACACACCGACACCCGCAAGGTTTGCCTCGAATTCATTCAAGAGACTCATCATCCCACGAATTGTTCCCCCGGCTTTCATGAAGTCATCGATCAAAAGTACATTCGCACCGCGTGGCAGACTTCGGCGTGCAAGTGCCATCGTACGAATTGCTTTCGATGAACCAGATACGTAGTTGATACTGACAGTCGATCCTTCTGTGACACGACTATCCGAACGGACGATGACAAATGGGACACCTAATTGTTCGGCAACGGCATAAGCAATCGGGATTCCCTTCGTCGCAATGGTCATGACGACATCAACTTTCCGGTCTGCGAACACAGACGCAAAAACTTGACCCATCGGCTTCACCTGGCTTGGATTACCTAACACGTCGGTTAAGTAGAGGTATCCACCCGGTAATAGACGCTCAGGTTTTGATAACTGATCACAGAGCGTATCAATCATCTCAAGTGATTTGTCTTTACTCCATCCTGGAATAAACATAACACCACCGGCCGCACCAGGAACGGTAACAAGCTTACCAATTCCATCATGAGACAGCATTTCACTAACAATGACAAGATCTTCGCTGATCGAGGACTTTGCAGCTTTATAACGGCTTGAAAACATCGACAACGAGACAAGCTGATGCGGATGGTCAAGCAAATAACGGGTCATATCGACGAGACGACCACTCCTACGAATTTTCATACGGATTCTCCTTCACTTCTTCATTAATAAACGAATGTTCTAATGAAAATATATCACTTTCATTCGTTTTTGTTCAATGTCTTTTGCCGAGAATCCGAACGACGAACACTTCTGGGCAAAATCCTTTTAAACCGTTATAGATTCGGTGCGCTTTTTGCTCGTGTTCAATCAACGCAAAGACAGTCGGTCCACTTCCACTCATGAGAACACCTTCCGCCCCGCAATGACGCATCGTCTCTTTGATTTGTTTTACTTCCGGGTGAAGTTTGAGCGTCACACTTTCGAGCGAATTCCCGAGGTTTTCACAAATTCCGTGAAAATCTTTCTGATGAATCGCTTCCACCATAGCCTCAGTGTTTGGATGATGGACCTCATCCATACGCACAGCCCGATACACATCTGCGGTTGAGACCCCGATTTTTGGTTTGCCGAGCACAACGTAACACGGTGGCGGCGCAGGAATCATTTCTAACCGTTCTCCACGCCCTCGGGCAATCGCCGTCCCCCCGATGACACAAAATGACACGTCAGACCCGATTTCCGCACCGAGCTCCGCTAGTTCCTCTAATGACAAGTTTAATGAGAACAGTTCGTTCATCCCGCGAAGCGTTGCCGCCGCATCACTCGATCCACCGGCAAGACCAGCAGCTACTGGAATTTGTTTATCGAGCACAATCTCGATACCTTGTTGAATATTAAAACGCTCACGCAACAACTCCGCTGCCCGATATGCTAAATTTCGATGATCATTCGGCACATAGGCATGTTCCGATTGAATCCGAATCTCATCCGATTCTAGAACTGTCAACTCCAAACGGTCTGCTAAGTCGACTGTCGTCATTATCATTTCTACTTCATGATAGCCGTCCGAACGCTTTCCGAGAACATCGAGCGTCAAATTAATTTTTGCCGGCGCTTTCACACTAATCGTGCGCATCACGTTCACCCTTCCCATTTGTCTCCTGTTCGACATTGTACCGTAAACAGGCGCACAAAAAAAGAAGCAGCTGCCAATGCATCCGCCCCTCATTTATAAATCAATTGCCGAATTCAATTTTAACTGTATCCGTTAGGACATCAGCGTAGCTATACGAGACACGCTCAACATTGTGCAACTCTTCGTCTAATTTCACAACGAAGACCGCAGGATATGTCTCAACGAGCGTTCCAAACCGAGTAACGACTTTCTTACGACCGCCGTTTGCTTTCAACGTCAATCGTTCACCAACATGCGATTCGAGTTTCTGTCTGATTTCTTGTAACGTTTTTGGCATACGCTTCACCTCACTGTTACAAGTATAGCATATTTAAATATGAAAATAAAGATTTATATTATAACGACTAGTTTTAAGGTCGTCAACTATTTTTAAGTGGTAAAATTGTGTCAGATAATCGTGCGAATTCTTCTAGGCTCAACGTTTCTCCTCGACGCTTTGGATCGATTCCCGCCTCATGAAGTGAGCGTTCGAGTTCGACTTTATGTTCTTTTCCAATATAGTTTGTCAAGTTGTTCAGAATGGTTTTACGACGTTGTGCGAAGCTTGCGCGCGCGACATCAAAGAAAAAGGCCTCGTCCTTCACCTGTACAGCCGGCTCCTTGCGCATTCGAAGCGTGATGACGGCCGAATCGACGTTCGGCGCTGGAATGAATACGTTTTTCGGAACGATAAAACTGACTTCTGTCTCCGCGTAGTACTGAATCGCAATCGATAGTGAACCGTATGCCTTCGTTCCAGGTTTTGCACCAATCCGTTCTGCCACCTCTTTTTGAATCATCATGACGAGTGAACGGAATTTCACACCACTCTCGAGCAATCGCATGATGATCGGTGTTGTAACGTAGTAGGGCAAGTTTGCGACAACGGATATATCTTCAATACCTTCATTTAAAAATTCCTGCTCGACGATTTCACGTAAATTTAATTCTAAAGCATCCCCATGAATCACTTTCACGTGCGGATACGGTGACATCGTATCTTCGAGAATCGGTAAAAGACGTTGGTCAATCTCAAGCGCCACGACTTTTTTGGCGCGCTTGGCCGACTGCTCCGTTAGCGAACCGATCCCGGGACCAATCTCGAGTACTCCGCTTGATTCACTCAGTTCTGCTGCACCGACAATCTTACTTAAAATATTTAAATCGATTAAAAAGTTTTGACCTAGCGATTTTTTGAATGAAAAACCGTGGCGCTCTAAAATTGATTTCGTTCGTTGGATTGTTGCAATGTCTTTCAACCCTGTTCCTCCTCTAATTGAGCAAGTGCCTGCTCCCACTCTTCAATCGTGACGCCGAGCGCCTCGACCCGTTTGACAAATTGTTTGGCGTTCGGCTCACCGATGCGAAGCAGTACGCCGAGCCGTTTCCGACGCGTCGCAGCCGCTGTACCTCCGATTAAATCAGCCTCTAATACCATCTTCCGTGTAACGATCGGTTGATCTGTTTCGACACGCGGTTCAAATACCGAACGCAAGACGCGACGAATCGACTCAGGATTCGCGTGTTCTACACCAATTTTCCCACGTTTGTCCTTTGCCTCGGCACGAGGCAGGTGGGCATGCTTACACCCTTTGACCCGCTCCTCGACGATTGCTCGAATCCGGTCCCCCGGGTAATCGGGGTCCGTCAAAATGATGACCCCCCGTTTTTCTTGTGCACGACGAATTCGTTCGATCGTCTGATCAGACACGGCAGAGCCGTTCGTCTCAATCGTATCGACATCGAATACCTCTTGAAGTCGCGCCGTATCGTCACGCCCCTCTACGACGATGATTTCTTGTATTTTCTCACGCATTGTCTGATCCTTCTTTCTCTTCTTCTTGTTTCGGAATCACCCAGATGGTGAGCGGCTTACGACCAAACGTCACGGCCTCTTCCTTTTCATCCATCATGATGTCGATTTTTTGACCTTTGATCGCACTTCCTGTATCAAGGGCAATCGCCATACCAATCCCTTCAACGTATACGCGGGTCCCGAGTGGAATGATAGCAGGGTCAACCGCTATAATCCGCATTCCTTCAAACAGTATCGTGTCCGTCACATCATATCCACTTCTTGTCAGCACGCGCCCGTTATATGTCACCGTATCTTCCGGATTGTTCGTATAAGCGGTCGCTTCTACAAGCAATTGTTTCGCAGATGAGAAATCTAACACGTCATCCGTTTTGGGCGCCTCGACAATCTCCACTTCGGCTTCCGGTATAAACGGGCTCGATTCATCCGCAGTCGTCGGCTCGGTAGTCGATTCCACGACTTCCTTCGTTCCCACTTTGATGATCTGCGGCGTCGTTTTACGCAACGTTTCCACTTCCGTTTTCGTACGATTTGTAATTGTACCATTTTCCACAGTAAGTGCATACCTTGTCCGTTCAAGTCCAGGAACCCCGACTTGTACCGTTTGCTTCACACCTTCGTCGAGCGTCTCATCCTCTTCCTCAACCACCTCAAACGGAATCAACTGGCTCTCATATTGAACAACGTCACGATTCGTATTGACCGTAATCGTCAATCCTTCACGAATGGATGTCGACAGGGCTGGTATGACCGTGTCACTTTCCGTCACATCGATGTTCTCTTCTGTTAACAGTTGTTTAACGTCTGTTGCCATCGTGTAGATCGTCAACGCATCTTGCCCGACAATCAAATTCACCGCAACAACCGGTTGATAACGAATCGTCATCCCATTCGCCACCGGTGTACGCACGGACGGATATACGGTGTCTCCATCCCGCACGGTCACTCCGTAGCGCAACAACACGTCCTCCACGGTCCTTTCGCGCGTTTGAATCGACTCGATTTGTCCATACCCAATTTGAAGTGACACCTCATGTGAACGCTCAATCCGGATCAGACGGTCTTCCGGTACATCCCCACTCAGTGCTGGTGTGACGTAATCCGTCTCATCTAACGTGATGTTTAATTCTTCAAGCACCTCGAGAACGGAATCTGCCCTTGTCTCATGCTCAATCACGACACCGTCATCGACGACCTTGATTACTTCAGGCTGTAGCATGACATACGCCACAGAAGCGGTCACGATAACACCTATACTAGCTAGCACACGTTTAATCATGGAAGTCGAAACAGCTTCTTCGCGTTAGCTGTCGTCGCTTCTGCCAGTTCATCGAATGCCATGTCTCGAAGTGACGCAATCTCTTCCGCTACATATTTAACGTATGCCGGTTCGTTCCGTTTTCCACGGAACGGGGTCGGGGTCAAGTAAGGACAATCCGTTTCGACGAGAAGACGGTTCAATGGTACTTCTTGTGCGACTACCTTCGGAACCTTCGCATTTTTAAACGTGACCGGCCCTCCCAATGAAATATAAAAGTTCAAATCTAAGCAGCGAGGCAAGAGTTCAACGGACATGCTATAACTATGGAACACACCACCGACTTCCTCGGCATGCTCTTCTTCCAAAATATCGAGCACATCAGCCGTCGCTTCTCGATTATGAATGACAATTGGCATATTAGTCCGCTTTGCGATGGCAATTTGTTGGCGGAAGAGACGCTGTTGCACGTCTCTCGGCGACTTGTCCCAGTGATAGTCGAGACCGATTTCACCGAGTGCCATCACTTTCGGATGACTCATAAGTGCTTCAATCCGTGCCAAATCCGCATTTTTACAATCAATCGCATCGACCGGATGCCACCCCACAATGGCATAGATGTCTTCATGCGCTTCTGCCAACTCGATTGCCCGATCGATGGTCGGCGTATCAAATCCGACGACAAGTAGCGGAGATACTCCTGCTTCTCTCGCCCGCTCGATTGTCTCTCCCACATCCTCGTTGAACTGTTCTGCATTGATGTGCGTGTGTGTATCAATCAACATCTTGTTTCCTCCTTAGAAAAAGAGAGGGAGACCGCGGTCTCCCCCATTCCATTATTTGACGATGGCACCGTTCGGCATCTGGTCTGACACCGTTGCGAGTTCTAGCTTTCCATCACGATCTGCCGCTAAAATCATCCCTTGAGACAGTTCTCCCCGAAGTTTGACCGGTTTCAAGTTTGCGACAACGATGACTTTCTTGCCAACCAAATCTTCAGGGGCATACCATTCAGCAATACCAGACACGATTTGACGCGTCTCTTTCCCGAGGTCGACTTGAAGTTTCAACAGTTTCTTCGCTTTTTTAATCTTATCGGCTTCCACGATTTGACCTACACGGAATTCGACCTGATCAAAGACATCAATCGTGATTTCAGGACGAACGTCTTCATCGACTTCTTCCACTGACGCCGTTTCCGTTTCTTCAATCCGTGCTTTTGATGCTTGACGCATCATTTCTTGGATTGCATCCACTTCTTCCTTCACATCACGACGTGGGAAAATTGGCGTCCCGTCCGTCACAACCGCATTGTTAAAGTCCGCGAATGTATCGAGTGCCTCCCAAGACATATCCTCTCCCTCGAGCCCGAGTTGACGGAACATTTCTTTCGGGGCACGTGTCATGAAT
Source organism: Exiguobacterium sp. ERU653 (assembly GCF_018617775.1). Classification (NCBI taxonomy): domain Bacteria; kingdom Bacillati; phylum Bacillota; class Bacilli; order Caryophanales; genus Exiguobacterium; species Exiguobacterium sp. ERU653. Next base: position 35,194 of record NZ_JACSKV010000007.1, read on the forward strand.
GGTTGGATCATAACAGCCACGTGACGTAGAACGCCCGCAAGGTGTGTCATGACAGAAGCGAGTTCTTCACGCTTCGACTCATCTTTCACGAGAACCCACGGTTGTGTCTCATCAATGTATTTGTTCGCACGGCTGACGAGCTGCCAAATATTTGTGAGTGCGACCGAAAATTCCATGTGCTCCATGGCTTCTTCCGTTTTGCGTGTCGTTTCCTTCACCATATTTAACAGTTCCGCATCGAACGCTGTGACATTACCGTTATAGGCCGGAATGTTTCCGTCAAAGTACTTCTTAATCATCGCAACGGTGCGATTCAATAAGTTCCCGAGGTCATTTGCCAAATCGAAGTTCAAACGGTCAACAAACGCTTCCGGAGTGAACGTGCCATCCGCTCCGAACGGCACTTCGCGAAGAAGATAGTAACGGACAGAGTCGAGCCCATAGCGGTCAATCAATGGAATCGGATCGACCACGTTTCCTTTTGATTTCGACATCTTTCCATCTTTCATAAGCAGCCACCCGTGCGCAAACACTTGCTTCGGTAACGGGAGGTCAAGCGCCATTAAGAGAGCTGGCCAAATAATCGTATGGAAACGGACGATTTCTTTTCCAACCAAGTGTACGTCTGCCGGCCAATAGCGGTTGAAGAGCTCGTCATTGTCTGTCCCATACCCGAGTGACGAAATATAGTTCGTGAGCGCATCGACCCATACGTAAACGACGTGTTTCGGGTTCGATGGGACTTGTACGCCCCAATCAAATGTAGTACGCGAAACTGCCAAATCTTGGAGTCCCGGTTTCAAGAAGTTATTGATCATCTCGGTTTTACGAGATTCCGGCAAAATAAACTCAGGATGTGACTCAAAGTATTCAATCAAGCGATCCGCGTATTTGCTAAGACGGAAAAAGTAGCACTCTTCGCGCACAAGCTCGACTGGATGCCCGCTGTCAGGGCTTTTTCCATCGACGAGTTGTGACTCTGTGTAGTACGTCTCATCCGGAACTGAATACCATCCTTCATACTCACCAAGATAGATGTCCCCATTTTTAAGTAACGTCTCAAAAATATGTTCGACCACTTTCTTATGGCGGTCTTCTGTCGTACGAATGTAGTCATCGTACGAAATTTCAAGACGATCCCATAAAACTTTAATCTCTTCAACGACTTCATCAACGAAAGCCTGTGGCGTCACGCCTGCTTCTTTCGCTTTTTCTTGAATTTTTTGCCCATGCTCATCCGTTCCTGTCAAATAACGGACGTCAAATCCTTTTAAGCGTTTGTAGCGCGCAACCGCATCACCTGCTACCGTGGTATATGCGTGACCGATGTGCAATTTCGCACTCGGATAATAAATTGGGGTTGTAATATAAAAAGTTGGCTTCGCCATGATTTATTCTCCATCCTTTCGACATATGCAATTTCCATTATACACGGTTCGACAAAAGAATTTCCAAACCTAATTGTTTGGAATTTTTTTGCGTTTTCTTCGTCATAAATGTTCCAAAAATACCCTTTCTTTGTTTCAAGTTCAAACTATCGGGGAAATTTAGGTATATATCGTTCTCAATTCGACAAAATTCGAAAATTTACTTTTCCAGATAGTAAGCAGTTGACTGCAATTGGAAAGTTTAGTATGCTTTTTGCTGTAGTCACATTGTCGAATTTTGACGATTCATGTCACCACGAGATTTCGACACCATTGGAGGAGGAAACACAAATGAAATCTACAGGTATTGTACGTAAGGTTGATGAACTTGGTCGTGTCGTTATTCCAATCGAATTGCGCCGTACACTCGGAATTGCAGAGAAAGATGCTCTCGAGATTTACGTCGACAACGATCAAATCGTTTTGAAAAAATATAAGCCGAACATGACTTGCCAAGTTACAGGCGAAGTATCGGACGATAACTTCAAATTGGCAGACGGCAAACTCATCTTGTCACCAGAAGGTGCACAACGTGTTCTCGTTGAATTGAAGAACATGCTCGAAAACTACTACAGCGAAGAGTAAGCAAGGATTTCCTTGCTTACTCTTTTTTATGCAGTTGATGGTACGCATCGTATATATCGTTTCGGGATTCCCCACGGTCTTTCGCCGTCTGTTTGATTGCCGCGTTTGGTTTTTGTCCTTCTTCTATATAATGGACCACGTGCTCGTATGCAGAAAGCGCCTCCCACCACGTAGTCGTAGGGGCCGATTCCGTTGCTCCGCTCACAAGGACGACAAACTCACCGCGTACCTCGCCTTCACACCACTGTAAGGCTTCATCTACCGTCCCTCTCAAAAACTCTTCGAACGTTTTCGTCAGTTCTCGACCCAATACGATCTGTCGGTTCCCAAACACTTGTCGAACCGCCGTTAACATTTCTTTCAATCGATGAGGGGCCTCATAGAAAATGACGGTGCCCGGTTCATATTGAATCGATTCCAACACGTCAACGCGGTCTTTCTTCTTACGCGGTAAAAAGCCGTAATAGAGAAAACGCTCTGTCGCAAGACCGGATGCGACGAGTGCTGTGAGTGCTGCATTGGCACCCGGTAAGACGACCACCGGGATGTTTGCCTCAATGGCTAATCGAACGAGATCGCTCCCAGGGTCTGAGATCCCAGGCATCCCAGCATCCGATACGACTGCAATCGACTTCCCTGCCAACAGGTCGTCAATCAGTCTCGGTCCACTCACTTCTTTATTGTGCTCATGATAGCTAATCAGTTTTGTTGGAATCTCAAAGTGACGGCAAAGCTTCATCGTCTGACGTGTGTCTTCCGCTGCGATTAAATCGACTTCTTGAAGGGTTCGTACCGCTCGATACGTCATGTCCTCCAAATTCCCAATCGGTGTCGGTACAATATACAACGTCGGTTGTTCAGTTTGGTAACTCTTCTGTGAATTCATTGGTCGTCCCCTCCATCAACTTCTCTTTTTGTGCTCGGGTCAATTGCTTGATGGACCATTCGTATCGCATGGCCTCTCGCTTCGTCTCAAACGATTGTACATATCGAAGTCGGACAGGCAGTCGCGCTTTCGTATACTTCGCACCTTTCCCGCCATTATGGGCAAGAAGTCGCTTTTCCACGTCTGTCGTGTAGCCCGTGTAGTACGTTCCATCACCGCATTCCAAGATGTACGTATAGTGTTTAGGCATCGAGAATCGCTCGCATCGCTTCTGTATACGTATCGTCTTCTTCATATACAACAAATGGCGGTAAAATTTTAAGACCTGCTTTTCCATCTTTCGATCCCTCGATTAATAAGGTATTCGCCTCGCGTCCCGCTTTCGGGTAAACGAGTTGCATTCGTTTTGGTTCAATTCGATACGCACGCATCAACGTCAGGATATCCAGTAAACGTTCTGGCCGATGCACGAACGCCACTTTCCCTCCTGGTTTGACGAGTTGACTGGCTGTTTTAACGCAATCTTCCAATGTACACAATACCTCATGGCGCGCAATTGTATGATGCTCATTCTGATTCCGCAGAGAAGTATCATTTGCCAAAAAATAGGGAGGATTACATGTCACCACGTCATATCGCGCATGTCCAAGCTGTGTCGCTACCGTTTTCACATCGCCCTCCACCACTCGAATCCGCTCTTCGAGACGGTTGACCGCCATGCTTCGATTCGCCATATCGACTAACTTCGATTGAATCTCCACACCCGTAATGGTCCCTTTTGTACGATATGACAAAAAGAGTGGGATTGCTCCGGTACCGGCACACAAATCGACTAACTGACCTTTTTGAATCGGTACCCATACAAACTCTGCAAGCAGTACCGCATCTAATGAAAATGAGAACACATCATCACTCTGAATGATTTTACCTGGACGTCCGAGTAAATCATCGAGGCGTTCTCCATCTTTTACCGTTACCATCATTTCCTCCTTCTACAAAAGAAAGGCGATGGATAGGGAACCCCTATCTATCGCCCCGTATTAATGTTTATTGAGCATCGACAAACAGAAGAGACAGTCCCCATCTTTTCGTACCTGTCCGTAATGGAGGTTACAAATATGGAAGCCTTCTTGATAAAGCGCAGCCAAGTTGTTCTGCCCTTTCCCCGACAATGCGATTTGTGAATCGCCATTTGTCGTATCAACTTCTGCCAATTGTTCGACTTTTTCGCGCAAGTGATGATTCTCTAGATACATATGCTGATTCTCTTCAAGCAAATAAGCGAGCTGTTCTTTTAGCACGCCTAAGTGCTCCGTTAAGAGTTGCATCTGTTGCTCAATCGCATCTACACGCATCATCACTTCTTTTTTGTCCATTCTTTCCACTGCTCAGCACCCCATCACTGTTTTGACGGTTTTCGTTTAATCGCACCCACCTCAACGAGTTCATCAATTGTATATGTGACGACTCGCGTCCGATCGTGGAGCTCAACTTGAATGAGTTGGTCCAAAATATTGAGACCGATTACCCGACCATCACCTTCTGGAATTTTGATTCGCTTGCCGACGTCTGGTAAATCACGTTTCAATTCTTCGTATGTGTCATTCTCATATTTTAAGCAGCACATCAGACGACCACATACCCCAGAAATCTTGTTCGGATTTAACGAGAGATTCTGATCTTTAGCCATTTTGATGGAGACAGGTTCAAACTCCCCAAGAAATGACGAACAACAAAGAACTCGACCACATGGTCCTATCCCGCTTAGTAACTTCGCTTCGTCACGAACACCGATTTGTCGGAGTTCGATCCGTGTTCGAAACACACTAGCCAAGTCTTTTACCAACTCTCGAAAATCGACGCGACCCTCGGCAGTAAAATAAAAGATTACTTTATTACGATCAAATGTATACTCAACATCGACTAGTTTCATATCTAGTTGATGCTCTCGAATTTTTTCTTCACAGACGGCGTGAGCATCAACGGCTGCCAGTCGATTATCGCGTACGATATCTGCATCCTTTTGGTCAGCGACACGAAGGATTGTCTTCAACGGCATAACAACCTCGTCTTCGCCGAGCTGTTTATCGACTTGGACAACTTCACCGTACTCAATTCCACGTACCGTTTCAACGATGACATGGTTCCCGCGTTTAAGCGTTGCATCGCCTGGTGAAAAGTAATAGATTTTTCCCGCTTCTTTAAAACGGACTCCAACTACTTCAAGCACACGCTTCTATCCTTTCTGCAAATCGAACGAAAGTCGTTCGAACGTTAATTGAGGATTGACGTTTGCCTCGAGTCGTCGAATGGCCGCATGCACACTTTCAATCGCATGTGTGAGTTTAGAGACAGATCGATTTTGGATAAATGCGTTGTATAAAGCAACCTCATTCTTAAATAGCTTCGGAGCATACGTATCTCGCACTTTTAAATGGAGTGCCTCCTCTAGCCAGTGTTCGAATAACTCAAGGCCAACCCGTAACTCATTTCGTCCTTTGAAATGTCCTAACCATTTTTCTTGTGCAAACAAGAGCAACTCTTGAGGTCGTTTCGTCAATACTTCAATTAATTGTACCACTAGCCCGTACGCCTGTACAAACCACTCCTGTCCAAGTGCTTCTTTCGCATCATCCCATTTTGGGTAAACGGTTAAGGCAAGGTATGCCAAATCATATGTGCAAGACAGTTCTTCCGACATGGTTTGTGCCAATTGCGCACGGTCGATTGGGCGAAAAGCGAGTTGTTGAGCGCGCGAACGAATCGTCGGAAGGAGTAGATGAGGTTGTGTCGTTACTAAAATAGCAAGCTTTCCGACACCCGGTTCTTCAAAGAACTTCAATAGACTATTCGCGGCTTGAGTCGTCATCTTATGCGCTTGATGAATAACGTAAACTTGACGATCTCCTTCAGCTCCTCGTAACGACAAGTCACTGAGCAATTGCTGAATTTGCTCTTTTTTAATGCTGGCTCCATCCGGCTCTACTTCGATGTAGTCCACGATGTTTTTTGAATCCATACGTCGACAGTTTCGACACAGTCCACACGGTTCAGCTCCTTGCGGGGTTTCACAAAATAACGCTTTCGCAAACAACGTAGCCGTGTCAATTAAGAATGGCTCATAGTCCCCCGAAAAGATGTACGCGTGGCCCACTTTATTTGAAACGATTGAATTTTTTATGATTTGAGCCACCACTGTTTGGGACTCATGTAATTCCTGAAAACGCATATGCCCAACTCCCATTAAAACTGATGGAATCCTTCAATCGGCAAGACGAAAACAGTCGCACCTCCGACTTGTACTTCGACAGGGTAAGGAATATACGAATCGGCATGTCCTCCCATCGGTGAGATTGGCGTGATCATTTGATCACGACTCGAGCAATTTGATTGAATCACATCCATCAAATCATCGAGACGTTCTTGCGGAATCCCCATCATAAATGTTGTATTTCCTTCTTTTAAAAATCCACCTGTCGTGGCTAATTTCGTTGCGCGGAAATCTCGTTCAACTAATGCGTCGGACAAACGTGCGCTGTCCTTATCGTGTACGATTGCAATCACCATTTTCATCATCTTTTTACGCCTCCTTGTTGTAGTCGTTCGATTGTATAGTCAAGTACCTCATCTTGAATGCATTCAATCGATTGATCAGCGTCAATTCGAATGATACGTTCGGGGTACTGTTTGAGTAAAGTTTGGAATCCTTTGTAGACACGCTCATGGAAGGTCTGATCGCGACTTTCAATCCGGTCAAGTTGTCCACGATCTTTCATTCGTTCATTCGCTCTTTCCGGCCTCAAATCAAACAAAAATGTCAAATCGGGTGTTAAACCGTTTGTTGCCCACTCATTCAGTGACCGAATCTGATCGAGGTCATACTGTAAGCCATATCCTTGATAGGCGATAGATGCATCGATGAATCGATCACAAAGCACAATCGCACCTCTCTCTAATGCAGGACGGATTACTTGTTCCACGTTTTGCGCTCTCGAAGCGGCGTAGAGCATCATCTCAACTCGTGGTGTCATCTCATGATAGTCCGGAGATAATAATACTTCCCGAATCTGGTTTCCGACAGTTGTTCCTCCAGGTTCACGGGTAACAACGATATCGTACCCTTTTTGCTTCAGGCTCTCGACTAATAATTGAAGTTGTGTGGATTTTCCTGATCCATCGGGTCCTTCAACTGTAATAAACATTCCGCTCACTTTTTAAAACTCCTCTACAATAACGTCAATTTGCTCTATCATAACATGCTTACCGGCTTGAAGCTTCCTCCCTAAAGAAATCCATTCCAGGAGTACACGGATTTTCTCTTCTGTAATTCGCTCTCCTTTCAAAATCCATGGGATGCCCGGCGGGTAAGGAATCACCGTCTCTGCTGAAATCGATCCGACAGCCTCTTTAAAGGATACACGGTGTATTAGCTCATCCCCTGCCATCGTATACAGTTCAGATACCCGGTGTGTTGAAGGGAACGGGAAGATGGTTTCATCCTCATCGATTATTGGCACATGAGTCGCAGCCTTTTTCATCAATGTGACCCAATGCTCAATTTCCTGTTTGTTTATTTCCCTTAATGGTAGACACAATAACACGTGGTCAACTGCAGCCAATTCGATGTCTATTCCAATTGATGCAAGGTGCTCACAAAAGACTAATCCATTTTTCGGGTATGTCATGATGGTCACTTTTGTGAAATCGTCCCCGACTTTTACCGAAAAACCTGCACGTTTCAATTCAAGCACGAAAGATACATGACTTTTCTGAATAGAAGACCATGCTTCATCCGTTAAACTTTCTAAATAGGAACGTGCATAATCCAATGAAGCCATAATAAGATAAGATGGACTCGATGTTTGAAAGGATGATAACGCATGTTTCAACTGAACTTCATCGATATCTTCTTTATAATGAATCCAAGCTCCCATCGTTAAGGCAGGTAACGTTTTATGTGCGGACTGTACCACCGCGCTCGCTCCTTCAAAGATTGCAGAACGCTGGGGCAACTGTGGGTGAATCAAATGAGCGCCATGTGCTTCATCGACAAGCAACGGAATGTTTAAATGAGACAAATAATCCGAAATTGCACGAATGTCAGCCATATCTCCATAATACGTAGGAGACGTCAACATGACGGCCCGCCCTCCAGGGAATTCTTGAACGGCTTGTTCAATCGTTTCTAGCGTTACGACTGTTGGAATACCTGTACCACGCTCAATCATAGGCATTAATAAAACCGGTTTTAATCCTAACCATTCAATCGCGTTCCAAACAGACTTATGTGAGTTCCGTTGCACATATACGCGTTCCCCACGTTTTACCGTTGCCGCAAGCATACTCCAATTTCCAACGGTCGATCCGTTGACAAGCCATTTACTTTTACTCGCATACAGGTTACCTAGTGCTGTTTCAGCTTGCTCGATAATCCCGGAAGCATCGTGCAAATCATCTAAATGTGGTAATTCAGTCAGATCATAAGGCATGACTCTTGCGAATGCACTCGGTAATCCATCATTGCCCACCGTACCGTTGTGATGACCCGGTACATGAAAAGACACGCGACGTTCACGTACATGCTGTTCTAAAGTCTCTAGAAACGTAAAAGGGTTTTTCCGAGAAGGAGCCATTTGTTATTCCTCCTAAATTGTTGAATATTAAAAAAAAGACGATCAAGCGTATGCTTGATCGTCTTCTACGTTTGCCTGGCAACGTCCTATCCTCACAGGGGGAGATCCCCCAACTACTTTCGGCGCTGAGACGCTTAACTTCCGTGTTCGGCATGGGAACGGGTGTGGCCGTCTCGCTATCGCCACCAGACTTTT
>NZ_JACSKV010000008.1:0-18373 GCF_018617775.1 Exiguobacterium sp. ERU653
CCGTTCCCATGCCGAACACGGAAGTTAAGCGTCTCAGCGCCGAAAGTAGTTGGGGGATCTCCCCCTGTGAGGATAGGACGTTGCCAGGCAACAACGCAGAGGACGACCGAGCATAACGCTCGGTCGTCTTTTTTATGCCTATTTTGAAATCGAACTCCATTAAATAGAGCCTCTTCTCATGAAATTCCGAACAATTTTTATGATTCATATCGTAATGAACACAATTCTGAACTTTCTGAACATCGGGAATTGAATTGCACTTTCGCATTATACCTGTTACCATTACAGAAATATTTCGAAATGAAGATTTGGATAGGACGAGAAAGGGGCCATCAATTTTTATGTGGGAAAACAAGTTTGCAAAAGAAGGTTTAACGTTTGATGATGTATTACTCGTACCGAGGTTTTCAAGTGTTTTACCGCGTGACGTAGATTTAAGCACGAAGCTCTGTGAAGGACTGGAATTGAATATTCCGCTCATCAGTGCCGGCATGGATACAGTCACCGAAGCTCCGATGGCAATCGCTATGGCCCGTCAAGGCGGTTTAGGTGTCATTCACAAGAACATGTCGATGGAAATGCAAGCTGAGCACGTCGATCGTGTCAAACGTTCAGAAAATGGTGTCATCACGAACCCGTTCTATTTAACTCCAGACCATCAAGTATACGATGCGGAATACTTGATGAGTAAGTATCGTATCTCTGGTGTACCGATTGTGAACTCAGAAGAGGAGCGTAAACTGATTGGTATCTTGACGAATCGTGATCTTCGCTTTATTAAAGATTATTCGACAGTCATCAAAGATGTCATGACGACGGAAAATCTCATCACAGCAAAAGTTGGTACGTCACTTGAAGAGGCAGAACGCATTCTTCATCAACATCGCATCGAGAAGCTTCCACTCGTCGATGAGAACGGTGTATTGAAAGGTCTCATTACGACAAAAGACATCGAGAAAGTCGAACAGTTCCCGAACGCAGCAAAAGATAAGCAAGGTCGTCTTCTCGTCGCAGCAGCAATCGGCGTCACAAAAGATGCAGTGTCACGCGCTCAAGTATTGGTTGAAGCGGGTGTGGATGCATTGGTCATCGATACAGCACACGGACATTCCGCTGGTGTTCTTGAAAAAGTTCGAGAGATCCGCGACATGTTCCCATCACTTCCGATCATCGCAGGAAACGTGGCTACTGCTGAAGCAACGCGTGCATTGATTGAAGCAGGGGCATCCGTCATTAAAGTTGGGATTGGACCAGGTTCGATTTGTACGACACGTGTCGTCGCAGGTGTCGGCGTTCCACAAATCACAGCTGTATACGATTGTGTTATGGAAGCGAAAGAGCACGGTGTCTCAGTCATCGCTGATGGTGGAATCAAGTACTCAGGTGATATCGTCAAAGCGATCGCCGCAGGAGCGAACGCAGTCATGCTCGGAAGCTTGCTTGCGGGTGTGAAAGAGAGCCCAGGGGAGATGGAAATCTACCAAGGTCGTCAGTTCAAGACTTACCGTGGTATGGGATCGGAAGCATCGATGAAACGTGGAAGCCAAGATCGTTATTTCCAAGAAGCCGATAAAAAGTTCGTGCCAGAAGGAATCGAAGGTCGCGTGGCGTATCGCGGTGAACTTGCCGACACGGTCTATCAATTGATTGGTGGTCTTCGTTCAGGTATGGGGTATTGCGGCGCTGCCGACATTCGTGCCCTTCGTGAAGACACACAATTCATTCGTATGACAGGTGCTGGACTCCAGGAGAGCCATCCGCATGATGTCAACATCACAAAAGAAGCACCAAACTACTCACGCTAATATAAAATACCGCCATCCTGTTCACTCAGGATGGCGGTATTTTATTTATGTTTCGCCACTAAAATCACGGTACCTCCCTGATTTTGAGCAGGAAGAGAGATGGTCACCTTCCCATCCTTTTGAACGGTATATGATTTGCCGCTATAACGGTCAATCAATACAGTCTTCGCCTTATACGACGTCTTAAATGAAACGGTTTGCGCTTTCTCTTTCGTGTTCAATCCGACAAGAACGGATTGTTTACCATAGCTCCGTTCAAACACTGAATAACCAGAGGCAGCACTCACAGCGACAGATGAACGTGTTCCTTTACTGAATACGTGTGAATAGTCTGCACGGATATTCAATAGTTTTTGGTAATGCGTATGCATCGTTTTACCTTCACCTTTGACACGGGACCAATCGAAATCATAACGATTCTCGTTGAATTCACCTTTGTCCATATCGCCCGCATGTGTCCCGGATTGGCCAACCTCTTCTCCGTAATAGATGACAGGCTGACCTTTGGCCGTGATTTGAAGCGCTGCAGCGACCATTTGTTTTCCTATATCCCCACCTGCGCGTGAGACGAGGAATCCATCTTCATCATGGCTGCTTAAGAATTGTCCAAGAGTCGCTTCATTCGATAGTTGTTTATTTCGGTATTGAAGTGCACTTTCTACATCCTCAATGTTACCGTTCACGAATTGCTCGGCCTGATATTTAAAGTCAAAATCGAGCAAGGAGTCCATTTGACCACTTCTCAAATAACCACCCGTATTGTTGATACTTGCTCCATAATGCTCTCCGATGAGTTTGAAATCCGGTTTGATTGTCGTTAGTTCATTTTTGAATGACTTCCACGTCGTTGAATCCACATGTTTGACTGTATCGACACGGAAGTAATCGATCGTGTTTCCTCTTTTCGTTTTCGAACGTTTAATCCAATCGGTCTGCCATTTAACCAACTGCTCTCGGACGGCGGCTTCTTCTGTCTTGAAATCAGGAAGGCCGGACAAGGACATCTTGAGGTCATCCCCGTCGACGGGATTCTCACGGATCATGCCATCGAACACTTGACGTTCCGTATCCGTCGGGAAATTCGTGACGGATGAACTCGCACCGGGTTCCATACCGTAACCCGGATGGTTCAAGACGACATCAACCATGATTTTAATGCCGCGTTTATGTGCCTCGTCAATCAATTTGTGGAATGCGGCCATATCTCCGAGATGTTCATCGAGTTTTTCAAAGTTTTTCGCCCAGTACCCGTGATAGCCATATTGAGACCCGTCTTTTCCATAGCGTAAATCCCAATCGATGTTATCCACAATCGGTGTAATCCAGATTGTATTGATACCTAGGTCATCCAAATAATCGAGTTTTTTCGTGACACCTGCGAAATCACCTCCGTGATAAGACTCGAGGTGGTCCTGATCGTAGAATTCACGGTTCGGGTTGTCATTGGACAAATCGCCGTTGTGGAAACGGTCGGTCAGCATGAAGTAGATACGGGCCTCATCCCAATCAAATGCTTGCTTCTCTTTCATCGATTTCGGAACGACACGGATGGTGGTCTTCGAGCGATGGACGTTTCCGTATTGATCGATCGCTGTGACAGAAAGTGTTTTGTTGCCTGGTTTGACGGTATCCTTTACCGCAATTGTTTGGGCATTGAGCGCACGGTCAATGTGTAACTTTTCAGGACCTCCGAGTGGGCGTGCATCGATGTATAGCTCTCGAAGTGCTACACCTTTCGGCAAGGTTGGTTTTACCTGTAAGACGGCATTTTCACGGGAACTGATTGCTTTCGGGCTAACCGAAGAAGTGAGCTTAACGGTCGGTTGACGATATTCGATTTGAGACGCCTCGAAATACGGATCTTTCACTTCGGTCGTCACCCCATCTTTTGTGACGAGATACGTGTAGTCATGAACGCCTTCAGGCAAACGTACTGTGTGACGAAACCATTCGTTGTCAGACTCATACGTCATCGGATAGGTTTCACCATTGATTTTTAGTGCGACCTTCTCGATTTCACTCATTTTTCCGGATTCATAGAGTGCTACGTCACGATAGAAGAAACTGATTCCGTCTGTACCGTACATTGGACCGTTGATTGTCGGAACTTGATGGAAGACACCTTTGCCACTTTCGACATTCACTTTCGTGACACGGTCTTCTCCAAGCGTGACGTATCTATCCTCTCCGTAAGTGTCCTTCACAGCCCAATCCGTTCCTTTTCGGATCACAAACCCTACTTTAGTGGCGTCCTGACCGACCGGGATTCGGAAGATCGCTCCGTCCTCCGTGATGCGATACGGATCCACTTGTCCATCTTTCTTGCCAGTGCTCCACGTCCACAAGTTCCAATCTGTATAGTCTCCATCCGCACGGACATACTTCATCTCGATATAGCGAGTCGTTTCCCACGGGTCTGCGAGTTTTGATGCCGTCTTGAACGTAGTCGTCAATGCAGGGAGCGTTGTGTTCGAAATCGTACCGGTCAAAGCCCCCGCTGAAATGGTAGCCGTATATGAAGTGTTGAGAGCGAGTGACTCTTTCGGTTGAAGTGTCACAGTCGTACCGTTGATTGTCACGTCAACCGGGACATGCGTCTCACCTTGCCGTAGGGAAACTGCTTCAGCATCAAGACGGACCGGTTCATTGAAGGTCCATGTGATTGGAGTAGATACATCGATATCAGTTGCTGAAGAAGCAGGGGTCACGGAAGCGACTTCAAGCTGGTCGATTGTCTCCACCCCGCTTAACGTGAACGGAGCACTATAAACTGATTGTGTCGATGGGCTAGCGGCGACGTTCCAACTGTCGGATAGTTGATTGGCCGCGTTGCTTGGAATCGTATCAAACGCTCCATGTTCACCTGCGTTGTTCCCGCTCAATACAGTCAGGGCACGGATTCGGTCTCCATTGTTTAGCCCAAGTAGTGAGAGAGGGACCTTTCCTTCAAACCCTTTCGTCCGATCGACTGCGAAGGCGGCTCCGTTCAATTGATTCAATTGTAAGAGTGGCGTCTCCTGTCCGGCTTCATAGAGGGCGGCTTCTTTTACGTTCTCGTCCCCATCAATACGAACGAGAATATGATACTGAGGTGCCTTGTCGACTCCTTTAAAATCGAAAGGATATCCAAGTGGATTCGAAGAAACCCCAGAGTCTTCATCGTTCACTTGAAGGGCGATATTAATATATTGTCCGTTATCTCCCCAGTTTGGGACATTGTTCGCATCCACATAAAAATAAAGGTGTTGAGCGTCGTTTTGTATGTATAGGTCGCCGATATCAAAACCTTCCCAACCCGTGGCCGGGGAAGTTGCAAGGGGTGTAACGGAGGCCCAGTCTGCCTTCGTTCCATCGATTGTCATAGTCGTCGGTTCGGCCAAAGCGTTCATCGGAACGCCGGCTTGGACGAGCAATGCACCGGATAGTATGAGTGTTGAAGCCTGACGAGCAGTTTTTTTCTTCATGAGGCACCTCTTCCTGTCAAATAGAATTGCACTATTTTGTGCAAACGTTTTCAAAAATAGTTTAGCGGAATTTGAAAGCGCTAACAATATGTTTTTGGAAAAACAATAAACCGCTTCTCCTATTTATTGAGGAGAAACGGTCATGAGGAAGTGGTGACGAGCTCTCCCTTTACAATGAGGCGCTCTGTCGTATCAAACGTACACGTGATTAACGTGATGGTTGGGGTTGAGGTGTCATCTAATACATCGACTCGTTCAGGAGAGACGGTTTCAAGGGAAGTGACCACGTATTCGTACGTTCGCATATCATCTTGAAGATAAATCGTCGCCCCGATTTCGATTTCATGGAGGGGACCGAATAGAGCGGTCGCATGCTGTAAATAGTGACCGGCGAGCGCGTAGTTCCCTTTGCCCATCTGCTGGTCAGGATGCATCGTTCCGGCGCCTACAGCCAGACTCTCGTCATCCAATCCTTTAATGATTGGAAGTTTCAAAGAAACATCCGGAATTGAAATGACACCGATTGTTGGTAAATGATGAAATCGATTGCGCGCCTGTAAGACGTCTTTCAATGAAAGCGGCGTGACGGATTTGAAATCATAACTTGGGTTAAATTCATCCTCGTCTTGTAGTTCCATATGTTCCATCACATATTCACTCGTTGAATCGGCGATGACATCTTTCCAAACGGAACTTGTCAAAAAGAAAATTCCGCTACCGATCAAGCATATTCCGATGACCCATCGAAGCCAGCGCTTCATGACGTCCCTCCTTTCGAAACTTTCCATGCATACATTAATTGATCGATCACATCCGGTAAGCTTGATTCGGACAAATGCGCAAAGCCGAATAGAAGCTGTTTTTGTTCGTCCGGATGTATGATGCGGTAATCGCTCATCGATTTGATTGCGATTCCGGAAGATTCTGCAGACTGCTTCAGCTCTTGTTCTGTCCGGTCGGTAGCCACAGTCAGTACGACGTGCAATCCGGCACTCGCTCCGGTCACGGTGACAATCGGTTCGAATGGGCGGAAGGAGGCGAGGACAATCTCTAGTTTGCGGCGGTATATTTTTCGCATCCGATTCAAATGTTTCTCAAAATCACCGCTCGACATGAAGAGGGACAACGTATGTTGTTCGAACCTAGGGACGCTACAGGTGAAATAATGATGCCTCTCTCGGTAACGGTTCAAAAGGGTTGTTGGTAATACCATGTAGCCGATTCGAAGGGAGGGCATGAGCGATTTCGAAAACGTACTGATGTAAATAACCCGTTCGTTCGGGTCCATACTTTGAAGAGACGGTATAGGCTTACCACTGTAGCGGAATTCACTATCGTAATCGTCTTCAATGATATACGTTTGATGAACGAGCGCCCAGTTTAACAAGCGCTGCCTTCGACTGACAGACAGGACAGTCCCTGTCGGAAATTGATGGGCTGGGGTCACGTATAACGCATCGATTGCCTGACGCTCGAGCTCGTGCACGCAAACCCCGCTCTCATCTATCGGAATCGGGATTGAAGTACGTCCTTGTTGTTCGAATAAGAGACGAGTGAGCGGATAACCGGGATCTTCAATCCCGAAAATTGACGACTCAGGTAATAGATCCAACAGTTGTGGCAACAGTTGCTCCGTGCCGGAACCGACGATAATTTGTTCAGGTGAGCACTGGACCCCTCGTGAATGATAGAGATAGGTCGCAATCTCTTGTCTTAATTCGAGATCTCCTTGAACTGGTCCTAAGGCGAGTAACTCATGATGTATTTCATCGACGACGTGCTTGACATGTCGTTTCCAACGCTCGAATGGAAAGGCGGTCGTATCGATTTGACTTGGTGAGACATCGTACGTATACGTCTTCTGAGGTGGGATCGGGGTGATCGTGCTACTCGACCGCCGGACATACAGTTCCTCTTGCGGTAATACGTAAAATCCTTTTCGAGGAATGGATTCGATGTATCCTTCGGCGAGTAACTGGGCATATGCAAACTCAACCGTTGTCTGCGACACATCTAAAAATTGCGAGAGCTTACGCTTCGAAGGTAATTTGGTACCTGTCTTTAACGTATCGTCCACGATAGCGTCCCGAATGTGTTTATACAATTGTTCGTAAAGAGGGATGGACGATTCTTGATCAAGCGAAAAGGTGAGCATATCCATAGTGTGACGTTCCTTTCTTTATGAACCGAACAAGAAGTAAAGCATAAAGCCAAGGATGATTAAGAACGAGACGATCCCAGATGTACCAAATAATGCACGATGACCTCCATCGAACGGATCCCGGTTTGACATACATATCCCTCCTCCATACTTCAACAGGTTCGTGATAAATAAAATAGAGTCCTTTATTTGAACTGACCACTTTAAAAAATAAGAAACTGACACTTTCAATATAGTCAATTCAACTTATACTAGCAAGTAGAACACGAATCAATGGAGGGATTTCAATGGAAAAGAGACAAGTAGGGACAGATAAAGTAAAACGCGGGATGGCAGAAATGCAAAAAGGTGGCGTCATCATGGACGTCATCAACGCCGAACAGGCGAAGATCGCTGAAGCTGCAGGTGCTGTGGCTGTCATGGCACTAGAACGCGTACCATCGGACATCCGTAAAATGGGTGGCGTTGCCCGTATGGCCGATCCAACAATCATTGAAGACGTCATGGGCGCAGTGTCAGTTCCGGTTATGGCGAAATGCCGGATCGGGCACATCGCTGAAGCACGTGTCCTCGAATCGATGGGAGTCGACTTCATTGACGAGAGCGAAGTGTTGACACCAGCCGACGAAGAGTTCCACTTGTACAAGCGCGACTATACGGCACCGTTCGTATGTGGAGCACGCGACCTCGGTGAAGCAGCCCGTCGCATCGGCGAAGGTGCGGCGATGATTCGTACAAAAGGGGAGCCCGGAACAGGAAACATCGTCGAAGCGGTTCGTCACATGCGTACAGTACAAGCGCAAGTGAAGCGTCTCTTGTCGATGAGCGTGGATGAAGTCATGACAGAGGCACGCGACCTCGGTGCACCGTTTGAAGTATTGATGCAAATCCGTGAAGCGGGTCGTCTCCCAGTCGTTAACTTTGCGGCGGGTGGAATCGCGACACCAGCGGATGCGGCATTGATGATGCATCTCGGAGCAGACGGGGTCTTCGTCGGATCAGGTATCTTCAAAGCGGAGAACCCAGAAAAATTCGCACGTGCCATCGTAGAAGCGACGACATACCATGACGACTATGAGCGAATCGCACACTTGTCAAAAGGACTAGGTGAAGCGATGAAAGGACTCGACGTCCGCACGCTCAAAGAAGAAGAACTTATGGCACCAAGAGGCTGGTAAGATGGTGACGATTGGCGTATTAGGGATGCAAGGCGCGATTCGTGAGCATGTTCGCATGCTCGAAACGCTCGGCGCCCAAACCGTAGTAGTCCGCTCGGTAGAAGATTTGCAAGCGATTGATGGACTCGTATTACCAGGAGGAGAGAGTACGGCGATGCGACGATTGCTCGACCATTACGGGCTGCTCGAACCACTTCGAGAGATGGAGACGTTACCGATGTTCGGCACGTGTGCCGGCATGATTCTTCTCGCAAACGAAGTCGAAGGATACGATGCGCACTTAAAGAAAATTCCGATGACGGTGAAACGCAATGCGTTTGGACGTCAGGTCGACAGTTTCGAAGTCGATCTTCCTGTGAAAGGAATCGAAGATCCGGTTGAAGCGGTCTTTATCCGTGCCCCTCAAGTGGAACGGGTCGAACCGGAAGTGGATGTGCTCGCTGAAGTCGAGGAAGCGATTGTAGCGGTTCGTTACAAACAGTATCTTGCCTGTTCTTTTCATCCAGAATTAACGGATGACTTATCGTTACATCGCTATTTTATCGAGATGGTCAAAGCGAATCAGACCCAACACGTATAAGTTTGAGAGACCTCACAAAAAAGAGGTCCTTCAAACTTATTTTTTGTTACACTGAAAAAAGAAGCGTACAGAAAGGGGAAACGATGTGAAGGCCCGTTATTTCATGATATTGCTCACGGTCATATTCGTCGTGCAGACCATCTTGCCCTCGGCTGCCTCTGCGGCCGCACCGAAAGTGGATGCGGCAAGCGCGATGCTTGTTGACGTGACAACAGGACAAGTTCTATTTGCTAAACAAGAAGATTCGATGCTTCAGCCGGCCTCAATCACGAAGCTGATGACAGCATTTTTGACGCGTGAGGCGATTGAAACAGGGGAGCTCAGTTGGAAACAAGAAATCATACCGAGCGATGCTGCTTTGGCTTTGACGAGAAAGCCGGGGTTGGCACGAATCCCACTATTAAATAAACCATATACCGTCAAAGAGTTATACGATGCCGCGTTGATTCGTTCAGCGAACGAAGCAGCGGTAACGCTCGGGGAAGCCGTATCTGGTTCTGAGGAGGCGTTCGTCAAAGAGATGAATCGCCGGGCTGATGAATTGGGTATGACTCAAACGACGTTCGCGAATGCCTCAGGACTTGATTCAGAATCCGCAGGTCTACCAGGAGACAATTTGACGTCCGCCAAGGATTTGATGAAGCTCGCGATTGCGTATTTGACGACGTATCCGGAAGTACTCGACGTGACGAAGCGGGCATACGTGGATGTCGACGGCATTCGGTTTGACGCGACAAACCGAATGCTCGCTGACCGTGACCTGGCTTATCCGGGGATGCTCGGCTTTAAGACGGGGACGACGAACGAGGCAGGGTACTGTTTTGTTGGCGTCTCCACACGTGATGGGCGTACCATTCTTTCGATTGTTCTTGGTGCGACATCTGATGATGGACGGTACGCCGCGACGAAAGCGTTACATGACTATGCGTATACGGATTTTGTCATGACCCCGATTTTAAGGACGGGTGAAGTCATCCCCAAAACAGCAACGGTCTCTCAAGGCGAGACGGAACAAGTAGCAATCCGGACGACGAATGACTTTGAAGTGCTGGTCGAAAAAGGCAAGCCAGTTCCGGAGCCGAAATACGATCTGTTGGATTTAAAGGCTCCGATCAAGCCCGATACACAAGCAGGAATGGTCACCATTGATTCTTCGGAGCATGTACGTTATTTGGAAGGGGAGACCCCTCCAAAGATGACGCTTGTTACGGCAGAGTCGATCGATACCGCTTCGTTCTTGACGCGAATGACGCGAGCCTTTTTAGATTTCCTCGACCAAATCCGGCTCGCACTTGGAAAAATCAGTCTTGTCGAACAAGTGGAGATGTTGTAAAGTAAGATTAATTCAATGACAGATGCGATGATGAGAATAAGTACGTTACGTACGTCTACTGACAGAGAGCTAGTGGTTGGTGCAAACTAGTGGGATGGCGTAACCGAATCGACCTCGGAGCATTGACTTGGAAACAAGTCACGTTTGCACACGTTACGTGCATCGAGTGGCTCAGGTACTTGGGCAACGAGGGTGGCAACGCGGATCCAAGGTGGTTCGTCCCTTTCCTACGGGAAAGGGGCGTGCCACCTTTTTTATATGAAAAAGGAGGAACAATAATGTTAGACATTAAACGTTTGCGACAGGATTTTGAAGGAATTAAAGAAAAATTAGCTCATCGGGGCGAAGACTTGAGTGCCCTTGACCGCTTCCCACAGTTAGAGGAGAAGCGCCGTGATTTGATCAACGAAGTCGAAGTGAAGAAAGCGAAGCGCAATGAAGCGACAAAACAAATCGCTGAATTGAAGCGAAACAAACAAGATGCTGAAGGTCCAATCTTAGAGACACGTCGCCTTGGGGATGAAATCAAACTGTTAGACGAAGAGTTACGAGAAGTTGAGGCAGATCTTAACTTGATTTTACTCAGCATTCCGAACATCCCGCACGAATCAACCCCAATCGGCGAGACCGAGGACGATAACGTGACGATTCGTGAAATCGGAACGAAGCCTGATTTTGATTTCGAGCCAAAGCAACATTGGGATGTGATGGAAGACCTTCAAATCGTCGATGTCGAACGGGCCGGAAAAGTAACGGGAAGCCGTTTCGTTTTCTATAAAGGATTAGGCGCTCGTTTAGAACGTGCTCTCATCAACTTTATGATGGATCTTCATTCAGACGAGCACGGATACTCTGAAATATTGCCACCATACATGGTCAATCGGGATGCGATGACGGGGACCGGTCAACTTCCTAAATTTGAAGAAGATGCGTTCAAAGTAGCGGATACGAACTACTTCCTCGTTCCAACAGCTGAAGTACCGGTCACGAACATGCACCGTGAAGAAATTCTCCCGGAAACGCAACTTCCAATCGCGTATACAGCATATAGCGCTAACTTTCGTTCTGAAGCCGGTTCAGCGGGACGTGACACACGCGGGTTGATTCGTCAGCATCAATTCAACAAAGTCGAGCTCGTCCGTTTCGTAAAACCGGAAGAATCTTATGAGCAATTGGAGTTGTTGACAGGGCATGCCGAAGAAGTATTGAAGCGTCTCGAACTTCCGTATCAAGTGCTCAGCATGTGTACAGCGGACCTCGGATTTACTGCCGCGAAGAAATACGATATTGAAGTATGGATGCCGGCGCAAGGAGTCTATCGTGAAATCTCTTCTTGTTCAAACTTTGAAGATTTCCAAGCACGTCGTGCAGGCATTCGTTTCCGTCGTGATATCAACGCGAAACCTGAGTTCGTGCATACATTGAACGGTTCAGGATTGGCGGTCGGTCGGACGGTCGCAGCGATTCTAGAAAACTATCAACAAGCGGATGGTTCGGTCGTGATTCCGAAAGTCCTTCGTCCTTACATGGGTGGGAAAGAAAAGATCGAAATGCCGAACTAAATAGCAGAGCAGCCTCGATTTTGAGGCTGCTTATTTTTTTTAATGTTTTTTCACAAAAGGGTTTGACATCTGTCTCTTCAGTTGGTACTATAAATCATGTCGAGCGACACTGTTGCTTGCGAATTGTATATGAGCTTTGGAGGTGTACCCAAGTGGTTTAAGGGAACGGTCTTGAAAACCGTCAGGGGTGTAATAGCCTGCGTGGGTTCGAATCCCACCACCTCCTCCATTTTCTTTTTGGAGGCTCAGACAATTTCATATCTTTTGGAGGTGTACCCAAGTGGTTTAAGGGAACGGTCTTGAAAACCGTCAGGGGTGTAATAGCCTGCGTGGGTTCGAATCCCACCACCTCCTCCACTTTCTTTTTTTTACACTTTTTTAAGCCTGGAGTTGTACCCAAGTCCGGCTGAAGGGGACGGACTCGAAATCCGTTAGGAGTCGCAAGGCTCGCGTGGGTTCGAATCCCACCAACTCCGCTTTCAATCGGGCATCTGCAGAGGCAGATGCATTTTTTGTATCCACAGACATAGGAGCTGTGGATTTTTTTATGCACAAAAAAAGAAGGATTACGCTTTGGCTAGCGCAATCCTTCGATCGATTATCTAACTTTTGCTTCGCGAGCAACCGTTAATTGCTTTTCAATTTTTTCAAGGATGAGTTCAACTGAGTCTGGGTCGTTGATGAGGTCATACTCTTCGATTGAGAGGCGTAATACCGGACACAGGTTGAAGTTATTGATCCATTCTGTGTAGCGTGCGTACATTTCTTCCCAATAAGCGATTGGTGTTTGTTGCTCCATCTCGCGACCGCGCATTTGGATGCGTTCGAGTACTTGTTCGAACGAACCTTCAAGGTAGATCAATAGGTCCGGGTGTGGGAAGAAGGGTGTTAATACCATAGCCTCGAACAAACTTGAATACGTTTCATAGTCTGTTGGCGACATCGTTCCTTTTTCATAATGCATTTTTGCGAAGATGCCTGTGTCTTCATAGATTGAACGGTCTTGAATGAAGCCCCCGCCGTATTGGAAGATTTTCTTCTGTTCTTTGAAGCGTTCAGCTAGGAAGTAAATTTGAAGATGGAAGCTCCACCGCTCGAAATCATGATAGAATTTATCGAGGTAAGGGTTTGTATCTACTTTTTCGAGGGACGTTCGGAAGTTTAATGCATCGGCTAACGAATTGGTGATCGTTGATTTCCCGATCCCAACCATTCCACCGATTGTAATGATTGTATCGTTCGGGATGTTGTATTTATCAATCAGCTTCATTTTGTATGGGCTCCTTTAGTTAATTCTAGTTCACGCTCAATCGTTTTCAGGACATGAGTCAAATCGTCCGGATTGTGTACAAAGTCGAGTTCATCCCCACTGAACGAGAGGATTTTCACTTCTGGATGGGCCGCGCGATACGATTCAACGAACGTCTCATAGTCGTGAGCAAGTTGTTCAAGATAGTCGCGAGACATATTTTCTTCTACTTCACGTCCACGCAAAGCGACGCGTTTCATGAGTGTCTCAATGCTGGCGTGTAGGTAAATGACGACATCAGGTTTCGGCATATCATGTGTCAAAATCTTATAAATCTGCTCGTACTTATTCAAATGCGCTGGTTTCAGCGAACGATGAGCAAAAATCAAGTTTTTGAAAATATGATAGTCCGAAACGACGGATTGCTGCTGACTCAAGTGGTGTTTGTGAATATCATCCAACTGCTTGAATCGATTGCATAAGAAGAACATTTCCGTTTGGAAACTCCATTCTTCGATATCTTCATAAAACTTGCCGAGAAATGGGTTTTCTTCTACAATTTCATTCAGCATCTGCATCGAGAAATGCTGACTGATGATATGGGCCAGTGATGTTTTCCCGACACCAATCGGTCCTTCTACCGTTATAAACATATGATGTCATCCTCCATTATCCAAAGTGCAAGTTCCATTCTAGCATACAATGCGATTGATATGGCGAGGGATTTGATTTTCATTTTTTTTCATAGTTTTAAATAAGAAATGAGGTGAATCGATGGAACGTGATGAGCGATTTATGCAGTTGGCCATCGAAGAAGCAAAGAAAGCAGAAGCCATTGGCGAGGTGCCGATTGGTTGTGTGATCGTGAAGGGAGACCAGGTGATTGCGGCCGGGCACAACCGTCGTGAGACAGATCGATTGGCTTCGGCACACGCCGAGATGATTGCAATCGAAACGGCAAACGAAACGTTAAGGAATTGGCGATTAGAAGATTGCGAGTTATATGTTACCCTTGAGCCATGTCCGATGTGTTCGGGAGCCATCGTATTATCCCGAATCAAGCGTGTCATCTTCGGGGCCTATGACCCAAAAGGCGGATGCTGTGGAACGTTAATGAATTTAGTACAGGATGACCGATTTAATCATCAAGCTGAAGTAACGGGAAATGTTTTAGCAGAAGAATGTGGCCAACTCCTCACAGATTTCTTCCGAGCGCTTCGAGAGAGGAAGAAACAAGAACGACTCGATCAGAGAGGTTGCAAACCAATCGATTAAACAGTATAATGTAATAGCACTCGAGATAGTGCATAACTTCATTTACCCATTTGCCGTGCTAGGTGGGGAGGTAGCGGTGCCCTGTCACTCGCAATCCGCTATAGCGAGACTGAATCCCGATTCGAGGGAGCGCGTTGGTGTGGTCTGCCTTATGTAAGTGGCGTTGACGTCTGAGTCCTGCGCAACGGTCACCCATGAACCAGGTCAGGTCCGGAAGGAAGCAGCCTTAAGTGGTGACGTACCGTGTGCCGCAGGGGTGCTTGGGCTGAGCAAACTGCATGAGTAACGCATGTTGATGCGCTTTCAGAAATCGGTGCGCGGCAGATTTATTTTATAACTTCAATCTATGGCCCCAGGGCTGTAGATTTTTTTGTATGATGAGATAGAGAAGAACAGTTAGGGAAGGAGGCGAACTCATGGCGTATCAAGCGTTATATCGGGTATACAGACCTCAGTCGTTTCAGGAGGTCGTCGGTCAAGTCCATATCACACGCACGATTCAAAATGCTTTATTAGAGGAACGCATGTCACATGCATATCTGTTTTCCGGTCCGCGTGGAACGGGGAAGACGAGTTTGGCGAAAATCATTGCTAAGGCCATCAACTGTGAAAGTGCGCCGACACGTGAACCATGTAATACCTGTCCGACGTGTATCGCCATCACGGAAGGTACGAGTCCGGACGTATTCGAAATCGATGCCGCATCGAATAACGGGGTTGATGAGATTCGGGAGATTCGAGATAAAGTCAAATACCCGCCGTCGCAAGGTCGTTATAAAGTATATATCATTGATGAAGTGCATATGCTATCGACCGGTGCGTTCAATGCGCTGTTAAAAACTCTCGAAGAACCGCCGGCACATGCGATTTTCATTTTGGCAACGACAGAACCTCATAAAATTCCGGCGACGATTATTTCTCGCTGTCAGCGATTTGATGTCAAACGACATGAAGTGAGTCAACTTCAAACACGAATGGCATATATCTTGAATGATCAGAATCATGACTATGATCCGGAAGCATTGAAGTTGATTGCACGTGCTGCCGACGGAGGCATGCGAGATGCTCTTAGCTTGCTCGATCAAGCGCTCGCATTTAGTGATGGTCGGTTGACGGAAGAAGCGGTGTTGGAAGTGACGGGTGCTGTGACGGACGAAATGCTACTTGAAATGGCATATGGTCTACAGCGGAAAGAATTGAATTCGATTTTGAGTACCCTTGAAATGATGTTGCGTGAAGGGAAAGACTTAAAACGCTTTATCGAAGACTTGGTGTTCGTTCATCGGGATGCATTACTTTTGAAAGCATCTCCGCAAGCTTCTGATTTATTAGAACGGGCGCGTCCGACGGATGAGTTTCGTCAATTTGTCGAAGCGACGTCAACTGACGAATTGTTCCAAGTGATTGAAGAGCTCAATGATTGCCAACAACAGATGAGGTTATCGAACCATCCAAAAGTATTGGTGGAATTAACGTTCATTCGTATCGCGGAACAAGGTCGGACAATCAGTGAACAAATGACACAATTACAAGATCAAGTGCGTGAGTTAAGTCGCGAGTTGAATGAAGTGAAGAAAAATGGTGTAACTACCGTAGCAAGCGAAGAAGTGAAGAAACCGACCCCGAAACGAACTCAAATCCGAGTGCCGAAAGAACGGATTCGCCAACTCTTGCAACGGGCCGAACGTCAACACTTGAATGCGATTCGCGACAGCTGGGGAGACATCATGACGAATATTCGGATACAGGATGGTCCGATTTTCGCACTCTTCTATGAAAGTGAGGCTGTCCTTTGTGCAAGTGACACCTTACTGGTACAATTTAAAGATGGAATGACATGGCATTATGAACAAGTGAGTTCAAATGGTCGTACACGTGATGTGATTGAACAGGCACTATTCGAAGTCACGGGGATTCGTCGTGAAATCATGGCGGTGCTTGAAACGGATTGGAATGAATTGAAGAATGAGTTCATCCTTCAAAAACAAGCAGAACGAACAGAACAAATCGAAGAACCGGAAACTGAGGATCCGTTAGTTGCACAAGCGATGGAACGATTTGGCGATGTCGTTGAAATTGAAGAGACATAAGGGAGGCGCTCTGAATGCGTGGAATGGGAAATATGAATAACATGATGAAACAAATGCAAAAAATGCAAAAAGATATGGCGAAAGCTCAAGAAGAATTGAAAGATATGTCCGTTGAGGGAACTGCAGGAGGCGGCATGGTGAAAGTTGTCGTAAGCGGTCATAAAGAAGTCTTAGATGTCATCATTGCAGAAGACGTCGTCGATCCGGACGACGTTGATATGCTACAAGACCTTGTCTTAGCAGCGATTAATGATGCGATGAAGCAAGCGGATCAACTTGTGAATGACAAGATGGGACGTTTCACACAAGGGATGAATCTCCCAGGCTTTTAAGTGAAGAAAGGATCGATGCGAGTTGCAATACCCTGAAGCCATTGGGCGATTGATTGAGAGTTTTACGAAGTTACCTGGGATTGGTCCGAAAACCGCGGTGCGTTTAGCGTTTCATATTTTAGATATGGAAGAAGACGATGTGTTAACATTTGCAAAGGCTCTCGTCAGTGCGAAACGGGATATTAAATATTGCACCGTATGTGGTCATATTACAGATGTGGATCCATGCGCAATTTGTAAAGACTCACATCGGGATGAGACAGTAGTTTGTGTGGTCCAAGACTCAAGAGACGTAATTGCGATGGAGAAGATGAGAGAGTACAGAGGGAAGTATCATGTTCTCCATGGAGCTATTAGTCCAATGGAAGGAATTGGTCCAGAGGATATTAACGTTTCAAGCTTGCTGACACGCTTGCAAGAGAATGAAGCGATTCAAGAAGTGATTTTAGCAACCAATCCAAACATTGAAGGAGAAGCGACTTCGATGTATTTATCGCGACTACTTAAACCGACGGGAATTCGCGTGACGCGTCTTGCACATGGTTTGCCGGTTGGTGGAGATTTAGAGTATGCGGATGAAGTAACGTTGTCTCGGGCGATGGAAGGTAGAAGAGAACTATGAATTGGTTTCGTAAGTCGTTAAGAGATGACTACGATCAGCGACTACTGACTGAGTTACTAGAAGCAAAGGCTAAGTTTGAATCGAAACGTCGAATGCTTGAAGTCAGCATTGAAGACACGGGAGAGTTAGCTGCCCAGGTAAAACAAGCTGAAACTCTTTACTTCTTTTATTTGAAAGAAGCGAAAAAGCGAAACGTGTCTTTATCATCCCTCCGTTCATAAGGCGAAGCCAGTGGCTCGCCTTTTTGTATCTTTACAGTGAGAGAATGCTCACACTTCCAAGCGGAGAGCAAACGGGAAGTGGCTCGCGCTTCGGACGAAAGAGGATGAATTCGGAATTTTGAACTTCAAAGTAAAACGTAGATAGGCATAGTTTAATTTTAGCCTTATATAATGAAGAAAAAAATAAGCGCAAAATAACTTAAATGCATGTTTATAAAAAAATAATCTTTTTTATAAAAAAGGTTGCACACTTAATATTTTATTGATATATTAATAGACGTCGCCGAGATAAGCGACAAGAAATAAAAAATATTTTTAAAAGTGGTTGACGTTTTGTCCCTCGCTTGATAAGATATTTAAGTCGCCAAGAGCGACAGACGAACTTTGAAAACTGAACGATGAGGCAAAAATAAGTTTTACAATTTTTGAATGAAGCGCAAGCTTCGTCAATTTAAGAGCTATATCAAATTCTTTGGAGAGTTTGATCCTGGCTCAGGACGA
>NZ_JACSKV010000009.1:0-2605 GCF_018617775.1 Exiguobacterium sp. ERU653
ACGGAGTTACAAAGGGATAGGGTAGGTGAACGACCTGGAAAGGTCGGCCAGAGAAGGTGACGGCCCTGTAGCCGAAACCCCATCCCCTCCAGAGTGGATCCTGAGTACGGCGGGACACGTGAAACCCCGTCGGAATCCGGGAGGACCATCTCCCAAGGCTAAATACTTCCTAGTGACCGATAGTGAACCAGTACCGTGAGGGAAAGGTGAAAAGCACCCCGGAAGGGGAGTGAAACAGATCCTGAAACCGTATGCCTACAAGTAGTCAGAGCCCGTTAACGGGTGATGGCGTGCCTTTTGTAGAATGAACCGGCGAGTTACGATGGCGGGCGAGGTTAAGCCGATGAGGCGGAGCCGCAGCGAAAGCGAGTCTGAACAGGGCGCATCAGTCCGTCGTCGTAGACCCGAAACCAGGTGATCTACCCATGTCCAGGATGAAGGTCAGGTAACACTGACTGGAGGTCCGAACCCACGCACGTTGAAAAGTGCGGGGATGAGGTGTGGGTAGCGGTGAAATGCCAATCGAACCTGGAGATAGCTGGTTCTCTCCGAAATAGCTTTAGGGCTAGCCTCGAGGTGAAGAGTTCTGGAGGTAGAGCACTGATTGGACTAGGGGCCCCCACAGGGTTACCGAATTCAGTCAAACTCCGAATGCCAGCAACTTGTACTCGGGAGTCAGACTGCGAGTGATAAGATCCGTAGTCGAGAGGGAAACAGCCCAGACCATCAGCTAAGGTCCCCAAGTGTATGTTAAGTGGAAAAGGATGTGGCGCTGCACAGACAACTAGGATGTTGGCTTAGAAGCAGCCACCATTCAAAGAGTGCGTAATAGCTCACTAGTCGAGTGGCGCCGCGCCGAAAATGTAACGGGGCTAAACATACCACCGAAGCTATGGATCCCGTAAGGGATGGTAGGAGAGCGTTCCAAGCAGCAGTGAAGCGGTACCGTGAGGAGCCGTGGAGCGCTTGGAAGTGAGAATGCCGGTGTGAGTAGCGAAAAGAGGGGTGAGAATCCCCTCCGTCGAAAGCCCAAGGTTTCCTGAGGAAGGCTCGTCCGCTCAGGGTTAGTCTGGACCTAAGCCGAGGCCGAAAGGCGTAGGCGATGGACAACAGGTTGATATTCCTGTACCGCCGTACCACCGTTTGAACGATGGGGGGACGCAGAAGGATAAGGTGACCGTGCGACTGGAAGTGCACGGACAAGCAGCAAGGCCGTCGGGTTGGCAAATCCGCCCGACACCAAGGTTGAGCTGTGACGTGGAGCCCGTAGGGCGAAGCACCGGATTTCACGCTGCCAAGAAAAGCCTCTAGTGAGGAGGTCGGCGCCAGTACCGCAAACCGACACAGGTAGGCGAGATGAGAATTCTAAGACGCGCGGGATAACTCTCGTTAAGGAACTCGGCAAAATGGTCCCGTAACTTCGGGAGAAGGGACGCTTATGGCAACATAAGCCGCAGTGAATAGGCCCAAACGACTGTTTAGCAAAAACACAGGTCTCTGCTAAATCGCAAGATGAAGTATAGGGGCTGACGCCTGCCCGGTGCTGGAAGGTTAAGGGGATGTGTCATCGCAAGAGAAGCACTGAACCGAAGCCCCAGTAAACGGCGGCCGTAACTATAACGGTCCTAAGGTAGCGAAATTCCTTGTCGGGTAAGTTCCGACCCGCACGAAAGGCGTAACGATTTGGGCACTGTCTCAACGAGAGACCCGGTGAAATCATAGTACCTGTGAAGATGCAGGTTACCCGCGACAGGACGGAAAGACCCCATGGAGCTTTACTACAGCCTGATATTGAGGCTTTGTACGCGATGTACAGGATAGGTGGGAGTCTGTGAAGCCGGAGCGCCAGCTTCGGTGGAGACACCCTTGGGATACCACCCTTTGCGTATAGAGTCTCTAACTCGCAGCCGTGATCCGGCTGGAGGACCGTGTCAGGCGGGTAGTTTGACTGGGGCGGTCGCCTCCTAAACAGTAACGGAGGCGCCCAAAGGTTCCCTCAGAATGGTTGGAAATCATTCGAAGAGTGCAAAGGCAGAAGGGAGCTTGACTGCGAGACCTACAAGTCGAGCAGGGACGAAAGTCGGGCTTAGTGATCCGGTGGTTCCGCATGGAAGGGCCATCGCTCAACGGATAAAAGCTACCCTGGGGATAACAGGCTGATCTCCCCCAAGAGTCCACATCGACGGGGAGGTTTGGCACCTCGATGTCGGCTCATCGCATCCTGGGGCTGGAGTAGGTCCCAAGGGTTGGGCTGTTCGCCCATTAAAGCGGTACGCGAGCTGGGTTCAGAACGTCGTGAGACAGTTCGGTCCCTATCCGTCGTGGGCGCAGGAAATTTGAGGAGAGCTGTCCTTAGTACGAGAGGACCGGGATGGACGCACCGCTGGTGTACCAGTTGTTCCGCCAGGAGCATCGCTGGGTAGCTACGTGCGGACGGGATAAGTGCTGAAAGCATCTAAGCATGAAGCCCCCTCCGAGATGAGATTTCCCTTTGAGCAATCAAGAAAGACCCCTCAGAGACGATGAGGTAGATAGGTCATGGGTGGAAGCGTGGTGACACGTGGAGCTGAATGATACTAATCGGTCGAGGCTTTGATCTAGTCTA